>JBHJHA010000001.1:0-3029 GCA_050331235.1 Leptolyngbyaceae cyanobacterium
GGGGAGACCGGAGTTCAAAGTCCCCCAGCATTGGGGGATTTAGGGGGCTAAACCGCTGGAAGCAGTCAGTCAGGAACTTATGTATAAGCGGCAGCCTTGTCAAGGAGCGGTTAGGGGAGGTTCTACAGTCCGTCAAACTGCCACAGTCGCTGACTGGAATCTTGAACCGACAAAGAACACAGCGACTTTTGTGTAATGGATAGCTGCCTGACAGAGGGTCAGAGAACCCGTCCCCGACCTTGCCCCCGAATTCACTAGGGGCGCGGTTTCCGCGATTGATGTAGGATTCTTCGTCAGTCAACCGAGTATGCGGATGGCGAGACTCGAACTCGCACGGCAAAGCCACACGCCCCTCAAGCGTGCGTGTCTACCAATTCCACCACATCCGCGTGGAGAGAGTACGGTGCTTAGAGGGATTACAAGAACCGCTTATTCAAGATAGCTTACAATGGCACATTTTTATGCCCAATTTTTGGCGATCGCCCAGAATGCTCTCCTCTGATGATTCAGCAATCGCGGCCTAGGCTACGGTCGACTGCTGGGCCAAGTGACGCTGCAGACGCATCAGGGTGAGACTTTGCCCCAAATTAATCGGCATCAGGGAAACCCCTTCGATCCGAGATTGAACCCATTCGTCGCCCCAGCACCATTCATGAAAGCCGTCGACCCCCTCCCACAGCAAAAAAGCGAGACTGTTGGCTGTCAACTCACTCACTTGGTGCTGCACTTTGACCGGTCCCAAATAACTGGTAAAAGTAGTGTCCTTTTCCAACACACTGGGCAACCCAATCGAAAACGTTTGAGGCCACAGCCACTGCTGAAACTGACGAGGCTGTAGCAGACTATCGCGAATTACCGTCGCCGGGGCATCCACCTCAACCCGCAACGTCGTTTGCTGGAATGTGCCGAACATAAATTTCCATCCGCCAGTACACGTTTATTTTGACCTAGGCTGGCCCGTTTGCGCAGCGGCGACGATGCTCGAAGGTAAATGAGATCGCCTCACTATTGATAAACCATGTAAACGCCCGGGTAGTGCTTTTGAGTAAAGGACAGAGGAAATAGCGGGAAGTGCATGCTCAATGAATCCATCCCTGATCAGGCGACAGGGGAATGCTTCGGCCACTCTTAGTTGTTTTAACTTTTCTTTAGAAATCGGCTCTTAAAGACTCGCATTGAGTTCGCAAAAGTGATCAGATTCTCAGCATGAGACTATCAAAAGTTTTTTGCCCCACTAAGCCAAAAGCCCTTTTAGCCCGTACACTTTTCTGACATCCTTGAAAAGAAAAATTAGTTTTCCCGTATGACCGTTAATTCGGCGGTTAACCCGCTACTGACGCTGGATTACGTCCCGGCGATCGCCTCTATTGGTGATGATTATTACGACATCGTGGCGGCCGCGGAGTTTCCTCAAACCCTGCTCCGGTTCCGGAATGATGACATTCTGCAGCAGCTAGGGCTAGAACCAGCCACCGTCAGCGACGAGCACTTTATTGAGGCATTTGGCCAATTTCAAGGGCGATCGCCCTTTCTAGCCCTGCGCTATCACGGCCACCAGTTCGGCGCTTACAACCCATTTTTAGGCGATGGCCGAGGGTTCTTATACGGTCAGGTCCAAGACGTTCAGGGCGATCTCTATGACCTTGGCACCAAAGGGTCGGGCACTACCCCTTATTCCCGAGGGGGAGACGGTCGGCTAACTCTTAAAGGCGGTGTCCGCGAAGTGCTGGCGGCCGAAGCGCTCTATGCTCTCGGGGTCAACACCTCTCGCACCCTGAGTCTGGTTGAAACGGGTGAGCAACTGTTTCGCGGCGATGAACCGTCACCCACGCGATCGTCAGTCATGGTCCGCTTCAGCCGCTCTCACATTCGGTTTGGCACGTTTGAGAGACTGGATTATCTCGACCGTACCGATTTAATTCAGCGGCTACTAGAGCATGTCATTGAGTATTACTATCCCCAGGCAAAAGGCCAAACTGATCGCCGCGATCGCTACCAGCAGTTTTACACCGAACTGGTTGATCGCACGGCTAAGCTAGCCGCCCAGTGGATGTCCGTCGGCTTTTGCCATGCCGTGTTGAACACTGACAACATGTCGATTACCGGTGAAAGCTTCGACTATGGCCCTTACGCCTTTATCGACAACTACGACCCAAAATTCACAGCGGCTTACTTCGATTATTCCAGCCGCTATTGCTTTCGCAATCAGCCTGGTATCTGCAAGCTCAACCTGCAAATGCTGCAAAAGCCACTTCAGCGCTTGATGCCCCAAGCGCAGCTAGATACAGCTCTAGAGCGTTTTGACACCTTGTATTCGCAGCATTACACCCAGCGGATGCTGCAAAAACTCGGGTTTGCTGATTTACCCGAGCCCTTGGGCTCCGACTTGGTTACGCAAACGCTGGATTTTTTGCACTCAGTACGAGTCGGCTATCACGTTTTCTTTGGCGAGCTGGCAAACCAGTTTTCTCCTAAATGGATTCATGCCGCTGATCAAATTTTTGGCCCCACGATGCAAGCCTCAGATGCTGCCGCTCAAGACTTGCTTGCCCAATGGCGATCGCTATATCATCAAGCGCTGACAACTCAAACGCCAGCGATGATCGCGGCCATGTCTGCCCGGCTGCGACAGACCAACCCTCAGACCGTACTGCTAAGACCAGAAATCGAAGCCATTTGGGAACCCATCGTGGCTGAAAATGACTGGGACCCGTTTTATGAACTGCTTAAACAGGTCCAAAATCCGTTCAGTAATTGAGCTCCTGGGTCCATCAGGAGCCAGTTAGTTTTGCAGCGAGGCCACTGATACACTATGTCCTTTGGCTTATGGCTTTGCGCCGAGACAGCGGCGATCGCCAATATGCTCAAAAATGGTGAGACCGTAATCAAACCTGAGATCGGTCTAAGGAAAGAAGGGCTCTCGTAAGCTGAAACGAAGAAAAGAAGTTCAGCGGAGCCCTCCTATGCTCAGTTTAGAAGAGCTGTTTTGTCATATCGATGACTTTTGTCAAGTGTTTGAGCCTCACTGG
>JBHJHA010000002.1:0-45513 GCA_050331235.1 Leptolyngbyaceae cyanobacterium
CGCATATGTTAGATTCAATTTGCATAATGGCAATTGGAAAATTTCTCAGGTAGACTATCCTGAAAAAGCTGCATGCCCAGTTACAGAGTAAAAACTTAGTTAGAAGATATAACTAGGCAGGCCGCTAGCTTCAATCAAATACATCTTGCAGTTGCATTCTATATTGATGGGGATTTAAGACCCGCAGCATTTTTGCGCTTCCGCATGCTATTTATTAGTAATGGACATGAAGTCTTATAAACAGGCTGCAATATCTTTAACTAAGAAAACGTTTCATAGTCCAGGGTTAACTTGTTAGCTGCACAAGTAACAGTGTGTATGAGCGTAGAAAGACTGTTCTTTTCACTCCGACTCCAAACTCAAGCCTGTTCAAGCGATTACCCTCTGAATAGGTTAGCGCCAACGCCCCAGTCGCTAAAATCAAGTCAACTGGTCTGATTCGCGATAGCCATGATTTTGAAGCTTGCCCCCAAGCAGTGCCTACCCTCCTCTGCTGAGTTGCCCGACTCAGGCAAAACCCCCGGTGGATAATGTAGACCGCAGGGCTTCACGAAGCGTATTGCAAAACCTGATTCCCAATCTGCTGGAAGCTATCTTGGCGATGATTGGGAGCGATCGCCAAGACTGGTTCTTTGGAGTCAATATGGGCATCTACTTCAACCCAGGCATCGATCCAGAGTCGCTCTAACGCGATACCAGCAGACCCAACTTTTGCAGACGAGCGTCATTGAACTCTTTGATCACCAGACTCGCGCCGTAGCTGTAGAGCACATCAGGCTCATGGGTTGACGCGACTCCAACCGTAGAGATTTTGGCGGCGACGGCGGATTGAATGCCTGTTTTAGAATCTTCGAACACGATCACCTCTGCGGCGGCTACCCCGCACCGGTCAAGCCCGGTGGTGTACGGTAACGGATCTGGCTTGCTACGGGGCAATTCGCCGGCAATCAGCACAAAGTCAAAGGCGGTTTCTAGCTCCAGTACCTTGAGCACAAACTCAGCATTGGCTCGGGGGGCGTTGGTCACTACGCCGGTTTTTAACGACTGGCTTTGAATCCACCGATAGAGTTCGTCAAAGCCAGGCATCCGACCCAGGTCAGAGGCCGCAAGCTCCCGAAAGTGCGCCTCCTTATCCACCGCGAGCTGTTCGCCTTCGGCTGCTGAGAGTTGGGGTAGCAACTCCTTGATCAAGTGCTCATTCAGACGACCACTGATCTTTTCCTTAAAGAACTCGTCATCGACAGTGTAGCCGTGGGGTTCTAAAATTTCGCGCCAGACTTGGGTATGAATCGGGTCAGTGTTGGCTAGGGTGCCATCAAGGTCGAACAGTACGGCCTGGAGCATAAGAATGTAGGTGAAATGAGCGTCATATGGGCAGTATACGACGGGGCTAGCTGACGGGAGAGTCCATAGCTGACCCATGAGAGCGTGCTTTTACAAAGCTGATAATTCCCACGGGAGCAGAGTTCTATTAAAGCTTGTTGACAAGTCGAGCTATGAGGGGGTGTCGCCCTCGGCGTAACGCTTGGAGCGCCAGCCAGGAATAGTGCTTTGTTTGGCCCGAGCGACGACCAACGCATCGTCATCCACATCTTTGGTAACGACGGAACCGGCGGCCACCGTCACATCAGCACCCACGGTGACGGGTGCCACAAAAACGCTGTTGGAGCCTGTTTTGGTGCGATCTCCAATCACCGTGGGGTGTTTTTTTACGCCATCGTAGTTGGCCGTGATGGTGCCAGCTCCGACGTTAACTTGCTCGCCCAGGGTCGCATCTCCGAGGTAAGACAGATGAGCCACGTTGACGCGATCGCCGAGTTGAGACTTTTTGATTTCTACAAAGTTGCCAATGCGACAGTTGTCGCCTACTACCGCCTGTCCCCGCAGATGGGCATAGGGGCCGATGCGAACGCGATCGCCAACTTGGCTATCGGTGAGGGTGGAGTACAGTACGGTGGCTTCGCGACCAATTCGTGAGTTTTCGATCAGCGCGCCTGGACCAATCCGGCTACCGGCCCCAATCACCGTTTGCCCCCGCAGATGGGTTTGGGGCTCGATCACGACATCCGCTGCGATTTTCACAGTGACATCGATCGTGGTGGTCGCCGGCTCTAAGAAGGTGACGCCGGCCATCATCCAGTCAGTTTTGATCCGGTTCTGTAGGATGCTGTAGGCATCGGCTAATTGTTTACGGTTATTGATGCCCTGAATCTCATGGGCATCGGCAACATCGACCGCCATTACCGGGGACATATCTTTGACCACATCTGTCAAATAGTATTCCTGCTGGTCGTTGTCGGCCTTGAGCTCGGGCAATATTTTGGCGAGGGCTGACCAGTCGAAGCAATAAACGCCCGCGTTGATCCGGCGATTTTGGCGCTGCGCCTCGGTGCAGTCGCGGTGCTCAATGATTTCCGTCACAATGTTGTCGTCGTTGCAAAAGACTCGACCATAGCCGGTCGGGTCAGCAAACTGAGCCGTTAATAAGGTCGCTTCGTTTTGGTGACTTTGGTGGGCTTCTAGCATCTGCCGCAGTGTAGAGGGGCGCAACAGCGGCACGTCACCGTTGAGTACTAGTAAATCCCCTTCAAAGCCTTGTAGATGTGGTAGGACTTGTTGTACAGCGTGGCCTGTCCCCAGCTGTTCGGTTTGCTCTACAAAGGTGAGGCCGTCAAGATGACTGAGGGCTCGTTGAACTTGTCCGGCTTCGTAACCGACAACTACTAAGCGGTGCGCTGGGTCAATCTCCGCCAGGCTATCGAGCACGCATTCCACCAGCGATCGCCCCCCCAGGGGATGCAGTACCTTAGGCAGAGCCGATTTCATCCGCGTGCCTTTGCCAGCTGCGAGCACTACGACGGCCAGCTTCCTGGTCATGACCTTTCTCCCACCTAATCCCATTTACACGCTCCGGAGTATATCGTGCTTTGTAAAACGGCGGGAGACAACTTTTGATGGAGATTCCCCGGTAAGCAGCAACGCGTGGAGTTGCTGCCCCGGTGATGAGATTTTTCAGCGTCCCATCCTCATGGTTGAGCGTTGACCTCAAGAACTGTCCTGATTAGTGGCACACAAGTGACAGTATCTAGGGCCCGCTACCGCTAAATTAGAGGCAACCTGCTTAAATGTGTCCTATCTATTGTCAAGGCATCGCGAGTGCCAGCTGAGAGGGATTGTACGCTGTCAGGGAGCTCGCCTGCCTGGTGCTAAGGTCAGGAATCGCTGATCCCTGAGTTTTAGACATTTGAGTTGACTTGTAACTTTTTATCTGAGTTGCCATGTCGGTCCTGCTTTTTCATGACCTCGAAGAACTGCGTGGGTCAATTTCCGACCATTTGTATCAACAGCACCTGGGTCTGATTATGGGCCGAGTGGGCATGACGCGGCGACGGGCTGATTGCTTTTTACGACTGTGGCTCTATTTGCTGTTGAAACAGGCGCAGCAGCGGGGCGATCGCCGACAGCGGCCTTTAGAGACCCTCACGGTACCTCAGGGATGGACGGCCTGTAGCTGCCGCGAAGCTGCTGCTGTGTTTTACAGCGACCGCGATCAGGGGAGCGATCGCTCCGCTGGCATGATGCTGGACAAGCTCGTGGCCCTAGGACTGATTCGCAAACATTTTGACGGCAACAGCACCCAGATTGAAATCTTGCCGTTGCCAGAGCTGCGAGTGACAGCGTCTCTAGAGGCTGCGCCATTAGTGCAGCCCGATGCCTTCGATCCTCGTTGTGACGCGGTGCCCATTGCTAATTTGCTGGCGACTAACTACAACTGGCTGAGCCGCAACACGGATGCTGTCCCCTATCGCATTGCCAATATTCTGCGCGATTGGGCTGAGCAATACGGTCGCGGGCTCCGGGTGCTAAGGCGTAGCGATAACCAAAATCCGGTGGGGTTCTATGCACTGTATCCCACCCAACGGGGGTCTGAAATCAAATTCTTTGAGCCGCCCAGTCAGGGATTGCACCTCAGCCAAGTTGCTGCTGAAGATCCTTTCAAAATGTCAAGACCCGGTGACTTAACCTGCCGGGCTGTTTTTGTGCGTAGCTTTATGGTGGCTCCCGCTTGTCCGTCTACCTGCCGCACCGTTTTTGTGCAGGATGCGCAGGAGACTTTGACGGCGATGCAACAAGATTTTCCCAATCTGATGGATATGTATACGCTCATTATTCATCCCAGCTACACCGAGTTGGCCCTAGCGCTAGGATTTCAAAAAACGAATGCCGATCCTAAACTGCCCCTCCACTGGATGTATCAGGCCGTGGATCGCTTCATCGCCCTCGATGTCCCTCAAACCCTGGCTTCCCTGAGGGTCGAGTGATCTCATGAGCAGATTAGTCGACCTTGCAGCGATAAGATTGCTTACACTCAGCCTCGACCGCAGAGGCTTGAGTGCAGTATGGCGATCTTGACCCTATCAGGCGCCGATTGGTGAAACGCTGATACCAACCAGTTGTGTTCGAGGCTGCTCCGCTGGACGAGGGGGCAGCAACTGCCAACATTGGGCAGCGGTCAACCTAATCGCCCCTGCCAATGATGGACTCCATAGGACGCGATCGCCCTGGCATGATTAATACGAACTCTCTGAAACGGGATGACAGATGCATTTACTGGGATGATCCCCCCCAATCCCTTGCAAAAGGGCAGCAAAATGCAGGTGAGGAATAGCCCCCTTAAAGGGAGCGGCAACAGCGAGGGAGCCTCAATCTGTAATGCTTTCAGGCAGAATCGGTATTAATCTTACAAACTGACGGCTATCCAGCCTTTCACCGTTTTTGTGCAATGGATAAACACTTAGTCAAACTCAGTAAGTTTTTGAGCTTAATTTTGAGGCATAAGCCTCAAGTCGTCGGTTTGCAGCTGGATGCCAGTGGCTGGGCCAATGTCGAAGACCTTATCGAACTCGTTAACCAACACGGTATTCCCCTTTCCGCAGCTCTGCTGGCGGACATCGTCCGCAAGGACGAAAAGCAGCGATTTGCCTTTAATGGCGATCGCACCCAAATCCGTGCTAACCAAGGCCATTCCCTGGAGGTTGACCTGAACCTAATTTCAGAATCCCCGCCGCCGGTTTTGTTTCACGGCACGGCGAGTCGATTTTTGTCATCCATTCGCGCTCAGGGCCTGCTCCCAGGCAATCGTCAGCATGTTCATCTCGCTGCTGATGAGCTCACAGCAATTCGGGTGGGTCAGCGTCATGGTCATGCCGTTGTTCTCAAGGTCAAAGCTGATGCCATGTTTCAGGCTGGCTTTGCCTTCTTCCTTTCGGAAAATGGCGTTTGGCTGACCCCAGCAGTTCCCCCAGATTTCATTCAGTTTCCCCATCGACTCTCATAAATGGCCGATTTTTTTCCCACAGGTACCCGCGTCAACGTGCGGCCATGACACAGCTAGCCGTGCTCTTCTGCCCGGTTACGAGCGTCGAGCGCCTTGAGCTGGTGATACAGCATATCCATCCGGGGAGTGTCCACCCCCACCCGCTGCGCCGCTCGGAGGGGGTGGCCGACGATCGCCTCGATTTCTAATGGGCGACCGGCATCAAAGTCGATTTTCATGCTGGTGCGGTAAGGCTTCATGGTGGCAGTTCGGGCCAGCATCTTGTCAATGAGCTCAGGCGGGAGGGTACGATCGCCCTCCGGTGTTGCTCGTCGCCCGCAAGCGTTCGCGGCTGTGACGACTTCATGCATCAAATCGGTCGCTAGCTGCCGCGCATTCGCATCCGCCATCATGGCGTCAGTGGTTGCGTTGAGAATGACTGAGAGACTGTTGAAAGGTACATTCCACAAGAGCTTGCGCCAGCGAGACAGGTAGAGGTCGTCAGTCACTTCGATGGTGATCCCGGCTTGGGTAAAGTCTTGGGCGATCGCTCGTAACTGATTTGAAATCGGAACTGGGGCCTGCTGGGGGCTATATTCACCTAGCAAAATGCTGCCATAGTCGAGGTGATGAATATGGCCCGGACCAATTTTATTCGAACAAATAAAGCACAGTCCGCCCAAAATCGTCTGATGGGGCGCCGCCGCGGCAATATCAGCTTCAATGTCGAGACCGTTTTGCAGGGTAAGAATGACGGTCCCTGGGTTAAGTAGTGGCCGGAGGAGCTGAGGCAATAGCGTCAGATTATGAACTGTCTTGAGCCCAATGATGACAACATCCACGGTAGGCATATCAGTGGTGGTGCGATAAGCCTGGACGTCAGACAAGACAAAGTCACCCGCAACGGAATCCACCCTCAGCCCGTGCTGCTGAACGACGGCGAAATCGCTGTGTAAGAGAAAGTAGACATCCTGCCCAGACTTTTGCAGACAGGCCCCATAATATCCGCCAATTGCTCCTGCACCGATAACGGCGTAGCGTCTTTTTTGAGTCGTGTCGCCAACCATGACGCAAGCTTAGTAATCAGTTCATTGAATCCATGGAAACAGCGGGGACGGAAGCGTTGTGGACCACATGCGTTCCGATGCCTGCCCATCGCAGCTCAATTCTCGCATATGTCGCCGACTGGTTTTTCAGGATTCTATGGAGCCATCAAGTCCTATCTCACAGGGTTTCTCGGTCGGTGCTTCTCAGGTGCTGGCCCCAGGCAGTCGATAGCTAGAAATGTTGCCTGCTGCCATGATATTTAAAGCAAAAAGTAGAGCTTGAACTTGTTCAGGCTCTACTTTTGGGGGATCCCTCAATCAATTTCGGGCGTTAGCGTACCGACCGCGCTTTAGCTTCCTTACAGGTCATGGGAGTATTTGGCCCCGCGATAGGTAAGCTGCACTTTGCCATGCTCATGGGAGGGTGCAGCAAACTTTTTGCGAGTTAGGCGAGCGCCTCGATAGGTGCCAATCTCTTCAACATTTTGCTCTTGAGGTGAGGAGAGATGGGCTTCGTAGTCATGGCCGCGGTAAGAGAGTTTCATGGTGTTTTCTCCAAAAACAATTTGTTAAGACTGGGAGTGGTCTCGAAACTGTAGCGATATATACAGTCTTATCTTTTATTGTATGGGTTGTAAAGCGAGCTGGACCAAATGGATCATTAATTTATATCTACAGGAGGAGCACACTCCTCAAGGGCGGCCAGCGGTCCTAACATGGCGGTTGAGATGCTCAGCGCTTCCTATACTGAACTGAAAGCCTCGTGTTAGATATCAGGAGTAAAGGGGGAAGCGTGGCCGATCGCATTCTGTTTTGGCATCGTCGAGATCTACGGCTGAGTGACAACGTGGGCCTTGCCGCTGCCCGAGCCCGGTCGCCGCAGGTGACTGGGCTGTTTTGCCTAGATCCCCATATTTTGGAAAGTGACGATGTGGCCCCGGCTCGGGTGAGCTACATGATGGGCTGTCTGAAGGAGCTGCAGCGCCGCTATGCCGAAGCGGGGAGTGAGCTGTTGGTGATTAAAGCTCAGCCCGAGCAAGGCATTCCGGCTTTGGCGCAGGCCATTGAGGCCACGGCGGTTTATTGGAACCGTGGGGTCGAGCCCTATTCGCGCGATCGCGATACGAAGGTCGCCGCTGCCCTCAAAGAAGCCGGTATTGAAATCAAGACCACCTTTTGGGATCAGCTGTTGCAGGCTCCGGGAACAGTCCTGACCAAGACTGACCAAACCCCTTACACCGTATACACCCCCTTTTGGAAAAACTGGATTCAGCAGGCTAAGGCTGACCCAGCGGCCACCTTAGAAACAGCTGAAGGGTTGCCAGATGAGGTGCAGGCGCAAGCCAAACAGGCTGGGGCTATTGCCCTGCCCTCGGCTACCGACTTGGGGTTTGAGTGGGAGGTGCCACTGCCGTTAGAGCCGGGAGAATGGGCTGCGCAGCAGCAGCTCGAACAGTTTTGTGACGATGAGCGGCAGGTGACCGAATATGATGAACAGCGCAACTTTCCAGCCATTGACGGGACATCGCGACTGAGTGCTGCCCTCAAGTTTGGGGCGATCGGCATTCGCACTGTTTGGGCTGCGGCCGAGGCGACTTACAACCGCTGCCGCAGCGATGAAACGCGAGACAATGTGAGAGCTTGGCAGCAAGAGTTAGCTTGGCGGGAGTTTTACCAGCACGTGATGTACTATTTCCCCGAACTGGCTGACGGCCCTTACCGTGAGCACCTCAAGGATTTTCCTTGGCTGAATAATGAAGACCACTTTCAGGCTTGGTGTGCGGGGCAGACCGGCTACCCGATTGTGGATGCAGCGATGCGCCAGCTCAATGAAACTGGATGGATGCACAACCGCTGCCGCATGATTGTGGCGAGCTTTTTGACCAAAGACCTGATTATCGACTGGCGCTGGGGTGAAAAATACTTTATGCAGAAGCTCTTTGACGGGGACCTATCAGCCAACAATGGGGGCTGGCAGTGGAGCGCTTCTAGCGGTATGGACCCTAAGCCACTACGGATTTTTAACCCCGCGAGTCAAGGCCAAAAGTATGACCCGGAGGGGGAGTACATTCGCCAATGGGTACCCGAAATTCGTCACTTAGACACCGCCCCCCTTGTCACCGGAAAAATTTCTGAAGGGGAGCGCGATCGCGCAGGTTACGCCAAGCCGATTGTCGACCACAAAGACCGCCAAGCAGTTTTTAAGGAGAAATATCAAACTCGCAAAGCTGAAACCAAATCTTGAGGCAAAATTCCTTAGACAGTTGATGGCACGTGGGCAATAGCGGACTTTTTAGTCCGAGTGATCATATCGAACAATTTGAGGATATAGTACAAAAATACTGTTTTCTGTCTTGAAGGCTGTTGAGTTATGAAGCTGTCGTCAATTACTCCGGACTTATCCCAGAGGACTGCTCGGGAGGTTGGGCAACCGTATTCTCGTCATTACGGGGGGCAAGCACTCCCTGCTGCACCTCCCTCCAGTCAGCTCACAGTTAAGAGCGAACTGCAACCTCAGGGACGCCGTAGGCTCGGGGCGGGGCTGTTGGGTTTGATGTTATTGGGCGGCGTCATTTGGGGTGGGGCTGAAATGCTGCAACAGCCACCCTGGGTAGAAGCGCAGGAGGCGCAGACTGAGACCTTAGCTGCCCCAACTTCGGCAAAAACCCCTTGGCAGTCAGCGTCTTTTCCGGTAGAGCAGTTTGTGGCTTACACATCCCCCTTTGGCTATCGAAATCATCCCTATGGCGGGCGACGGTTTCATTATGGCCTCGATTTGGCCGCTCCCATGGGGAGCTATATTCGCGCTTGGTGGGAGGGGACGGTGGTCGAGGTGTCTGATGACACGGCCTGCGGCACAAGTGCGGTGATTGAGTCCCACGGGTGGTTGCATATTTATTGTCATATGCAGGGCCATGTGGTGATTGAGATGGATGGCGATCGCTGGCTGGTCGACAAAGCCGGTGGGGTTGAAATTCGCCAGGGAGATAGGGTCAAAAGTGGCCAGCGGATTGGCCGGGTGGGAATGACTGGGCGCACCACTGGACCCCATCTGCATTGGGGGATGAAGTATCAGGGCAGCTGGGTTGATCCGTCGGTGGTGCTGCGGACGATGGCGGCGGCTCAATGATTCCTAGTTGAACTGTCACACCGCGCACTTTACATTGCTGCGGGCTGTAAGTTTAAGACCTGGTTGAGTTTGCCGCTGCGATAGCCCTCTAAATCGAGGGTGACATAGGTAAAGCCAAAGGTCTGGAAGGCCGTGACTAAAGCGGGCAAATCTGTAGACTGCACAAAGGCAACGATCTCCGCTGGTGGCAACTCAATGCGTGCAGTGTCGCCGACTGAGCGCACCCGCAGGTTGCGGTGTCCGAGCTGACGTAGATAGCGCTCACACCGAGCAACCCGCTGCAGCTTCTCAGGAGTAATGGACTCGCCATAGGGAAAGCGGGAACTTAAGCAGGGCTGCGCTGGTTTATCCCACCAGGGTAGGGCTAGCGATCGCGATATTTCCCTCACTTCTAATTTGCTGATGCCAACTTCGGCTAAGGGCGATCGCGCTCCCCGCTCTTTAGCCGCTTGAATGCCCGGTCGGTAGTCATGGAGGTCATCGGCATTGACGCCATCAACCACGTAAGGATAACCGCGTTTTAAGGCTAAGGGTTTGAGCGTATCGTGAAGTTCGCTCTTGCAAAAGTAACAGCGATTGGCCGGATTGCTGGTGTAGTGGGGATTATCCATTTCATGGGTTTGCACAATTTCGTGGGTGATCCCAATGGCAATGGCCTGGGTTTTGGCATCCTCGAGATCTTCCGGCATGAGCGAGGGGGAGTCAGCGGTGACAGCCAAGGCACGATCGCTTAGTACGTCATAGGCGACTTGGGCGATCAAAGTGCTATCAATGCCTCCCGAATAGGCAATCAGAGCTCGATCCATATCGGCAAACAGTGCTCTGAGTGCGGCCAGTTTATCCATCTCGCTAATTCCCATGAGTAATCCCTTGACCAGGTTAGCGAAATCCGGTCGGGCTTGTCGCTACGGCTGGATCGCCACTGACGAACCTTAGCGTCGATGGGTTAAAGGCTGAGATATTCCCCGTAGATCCAGTTGCCGTCTACGAGTTCGTACCAGCCATTTTCTGTATTGCCGGTGAGGGTAACGGTGTCGCCGTCAGAGACAAATCCCGCTAAATCAAATTCGAGCCCCGGCCCTGTAAAAGCGATCGCGTCCGTGCCGTCGGTGGTTGTCACCGTTGCCTGCTGCCCGCCGGGAGAAGGAATGGGATTGTCTGGATCGGGGTTAGAGGGGTCGGTAGTACTGTCGCCGCCGCCATTATTGCCACCAGGGTCAGCGATGGCTCCGCTACTGTAGAGCACCTCTTGGGTGCGGACATCGGCGACGCCATTGGTGGTGAGGCCGTTGCGACCTTGAAAATTCCGGACAGCGGTTTCAGTATCGAAATCAAAGTAGTTGTCAGGAATCAGACCACGGAAATAATTGAGGTTCTGAAGGCGCTCTTCGAGGATGAGTACGTCGGGATTGCGATCGCCGATGCGAAGTTCTTGGTATTGCGGATTGGGCGGTGGCTGCACCGATGGATTAGCAATGGCACTAGGGCTGTCAAGCACCCTGCGCGTTTCTGGATCGGCCACGCCATTCACTGGTAATCCATTCCGACTCTGAAAATTGCTAACTGCCTGCTCAGTATCGGTGCCGTAGTAGGTATCAGCAATGAAGTTACTGGTGACATAGTTGAGCTCCCGCAGGCGCACCTCTAGCTCGACTACCAATGGGCTAGTCATGCCAACCCGGAGACTGATGGCTGTCGTAGGGGGCGGCAATGGCGTTACTGGCGTCCCCATCTGGATTAGGTTGCCGGCCACCCAACTGCGATCGCTGAGCTGCGCCCAGCCATGCTCGTAATAGCCGGTAAGGGTGATGGCAGTGCCGGGGGCTAAAGTGTTGACTACGGGGTACCGAATGCCGGGCCCACTGCGAATATTGACATTGACACTACCGGCAATAAAAGCTGTGGTCGCACCACCGTAGCTGCCCCCGCTGACCGGCACAGAGTTGATCAGGTTGCCGGCCACCCAACTCCGGTCGGCAAGCTGCGCCCAGCCATGTTCGTAGTAACCCGTGGTCGTAATCGGGGTGCCGCGCTGCAGGGTATTAACCGCTGGATATTGTGTCCCAGGCCCACTGCGAATATTAAGGTTGTAGCCCGGCGGCGGCGCTACGTACGCCGTCCCAGCGGGAGGAAACACCCTTGCCTGTAGAGTCGGGCTCACTAAGACCAGCACAATCGCTCCGACCAGTGCTACCCCCGACTGTCGGATCGCAGCCTGATAGACGAATTCCACCCCAGCGTTTGGCGAGGCTGAGGCAATACTATCGGTAAGCGTTGAGTGCGATCGCGTGAGATGATTCACGACAATATCGAAGGGTATCTACGGGAGTGCGGGATGAAGACATGCAGGCGCTCGGAAAACCCGGGTAGCTCCTTCCCAGTGGGAAACATAATGGGGTTTGACTTGACCCGAACTAGGGTTACCTAGAGCTTACTCTAAACCCTATTGAAACCGGGAATTTTGCTGAATTTTGCTGGCTTTTGCACCGTTCTGCCGTCGAGCGGGCGCAGAGACGGAGAGCCAAAGTTGTCCATACAGTCGAAATTCGTCTCACAATGGCATAAAATTTGTGAGCTTTCTGAGTTGGCTCTCATGGTCAATCCTCCACCTTGGAGGAGTAATCAGTCGAAGGGGTTAGGGGCTTCCCATCGAAGTCGCGAATGTCCCGACACCCATGGACGGTGAAAGCTGTCACTGACATCAGCGAAATAGTCGAGTCATCTAGGTTTTGAGCGGTGGAGCCCAATTTTTACGAGCCGATTGACGACATTCCCGAAGCCCAGCGAGACGGCGTGGTCTCTGTCGGCAGCGGCAAGGGCAATCGCTATCGCCGCTGGCTAATTTGGTTTTTGGTCGGCTTATTGAGCGCGATCGCTGGACTCGTCGTTTCTTGGCTCACCTATCCCGCCGCCGAAGCGGTAGATCCAGTACCCTTACAGTCCCTCCCGCCGATCACCCTTGCTGATCCGCTAACCAACACATTGATCAGTACCGAGACGCTTGGGGAGGACCCAGCCGCCGGCGATCGCCCCCTGCTGCTTGGCCACCGAGCCTACGAGGAAGCAGAGCCGTCAGACCTGGTTTCGCTCACTTACAACAGTGGGATTTTGATGCGACCTGAGGCGGCGGCAAGCTTCGAGGCGATGGTGGCAGCGGCGGCGAATCAGGGCATTTATCTGGTTCCTATTTCGGGCTTTCGCACTGTCGAAGATCAGAACTTCCTGTTTTTTGAGATCAAGGCGGAACGGGGCCAAACAGCCTCTACTCGAGCTGAGGTGAGTGCTCCCCCAGGTTACAGCGAGCATCACACAGGCTACGCGGTTGATATTGGCGATGCCGATCAACCTGCCACCCATCTCAGCGTCGATTTTGAAACGACTGCAGCCTTTCGCTGGTTAGAAGATAATGCGCCCCGCTACAGTTTTGAGCTGTCGTTTCCCGAAGGCAATCCGCAAGGCGTGCAGTACGAACCCTGGCATTGGCGGTTTGTCGGCAACTCCGAAAGTTTGGAAACCTTTTATCAGGCCCGCTAAGCTAGAGGCACTGCCAGTTACACCCACTCTTTACCATTGGTCAGGGTGTGGGTTGAGGCGTTCAAACGCCTGGTCTGCGGTGGTCAGGGTGCTGCGCCATCGATAGAAGCTATCGGAGCTGACCGGAGCTCGGCGGCATAGGCGATCGCATTGTCTACGGAAAATTTTGGGACCGGTGATGTTTAGGAGTGCTCAAGCATGGGACAACAAACGCTGAATGTCGTTGCCATCACTATCTTTGTGGTGACGATGGGGATGTTGGTTGGTCCGCTCATCGACCTGCCTCAGGTGGTGCCCGTGGTGGCGATCGCTGTACTCCTGACCATCGCTACGGTCGACCAGGCTAGCTTGAATGGCACCATTGGTAACCTGCTCATGGGTGGGATGAAACAGTTTTCAGAAGAGGAACGCGCGCGTATCGTTCGCCATGAGGCTGGGCATTTTCTGGTAGCGTACCTGCTTGATATTCCCATTTCGGACTACACCCTGAGTGCGTGGGACGCTTGGAAAAAAGGCATGCCCGGCTTAGGCGGGGTGCAGTTTGACACAGCTGACCTAGATGCCACCTTAAAGACAGGACAGCTCCCAGCACAGACTTTGAACCGCTACTGCACGGTCTGGATGGCCGGGATCGCCGCTGAGCAACTCGTATATGGCCAGGCGCAAGGCGGGCGAGACGACCGGCAGAAATTTTCCATTCTGTGGCAGCAGCTCCAGCGTCCCCTGCAAGAAGGCCAGATCCGACAGCGCTGGGCGACACTGCAGGCGCGATCGCTGTTGGAAAAGCATTTAGATGCCTATGAGTCTCTGGTGGCAGCGATGTCATCTGATCGTCCGGTCGCTGAATGTCTGGATCTGCTCAAAGCCCAGGTAGCCACAGCGCCAGCCAGTTGAAGCGTTGACTGATCTTGAGCAGCGACCCTGGACACCCTATGGCCCGACTGATGGAAACTTTGGGGCGATTGGCTGCGACAGTTCTGGGAATTGATATGAGATGCGAGACTCAACTCAAGCTTTAACCTTCTAGATAATTCATTTTGGTAGGGTCATCCTCAGCTAAGATAAATATCTATGTGAAGAATAGACCTAGGTTTAGGGTGTTCATAGATTATGTGATTGGTTGCGAGGGGCTATGCCGTGGCGGTGAGGGTTGTCACTTAGCTTTTCAGGATGGGTATGCTCTGTTAGGGTTGCTGATAAATCACAATCCTACGAGTTCAGACTCTTTCCCGCATGACTGGTGAGAGATTGAAGACGATGAATAACCGTATTCCGGTACAGATCTTGGCAGACTTTACGACCGTCGTTCCCGGTGAACTGCGGATCATCACAAGTGATATTGCTGCGCGTCCCATGAGCTTTATCAATGAGGGTGAGCGCCAAGGGTTTGAGCCGGCTTTGACCCGCATTGTTTGTAATCACCTAGATCTCACGCCCCAGTGGTTTAGTTTGCCCCTCAAGCGTTTTTATCCGGCCCTCGCAATGGGTCACTATGACGTCATTTGGTTTAACCAAGTCATTACTCAGGAGCGTCGCTCCCGAGCGGACTTTACTCGGCCCTATGGCCGCTTTGATACGGCGGTGTTAGTGCGAGAGGATGCTGAGATTACCCGAAGGGAGGACCTCAGTCGCAGGCGCATCGGTGTGTTGCGGGAAAGTGTTAGCACTCAACTTTTGGAGCAGCTGCCACCGGATATTGAGCCCATTTACTTTGAGGGTAGTGCGCCGGTCGCGATGGAAATGCTCCAGGGGCTTCGCGAAGGACACATCGACGCCATTATTGAAGACTCGCTTATCCTGATGGCTACGGAAGCCCAGGGGACAGGGGTAAGGGTCGCATTTGAAATTACTTCTCAGCACCCGTTTGGGGTAGCGGTACTACCAGGCAACCGAGAGCTCTTAGAGGCTCTAAACGCAGTACTCAACCGCCTGATGATTGATGGCACTCTTAAGCGTCTGTGGGGGCAGTGGATTCCCTTCAAGGCCTATCCGTTCTAGGGATTTTCCAGAGTGGGATCGAGGCATGACCCGCGGCTAGGCCGTCACCGGTAGCAGGGGCGTGCCCGTCAAGCTAAAAGCACGGACTTCTGTGATTTTGACGGGTACCAGCTGGCCTTTGAGGGTTTCGATGTCTCCGGCGAAAAAGGTCAGGCGGTTGCCGCGGGTGCGCCCCATTACCTGGGCCGGGTTGCGGGGGTTGATGGCTTCTACCAGGACTTCTTCGACCCGATCCGCATAGCGAAAAGACCGCTCCGCAGCCTTTTGATTGACGAGGTGATTGAGCCGCTGGAGGCGATCGCGCTTCACAGTTTCACTGAGCTGATGATCCCAGAGGGCTGCTGGCGTATTGGGCCGGGGCGAATACGCCGCAGTATTAAGCTGATCGAAGCCAATGTCCTCCACGAGCCGCAGCGTATTCTGAAACTGTTCCTCGGTTTCGCCAGGAAAGCCGACGATTGCATCAGCGCTGATAGCCGCGTCGGGCATATATTCGCGAATGGTGTGAATTATGCGGCGATATTTTTCGTGGGTGTAGCCCCGGGCCATGGCCTTGAGCAAATCATTATCCCCTGACTGGAACGGGATATGAAAATGCTCACAGACTTTGGGTAATTCTCGACAAGCTTTGATTAAGCGTTCGGTGAAATAGCGGGGATGGCTAGTGGCAAAGCGGATGCGCTCAATCCCTGGCACGTTATGAATGTAGTAGAGCAAGTCAGTTAGGGTGTTTTGTCGCCGCCCTTCAGCGGTGATGCCAGGCAGGTCGCGTCCATAGGCATCGATGTTTTGGCCTAGCAGGGTAACTTCTTTAAAGCCCTGACGACTCAGATCTTCAATTTCGGCGCGAATGGCCTCGGGGGTGCGGGACTGCTCAGCCCCCCGTACGCCTGGAACTACGCAATAGGTACAGCGCTCATTACAGCCGTAGATGACATTGACCCAAGCGGTGACCTCACTGTCGCGGCGGGGTTTGGTGATGTCTTCCATAATGTGTACGGCCTCAGTCGCGACGACCTGGTGACCATTCATCACCTGCTCTAGCAGGTCCTGGAGGCGATTGGCGTGCTGGGGACCCATGACCAAATCCAACTCGGGGACGCGGCGCAGCAGGGCTTCCCCTTCTTGTTGGGCTACGCAACCCGCCACAATCAGCGTGAGGTCAGGCTTTTCCTGTTTGCGCTTGGCCTGGCGTCCCAGATAGGAGTAGACCTTTTGCTCGGCGTTATCGCGAATGGTGCAGGTGTTGTACAGCACGACATCTGCCTCTAAGGGATTTTCTTCCCACTGCAACCCCATAGTCTCCAAGATGCCGGCCATCCGTTCGGAGTCGGCTTTATTCATTTGGCAACCAAAGGTGGTGACGTGATAGCGACGGGGAGCAGTAGACATGACAGGTACAAAAATTGGGCGATCGCAGCAATCTTAGATGTTACCGCGATTATCCATTGTCTGTGAAGCTTGAGAATAAGGTTCGATCTTTGAGGATAAGTGAATTAAGGAAAAGTCAGCGCCGGCAAGCGGCTCCAGTGCTCTATAGCCAATTAGATTTAGGATGGTTGGGTATTGCGGTAGAGAGGTTTCCGCTATGGGCAAGCAGGCTCCTGAGTTGATTATTGCCGCTCTGATTGTCGCGGCCTTAATTATCTTGGCGTTGGATAATGCAACACCGGTCTTGGCGCTGACCTTTTTAGGCTGGCAATCTGTGTCGTTGCCGTTGGGAGTGTGGCTAGCGGGCGCGATCGCCCTAGGCTCACTCACCGGCATCGTTTTGCTAACTCTGACTGAAGTCGGGGCGCCGACTCGGCGACCCGGCCGTCGCCGCTGGACGGTGCGCCCCGATATGCCCCCCCACCCGGATGCGGGTCGCTCCGGCGACGGGACTTCCCAGCCGCGCCAGCCGCGCTGGCCAGGGCGATCGCCCCAGGAGTTTTTTCGCCGCGAGCCTCGGTCTCAAGACCCGCCGCGGGAGTCGCCGCGTCCAGAACCGTTCTCCCAATCGGGGGCATCGTCGCCTAGCCCTGCCGTCGCGGCTGAAGATTGGCAAGCTTGGGGCCAGCGCCGTAAGCCCAGTGATTGGCAAGATTGGTCAGAGGCTAGTGGTAATCGCCCCCACGAGGAAAACCTAGACCGTCGCCAACGGCGCGATCGCGATCATGCTGAAGCTACCATTCACAACTTAGACGGAGGCTGGGACGAGTCCGCCCAAGATACGGTTTATGTGGCCCCCGGCGGTAGCGATATCGACGATGTGCTCGACGACATTGCCGATGGTTGGGATGATTGGGACTCGGACGACGTCCCTGCCGACACGGCTTATGCCCAGCGGTTCGACGGAGGTGAACGCGACACCCGCCGTGACGCTATCTACGCGCCGCCGGATGCCGCGACTGGAGATGACACAGTCTACGATGCCGACTATCGGGTCATCATTCCTCCTAATCGGTCCCTTGATGATGATGAGAATAAGGGCGATCGCGCTTCCTAAATTTTGGTACGGTAATGCCAGCTTGAGGACTTCATTAGGCGGGAACCCATGCCAGATCCGACGGATCTTGATCTATTAAGAGGCGCCAATCTTTATCTGGTGGGCATGATGGGGGTGGGGAAATCGACCATCGGCCGCCTAGCGGCCCAGCGCATGGGCTACCGATTTGTGGATACCGATACGGTAATTGAGCAGGCGGCCCAGCAGTCAATTGCGGAAATTTTTGCGGCGGCGGGGGAGACGGCCTTTCGAGAGTTGGAAAGTCAGATTCTCAGTCAGCTCTCGCCGTATTCGCGCATGGTGGTGGCCACTGGGGGCGGTATCGTGCTGGACCAAGAAAACTGGTGGCATCTACGTCAGGGGGTCGTGGTCTGGCTAGATGTCTCTGTGGCTGAGTTGGTGCGTCGACTCCAGGGGGATACCCGCCGCCCGCTGCTCAAGCGGCCTGACTGGCAAACCCATGTGGCCAATTTGCTGAATGAACGTCAGCAGCGCTACGCTGAGGCCGACATTCGGTTAACGGTGCAGCCGGGGGAGCCTAAAGATGCTGTGTGCGATCGCTTGATTGCGGCCCTTCAAGCGCGGATCCTGCCACCGCCGACCCTGATGCCCCCTGACGGTTGATACACTACGGTAGCTGTCGGAGCTGAAAACATGACTAACCTGACCGAATCACAACCCGGAGTGATGGGCACGGATGCTGACCGCGTGCGGATCTTGAGCGAGGCACTGCCCTACATTCAGCAGTTTCGTGGGCGCACGGTAGTGGTGAAATACGGGGGGGCCGCGATGCGAGAGGGCACCCTCAAGGCTGGTGTGGTTCGTGACATCGTTTTCATGGCCTGTGTGGGCATTCGGCCGGTGGTGGTCCATGGGGGCGGACCGGAGATTAATACCTGGCTCACGAAGCTCAACATTGAGCCGCAGTTCAAGGATGGGCTGCGGGTGACGGATGCCCAGACTATGGACGTAGTGGAGATGGTGCTGGTAGGGCGGGTCAATAAGGAATTGGTTTCGCTGATCAATCAGGCGGGCGGCAAGGCGGTAGGGCTCTGTGGCAAGGACGGCAATCTGATTACTGCTCGTCCCCAGGGAGACGTTGATGTCGGCTTTGTTGGAGATGTGACCAACGTGGAGCCGGGTTTGGTTAAGTCGCTAGTGGCCGACGGCTATATTCCCGTGATTTCGAGTGTGGCTTCTGATGAAACGGGACAAGCTTACAACATCAATGCGGATACGGTGGCAGGAGAGCTCGCGGCGGCGTTGAATGCGGAAAAGCTAATTTTACTGACGGATACTCGCGGTATTTTACGAAACTATAAGGATCCCAGTACGTTGATTCCTAAGCTGGATATCAAGCAGGCTCGGGCATTGATTGATGAGGGGATTGTCGCTGGAGGTATGATCCCGAAGGTGAAATGCTGTGTGCGATCGCTGGCTCAGGGCGTGGGGGCGACTCACATTTTGGATGGTCGGGTCAACCATGCGTTGCTGTTGGAAATTTTTAGTGATACGGGCATTGGTTCGATGTTGGTGGCGTCGGAGTTTTCACAATAGCCAGCAGCAGCGAGGGCTGGCGGAGCGGGTCCGCTCGGTCGAATTGACAGATTGAATGAGTGATGGCCGGGCTGACTGGGGGAAAGCGAAATTTCCCCCAATCAGCCATCAACCAGGACGCCCCGCCGTCCTGGACCTCGCGGAAGACATTATTGGTTGCGTCGGAGGGCGATCGCTCGGTGTGACGCCTGGCTGTGTCGATGCCAGCGATATAACCTGCCGGTCAGCGGCAGAACTTTTTAGAATTAAAACTGTAAAGAGAGAAAAGTGGTGTGAGCGAACTGTGGCATCTGAGCAGGTCGATGAGTGCCCGCTGTGTGGTCGTTGGGTCAAGCTGACCTTTCATCATCTCATTCCTAAAAAGCTACACCGGCGCACTCGGTTTAAGAAGACGTACTCTAAGGCTGAGCTTAACCAAGGGGTGTGGGTTTGCCGGTTATGTCACAACGGCATTCATGATCATTACGATGAAATGGCCCTGGCTAAAGGGTTTCGAACGTTTGACAATCTTAAAAATGACCCAAAGATTCAGCGGCATTCGGAGTGGGTTGCAAAGCAGAAAGTGAAACGCTAAGGGTGAGCTAATCGTAAACTGGGAAAGGTTCTGTGGCGATCGCGATAATGGCTGACTCTCTGGCGGCAATGACAATTTTGGTGACCCGTTCGGCTGGGCAGTTGAGTCAGTTTTCAGAGCTGCTGCGATCCGCAGGGGCCCAGGTGATGGAAATGCCGGCGTTGGAGATTCGCGCCCCCTCGACGTGGCAACCTTTAGATGCGGCCATTAGCCAACTGTCTACGTTTGACTGGCTGATTTTGACGTCGGCCAATGCGGTTAGGTATTTTTGCGATCGCCTGGCGGTGGTGGGCCGACTTCAGGATCTACAATCGCTGCAGCTTGCGGTGGTGGGTAAAAAAACTGCAGCGATCGCCCAGCAATATGGGCTGACTCCAACGTTTACTCCCCCGGATTTTGTGGCCGATGCCCTGGTGACGCACTTTCCGGAGCCGGTGGCTGGCCGCAAGCTCCTGTTTCCTCGGGTAGTAAGTGGGGGGCGTGAAGTGCTAGTGCAAGCGATGACGGCGGCGGGAGCGGTCGTCGCGGAGGTGCCAGCCTATGAATCGGGCTGTCCGGCGATCGCCTGTCCCGAGGCCATATCCGCTTTACAATCTGGGCAGATTCAAATCATTACCTTTGCGAGTTCTAAAACGGTGCGCCACACTGGCCGGCTGTTGCAGCAGGCTTTTGGAGAAACTTGGCTGCAGGTGCTAGAGACGGTGGCGATCGCCTCTATCGGCCCCAAAACGTCGGCCACCTGTCAAGACTTGTTGGGGCGTGTGGATATTGAGGCTGAGGAATATACGCTCGAAGGGCTGACTGAGGCAATCACACAATGGGCCAGCGCATTATCGGACTGACAGGCGGCATCGCTACGGGAAAGTCGACGGTGGCGCGATATTTGGCAGAGCAACACCAGCTTCCGGTGCTCGATGCGGATGTGTATGCCCGCCAGGCAGTGGCACTGGGCTCACCGATTTTAGCGGCGATCGCGGAGCATTTTGGGCCAGATATTTTGCAAGCGGACGGCAGCCTCAACCGTGCCCAACTCGGCTGCATTGTATTCAATAATCGTGCTGAAAAAGAATGGCTAGAGCAGCAAATTCATCCGTTAGTGCGACAGCGATTTGCTGAGGCGATGGCGACTCTTCATGAGACTGCGGCGGTTGTCCAGGTCATTCCCCTGCTATTTGAAGCGAAACTCACGGAGCAGGTCACAGAAATCTGGGTGGTAACCTGCTCACCGGCGACCCAACTGCAGCGGCTGATACAGCGTAATCAGTTGTCTCAGTCGGAGGCCCAGCAACGGATGCGAAATCAATGGCCCCTGGAGCAAAAAGCGGCGCTGGCAGATGTCGTGCTCGATAACGAAACGACGTTAGCCCATCTGTATGCCCAGGTTGATCAGACGCTTGGTCAATAGGCGATCGCGCCAATGGTGCCCTGTACTGCGATTTGGTAAGTCTCTGGCGACATGAGCAACATATAACCACGTTTGCCCGCTGATACGGCAAACCGATCAAACTGAGTTGCCGAAATATCGATAAAAACGGGATGAGGCTTGATGCTGCCCAAGGCTGTGACGCCACCGCGAATATATCCGGTGAGGTGCTGCACCTCTTTTAGGGGGACAGTCTCTACCTTTTTGTTGTCAGACATTTTGGCAAGCGCCTTGAGGTCAAGGTGCTTGTTGGCGGGAATCACAGCAAAACAAACGCCACTAACATCACCCCGCACCACCAGGGTTTTGAACACCTGCTCGGCCGGTAAGCCCAATTTTTCGGCGGCCCGTTCAGCGGCCAGGTCGTTGGGGTCTACCTCGTAAGTCAGCAGCTCATAAGCGAGTCCCTGCTGATCGAGAATTCTGGCAGCATTCGTTTTCATAAAAATACAAATAAAGGCGCACAGCCTCTACTTAATAGGGAAAAACCCATGAGCGGTCAATCGTTCACTTGACGAGAACTCGTCTAGCTCTTGCCATGAGCCTAACAGGCTTTTAGAAGACAGATATAGTATTTAAGACTTGAGAAAGATTAATGACACATTACTCAGTATTAACAAGCGTGTGGCAAATCAAGGCGAGCTTTTCGTTCTGTGCTGTGAGCCGGGCTGTCAAGGACTCTGCGATCGCCATCGATGAGGCCTATTTTCTGATCTGCCCGAGGAGGCGATTGGATTGAATTTTGGTGGTTTTATACTGTAATCTATGCCCTCTCGTCCAGGAAATTTAAGATGCCTGACCTTGCTACCTTTGGGGTATTTCTCAGCGCGGCGATCGCCCTCGCCATTACTCCCGGACCCGGTATTCTCTACGTCTTGGCTCGCAGCTTAAAAGGGGGACGTCGGGCAGGCATTGCTTCATCCTTTGGCACTGCCATTGGCGGCATGTTTCATGTCTTGGCAGCGGCCTTGGGGGTTTCGCTGCTGTTGGCGGCTTCCGCGATCGCGTTCAACCTGGTGAAATATCTTGGTGCTGGCTATCTGGTCTACCTGGGGCTCAAAACCATCCTCAGCCGTGAGCCGCACTGGGGCGTTGAGGGCATGACGCAAGTGGGAGTCCGGCAGGCCTTTTGGCAGGGCATCACGGTCGAGGTGTTGAATCCCAAAACGGCTCTGTTCTTTTTGGCGTTTATTCCCCAGTTCATCAACCCAGCTGGCGTAGTATTTGCCCAATTTTTGTTGCTGGGCAGCTTATCCGTTGCCCTCAACACCATGGCTGATTTGACGGTGGCCACCCTCGCTGGACCCATTGGCCAACGGCTGCACCGTAGTCCTCGCTTACGAGCGACCCAGCGATATGCCACGGGCAGCGGTTTAATCGCCTTGGGGGGCTATGTGGCCCTTACCGGCAGCCATGACAGCTAACGCTAGGCTCAAACATCCAACACTACCTTTGAAGTTTTGGGCTTAGCTACGCAAATCAGCGCATGCCCTGCATCTGGGGTGCCTGAGGGGGGCTCATCGTAGGCCACATTGCCCGCTTCGACGCGACACATGCAGGTGAGACAGATGCCAGCCCGACAGCTAAAGTCAGGGCTAAGTCCCTGGGCTTCGGCAAACTCTAGTAGGGTGCCATCGCGATCTGACCAAGTTGCGGTCTGGCCTGACTTGGCGAAGACTACCTCTGCCGAGGCGATCGCGCCATCGCTATTCGCAGTTATGGGAGCCGCCGCCTTGGCCACGGGCTTGGCAAACGATTCAAAGTTTATCTGACTGTTTGGCACACCCCAGTCGGCGAGACCACGACGCAACGAATCCATAAAGCTGGGAGACCCACAGAGAAAATATTCGGCAGCTTCAGGGCCAAACTTGGGCATCAGCAATGACTTCACCAAGTCCGTATCTACATAGCCAGTGCTGTGGTGATGTCCCTCGTCTTCTGTCCGGGGGCGGCTGTAGCGATAATGCACTGTGAGGTTGGCTGCCCGCGCCGCCAGGTCTAACACAGACTCACGAAAGGCATGATAGCTGCCGTCTCGAGCCCCATGTAGAAACCACATTGGCCGTTGCGGCTGTCGGCCCGCGACGGCCTGCGCCATGCTGATCATGGGGGTGATGCCACCCCCATTGCTGATCAGGACGGCAGGGCGATCGCGCGCCATGTCTAGTACGAACTTACCGTTAGGCGGCTTGCAGGGAATCACATCGCCTTCATTGATTTGATCATGCATAAAGGTAGACGCAATTCCCGGCGGAACATCCTGATCCTTGGGCGGACCCTCTCGCTTGATCGAAAGCCGGTAATACTCCGGGGTCGCCGCATAATCAGACAGTGAATAGGTGCGAATAACCGGACGGGGCTGATCAGGGATGTCAAGCCTGATCGTCAAAAACTGCCCCGGCTGGAAGGCGGGTAACGCTTGGCTATCTTGGGGCTTAAGGTAAAAAGAGGTGATTTCCCGACTTTCGGGAACCTTGCGAAACACAACGAAATTGCGCCAATCGTGCCACCCGCGAGTGCTAGCAGTCTCCTGAGCTGGGGCTGACTTTACTTGGGGTTTGACGACACTGCCAAAGCCAGCACCGATCGCCGCCCCTGCAATCCCGGTGTAAATTGCGGCTTGGTTAACGAATTGTTTATCTAGCTTTGATAAACCTAGTAAACCGCTGGTTAAAACGGTGGCCGCTGAGGCACCCATGACCGCAGCCGTCAAACTGCGAGTGACAGGGTTGGGGATGCGTTCAAGAATATCCATCATAAAAGTTGACCTTGCTAGCGCTCAAGATGACTGGTGTAACAACAACTTTACTTGGAACTTAGATTAGGCCGTTTAGCTGAGGAGAAAATGAGATTTGTCAGAGGATTACACCATCGTTTTCCCATCAAATATTCATCAGATTGAACGGAATCGGTCTGCCTGAATTCATCTGGAATTCAGAAACTTTTAGTTGAATAATCTCAACTTCGGAATTTCATCAAGTCAGAAAAAATCATACTGACGCGAGAATGCCGTGAATGTTCTTCACCTTGGAGCCTTGGTGCCGGTTGCCTGTGCGATTCACCAGCGACTCACCTCAAATTATGGAAGTTGATGAAGCTCTAGCTCTATTGGACGATCTCCTACCGGAATACACCTTGAGCAATTTGCAGGAAACGGTGTTTTCTCAAGTTTGGCAGGGAAAAACCTATGCTGAAATTGCCGAAGCCTGTAACTATGAGCACAACTATATTCGCGATGTCGGATTTCGACTGTGGCAACTGCTATCTGGTGCCCTAGGCCAGAAAATCTCAAAAAGTAATATCAAGGGAGTGCTGGGACGCTACGCTCGCAGTCGCTCTGAAGATCCGGTAGTGATGCCCAATCAGCTGAGGGAGGTACAACTTGAGTTTCCGAGTGGGCCGGTGCCGCTCAACTCGCCGCTCTATATCGAGCGTCCCCCGGTGGAATCTCTGGCCTTTGCTGACGTGCTCAAACCTGGCAGCTTGATTCGGATTAAAGCGCCTAAGCAAATGGGTAAAACTTCGCTAGTGCGCCGGATTGTGGCCCATGCTCAAACCCACGGCCTACATACGGTGACATTGCGCCTCAATCGGGCCGATCGCACAATTTTTCAAGACATTGACCGCTTTTTGCGCTGGCTCTGTGCCAATATCAGTCATCAGTTAGGGCTGGAGCCGGCCCTTGATGCTCACTGGCAACCTGCCATTGGCAGTAAGGTGAGTTGTACCGCCTATATCGAAGACTATATTTTGACCCAGGTGCAAGGCGATATTGCGATCGCGCTGGATGAGATGAATGAGGTGTTTCAATACCCAGAGATAGCCGCAGAATTTTTGCCCCTGCTGCGTACCTGGTACGAAGATGCCCAGGAGTATCCCACCTGGCAGCGGTTACGCTGGGTGCTGGCCCACGCTACAGATGTATATGTGCCTTTGCAGCTTAGTCAATCTCCCTTTAACGTCGGGCGATCGATCAAACTGCCCAGCTTTTCGCTAGCGCAGGTGCAAGATTTAGCCCAGCGCCACGGCTTAGATTGGGCCGACGCCGAAGCTGGGACGGAAAAGCTGCTGTCGCTTTTGCAGGTGGTTAGCTGTCGCCCGGGATTGGTGCGGCTAGCCCTGTATGCTTTGGCCCGTTACCAAGTGCCCTTAGCGCGGCTCATTGACGAGGCTCCTACCCAGTCGGGAATTTATAGCGATCACCTGCGTGAACTGCTGGCCGCCGTATATCCTTACCCACGTTTACAAGCGGCCCTGGGACAGGTGATTGAGGCTGATCGGCCGGTTACCCTCGAGCCGATCACTGCCTATCGCCTAGAGAGCTTGGGACTCATTAGCGTCGATAAAAACCAGGCTTCTCCGAGCTGTGAGCTCTATCGTCAGTATTTTCTCAAGTTTCTACCGCGAGCCGCCGATGATTGACTACCAAGTCGGGGGCAGTTTGCCGGTGGATGCGCCGAGCTATATTGAGCGCAGTGCCGATCACCAGCTCTATACCGCGCTGAGCGATCGCCAGTTTTGCTACGTGCTGACTTCGCGACAGATGGGCAAATCGAGCTTGCGTCTGCGGATGCGCCACCGGCTCGAAGCTGCCGGTCAAGGACGCTGCGTGGCGATTGATCTAACCCGCATTGGCAGTTATCAACTCACCCAAGGGGAATGGTATCAGGGCTTAGCCTTTGATCTAGTGCGTAAGTTGGGCCTACAGCGACAGCTTGCCATCCCTGCTTGGTGGCAACGGCTGGGTAATTTGTCGGCAGTCCAAAAATTTGGCCAACTGCTCGAATCAGTGCTGGACATGGACGACACCTGCGCTCCCCTTTACATCTTTCTCGACGAGATTGATAGCGTGCGGGGGCTCAGCTTTTCAGTGGACGATTTCTTTGGTCTGGTACGGTTTTGCTATAACGAACGGGCCGAAAATCCCCGCTTTCGCCGTCTGACTTGGGGCCTGTTTGGGGTCGCCACTCCCCGTGATCTGGTACAAAATCCCCAGCAAACCCCCTTCAATATTGGTCGAGCAGTGTCGCTGACTGGATTTTCTGAAACGGAGGCAGCGCCGCTCACCGCCGGCCTCGTGGCGATCGCCCAGCGGCCTGAGGCTCTTCTCCGCGAAGTGTTGTACTGGACCGGCGGGCAACCGTTCTTAACCCAAAAAGTGTGTGCTCTGCTGCGTGAAGGGTATGACCTACCGTTGATTGCGGCGGGTCGTGAAGCTGCCTGGGTGGCCGCGGTGGTGCGATCGCGCCTAATTCATAACTGGGAGGTTCAGGATGATCCGGAGCATTTGCGTACCATTCGCGATCGGCTGACCCAAGACAACCGCCGCGCTGGTCGTTTGCTGAGCCTGTATCAGCGGGTGCTGGCCCAAAGGCAACTGCAAGCCGATGGTAGTCAGGATCAAGCGGAGCTGAAACTATCGGGCATTGTGGTTGAGCAAGCGGGACAACTCCAGGTGACTAATCCCGTGTATGCTGCTGTGTTTAATCCTGAGTGGATTGACGATCACCTCTCACAACAGCGCCCCTATGCTGCAGCGTTAAACGCATGGATTGCCTCTAGCTACCAAGACGAATCGCGTTTGCTCATGGGGCAAGCCCTCGCCGAAGCAGTGCACTGGTCCACCGATAAAAGCCTGAGTGATTTGGATTATCGCTTTCTCTCCGCGAGCCAAGAGTGGGACGCCAAAATGATCCGTCTGGAACTAGAGGCCCAAGCCAAGGCCAATCAAATGCTCGCTGAGGCGCAACAAAAGGCTGCACGGGTAATTGGGCTCGGCTATGCCAGCCTAGGGGCCTGTCTGGTGATTTCAGCGATCGCCCTTATCACCAGTTTGCTACGCTGACGGCGGCTTGCTTGGCGGTGTAGCCAAGTCTTTGGCTGGACGGTAGACGGGCAATCGCCCGGCCGCCCGGGTTCGCGTGACAAGCGGCGATTGGGACTATACCAATTCTCTGTAATAGCGCTACAGATTTGAAGATCCTCCGCTGTCGCTGCCCCCTTGAAAAATGGGCTTTGAAGAATCTATGTGTCGTCGTGATTCGCAGAAAAAGTATTATCCGCCGCTCTCATCGAACTATCAGAAACAGTTCACACAGCATTTAGGGAAAGCCTGCAAAGTGTAGGGGCGTCAGGACGCGGTCGTGTCACTGATGGCGGGTTTGTGACTTTTCTTCTTCCTCACCATGACTTCTGCACGTCTCTTCCCCAAGCTATTGCGGCCCCGGTTAGCCACGCTGTTGATGGTCGGCACGCTGATGGCCGCGGCGGCGATCGCGATCGCCTGGTTTGCCGGTAACGGGCTGATTACCACCATCTTTCGCCAGTTGGATCAGCTCCAGCAGCATCCCCCTGGCTGGGCCATGACGCCCATGATGATTGGCCATTACTTTTGGTTTTGGGCGACGGCGCTGATCTTGGTTGTTTGGCTAATTATGCGGGTGTCGCCTACGCCGCAGACTTGGTCTCGTACCGTAGTGGTCGGCATCTTGGGCCTTCTGACGCTGCGGTATCTGAGCTGGCGGCTCACCTCCACGCTCAATCTCAGCACACCACTGGATGGGGTCTTTAGCCTGGGCTTATTGGCCCTGGAACTGCTAATTGTGTTGAATGGTTTGGTGCAGCTCTTTTTGCTGCTGCGCGTGCGCGATCGGCGGCAGGCTGCGGACCAACTGGCCCAAACCGTTACAGCGGGGGCATATCGCCCAACGGTGGACGTCTTGATTCCCACCTATGACGAGCCTGCGTTTATCCTGCGGCGCACGGTGATGGGCTGCCAGGCCATGGACTATGACCCCAAAACCGTTTATTTGCTTGATGATACCCGGCGATCGGAGATTCAAGCCTTGGCGGCTGAGTTGGGGTGTGAATACATCACCCGTCCCGACAATCGCCATGCCAAAGCGGGCAATCTCAACCACGCCATTCCCTTGACCCAAGGGGAACTGCTGGTGCTGTTTGATGCCGACTTCGTGCCCACAAAGAATTTCTTGACCCGCACGGTGGGCTTCTTTCAAGATCACCAAGTTGCCCTCGTTCAAACGCCCCAGAGCTTTTACAATCCTGATCCCATTGCCCGTAACCTGGGCCTCGAAGATGTTCTCACGCCAGAAGAGGAGGTGTTTTATCGACAGATCCAGCGGGTGCGCGACGGTGCTGGGGCAGTGGTATGTGCGGGAACCTCTTTTGTCGTGCGTCGCTCGGCGCTGGAGTCAGTGGGCGGGTTTGTGACAGAGGCGGTGAGCGAAGACTTTTTCACTGGCATTCAGCTCGCGGCGAAAGGGTATCGGCTGATTTACCTCAATGAAAAACTCAGCGCCGGCTTAGCCGCAGAAAACATTGCGGCCCATGCGCTACAGCGAGTGCGCTGGGAACAGGGCACCCTGCAAGCGTTTTTTATCCAGTCCAATCCGGTGACCATCCCAGGTCTGAAACCGCTTCAGCGGTTGGCTTATTTTGAAGGATTGATTCACTGGTTTAGCAGCGTGGCGCGGGTAGGCTTTTTGCTAATGCCCTTGGCCTATGCTTTTCTTGGCGTCATTCCGCTGCGGGCGACCGAGGCGGAACTGCTGTACTTTTTTCTTCCCTTTTACGTAGTGCAGTTGAGCGTGTTCTCCTGGCTGAATTATCGATCGCGCTCTGCGCTGCTATCAGATGTTTATTCCTTGGTGTTAGCCTTTCCCCTCGCTCTAACGGTCTTTCAGGTGATGGTGCGCCCCTTTAGCAAAGGCTTTAAGGTCACGCCCAAAGGAACGGCCAACGATCGCTACCATTTCAACTGGTCCTTGGCCTGGCCCTTGGTCTTGGTCTTTGGACTCACGGCCCTGAGCCTGTGGATCAATTTGGGCCAGTGTTTGGTGACTATGGCGAACCCAGTCGAGCACCTGCGCGGTATCGGCATTGGCTGGCTGTGGAGCGCCTACAACCTGCTGATGTTGGGGTTGGCCCTACTTATCCTGCTAGATGCGCCCCGCCCCAGTCCCTATGAATGGTTCAACGTGCAGCGCATCGCGCGGGTGCAGCGGGCAGGCGATCGCGCGGCCCCGCCGGTCTGGGGCACAACGACGATGATCTCGGAAGTCGCGATCGAACTAGAACTCACTAAGGTCGATGCCCTGGCAGGCCAAGACTGGCACGGACAGACCGTCGAGATTGCCCTGATGGACGAGTCCTTAACCCTCTCGGCGCGGATTATACAACAGCAGCGGCCAAACGGCTTGCCGAGAATTACCGCCGAGTTTGAGCCGCTGAGCCAAACCCAACAGCGTCAGTTAGTGGCGCTGCTGTTTTGTCGACCGGGGCAGTGGCAGAGTCGCTGCTCGCCCAATGAGTTGCAGTCGCTATGGCTCATTCTCAAGTCAGTATTGCGACCCCGATTTTTAACTGATCGCCGACGGCATCCTAAACCTGTTTTGCTTAACCGGGGTTAGTGGTAATGGCTTTGGCAAAGCTATGTAACCCATTAATAAATATTGATGCTGAGATTTTGTAGTGTTCCTTAAGAGAATTGGCATTGACGAGTTTTCGACTTAATTTTCACAACAGGAGGCCCACGATGGTCATCGTAATTCCGCTTGAGACAACTGAACGGCTGATGCAAACAACTCAGCAGTATCAACTGAGCTTGCCTATTCCGCTGAGTAGTCGCTGTGCTAGCTACCTATCTCCAGCAGAAATGGACTTGATCTTGGTGGGGCTGCAGCCGTTCAGCCCGCAAAACGATGGGGTTCATCGCCTAGTCAGCGAGCTACAGCTTTATCGCACCTTGGAAAATCCTGTTGTCCCGTGTGAAGGGTAAGAGAATCGATGGAACTGAACAAATTTGATCTCAAAGTTTTGCCCGGATACGAGCCCTGGCTGGAGGCGAAAATTCGTGAGTTGAGTTTGGCGGTTTTAGATACCAATACTTTGACCTGCAACGCCTGTGGCGAAATCAAAGGCACTTACATCATTGAGTACGATGGTCAGACCTTTCGCCTCCCTGGGGCAGAGACGCTAGCGTTTTTGGCATTCATCGATGAGCAAGCGCACTTATCCCTGCAGGCTCACGCCTAACAGGAGGAGATTGAGCAAGGGCGATCGCCCCAATTCAGAATTGCTGGAACTGTTTACTCAGAATTCGACAGCAGCAGTCTAAACTTTCGCCGATTTAGGTTTCAGGTCGGTATCACAGCACTAGGTTAGCTGCCTTGGCAACGATGGGTTATAGGACTGGAGAAAACCTACATGATGAAACTAATGTGGATCAAGCACAGTTTGCTGGCCGCTGCGGCTCCGGCGATGGTGTTGGTCAATGCCTTGCTCCCGTTGACGGCTGGGCCCCCCCCCGTCCAGCTGCAACCGCACTCATAGGCAGAGACCTTGGTCGACTCCGAGCCCAAGACCCTCAACCAGGCCCTAAAGCAGATGCCAATGGTGCTGCCAACGGCTGCCCAGGCCAGTATCACCTGGCAAGACGGACGCTATGTTTTGGAGTTTTTTCACGCCCTCAATGCGGCGGCGCAGACCCCAGACTTGATGCTGATGTTAGATATGGACGCGCAGCCCCAGGGCACCTACGGGCCCAGGCGCGATCGCGCAGTGATGCTGGGACCACTTCACCCCGTGGCTGGTCAGCAAAGGTACCCCATTCCGGCTGCGGTTGATGTCAATCAGTACCGCTCGGTGGCGATTTGGTGTCCTGAGCTGAATGCGGTGCTGGGATACTTGCCCGTTAGCGTGGATGGATAGCCGGTGTATCCCGTTTCTGACTTTGCTGCGGCCCGGTTGCGGCCCAATGTGGCTATTCTCCGGCGGGAGAGCTCCCAACCGCTTTCCCCAGGGGCTGATAGCCGCTTACCAACAGTAGGAGCCAGAGCGCAAATTACCCAGGGCTTACCTGTGGGGAGCGCTGCTCTACCAATGATATCGCTCCGTTGCTTGGGTTGCCGCATTGAAAGGGACATGGGTAATGTCGATTAAGCGAGTGGGCCGATGGTTAGGGGCGATCGCCCTCGGTTGGTTCCTCATCACTACCGCTGCCAGTGCTCAAGAGGCCCCCCACCGCCTGCCGGTAGTGCTCGACGGGCGATCGCTGTTTGCTGTGGGCGATTTGGATGACTTCTCCGCGAGCGAACGCGCCGACTTTGTCAATCATGTGCTCCAGGCTCAGCTTCGCCAATTGCCGCCAGAAACGCCCATTCAAGTGACCCAACTGAAGCGGGGTGAGCTAATTACCCTGCGGGTGTCGGGGCGGCACGTATTGACAATTACTGACCAAGATTTAATGGGCAACATTCCCGCTGAGGAGCAGGCGGATCGATGGGCCGATAAGCTCCAGCAAGCTTTGCAACAAGGGAGAGCGCAGCGGACGCCAGCCTATCGTCGTCGCATCTTAATAGTGGCAGTGGGACTCGCCGTCTTAGGCTTGGGGCTCTACTTTGGCTTGCGTGGGTTGCGGCGGTGGCTGCGTCGCCATCGGCGTCGACTCTCGCCGGGGGCGCGATTTTGGACGGAAATGGGGATCTATCTGGCCCAGTGGAGCCTGCTGATTGGCTTTTTGGGATGGGTGTCCCAGGCCTTGCCAGAGCTCAGACATTGGCGCTATCGCGGACTAAACTTTCTCGGCACGACTCTGACCGCTGATGTCGTCACCCTGAGCGATCACGGCTATTCCATTCTGGAAGTCAGCAAAATTCTGCTCTTGGTGGTGCTGCTGTGGTTGGCCGTTCGGGCCATTACCGGACTCGTGCGCGCCCGTGTCCTGCAAACCGTGGGGGCAGATCCTACTGCTCAGGATGCGATCGCCCTATTCATCCAGGTTGCGCTGACTGGATTTGGCCTGTTGGTGCTCCTTCAGGCGTTTGGGGTCGACGTCAGTTCCCTGGCGATTTTGGCCAGTGTCATCGGCGTCGGTATCGGCTTTGGCCTGCAAAACATCGCCAACAATTTCATCAGCGGCTTGATCATCATGCTAGAGCGTCCTGTGCAGGTGGGAGACTTTGTTAAGCTGGGCGACCTCACGGGGACAGTCGAACGCATCGGCATTCGCAGCACTGAAATCAGCACCCTTGATCGCATTACAATTATTGTCCCCAATTCAGAATTTATCGACAGTAAAGTCATCAACTGGAGTCACGGTTTCCCCGTTTCCCGGCTGCACATTCCCCTAGGGGTGGCCTACAGCTCGCCCATCAAACAGGTGCGCCAAGCGGTGTTCGAAGCGGCCCGGCGACATCCCAAAGTGCTGCGCTATCCTAAGCCCCAACTCTGGTTTGAGGGGTTTGGCGACAGTTCGTTAGATTTCAACCTGCTGGTGTGGATTCGAGAACCGCGCCAGCAGTTTCGCATCCGCAGTGACCTCTACTATTTACTCGAAGCGAATCTGCGGCGTTTTCACATCGAGATTCCCTTTCCCCAGCGCGATCTCCATCTCCGCAGCGATGCTCTCGGTCTTCGCGACCCGGCATCGGCGCGACCCGCCGACCGCATCACCAGCAGTCCCGCTGTAACAGTTGATGAGGTCCAAACTTTAGAGGAGGCGATCGCCGACTGTGACATTTTGGATCACCGTGATGAGCCCGCAGAGCTTGAAATTCAAGAACTGGTAGCCCAGATGCGCGGGCCCAATGGCCTCGAAATTCGCGATCGCCGATTTGGGCTACAGGTTTATACGCGATGTTTTGTTGGCAGCGATGCCGTGCGCTGGTTTATGCAGCGGCAGCTCGCATCCCGTGAAGAAGCCATCCGGCTGGGCCAAATTTTGGTCGAGCGAGGGATCATTCATCACGTTATCGATGAACACACCTTCAAAGATGATCATCTGTTTTATCGATTCTTTATCGACGAAGCGATCGAGCTATAACGTTTCTCAATTGAAGGCAATTAGGCCTGACTGGGATGTCTTGCAAAACAACTGATGACTGCTCCTCAAACCTCTTGAAATGAAGAAAGCTCCAGCCCTAAGACTGGAGCATTGGTGTGCAGATGACTGAACTAAAGGAGCTCAGCACACCAACATCGGATGACAGCAGAGACCGGTAGATAGCTTTGATGTAGCTGGCAAGCTAGCAACGATGTGCTCTAGCCATCAATTCTGATGCTTTGAGGCGGAGGAAATCTTTAAAAAGCAGGCTCTCTAACGAATAGAGAGCCCGTAGCTTTCGGTGTGACTATTGAGACAAAGCTATATCAGTCTAGTCTTTGTCGAGGTTTTCACGACGTAGCTCGTCTAGGCTAGATGCATCCTTATCGAGGTTCTCACGGCGTAACTGGTCAAAATTGACGCCACCGCTGACGCCCTCGAGCTGATCATCAGAAATTGCATCTTTGTCGAGATTTTCACGACGTAGCTGATCGAAATTAACAGCATCTTTGTCGAGATTTTCGCGGCGTAGCTGATCGAAATCAACACCACCACTAACATTCTCTAGCTGCTCATCAGAGACGGATTCCTTATTAGTGTTCTCAGCCATGTGAATAGCTCCTTAACAATTACACATTCATCCTAGTAATCAGAATTGAAATTGTATGCCTGATAAAGTCGCAATCTAAAAGAGTTGAAATGTTAAATTCGAACATTTTGGGGGCTGGTTTCAGAAGGTTTTAAGCGGAATTTAATCTGCTTACCAAGTGTTAAGTTTGTTGTCGCTATTTGCTGGATAATGTTGGGTGTTTTCTTCGGCCATCGGTGTCAATGAAGAAACCCTTTAATATCGGGACGTCGCACCACAATTTCCTATGACAGATACTTTATTGCGAGAGTTGAGTAACACCGACCTGGACTGGATGATTACCAGTGGTGAGCGATCGCGGCTGTCGAGTGGAGAGCAGTTGTTAGGTGCGAGCCGCAGTTCTGACCTTCTATACGTCCTGATTGAAGGGAAGCTGGGCCTCACCGTAATGCCCGAGGGGGCTTCTGCTCAGGCAGATGAACTGCAGGATGAGCTGACTCAGGGAGAAATTGTCGGCATCGGGGCGCTCTTTGATATGCCAGAAATGAGCAACGTCAATACCCTGGAGCCTTCCATGGTGATGTCGCTCCCTATCGCTAAAATTCGCGCCAAGTTGGCCGAAGATGTGGCCTTCGCGGCTCATTTTTACCGCGCGATCGCCATTATGCTGTCGAGTCGACTCCGGCGCATTTTTGAGCAACCAGGCCGTATTCAGCGTTGGGGTGAGCGCTCCGCTAAAGAAGTCCTGTCTGTGTTTGGAGAGTTGCGTGACAGTGATGTCGACTGGCTGGTGTCCTTTGGCGAAACGCGGGCGATCGCGGCGGATAAAGTTCTACTGCAGGCCGCTCGGCCGGTGGATGCCCTCTATATCTTGCTGGATGGTCAAATGTCCATCTCTGCTCCCCAGCAGGGTGAGTTTAACCCCCTTTATCTATGCTTTTCTGGGTTAGAGAGCAGTACCCGCGAGCAAAAGGCTTTTGCCACCATTGCCAAAGGAGGCATGCCCGGCATCATCTCATTTCTCGATTTTCGCCCCCTCCCAGTCACCATTCGAGCCACTCGGGAGTCCCTGGTGTTTGCGGTGCCTCGACAAACCCTCGTGACTAAGTTGCAGGTCGATGACAGCTTTGCTTCCCGGTTTTATCGCGTGATTACGATTGAAATCCTAGAACTGCTGCAAACGGTCAGCTCGCGATTGGTACAGCCCGATCATGCCGCACCGACTCAGGACAACGATCTGCTGGACGAAGAGTTAGACATGGCAGATTTGCGCCAAATGTCAGAAGGAGCCAAGAAATTTAACTGGATGTTATCTCAGCTGGGGGTCGCATAATGGCTGAAAAGACGACTAAAGAACTCTTTCGCAAAGAGTCGCTAGAGCGCCTCTCCTCACCAGAACGGCTAGATGAGCTGATGACCATTGTCAATTTCAAGACCTGGTTGCCCCTCGGGACCATTAGCATTTTGCTAGGGCTAGGGCTGATTTGGAGCTTGGTCGGTCGCATTCCGGTGACGACGAGCGGCCGGGGATTGCTGGTGCAGGATGAGCAGTCCGCTGGCCAACTCGCCGCTTTGCTGCATTTTGACAATCGGTATCGAGGGCAGTTTCAGCCTGGTATGCCGGTGGTGATCACCCCCGATACGCTGTTGATTTACAACGAGCCTGGACTCCAGGCAGAAATCGTAGAGGTGCTGGAGCCCCCGGCCGTCACCCTTGACCAGGCTCGCCAAGTCGACATGGCTGCGATGGCAGAACCTCAGGATGGTCGGCTAGAGATCTTAGCCCAGTTGTCGCCGATGGATGCTGCCATGCCGCCTAATACAGTCGTGGCTGGGGTGGAAATTCAGGGGCGCATCACGCTAGAAGAACGGGCCCCAATCAGGTTTGTGTTTCCCTTTTTAGCGCGTTAGCGGAAGAGCTCAGGTGACTAGCCATGGGGGAATTTTGCTCAATTTAGAACTCCCGGCTGTGTCTACAAATCGCGATCGCCCGGACTCAACACACTATTTTTGACTGATATAAACGCATGCTGATTTTTCCTAAGCCGCTGGCAAAATCTTCTTCTAGCAAACGGGTCAAGACGCCCACCGTGCTGCAAATGGAGGCAGTGGAGTGTGGCGCTGCCGCGCTGGGTAAAATCCTTGGTTACTATGGCAAAACGGTTCCTTTGGCCGAGCTGCGCCAGACCTGTGGGGTCTCCCGTGACGGGGTGACGGCGGCCAGCGTACTCAAAGCGGCACGCAAGTACGGCTTAGAGGCATCAGGCTACAAAAAGAGTCTGGAGCGAGTCATGCAGCTCTCGCCGCCATTTATTGTGTTTTGGCATTTCAACCACTTTTTAGTGGTCGATGGCTTTACTGACAAATGGGTGTACTTAAACGATCCCGCAACGGGGCCCCGCCGTGTTACCCAGGCGGAGTTTGATGAAGGCTATACGGGCATCGTGCTGGGTTTTCAACCAGGTGAAACCTTTGCACCAGGCGGCAAGCAAGACAAGCTGATCGGTACCCTATGGCAACGTCTCAAGCCATCAACCGGAGCGTTGCTGTTAGCTATTATTGCCGGATTCTTCTTAGTGCTACCGGCGCTGACGCTGCCTGCCCTCAGCCGGATTTTTGTGGATTCTGTCCTGGTGGGGGGGCGTCTGGAGTGGGTGCCCTACCTGCTAGTGGGACTGCTCATCGTGGCGATTGTGCAGGGTTGGTTAACGGCACTCCAGCGGCGCTATTTGCGATCGCTACGCATCAAGTTGGCTGTAGGCATGACCAGTCGCTTTGTGTGGCACGTGCTGCGGTTGCCTGTGGGCTTTTACGCCCAGCGCTTTGCTGGAGAAATTGCCAGCCGCATTCGCCTCAATGATGAGGTGGCAGCGGTGCTCTCGGGCCGCCTAACGACAACAGTGATCAGCTTTGTCCTGGTGATTTTTTACGCCTTGGCAATGGCCCAATATGATCTACTTATGACGGCGATTGTGGTAGGGTTCGCCATTGTCAATGTGGTGGTCTTGCAGTGGATTGGGCGACAGCGTACCGACGCCAACCTGCGTCTCTCCCAGGAATATGGCAAAGCCGCTGGGGTCGCGATCGCCGGCCTGCAAAACATGGAGACCATCAAAGCCTCCGGTTTGGAATCGGACTTCTTCGCTCGCTGGGCGGGATACTACACCAAGTCCATCAATGCCCAGCAGGACCTCGGCCTCACGAACCAGCTTTTGGGAATCTTGCCTTCTTTGCTGTCGGCGCTGACCAATCTCGCACTGCTCGTAGTTGGCGGCTGGCGGGTGATTAATGGTGAGCTCAGCATCGGCATGCTCGTCGCCTTTCAACTGCTGATGGTGAGCTTCCAGCGTCCAGTCAACCGGCTGGTCAGCTTTGCTAGCATTTTGCAAACCCTACAGGGCAACTTGACCCGCCTTGATGATGTTTTGGCCAATGAGGTCGATGGTCAGCTCATCGGTGCTGGTATGGAATCCGAGTCTTCGCCAACCGCCGAGCACTCTCTACCAGCGGCAACTCATCGGTTGACGGGAGCCATTACGTTGCGCAATCTGGCCTTTGGCTACCATCCCCTTGAAGCACCGCTCATCGACAACCTGAATCTCGAGATTCAACCCGGACAGCGGGTTGCGTTTGTCGGCGGCAGCGGTTCCGGTAAGTCGACCCTGGCCAAGCTAATCGCCGGACTTTATCAGCCCCGCTCCGGTGAAATTTGTTTTGATGGCTGTCCCCGGGAGCGGGTGCCGCGGGCAGTGCTGACTAACTCCATCGCCGTGGTGGAGCAAGACATTCTGATTTTTGAGGGAACCATTCGCGACAATCTCACCCTGTGGGACACCACGATTCCAGAGGTAGACTTGCGCCGGGCCGCCCAAGACGCGGCGATCGAAGATGTGATCTTGGCTCAGCCCTATGGCTTCGATGCGCAACTGTTAGAAGGGGCATCCAACCTCAGCGGGGGCCAGCGTCAGCGGCTAGAAATGGCCCGCGCCTTGGTGGGCAATCCGTCGATTCTCATTCTGGATGAGGCCACCAGCGCCCTCGATACCGAAACGGAGAAAATCATTGACCAAAACTTGCGTCGTCGGGGCTGCACCTGCATCATCGTGGCGCACCGCCTGAGCACCATTCGTGACTGCGATGAAATTCTTGTGATGGATCACGGCAAAGTTGTGCAGCGCGGCACCCATGAACAACTCTGGGAGGCTGGAGGCCACTATGCGCGACTGATCAAAAGTGAATCTGGTTGAAATATGGATTATGACAGCACTCGGATGCTCATTTGAGCTGACTGATCTGGGCTTGTTATATCCCATTCAGCGATGGTCTATTCCTAAAATGCACCTGACGCAGCGCTTCGCTATTTGCTTGTTCCTGTCCTTACCTACCCTTACGACCCATGATTGCTACGCTTTCTCAACCTCGGACGATTACAGCTAATGAGCCGCTGCTGCTGACCGATCCGTCTAAGCTCTGGCACGTCAAATCGGGCCAGCTGGCGGTGTTTGTCACTGCTTTTGTCGATGAACAACCGGTCGGCGAGCGGTGGTATCTCTTCACGGTAGAGGCGGGAGAAGCGTTGTTCAGCGCCACTATCTGTCCGGTGACACACCTTGGGTTGCTAGCGATCGCGATCGAACCGGCCGAAATCCTAGATGTGCCTTTGAGCGAAACCGATGAATCGGCCCTGCCGAGCAATCGCCTCAAGCAGTTAGCCGATCCATGGATCCATCACCTCAGCCAAATCGACGGCTTTCCGAGAACGGCACAGACGGGAGTCGTGCCGGATATTCACTACATCTCGCTGCTACCGGGGCAAGTTTGCCGCGCCCCAGCAGGCACTGTTGCTTGGGTGCGGATGCAACAGGGCAAGGCCTCTTGGATGGGGAATCCCTCCTTTCCCCTCGCCTCTGAATTGGGCTGTTTTCCGTTAGGAGACGGCATGTTTATGCAGGCACAAGACCATATTGAGTTTTTCATTCGACCGACTCAAGAGGTCAAAAACCGCAAAATTATCATTCGCGGGATTAAACAACTCCACAATTACTTTTTCAGTACCGTTGAGCAGATCCAATCGCGGCAGCAGCGGCTAAGGCTACGCCGGTTTCAACAGCGGCAGCAGCTCAATCAGGAGGTCACCCAAAAAGTCGTTCGCACTTTATCTGGTGTTTTAGAGCAAGATGAGCGCTTTCAGGAAATTGATTCTCCCCTATTGGCCGCTGCCGGGGCCGTGGGTAAATCCCTCGGCGTGAGGATCGAACCGCCCGCCACATCAGAAAACACGACCCGAAATAAGGAGCCATTAGAGGCGATCGCCCGCGCCTCTCAACTGCGGCTGCGGCGGGTACTCTTGCGTGGCCAGTGGTGGCAAAAAGACAGTGGTCCGATTGTGGCCTATACCCGTGAAGGTCACCATCCAGTGGCGCTGTTACCCACGCGCGGCAGCCAGTATGAGCTATTTGATCCCGTTGCGGCCCAGGCTGATCCGACTGCGGTCAGAGTGCCCATTACGGCTGCTATTGCCAATTCCCTAGAGCCCGTCGCCTTTGTCTTTTATCGACCATTGCCGACCACTGAGCTCAATGCCCTTTCCCTGCTCAAGTTTGCCTTTCGCGGTCAGGGACGAGATTGGCTGATGATTTTGCTCACAGGCGTCGCGGCTACGCTCATTGGCATGCTGGTGCCCCAGGCCGCGGCTGCGCTGGTGGATACGGTGGTGCCGTATGGCGATCGCCCACTGCTCGTTCAGATCGGGCTGGGACTGCTGGCGGCGGCGCTTGGAGCCTCCAGTTTTCGCTTGGCCCAGGCGATCGCCACCATGCGGGTCGAAACCGCCTCGGATGCTCACTTACAGGCTGCAGTTTGGGATCGGTTACTAAAGCTCCGCACCTCGTTTTACCGCGACTACGCCACGGGGGACCTCAACTCCCGGGTCTCCAGCATCACCGCCATTCGCCGCAAGCTGAGCGGGTCCGCTCTTCAAGGCTTGTTTGCCGGTGCCTTCTCACTGTTAAACCTCGGACTGTTGTTTTACTACAGTCCGCCTCTGGCCCTAATTGCGCTACTGGTTGCCCTCGTTATTCTGGTGGTGACAGTGGCCTCCGGTTTAGTGCTTGTACGCAAATATCGCCCCTTGTTAGAAATCCAGGGCAAGCTCTACGGCCTTGTGGTGCAGCTTATCAACGGGGTCTCAAAACTCCGCATTGCCGGTGCCGAGGAACGGGCCTTTGCCGCTTGGGGCCAGCGCTATGGTCAGCAGCTGCGGCTCACCCTCAGCACCCAACAGCTCGAAGACGCTGTCGATGTGTTTAACACCGTGCTCCCCATTTTTACGACGCTGATTTTGTTTTGGTTGGCCAGTCAGTTTGTTGATAACACCTCTGGCGATGGCCTCTCAACAGGGACCTTTCTCGCTTTTTCCGTCGCCTTCGGCACGTTTATCTCAGGGGCCACTAGTCTCAGTAATACGTTGGTAGAACTGCTCGATGTTGTGCCTCTCTGGCAGCGGGCCCAGCCAATTCTCCGAGCTGAGCCTGAGGTTAACCTCACCAAATCGGACCCTGGTCAGCTTTCCGGAGCGCTTAAAGCTGAGCGGGTGAGTTTTCGTTACAAGCCGAACGGTCCCCTCATCCTCGACGATGTCAGTTTTGAAGCTAAGCCCGGCGAGTTTATTGCACTGGTTGGTCCCTCGGGGTCAGGTAAATCTACCGCAATGCGCCTATTGCTAGGATTTGATAGCCCCGAGTCCGGCACCATTTACTTCGATGGTCAAGATCTTTCGGGCTTGGATGTCGTTGCTGTACGCCGACAGTTTGGGGTAGTTCTGCAAACGAGTCGCCTCAGCGCCGGCTCTATTTTTGAAAACTTGGCCGGTGGTGCCCTCATTTCCTTAGACGATGCCTGGGATGCGGCTGAAAAAGCGGGACTTGCGGATGACCTGCGAGCTATGCCGATGCAGATGCATACCGTTGTCAGTGAAGGGGGGACTAACCTCTCCGGCGGCCAGCGCCAGCGGCTGCTCATTGCTCGGGCGCTAGCGGTGCATCCGAAAATCATGCTCATGGATGAAGCCACCAGTGCCCTGGATAATCGCACTCAAGCGATCGTGACGGAAAGCTTGGATCGACTCAATGTGACCCGTGTGGTGATTGCCCATCGCCTAAGTACCATTCGTAATGCTGATCGCATATATGTTGTGGAAGCTGGGCGAGTCGTACAGCAGGGCAACTTTGATGAGCTGGCGGCTCAGGGTGGCTTATTTGGTCAGCTCATCAAGCGACAAATGGCTTGATAATTCTGGCGTTAGCCATTTAAGGTGAGACGGATGATGAAGGTTGCGGTGTCTGCCAGTGGCAACTGTTGGGCGTCAACGTGATCAAATCTTCAATATTGCGCTGCATCGTTTCGCAGATGGCATCTAGGGGCAAATCATTGGGATCATGGCCAAAGGGATTTTCAATTTCAATGCCGATTTCCTCGATGCCAAATACGGCAAAACTGATCAGTCCCACGGCGATCGCCGTCCACCAACCTAACAGCCCCACCATTTGAAAGGGCAGCGCCAGACAGTACAGCAGCAATAGTTGCTTGAGATGGATCACATAAGCTAGCGGAATTGGCGTTTTGAGAATGCGCTCGCAGCCCCCCAAAACGTCAACTAGGGTATCCACTTGGGCCAACATTGAAGAGAGTTGGTAAGCATTCAAGTGCCCTCGGTCAAAGCAAGACTGCAAATAGTTGGCAATCCAAAACGCAATTTCCAGCGGTGGATGGTTCATGGTTTGGAGTTTGGCTAGTTCCGTCGCGGTCACCAACTCAGCCAAGTCTTCGCCTAAGGGTTCGCAGCGCAGATTTAGCTTGGTGGCTTGGGCAAACGCTACCAGCAACCGCAAGTGATGAATCTTATCAGCGCGATCGCCTGGGGCATCCTCATGCACTGCAACCCAGAGCTGCCGAGCCAAATTCCGACTCGTATTGACCAGCGTTCCCCAAAGTTTCCGCCCTTCCCAAAACCGCTCGTAAGCTGTGTTTGTGCGAAACACCAGCAACAGGCCTAACACAATACTGGGCACAATATTGCCCAATGCTCCGAAAGCTACCGGCGCTCCCCACTGATACAGGCTCGCAATCACAAGCCCAAACCCTGAGCACAGGAGTGATCTAGGCAAAACAACGGGAACCACCGAACCCCGCCATTGAAAAATCATCCGAAACCAATGTCGAGATCGAGGTAGATCTATATTGGGCGTCATGATGGATGACCTCACCTCTGCAACCCCTGGCTCACTCTTGCCACACTATGGCCATGCCAGAGTCAGCAGTCAGCTTTGCCGAGCGAAACCCTAACCGTAGAGATTGATATCTCGCTACAATTCTATAGTACAAGGTCACTCCTATCGGGTCTATGCCGGCTGAGACAGCATGATGACTCGCCCAAACAGACGAAACTGATCATCAGGTATTTAGCGCATATACCTGACCGTTAAAGAGTATCCGAGTAATCCCTTTAGCCTGTAAATATTCCTGTGTTTTGTTCAGGATTAGGCTATTTGGCACCTTGATAATGCGCTGGTTACGCCTAGCAAACCGCCGCGCGATCTTATGATTTTCAAATACTGGTAGGGTCCTCGCCTGCTCTTCTCCCGGAGGGATCATACCCAATTCGGAAAAGTCCTTGAGCGGACAGGTGATCAGTTCTGACAGCCTATCTACAACTAAGTAGCAAGGCTTGGTCAGAGAAAAGCGCTCAAATGACAAAATCGATAGCTCTGCTTCGCTGGGTGGAGCCGGTTCGGCAACTTCTTCCTCGTCGTCATCTCCATCCCAGCTGTCTTCGTCCCAATCATCATCAGTATCATCGTTGTCAAAATCATCGTCGCCGAGACCATCAGGCACCCATGCCGTGACTTCATCATCCTCGTCAGATTCGTCGGATTCATCTGACAGTTCTTCAGCAATCTCAGGGCTCGCTCCGATGTCTGAAGGGGGGAGCGACCGACCATTAGAGGATGCAGCGATCGCAGTCTCTTCTTTCCCAGAGGACGCGGCAAGATCGGCTGCTTCATCCGGTTCAACAGCTGTTGAGCGGCGGCGAGATCGGCGAGTGACCAGTTTTTTAGACGCAGTCTCTGTAGGCTGCATTTCCGATTCCGTTGCCGCTTTACTGTCGCTAGATGCCGTATCGCTATCCGATGACGTTACCTCAGTCTCACTTGATACTGCTGTGTCAGATTGATCCTCATCGCTCGAGGGGACCTCTATCGTCGCTGCTACTGTGTCAGACTGCGTCTCGTCGCTAGCTGCTTCTTGATGATTTGAAGGCAATGATGTCGGTTCCGTTGCCTCGATTTGCTCAAACGCTGCACTACTTGCTAAGGGAAAACTGCCGCGTTCGCCACTCCGCTTCCACTTCATAAGCTGCGTATATTCTGCCTCAGGCAGCATCTGCTTCAGCACACGACTCACCGTGCTACTACTGATGCCAAATTTATTGGCCAACGTAGACGTGGTTTCTCCCGGCTGGCAGTAAATGCTGGTTATTTGTCGCCTGTCGGAGTCTGAAAGTTTGCGAGGTGCCATTCGGGAAGGTTGATGTCTACGGGGTCGCTCTTATCTTACTGCTATGCAGCCGTTACCGAGGCAATCTGTTATTGGAGTCAGCCATCTCTACTAGGGCGTGTCATCAGTTAGTTAAGCTGAAGATAGCAGACAGAGACGGAGAGAGAGGGGACGTTACGGGCTCCGCGATGACCAATGGGAGCGGATTAAGGACTTTTTGCCAGGGCGAGAAGGCCATGTGGGTGGCACAGCTAGAGACAATCGAGTGTTCATCGAAGCTGTGCTGTATCGCTACCGTTCAGAGATTCCCTGGCGAGACTTGCCTGAACGCTTTGGGGACTTTCGAGTCGTACAGACCCGCTTTAGCCGATGGGCTAAGAGTGGAGTCTGGCAGCAAATCTTCGAGAAGCTCTCGGAGGCTTCCGACAACGAATACGCCATAATCGATGCCACCATCGTAAGAGCCCATCAGCATAGTGCGGGTGCGGCTCAAAAAGGGGCCATCAGCAGGTCGTAGCCGAGGGGGATTGAGCACCAAGCTCAATGCCACCTGTGACGCGTTGGGCAATCCAACCGGGTTCTACCTGACACCTGGACAAGTCCACGACCTCGTCGGGGCAGATGTTTTGCTCAGTAACCTTGAAGCCCAGGCACTGCTAGCCGACAAAGCCTACGACGCCGATGAGCGAGTTCGTCAACTTTTGGCTCAAAAGGGATGTCAGGCGGTGATCCCATCAAAGTCTAGTCGCAAAGCGCCTTACCCTTACGATCTACATCTCTACAAAGCACGACATTTGATTGAGAACTTTTTCGCCAAGCTCAAGCAGTATCGAGCCATCGCCACGCGATATGACAAAACTGACCTTAACTTCCTGAGTGCAATCTATCTGGCTGCCTCTGTCATCTGGCTCAACTGATGACACACCCTAGTCAACCGGCGATCGCCTTATTCACGACTCGCTACCAGTTACATCTCACCATCCGATGCAGTAGTAGCGTCAAGACACAGACGCCTCATTAAGTCATCGTTCCCTTATGAACTCTAACGGAGCTGACCAATCATTAAATATAAGAGATAAGCTTATGGATCAACGATAACGCTTGCCTAAGCTCTCACAGCTACCCGATTAAATATGGAATTGGCCAACCGGATTAAGACAGTAACTCCATCCATGACTTTGGCGATCTCTGCCAAGGCTAAAGCGATGAAGAATGAAGGATTAGATGTCTGTAGTTTTAGTGCCGGCGAACCGGACTTTGATACTCCTGCTCACATCAAAGCGGCCGCTAAAAAAGCATTAGACGAAGGCAAAACCAATTACGGTCCAGCGGCCGGTGAGCCAGCTCTACGAGATGCGATCGCCCAAAAGCTTCATACCGATAATCAACTTGACTATCAAGCCAACAACATTATCGTTACCAATGGGGGAAAGTTCTCCCTCTACGGTCTCATGATGGTTTTGATCAATCCCGGAGATGAGGTCATCATTCCTTCTCCTTACTGGGTTAGTTACCCCGAAATGGTCAAAATAGCCGGGGGAACACCAGTGATTGTTCCCACTACACCCGAAAACGAATATAAAATTACCCCGGCACAGCTAAGAGCAGCAATCACCGATAAAACCAAACTGTTTGTTCTTAATTCACCGTCTAACCCAACCGGGACCGTTTACACACCTCAAGAAGTTCGAGCCCTTGCAGATGTTGTTGTTAGCGCTGACATTTATGTGGTGTCAGACGAAATTTACGAAAAAATCCTATATGACGGTTCCCAGCATCTCAGCATCGGTGCTGTTGGCCCAGAAGCTTTCGAGCGGACGATTGTCAGCAGCGGCTTTGCCAAGGCGTACGCCATGACTGGCTGGCGTGTCGGTTATCTAGCAGGACCTCAACCTTTAATTCAGGCGATGACTACTCTACAAGGGCAGAGCACTTCAAATGTGTGCACCTTTGCCCAGTTCGGTGCGATCGCCGCGCTCCAGTCATCTCAGTCATGTGTCGAAGACATGCGATCGGCTTTTGACCAGAGACGTCGCTTTATCGTCGACCGTGTTAATGCGATCTCTGGACTAAGCACCATCAAGCCACAAGGGGCATTTTATGTCTACGCCAATATTCAACCGCCGAACATCTCTTCGATAGAGTTTTGCGAAAAACTCTTAGACGAGAAACATGTTGCAGTTATCCCTGGCATTGCTTTTGGCACAGAAGGAACTATTCGAATTTCCTACGCAACTGATTTGGCAACCATTGAACGGGGCCTAGATCGCCTCGAAGCATTTGCTACACACCGTTTGCCTAGCCTTTGAATGGTGGACTACCCCCGTCATTTGAGTGTTCAGGTTGGGGGGATAATTTTCCAAGGGTAAAAGGTATTGACACTGAGATGTGATGTAGCTATATTGGTAAAGCGCTCGAGGGAGACAGCGCTGCGAAAGTAGCGAGGTCTTTTGAGAGAAG
>JBHJHA010000003.1:0-18223 GCA_050331235.1 Leptolyngbyaceae cyanobacterium
CAGCCCGTTCAATTTCCTGGTCAATACTCTGGCGGCCTTGGTGGCTTATACCTATCAAGAGAAGAAACCCGCCTTAGACCTAGAGTTCAAAGGCTTGTCGGCGCTCCCTGAAGCCATCTTTTAACTCGTCGAACTGACGTGTTCCGGCAGCTACTGCGGTCCCACCGAGGCCCCATCCCAGCCATCCCAACAAGCCGCCGCCGCGATTGGCGTTTGCTGCCTGACGGAGGATGTGCTGATCAAAATCAGGAAAGATGTCTTCAATTTCTGCTTTTAAATCCCTAAACGTAGCGGGTTTGCCCTTTTGGATCCGTAGCTTGTTTAATCGGCGGAGAACAATGTCTCGACGCACGGTTTCTAGTGGATCGGTGACCAGTTTTTTGATCTCAGCAGCCAGAATGTTGTAAGCGTGATTGTTTAGACGAGGCATATGGTCTGGGATTCACTAAAAAGACGCATCTACTGTCTTTCTACAGTGCCCAAAATTTGATTTACCGAAGCAAGCGACCGCCAAAACTGTACTGCCAGGTGCTGATAGCGCTTGACGGATCGACCAGAGATCGCTAGGACAAAGCGAGAAGCTGCATGTGCAGTTCACTGCTGTCAATAATGCCGCGAAACTGAGACTGTCACGTCCTCGCAATATCAGCTAGCTTCCTGATGGCGCGGATTGGTCACGACCAAATTGAACTCCCAACCCGGAATTTCGTTGATCTTTTCGGCCAGTCGCCGCAAATCTGCCGCCCCATTGAGGGTCAGGTTAGGTCGGGATCTGACATCAGCCACAATGGTCTCGTCTTCGCCGTGGGCAATCAAGCCAATCGAACAACCCTGCAGGGATGTCGGTAGCGAGTCATCTTCGGGATAAACCACTACGTCGTATCCGGCGCGGTCATATTCACGCGCCAAACGGAGCAGTCGCCGATGTTCTAATGGAGTTTCAAAAGCTCGACTTTTCATGACGGTTGCCGGACCTTAGGTGACACTTTCAGGGTTTCTCAGGAAGTCTATTTTAACATGCAAAAATTCTTCGCCCTTACAAAACCCTTCAGCGAGGGCGACCGACATTCCTTTCACGCGAAAAGAGCCGTTGAGATTACGGCGTCGGTTATCCAGTTCTGCAATTTGGTAGTCGTCTCGGTAGATTACACCGTTGAGAGCATCCAAGATGGGCTTAATAATACGCTCACTGTCCAAATCTTGCCCGATGTTGCCAGGAAGCGCATCGTAAAAATGGGTGATCTTTACGTAAAGTTTATCTGCCAAGGGCGATCGCTCCCCCCAACAGTACTGAGCGGTTGCTCTGACATGCTCGCGCCAAGCTTTCAAGGCTTTTTTATCCTTGGCTCGGTGAGGCACCGGTTTACCGATAATCACAAAATCGAAAGGCAACACAAACCCAATCCCCGATGGTGTTAGCCGGTAGCGCAATTACAAAGTCTTCCCTGATCACAAGCGTGCTAGGCAAACAATCTTGCTGCACAATCATGCAAGAATGTCAAGCCTCTTTCAATATAAGCGAACAGGATGAGATTGTGGGCTGAGAAACGTCCCATCAAATTGAGCTTAGGGTGAATGTTGCCGCCTGCTAACGCCGCGTCACTTAAGCAAGCACCTTGCTTTCGATTTGGGTGAGCACTTCAACACCCGTATCAGTCACCGCCACGGTATGTTCAAACTGCGCTGAAAGCTTGCGATCAGCAGTCACCGCCGTCCAACCATCAGCCAGCACCTCAACTTCATAGGTGCCTACGTTGATCATGGGCTCGATGGTAAATACCATCCCCTTGCGCAGCTTCTTGCCCTTTCCAGGGGTGCCATAGTGGGGGATTTGAGGCGCAGTGTGGAAGATGCGATGGACTCCGTGCCCAACAAAGTCACGGACGACAGAAAACCCTTCAGCCTCCGCATAAGCCTGAATCGCGGCTCCAATATCACCAACCCGCGCACCGGGTTTCACCGCTTGAATCCCGCGCCACATGGACTCTTGGGTCACCTCGACCAACTTTTTGGCTAAGGGGGAGGGACTGCCGACTAAAAATGTCCGCGACGTATCGCCGTGATATCCATCCACAATCGGCGTCACGTCAATATTGATAATGTCGCCATCACGTAAAACCTGGTCAGCGCTGGGAATACCGTGACAAACCACCTCATTGACGCTGGTGCAAATCGATTTTGGAAATGGGTCAATCGCCCCTGGATAACCCAGAGGAGCACTTTTAGCGCCGTGCTTTTGGGTCCAGGCTTCTGCCGCATCGTTCAGCTCGAGGGTGCTAATGCCAGGCTGCACTAAGGGTTCTAGATAATCCAGCAGTTGCGCCGCCAGACTGCCGGCCTGCCGCATTTTTTCAATTTCCCGACGCGATAGCAGCGTGATGACCTCTTGCTGTTCCACAATGATTATTTTTTGAATTTTGACAAAGACATTGTTATCTACTTTAGCGCTGCGCGACTGATTTGAGCAGGCGGTTTCCTTGACAGCCGGGGGGAATTAGCTAACCTACAATTAATTTCTTACTTACGCTATTTTTTGTCGTTGTCGTCATGACACTGTGGTTTTTGTGTTGCGTCTTGCTGTTCATTGCCTCTCGAGGATATGACTGGATCAGTCATCAGGGCTGGTTTTTGACCCCTGAGCTGTCTTTGCCTTGGCTGGTTTTGGGTGGCCTGGGTCTTGCGATCGCCTCTAACGGCTTAGGTACTAATTTACTTAGGTTGTCATCTTCTTCCCTGCTCCACAGTCGGTCAGCAGCTCCGGCGACTCCCCCCCGCCAAAATGCATCTGTTTCGCCGGCACAGCATTCCACCTCAGTGCGCCAGACTCCAGACTGCACAGCAATGCCAGTTATCTCCAGGTCAGAAATTGTCCCCCCAGCTCCAGGGTCCGTTTCCTTTGAGATTCTCCCGCGATCGCCCCAATCTCAAGCTGAGCAGTCGTGAGCGGTGCTAGTAAGACCGGACTTAACTGGCCCTACAATCATGAGCAGAACAAATTTGATTGATTGAGAAACCGCAATGTCGTCAGATGCCAACGATCACTCACGCCTTGCCTGCAGTATCAAACCCTCTCCAACGCTTCTCAACATCAGCTTCTGTGCCCTGCCATTAAGGATGTCATGCTGTCGATTAGAAATTTGAGCAAGACCTATCGTGGCCGACAAGCATTACAGGATCTGAACCTCGACATCTTGCCAGGTGAGGTATATGGCTTACTTGGGCCAAATGGAGCAGGTAAGACGACCACGATCAACCTCATCTGTGGGCTGCTACAGGCAGACGCTGGCCAGGTCTATATCAACCAGCACGCTGCAGGAGAAGCTACCAAATCCTGGATTGGGGTGATGCCCCAGGAAAACTTGCTATATCGGACGCTGACCTGTCAGGAAAACCTCCAGTTTTTTGCCAAGATCTATGGGGTGCCGCGAAAGCAGCGATCGCCCCGCATTCAAAGCTGCCTATCTGCAGTTAACCTGCAGGACCGGGCCAATACTCCAGTAGAACAACTCAGCGGCGGTATGCAACGTCGGTTGAGCCTCGCCATCGCGATCGTGCATCGGCCCAAACTGCTAATTCTTGATGAGCCCACTACCGGCTTAGACATTGAAGCTCGCCATGAAGTGTGGCAGCTCATCCGGCTGCTCAGCCGCCAAGAGGGGATGACCATCCTACTCACGACGCACCTCCTAGATGAAGCGGAACGCCTATGCCAGCGGATCGGTATTATCAAGCAAGGATACCTCTTAGCAGAGGGCACCTTGGCTGAACTGCGGCGGCGCATTCCAGCCAGCGAGATTATGATGCTCGAAACGAAGGAATCAGCCCAGGCAGTTGCCCGCGCCCGACAGCTCGGGTTCACGCATCGACGCTATGGGCCAGAGCTGACCTTTTGGATCCCAGAAACCTTGGAACTGAGGGAACTGATCGCCAAATTTGATGGCGTTCCTTTGGATGCGATTTCTAAAAGCCCGGTCAAATTAGAGCATATCTATCTAGAAGTCACCCAGGCCGAAATGCCTCAAGCTGAGAAGTCCATCACTGCCAACCGGGGAGTGGTATCGGACAACTAATCGATGGCCCCATTAAGGTCTATACAGTCAGAATTATTGAGCGGTAGGCAAAGGGCGAAGGGATGAAGCAAACCATTGTGCAAGGGAAAACGATCGCGGCGATCGCCACCGCCATTGTGCCCCAGCAGGGCAGCGTTGGGATCGTGCGGCTGTCTGGTGCCACCGCTAAAGACATTGCTCGAGCAATTTTTCACGCGCCGGGGCAACAGCCTTGGCAAAGTCACCGTATTGTCTACGGTTACGTGATTGATCCACAATCGCAATCCGTTGTCGATGAAGCGCTCATGCTGCTGATGTGGTCACCCCGCTCCTACACCCGCGAAGACGTAGTCGAGTTTCACTGTCACGGGGGCATCATGGCGGTGCAGCAGGTGTTGCAACTGTGTATTGCCCAAGGGGCCCGACTCGCTGACCCGGGAGAGTTTACCCTACGCGCCTTTCTCAATGGTCGGCTAGACCTGACCCAGGCTGAGGGCATTGCTGATTTAGTGGGGGCGCGATCGCCCCAGGCGGCCCATACAGCTTTGGCCGGTATCCAGGGCAAACTCACCCAGCCAATTCGCCAGTTGCGCGCCGCCTGTTTAGATATTTTGGCCGAAGTTGAGGCCCGGATTGATTTTGAGGATGATCTACCAGCCCTTGATGAGGCGGCGGTGGCCACCCAACTAGACGACGTAACCCGACAAGTAGCAGGCATACTCAACACCGCGCACCAGGGCGAACTCTTGCGTACAGGACTAAAGGTCGCCATTGTTGGGCGCCCCAACGTGGGCAAGTCTAGCCTGTTGAATGCCTGGAGCCGTAGTGATCGCGCGATCGTCACTGACCTCCCAGGCACAACCCGGGATGTTGTCGAGTCTCAACTAGTCGTCAGCGGTATCCCCATTCAGGTGCTGGACACGGCAGGCATTCGCGAAGCCAGCGACCAGGTAGAAAAGCTGGGCATTGAGCGATCGCAGGCAGCGGCCCAGGCGGCAGATTTAGTGATTTTTACCATTGAGGCCCAATACGGCTGGACTGACGCCGATAATGCCCTCTATCAGCGTATTCAACATCGGCCCTTGATTTTGGTCGTGAACAAAACGGATTTGCAACCCAATGACCAACCGTTATCACTGCCCAAAACGGACCTGCCCCCGGTGCAAACCGCTGCTGCCCTTAACCAAGGCCTCGAACAACTCGAGCAAACTATATTGCAGGCGGTACAGGGCGATCGCCTTCAGGCAGGCAACGCCGAAGTCGCCATTAACCAGCGCCAGGCAGCGGCACTCACCCGCGCCCACACAGCCTTACAGCAGGTACAAACAACAATTAGGGATCAGCTTCCCCTCGACTTTTGGACAATTGATTTACGCGTTGCCGTTCGGGCCCTAGGCGAAGTCATCGGCGAAGAAGTAACGGAGTCAATACTCGACGAAATCTTTAACCGCTTTTGTATCGGCAAATAGCCTTGACAGAGCTGCTTGACTGGCCCATCAACATTCCAATAGATTCTGAAGAAAGGTTGAAGAGGAGAATAATAGGGGAACTATGACAAGACCTCGTCATTATGGTTAATACCAGGAGGCAAGAAAAGATATTATTGCTTATTAGCCAATTATAGATTTAGAAAGATGTGAGAATGTCATTAAAGATTCGCCAAATCCTTAATCGAATCCCACTAAAACTAATTTTAACAATTCCATTCGTTATACAAGTGGCTGGTGTTGCCGGCGTTATTGGGTACCTCTCTTTTCAGAATGGCAAACTCACTGTAAACACTCTGGCATCCCAGCTTAGAACAGAGCTAACCGCTCGAATCTTGCAGCAAATTGAAGAAACTATTGAACGTCCATACGTTATCAACCAAATCAATGTCAACTCCTTTTTACGCGGTGACATTGATGTAGTTTCAGGTAAAGGGGAGCATCAGCTTTGGCAGCAGGCTCAAGTTTTTCCCTCCACTAATCTCATCTATTGTGCCACTGAAAAAGAAGGCGCTTTCTTAGGTGTTGGGCGCTCACAAGGTGGCACTGGGGAAGCTTTACAGGCATATGTCGCCAACGCTGACACTGACCGATACCAATACTATTACGAAATCGATACGACCGGTCAGAGATCGTTTTTACGCAGTAAAAGCACTGAACAATATGACCCACGTAGACGCCCTTGGTATACACAGACTAAGCAGGCGGGAAAACCAACATGGAGTCAGATTTACTTAGATTTCAATACCCTACTCCCTGTGATTACGGCTAATACTCCCGTCTATGATAATCAGTCCGGAGAACTGCTTGGCATCTGTGCTACTGATGTTATTTTATCTGAAGAACTTAACAATTTTTTGGGTGAGCTCGAAATTAGCCAGTCAGGCATCGCCTTTATCATCGAGCCTTCGGGTTCCTTGGTTGCTAGTTCTATAGAAGAGCCCACCATTTCAAGTCAAGATGGCGACCCTCACTTACCTAAGGCTAGCGAAAGCCAAAACTCACTAATTCAAGCGACAACTCAATTTTTAAAGACCAAGTATGAATTATTAGAAGGTGTTGACTCTGCTCAACTCAATACACGTTTAAATAGCGATCGCCACTACGTTGAGACCGTACGCTTTAACGATGACTATGGCCTCGATTGGATTGTGGTGTTAGTTATCCCGGAGTCTGATTTCATGGCTCAGATCAATCGCAATACAAGACTCACGATCCTGCTATGCGTTATTACTTTCTTAGCGACTTTGGTAATGGGTTTATGGATCACTCGATGGCTATCATCCCCACTGAGAGAGCTCAGCGCGGCTGCCCAGGAGGTAGGTAGAGGAGAATGGAGCACACCGATAGACCTGACGCGGACGGACGTAATTGGTGATTTGTCGCGGTCGTTTTCGGCCATGACTCAGCAGCTACAAACGTCTTTTAGAAATTTGGAAAGTCGCATTGAAGAGCGCACTTTTGAACTAGTCAAAGCCAACCAAGAGTTACAACTCATCTCCCACATTGATGGTCTGACTCAAGTTGCCAACCGACGATATTTTGATCGGTATATTGAGCAAGAGTGGCACCGATTACAGCGTGAGCAACAGCCCATTTCTCTAGTCCTCTGCGACGTCGATCGCTTTAAGCAATACAACGATCATTATGGGCATCAGGAGGGCGATCGCTGCCTGCAGAGACTTGCTTACCTTTTGACCAAGGTTGTACAGCGCCCCGCTGATTTGGTCGCTCGGTATGGTGGTGAAGAATTCATTCTGCTGCTTTCTGACACGGACTCCTCGGGAGCAATCACCGTAGCGCAAAATATTCTTGATACGCTCAACGAAATGCGGATTCCCCATGCCGGCTGTGAAACAGGATATGTCTCTGTCAGTCTCGGCATTGGGACTGCCATTCCCCGTCAGCAATTGACGCCTGAAACGCTACTGGCCGCGACTGACTTAGCTCTATATGAGGCCAAAGAACGCGGCCGCAACCAATATATCGTCGCTGATAGTGAATTTATTCGCCGCGTGCTCCCCGACACTCCTTGAATGGCACAGAGGCAGACTCGAACCAGCTTGCGGACAGGGAAAAGATGATCCTATCCGCCAATTTGAGACATCGTGCGACTGTAGGCTCCAGTTGTGCCTGCATCCCTCATTTTGAAATTGATTTCGGGTTTAGCCGTGACCAACTCTGCTACTTGGGTCCGGATATCAGCCGCCGGCACCCCACTTCGTAACTGCTCCCGCAAATTGATTTGCCCTGCTTCGTTCAATAAGCAAGGTCGTAACCAACCATCCGCAGAAAGGCGCATGCGATTGCAGCGATCGCAAAAGCATTCGGACATTTGACTGATGAAGCCCAAGGTCCCATGGGCACCGGGAATCTGAAACACATCCGCCGGACCGTTGCCCTGCACGGTGGCAGCGGTTAACCCCCAGCGATTGCGAATGCGCTGACGCAATGCTTCAGACGGAATCCAGCCACGATGGTGAAACAGTTCACCATTACCAATGGGCATAAACTCAATAAATCGCACATGCCATTGCCGGTCTAGGGTCAGGGCGGCCAAGTCAAGGATTTCGCCATCATTCACCCCAGGAATCACCACGACGTTGATTTTTAGCGGGGCAAAGCCCACTCGATGGGCCGCGAGAATGCCTGCCCAAACGTCCTGCCAGCGAGATTTACCCCGTCCACCAATGATGGTTTGAAACGTCTCTGGATCGAGAGAATCCAGACTAATGTTGATGCGCCGCAGGCCGGCCCGCCACAGCGCCTCGGCCTTGTTCGCTAGCCAAAAGGCATTGGTGGTCATGGATAAATCCTGCGTTTGGGAAAAATTAGCAATATCCCCAACAATGTCCACTACGTCGGGGCGCAGGAGTGGTTCGCCCCCAGTGAGGCGAAAGCGGGTAAACCCCAAGGGAATGAACACTTGCTCCAACAGTGATCGCAGCTCGGCTCGAGTGAGCCAGTCCTGCTGCAGTAGATAAGTCAGGTCCGCGCCCTCTGGCATACAGTATTGGCACTGAAAATTGCAGCGATCAATCAAACTGATACGAAGATAGTCGATAGCATTCATAAGCCAATCAGCCCGCTAGACACGTACACTCAACCAACGTCGCAGCACTGTGCGCGATCGCCCCTACTTTAACAACATTTGAATTGCCAAAGTATGTCAGTCGATTCGATTTCCTCCCCCGAGCCTCGTGCCGGCTTTACGCTGCCGGTCTTTGCCTGTGCCAGCGCAATGGCCGCTGTCCACAAGCTGCGGCAGCCCCAAGCCACTATTTTATCCATCCAGCTTGACTTGTTAGAGCCCAAACGCAGGGTTGACATTCCCATCGAGCAAGTGGCGGCCTTGCCTGATGGCTCAGCCCTTGCCATCACTCGCAGTGATCCTGGTGACAACTTAGATCTCACCCGCAATACTCCCATTTGGGCGATGGTTCGCTGGGGTCAATCGGATCAGCAGGAGCGCATCCACCTGGAGGGCGGCGAGGGAGTGGGGCGACAAGTGGATGCTAACCATCAGTCGGCCATTTACGCTTATGCCCAGCGCTTGCTGACCCACAACTTGACTCCCTATTTAGCTGATGGCGAAACCTTGAGCGTGACGATCATTTTGCCCGAGGGGCGATCGCTCGCCTTGAGAACGTCTAACGCAGCGTTTGGCGTAGTGGATGGCCTATCGTTGCTGGGCACGTCCGGCCTTTCAGAGCCGCTCAGTGCCCCCGGTCAGCTCGCCAAATTTCGAACAGTAGTGCGAGATAAAGCCCAGCAGTTTTCGACCCTGGTGTTTTGCGTGGGGGAAAATGGACTGCAGCTGGCGTTGACGTTGGGCGTTCCGAGTGAGCAGCGGGTAAAAACTGGCAACTGGATAGGACCACTGCTGGTTGAAGCAGCGCTCTGTGGCCTGCCTAAAATTTTGCTGTTGGGCTATCACGGCAAACTAATCAAGCTCGCCGGAGGCATTTTTCATACCCATCATTATGTTGCAGATGGACGGCAGGAAATTTTGAGCGCGATCGCCGCCGCGGCCGGACTGCCGACTGCCGAAGTGCAACGGTTGCTCCAATCGGAAACCCTGGAGTCTGGACTGCGGCACCTGCGGCAGGTGGATGCGAAGCAAACTGAGGATTGGGTCAGCCAAATCTATCAAATCGTAGTGGAGCGCATTGATCAGCGATCGCAAGCATACATTCGAGCTAACGCCGATCGCTCCATAACCGTCGGTTCGGCAGTTTTTGATCGCCAGCGCGAGATTGTGGCGATGAGTGGTCAGGGCCGCACACTCTTGAAGACTCTTTTGGTAAGCTAGTAAGAATAATTTTTTCTAATACTACTTTTACAAACCTGTGTCTTGGTCCTTGCATCGTGGCGAGGCACGCTATCCTTAACCCCCAAATTTTGTAATTAGTCATCTTTGATGACTGGTTATATCTCAAGCTCTTGTGTTGATTGATTTTGGCGTTCGTTCTGCTGATTGGGCAACACGTCGCCTTGCCGTTGCTAGCTACTAAACAGGATTTCTGCCGTGACTCCCCAAACTCACACTCCCACTACTACGACTGAGCCCAGCACCACCGCCCTCAATCGACAGCTTTTAGTCATCCTCGATTTTGGTTCTCAATATTCTGAGTTAATTGCCCGTCGCATTCGCGAAACTGAAGTGTATTCCGAAGTGCTATCCTACCGGACTTCAGCTGAGCAACTCAAACAGCTCAACCCCAAGGGCATTATTCTTTCGGGAGGACCAAGTTCAGTCTATGACCAGGGTGCCCCTCACTGTGATGCCGAAATCTGGAACTTGGGAGTGCCAGTATTAGGTGTCTGCTATGGTATGCAGCTCATGGTGCAGCAACTTGGAGGTCAGGTCGAGCGCGCCGCTCGCGCGGAATACGGTAAAGCCTCTTTGCAAATCGATGACCCCACGGATTTGCTCACCAATGTTGCAGATGGCTCCACCATGTGGATGAGTCATGGCGACTCAGTAACGCAAATGCCCAATGGCTTCGAGGTTTTGGCCCACACAGACAATACTCCGAGTGCGGCGATCGCCGATCACGAGCGGAAGTTCTATGGAGTTCAATTTCACCCTGAGGTGGTGCACTCCACCGATGGCCAGTCGCTGATTCGCAACTTTGTCTATCACATCTGTGACTGTCAACCCACGTGGACTACAGAAGCTTTTATCGAAGAAGCCATGCGTGAGGTGCGCGCCAAGGTGGGCGATCGCCGGGTACTGTTGGCTCTTTCTGGCGGCGTCGACTCTTCGACCCTGGCCTTTTTGCTCCATCGAGCCATTGGCGACAAGCTCACTTGCATGTTCATAGACCAAGGGTTTATGCGTAAAGGTGAGCCTGAACGCTTAGTCACGCTGTTCGAAGAGCAGTTCCACATCAATGTCAGCTACGTCAATGCCCGCGATCGCTTTTTAGACAAAGTCAAAGGCGTGACTGACCCGGAAGAAAAGCGAAAACGCATTGGCCATGAGTTCATTCGCGTCTTTGAAGAGGAATCCCGTCGTCTCGGTCCCTTCGACTATTTAGCTCAGGGAACGCTTTACCCTGACGTCATCGAGTCTGCCGATACCAACGTTGATCCCAAAACCGGGGAGCGGGTCGCGGTAAAAATTAAGAGCCACCACAACGTAGGTGGATTGCCTAAGGATCTCCAATTCAAATTGGTGGAGCCCCTGCGCAAACTCTTTAAGGACGAGGTAAGAAAGTTGGGCCGCTCCCTCGGTCTCCCAGAGGAAATTGTGCGTCGCCATCCTTTTCCAGGTCCCGGCCTAGCGATTCGAATTTTAGGAGAAGTGACCGCAGAAAAGCTCAACATCCTAAGGGATGCGGACTATATTGTGCGTCAGGAAATTCGTGATCGCGGTCTATACCACGACTTTTGGCAGGCCTTTGCGGTGTTGTTGCCGGTTCGCAGCGTTGGCGTCATGGGCGATCAGCGCACCTACGCTTACCCCATCGTGCTGCGCTGTGTCTCCAGCGAAGACGGCATGACTGCCGACTGGTCGCGCGCACCCTATGACCTATTAGAAGCCATTTCCAACCGCATTGTTAATGAGGTTAAGGGGGTTAACCGGGTTGTATACGACATCACCTCTAAGCCCCCTGGAACCATCGAGTGGGAATAGTTTTGTCCAGGATTTTGAATTTGGGTCAGTATTTTCCCGCTCTAAAGCTGCTAACCCCTTTATCTAAAGCATGACAGTTGCTTACGCTCAAAAGCACTCGAGATGCATGATGAAAATGCGCCTTGAGTGCTAAGGGGTAATCAAGTTTGCGACAGCCGATATAGCTACGCCACTGGAGTAGGTCGGCCACCTACAGAATGGCGATCGATGACTTGGTCAATCAGGCCATATTCCATCGCCTCGTGGGGAGACATGAAAAAGTCACGCTCAGTATCAGCAGCAATCTTATCAAGAGGCTGACCAGTATTTTCGGCTAAGGCTTTGTTTAACAAATCCTTGAGATATAAAATCTCTTTCGCCTGAATTTCGATATCCGTAGCCTGGCCTTGGGCGCCCCCCAACGGCTGGTGGATCATAATACGAGAGTTGGGCAAGCTCATACGTTTACCGTTCTTCCCGGCAGTGAGCAAAAACGCCCCCATACTTGCAGCGAGACCGACACAAATCGTGCAAACATCCGGACGAATGTGGTTCATAGTATCAAAGATACCTAACCCAGCCGACACCGAACCACCGGGGGAATTAATGTAGAGGTAGATATCCTTCTCTGGATCTTCGGCCTCCAAAAACAGCATCTGCGCCACAATCAGGTTTGCCGAATCAGCCGTAACCTCCTGACCCAAAAATACAATGCGCTCTCGCAACAGGCGAGAGTAAATGTCAAAGGCCCGCTCACCGCGGCCAGACTGTTCAATAACGGTTGGAATCATCGGCGTTTATTCCATCTACTGCTTTTATCTAATTCTACCGATTTGACCGGACAGTCGATGGTCAAATTACCGCCCTATCGGACTTAATTAGGTGAATTTTGCGAGGCGAGCTAACAAGCATGCGCTAAGCCGATTGGCATCGGCCTACATTAAGGTCGTAACAGTCGTAATAGCATCGCTGACCCGTTCAACCATTTGGGTTTTAGTTAGAAATTCACTGTAGTCGGCGACGGTATCAAGTCCAATCAGGCCCAGCACAATCTCGGCTGACAGCCACATCGTCCCTTTGACTAAAAATCTACGCCAGCGGACGGGCGAAGATTGACTCGGTTTTACTCCAGCCATTGTTCTCAACAAACTCAGCAGTCTTGTTAAGAATTGTAAATCTGCTCTGTTGTCGTCCAGGTGCAGTCTTTGCTGCAAAAAGGGGCGGGTTTCCGCTCACCAGACTCAAAATCTAAATAGCTAGTACTTTCCCTCGTAAATCTTTAGGTGTAGCCAAACCATAACGGTTCAGAAAAGTGGGCAGAATGTCGTAAAGCTGTGCCCCTTCTAGAACCTGGCCTTGCTTCGGCGATCGCGGATCATGAAAAACCATTAGCCCAAAGGGCGCATGATTGGCGTCGTCTGGCCCAGTATCATTTTCCACGGTATACAAGTTATCCAGACCGACACTACCCACCGATCGCCAAGCCAAATCATCAAAATACACAATCAAGTCTGGGGCTCGTCCACGTACCTTTTGATAAATCTCCTGGGGGCGAAAGACTTTGACATTGAGCGGTTTTCCCGTTGGTGTAGTGAGCTGCGATAGCTTAGTCGTCAGTTCTTCTCGCAGCGGTTCGTAGTCAGCCATCGCGATGGTCCCTTCGGGTTCTCGTCCTTTAACATTCAAAAAGATTCGGGCGTAATAGCCACCCGCCCCCCAGACTTGAGTTTGTGTCCAGTCTACGGCCGCTTCATTCAGAGAAACTGGCTGGGTTGGCGTTTCTTTGAGTGTGAGATAACCGTTTTTGATCAGCCACTCATTGATGCAGATACCCCCCATCAGCGGTTGTGCCCCATGATCAGAGACAACCAATACAGCTGTGTCTTCATCGCAAACACTCAACAGCTCACCAATGCGGGCATCGACGTGGACATAGTAATCATGGATGGCTGTCGCAAAGGGGGAGTTCGGTTCATATTGTGGATGCAGAGGATCCATCGGTTTCCAAAAGGCATGGTGAATGCGATCAACTCCCATGTCCACCAGCATCAAGAAATCAGGCTGATCCCGAATGATTAGTTTTGCGGCCAGGGTAAAGCGCTGATCACAGAGTTGAAAGAGGTTTTTGAGGATGCGCTCTTTTTCGTCTGAACGAAAGTTGGGAACATCCATCATGAAATCGGGCATCCAGGCGCGAATTTGCTCGGCGAGCTCTGGTGGATGAGTGAAAGGAGCATCCATACCAGGGGTCAAAAAGCAGGATACTAAGTTGCCATTGATGGCATAGGGGGGCGACGTACCTGGCACACTCAGGGCATTGACCGTCCAGCCAGCCTCTCCAAGATAATCCCACAGGCGCGGAAATTTTACCGCTCGGCCATCGGAAATACCCATGCTGTGATAATCGCGATCGCGCCGGTTGCGAAAGCCGTAGATGCCCAACTCCCCAGGATCTCGACCGGTCATCATGCAGCTCCAAGCGGGCACAGTGATTGCCGGGATGCTGCTTTCTAGGCGGCCATAGCTCCCTTGGCCCATCAACCGACTGAGGTTGGGCAAGTCATCTCGCCAGCGCTCAAACACCAGCGATGGCTCCATACAGTCCAACCCAATGATCAGCAAGCGAGGAGTCGGCATCGTGCATTCTCTTTAATGGCTGTGCCTATTCTAGAATCTGTCCTCCTTTAAGAGTCACATCCTTACAGCGGCTAGATGATCGCCTCCCAGCCAGCCAAGTGAATGCGGGAGCGGTCACGCTGAGCTTCAAAGGTTTCTGAAATTAACGAATGACGCGCCCCGATAGAAATCCAGCTAAGGGATGTTGCCAATTAGGCTTCCGGCTTTTCTGCCTCTGCCGCTCGCAAGGCTTTGAGCTCTGTTTCTAAACTTTCCAAGCGGGTCTGTAGCTGCTGGTTGGCTTCCAAGAGTTCTTGCGATCGCGCGCTCAAGTATGGGTCATTTTCCCACCAGTTGATACCCATTTCGCGGGCCTTATCAACCGACGCCACCAGCAGGCGGATGCGGATAGTCAGTAGCTCAGTAGAACCGACAGAAACCGAAATATCCCCCGCGATGACGATACCTTTGTCCAGCACTCGCTCTAGCACATCCACCAAAGTTGATCCTTGGGTGGCGGTAGCCATGGGCCGCTGGTTAGCGCTGGCAGAGCGTGATAGGGATGGTCCGGTCATAATGGCCCTTGTATTTGGCATGCAGCCTGAGTAGTCAGGAAATCAGCAGTTTTTGACTCAGTTGTAGAAACTTAACCAACTCAGTAGCTACGACCGAACAGCCGTAGCGCTTCAATTATGAGTCATCCTAGTCAGAAGATCATCCTAAGTTTTGGGTCTGCCAAGACCTCAACTAGCGTGTACCTGGCCCGGAGCTAACTGCTATGGAGACTCGGTCGCGTGAGCTATCACCCGATAAATAGCAGGTTTACCAGAGCCATTGTGCTTTTCTAGGTAGCCAGAATCCACTAGCGATCGCAGCGCATCAACGGCTTTAAACCGAGTCAGAGAAAGTGCTGCCTCGATCTCTGCAAGCGAAGCAGCCGCCTGTTTCGTCACGAACTGTACGATACCGGCCTCAACCGGTCCCAAACCGTCGTTGGAGACTGGTTTTACCTCATCATCAGCGGGTGAGGAGACTAGTGGTAGCCCGTCGTCTGCTTTTGGCCCCTCTTCTGAGGAAAAATCAGATACAGATGCGGTTGCCGAGGGCTCGGCAATCGGCTCGGACAGAGGCTTCTCATCACTGGTCGCTGTCGCGGAGTTCAGCGCCATTGCCGTTTCCACCGTGAGTTCGTTAAACAGATCCCATAGAGTATGGGTAGCGGAAGATAGCTCAGATGTCATGCGAGACAAGAGAATATCGCTGCACACATCGCGAAAGTCAGCATCCTCCGTCATAATTACTACACCGTGCTCATGACAAATATTAGCAATCATCAAGCTCGGGCGTAGACTGGTGGCGCATTGGCCGTTGGCCTGCCCCTGAAATGCTTTTACTAGCCGCACAATCAGCAAAGCATTGGCCGGTTCGATGCCGACTTTTTGCACCAAAATCTGCTGCTGGGTAAGCTCGTCTGGCTCCGGCATGTGAATCGTGATTAGGCGATCAAGCAGGGCATCCTGTGTACCGTGTACCCCGGCATACTCCTCTGGGTTAGAGGTGAAAATCGCTCGAAAATGAGGGTTGACCCGAAGATATTCAGGCCGGTGACCACTGGGCGGCAACACTAGTAGCTTTTCTTCTAGGGCGGATAGTAGAACGTTGTTGACCTCTGGACGAGACCGGTTGAACTCGTCGTACACCAGAGTGAAGCCCTCTCGGCAAGCGAGGGTCAGCCGGGAATCAACCCAATTGTGACGGAGTTCGTCCTCGACTTTGACCACGCTGTGGATGAAGTTGTCGACCACCTTTTTGCGGGTGTATCCCGACTGATTCCCAATCAAATCCGAGGTTTTAAACTCGTCGTCGCCAAACACCAACATAATGGGACGGCTCAGGAGGTCGGCCAGATGCAGGGCCAGGGTCGTTTTGCCAGTGCCGGCAGGACCGCGTAAGTGAACGGAATAGCCGGATTGAAGGTATCGCAGGGCTCGACGTGCAATGCGTTCAACGGCTGGGGTACTCACAAAGTTGCGGGGGCGGGCTTGAAGAACAGTGCTCACAGAACGGCTTCCTCTTGAATACGGTAGGTTCTATCTTTTTGCACGATCAGCTCTTTTTGCAGCAGCGATCGCAAAGCATCTACGGCTTGAAAGCGATTAATCCCCAAACTGGATTCAATCTCGGTCAAGCGGGCTCCACCTGACTGGGTTTGTAAAAAGTCAAAGACCTCTTCCTCATTAGGTTTTGCGGCTTTGGCAAGCGTCACTTTAGAGACTGGTGCCGCCGCCGCTAAGGTCGCAGCCATAGGGCGGGCAGTTCCAGGCTGAGGCTTTGGACTAGCTTGACGCACCACTGATTTGCGGGCAGGCCGGCTGGGGGGTGTTGGTTCTGTCGCGGGCGACACCCTCGGGGTATCTCCCCAAACGGCTTGGCGGATGCCGGTTCGAAAGGCCTGGCGTTGCTGACGATAGAATGCGAAATCTGCTTGCATCGCGTCGACCTGCTCAGCCAGCGCCTCGCGATCGCGCTGGCGCTGGGTCTGCTCAGCCACGGCTGTAGCCTGGCGAGTTGCCGATATTTTCGTCAAATATTCTGAGACGGTTAGCTTCAGCTCATCTACAGATTCAGTCAACGCTTGCTTTTGCGGGTCGCGCTGGGCTAGGCGGGTGGTCTGATAATGAGTCAACTGCTCATGGGCTGCCTGCTTAAGCGCTGCCACTTCTGCCGAAATTGCTTCGAGCTCAAGTTGGTGCTCAGCTCGTTGGGCTGCTACAGCCTCCCGCAGTTCCATGTCAAAGCTCTGCAACTGATTAGCAGTCTCTCGAGACATCGTCTGACGCTGCTGTCCAAGCTGAGATAAATACAAGCTGGTATCGACCTGCACAGATGCGTAATACGCCTCAAGGGCACGACGGAGGTTTGCCGCAGTTTGCTCGCGTATCTGTTGATGATGATTCAGGTTAGACAGGACTTCGTTTCGACGCTGAGCCAGCTCCGCTTGGCGTTTTTTTCGACTCGCTTGCCATTCTTCCTGGAGTGTCGCCACGATTGTCAACTCCCTCTCAAATTCAGTAATCGTAGACATGACTAATACCGATTTCCAGCGCGACCTCTATTCAAAAAAGGCCAGTAAAACTGAGCGATGAAAGAGCCTTCACGGTTTGTCTTTCAAAAGGTTGGAAATTCAGCAGACAGAATCAAGTAGTCCCCGTTTGACAGGAAAAATACTTTTCAGCATTTTCCTGTCAAACGGAAAGATCCGAAATTGGCGAAATCGTCGCCGCTTGAACTAGGTTGCAGGAACGGCTGCCTGTGTTGTTAGACCTACCGCTTCGGCATACTTTAGATAAGTCTCGACTGACGCAATAACGACTCTTGCCTCAATAGCCAAGAGCTCGATACCCACGAGGGAAACACGAACCCAAGCATCCACAACGATACCTTTGTCCAAAATGCGATCCACAACTTCAGCCAAGCTGGATGAAGAGTTTACTTTTTCAACAGCCATGGTATTAAACCTCAATATCTGTTTGCTTCAGGAATTTAGAAACGACTATCTTAGCCTCAAGTTGGGTATCTCTATGGCTAGCAGTCCATTTCATGTTTTGCACAGGTTCATATTGCCCAGCCCTCAAAGGTCCTCAACACTCTTTACATATCAAAATGAATTTGTCAGTTTATTTAGCTCGGAGCAAAGTCTGAGGTCTTCTAAAAGTAATTGAGTAAATTGAGGTATTTACTGATGTCAAAATCAATCGTTTCTCACGGATTTCAAACAACTTGAGACTAATCAATCAGTATTTTTACGAACTAGTACTCAACGGCACAAATAAGCATAGCCATTATGCGGTTAAGGGCTTGCCCGTATAGTTCCATTTGAAAGGCTTGGCCATGGTGCGATTGAAGTAATCGATGAAGTCGAGAATCTTAGCCTTGAGATGAGCTTGACT
>JBHJHA010000004.1:0-21940 GCA_050331235.1 Leptolyngbyaceae cyanobacterium
AGCATTCCAGGCATCGGGCTCCCGTGAACTGCTTTGCTCATATTCTCTGCGGACTCATTGCTTATTGTCACCGACCCAAGAAGCCATCTCTGGATTTGGACAACAATTTGACGCCCAACGCTTAAACCGAGTTGACGTTAAAGTAGTGCTGAATTTCGACAGCAAGTCTTAACTAAGTGACTCTTCCCACTTCAAATATCGATCCCAACACGGTAAAAATGAAAATATTGTGTTTGCCGCCAAATGAATCAGGTGTTTTGAGGATGAATCAAGTACATCGGTTTGTTTCACATCATGACACTCTTTCCCTGGAGGCTATTCAAACAGAGGCCAAGGCGATCGCTGAGCTCCCTGACGCAAGTTTCGAGCCCTACTTGATGCGGTCCTGATGGATGCGCAAGCCCTTCTATGAAGGTGGGGCAAACACGACCTTAGGTAAAAGTCGAATTTCGTCCGTATCTGGCACGAACGCCCATTCCGTCATGCCTAAAAATGTTTCGTTCGGGCCATAAACCTGGTAGCAAGTACAGCCCAGGTCAAATTCTTTGACTTGGTAAGGAATTTTTTGTCCCTGTTGCCAACGCCGGGCTAAATCAGCAGGTAGCAAGATCCGAGGGTGATGCTGCAAGGCGATCGCGGGGGAAATGGGCTGGTACTCATCGGCTTGCAACTGCGACGCTAATTGCTCTAGCGTGCTGCTGCTGTCGAGGGTAAAGCCACTACTTTTAGTACGCTCCAGGGCCGCGAGGGTCCCACCGATCCCGAGCCGGTGGCCCAAATCGCGCGCGATGGCGCGAATATAGGTCCCCGCACTACAGACAATATCTAACGTTAACTCTGGAAATTTGCCCGCTTGCCAATCAATCGGTTCAATCCGGTGAATCGTGACCGTGCGCGTGGGCACTTCAAAAGTTTGACCTTGACGAGCTAAATCATAGAGTCGTTGGCCTTGGACTTGGATCGCACTATATCGAGGCGGGACTTGCTCTATCGTGCCGACAAACTCGCTAAGTAGAGTGATCGCAGCGGCCTGAGTGAGATGCGATGCCTCGGTTGAATGGATGACGTCGCCTTCTAAATCGTCGGTGGTAGTCGTTTGGCCGAAGCGCACAACCGCTCGATAGGCTTTATCGGTGGGCAAAAACTGTAGCAGTCGAGTCGCTCTGCCAAGGGCGATCGGTAAAACCCCACAGGCCGCCGGGTCCAAGGTGCCTCCATGACCGACCTTTTTTTGATTGGTCAGCCGCCGAACCTTGGCCACGCAGTCGTGGGAAGTCCAGCCTAGGGGTTTGTACAGATTCAAAAAGCCAACAATCACGTTCAAATGGCGATAGGTATCAAACAGGGCGCAAATATCGGTTGATCACCTACAGACAGCTTGAGACGATCAACGGCACTTCGATCGGTTGTAGGTAAAGGCAAGATTAAAGTGCCCAGCTATATTATGGCCTGCCTGATTAAACTCGGCGCCATCAACCTTTAGCAGGGTCTTCTGCCGGTAGCGGGGCGAGATGCGACTCATGCTCTACTTCAAAGACATGGCCATATAAATTAGAGAGAATTTGCTTGCCTTCTTGGGTGAGTTTCAGATAAGCGATCGCATCTTTGATATAGGGAAATACCGATTTCCAGTAAAAGCGGGGATAGTTTAATCGTAAGTCTTCCGGGTGGCGATATCCGAGCTGTTGGTTGACCCCCGTTTCTTCAAACTCATAGAACAGAGCTGGGATCTTGTGTAGATAGCGGGGATCTGATAGCTGCCCAATCAAGTCCGCCGCTCGAACCAACCCCGGAAAATGAATAGTGTCTTGATGGTCGGTATCTAACGGCACGGGAAATCGCGTCAGCTCAATATTGCGTTTGAGGATTTCTGCACTGATTAGGCTGTGCCCGCCAAATCGCTCTTGCACAAACAGTTTGCCGCGATCAACATGGTAGGGCGTCAAACTAGCATCCGTGTAGCCTTCCTGCAGCTTGACCGTTTGGTTTTCCTGCCCGGTGGCATATATCCTCAGGGGAATGATGTCTTCCCGGCAGACCCCTTTGACATAGCCGATGTCATGGCACACCAGCGATAGGGTAAAGTGCAGCCAGTCTTCGCAAGAGACCCGCCCCTCTCTGATGTGTTTGCCTCGCAAGATTTGTTGGCCCACCAAGGTTACAAAGATAGTGTGCTCAACATCGTGGTAAAGCGCGTTGCTATTGGCAATGGTCTCTACCCCCATATTGCCTACCCAAGCAATGATATCGGCGTAATCTTGCTTGAGACCGCCATAGGTCTGGGCGTAGTTAACCCGCAATTCATCGACAAAGGCATTACAAAGAATTTTGTTGGGATTTAGCATCAGGTGAGGACTGCGAATCAGAGCCAAACATGACCACATGACTGTTCTATCTCATCTGGCCTGGGGTGAACAACTAAATTTAGACTCTTCATCATTGGCAATTATTTCTCGGATAAGAAGCTGCACCAAGCATTTACAGATTGAGACTTCAATGGGTCGTTGGTATAGCGGTTAGGTAGTTTAATGACAATATAAAAGTGCCAATACAAAAGAGAAACCAGAACACAGAAACATATGGAACTTACGCACTGAATGACGTTTTAGACGACTGGAAGATCCCCCGATAGTGTTGGTCCATTTTGACTGCGTAAGGTCTGATCTAGAGCAGCTTACAGACGGCGACAAGAGAGCTGTCCCCAGAACCCGCATTTCGAACCTGCCACTAGCAGTCAGCAATAACTCCGCTGAAAGATTGCTGTATATCTGACTGTCAGTTCCCCTATATACCAATTCTGCAAAATAGCGCTACAGCTCGAAAATCCCCCGCTGTCGCCGCCCCCTTGACAAGGGGACTAAGCCCACACTGTATGGACTGCCCACTGTTCAAGAGGGTTGGGGGATGAGTTTAATATATGTAACTTTGATTCAGAGAACTGGTATTAGCTTCCTGGAAATGTGGACAAATTCGTCAGAGTCCTTTTCCACAAAGGTGGCGATCGCAGGGGAGCTGACAGCCATAGCGCTATCTAGCAGCATTGCCTTAGCCTCCAAATTTGGAACGACTGTTCTAATTTGGAACGACTGTTCTAATATAGAAGGCGTAGTTGCGGATACTTAAGCATGGCTCGCGTTAAAGCGTTTGACCCAGAGTTGGCCCTGTCCAAAGCGATGGCTGTCTTTTGGGAAAAAGGCTACGCCGCCACCTCGATACAGGATTTAGTCACGGCAATGGGCATCAATCGAGGTAGCCTCTACGATACTTTTCAGGATAAGCGACAGCTTTATCTCCGCGCGATCGCTCACTATCACACCACCATCGTGCAGGCGGCTATTTTGCCGTTGCGGGTACCGGGAGCCTCGCGACCGGAGATTGAGCAACACTTTATGCGGTTAGTGGAGTCGTCCCCGGCTGATGTGTGTCGTCGAGGCTGCTTCTTGACCAACAGCTTGGTTGAGCTTGCCAGCCAAGATACCGAAGTTGCGACAGTGCTGAGAGCTGGCCTACAGCAAGTAGAGGATGCCTTTTTTTGCGCTTTGGTACGAGCTCAGGATAAAGGCGAGATCTCGACAGATAAAGAGATTCGATCGCTGGCACATTATTTGGTGACCAGTCTACAGGGGCTGAGAGTCCTCTCGCGAATTGACGCTGATCCCGCCCGATGCCTGCTGACCGTCAAGCTGATATTGTCCGTTCTCGATTGAGCGATTGCTGATCATGTCAATTCTCTCAGGAAACTCTCAGGCAATATTTGACCAATCGTTCCAGAATGAAGATGGAAATTATGGAGACATTCCACCATGAGTTTGACCCAAGATTTGGCCCAGCTGGCCGCTCAAAATGCTGAGAAGCTACCGCAAGACGTTCAACAGGTAATGGCCCAGGCAGGGAACGATATTGCTCAACTCGGACTCGAAGATAACAGCCTGAAAACAGGCGATCGCATTCCTCACTTCACCCTTAACAATGCGACAGGCGACTCTGTATCAACCACACAACTGCTGAGCGAAGGACCGCTAGTGATCTCGTTTTACCGAGGCGGTTGGTGTCCCTATTGCAATATGGAGCTCCGCGCCCTGCAGCAATCCCTACCGGAGATAGAAGCGCAAGGAGCCAAACTCATCGCCATCACCCCAGAAACTCCGGACAACTCACTCTCGACTAAGGAAAAAAACGAGCTGTCCTTTGAAGTTTTAAGTGATGTCGGCAATCAAGTGGCACGGCAGTTTGGCTTAGTTTTTTCCCTACCGACATATCTCCGGCCGATCTACGAGCAATTGGGCATTGATGTTGCAGCCCACAATGGAGACGACAAGTTTGAACTGCCAGTGCCGGCCACTTATGTAGTCAACAGCCAAGGCGAAATCGTGCATCATTTTGTCAACGTAGACTACAAACGCCGCGAAGACCCTGAAAAGATCGTAGCTGCGCTAACAGAAATACCGGTGACGGCATAGACACTGGCCAGAGAATTGTCCTACTGCAATTTATTGTCCTACCGGCGATTTGCAGTGGGGCAATTCCTCAAGGGGGAAGGATCGCGACCCATGGCGATCAACCATATTCATCAAGTGGCTGCGTGGGAATCTCAGGGCGGCTAGCCATGACACTGCTTATATTTTTTGCCACTGCCACACCAACAAGGCTCATTGCGCTGCGGTTCGATCGCTGGTAGCTGCTCCCCATCTAGGTAAAACCAGCGCCCTTTTTGTTGTTTGAACTGCGATCGCTCATGAATTTGGCTGTAGCCCAAACTGGAATTTTGAAACCGGGCAACAAACTCCACCACGCCGGTAGGGTCAGCGGGCTGTCCCTGTTGCACATTCAAAATAGTGAGGCCCAGCCAGGTAGTGTTCTGCATACTTTGGCGGAGCGCCGAGCGATCGCTAAGAGCCCGTTTGGTGGGGTGATGGGTTGCCACCAGGTAGTCAATATTTTGCTGACAGTAGGCCGTGTAGCGCGATCGCATCAGCGCCTCTGCCGTTAGGGCCCTTGTTTGACCGGCTAAATAGGGGCCACAGCACCTCATCAAAGAGCGCTGCGAGCCGCAGGGACAAAGAGTAAGTGCAGGTAGCATTAACAACGGTAGTTACAGCATTAGAGTTGGGCCGGGTGCGATACCGCAGCGTCTCGTTTTTTTATCGAGCCGAGAGCGGAGTCGGGACGGTGCGCCAGAGCTCTTCTAACTTATTAGCAGTAATGGTCAGATAGAGGACATCTTGATGCCCGAGGATATGCGAAAGCAACTCAAAGCCGTGTAGGCGACTGCTAGGGGTTTGAATGTAGAGCGGTACGAGGTCAGACTCTTGAGCAATGTCAGAAACGCGCTTGCCAAAAAACGTGTGGCCGGGTGTAATCAGCGTTCCGAGGGCGACCCAGAGACTATTGCCGGTGATTCCGCTACCCAGCACTTGCCCGCCCAACGCCGCCGCCGCAAACGAGGCAGCGGCCAGTTCTGTCGGGCTCATCACCTGCTCAAACTCAAAAACCTGCTGCACCTGGCGGGCAAAATCTGGATCTTGATTACGCACCACAATCGGCAGTTGATGGGCCAAGCTTTTAGCGGCTAGGGCAATTTCCAAATTGTCGGTATCATGGCTCGTGACTGCGAGCAAGGCCGCAGCTGTAGTAATTCGAGCATCGTTGAGGGTATCGGGTAGGCTGGCATCGGCTAGCAACACGGGAATCTTCATCGCCCGAGCACTTTTTACAAATCGCCCCTGGGGGTCACGCTCAATGGCAACCACGTCGTGGCCGCTGCGCTTGAGTTGTTTGGCAATCTGGAAACCGACACCGCCTAAACCGCACACGATGTAATGATGGCGCTGCGGAAGCTGTACTGCATTCCAAACTTGATGAAAATGGCTGCCCAACACAAGATCATTCAGCAGTGCATAAAAAACCCCAATCACGCCAGCCCCGACCAGCATCATGACCGCAGTGAAGATTTTGATGGCAACGGGGGCTTGTTCTGCAACTTCTTCGTGGCCACCCGCCCCGGTCAGCATCCCCACGGTGAAATACAACGCGTCGGGAATCGCCACATCAAAGTTCACGCTGATATAAATCAGCGTTGACGCGGCAATGAGCAAAAATAAAACGAAGGTAATCAGGAGCGCTGCCTGACTCTGACGTCGAAACTGGGTCAGGCCCGCAAACAAGCTTTTGAACCGCCGCCCGAGGGTGAGGCGGTTGATCCGGCTAGGAGTGGGGCGAGTGGCGATAATCAAGCGATCGCCTGTCTTGAGCTGGTGATCATGCATCACCGCCGAAACCAAATCGACCTTTTGGGTTGCCGCACTGTAGTAAATCAGCATGCGATCGCGGTTGTCCCACAAATGCTTGAGGAATGCACCATTCCACGGATGGTTAGCGTCGATGTGCTCTTCAAACATCGGCCAATTGCGATCCATCAGGTCAATTTGGCCAATGGCGGTATTGCCCAGAGCCGCAAACGCAAAAATGGGTCCCGCCAGAGCTGAAACACTCATCGAGACGTGGTAAGCCAGGGTTTGGTCTAATCGGCTCCCTAAACGAGCGTTGAGTAGCCGATTGATAATCCGAATGCGGGGATTGAGCACCCGTGCCTGGGTCAAAATTGCCAAGTTGAGCGCATCATCGGAGCCCATCAACAGGAGCGCTGAGGCATCATGAATGCCCGCCTTGATCAGCACTTCTGGGGATCTCAAGTCACCCACAATCACATTGTCTTCACCGATGGGATGATCACTAATGCCTACGACCTGCACGCCCTGACGCTGCAAGAGCGTAAAGACGCGATAACCCGTGTTTCCCAGCCCGCAGACAATGATTTTCGGCTTCATTTAATTCTCAGAGAGCATGGTGGCCACCCAGACATGTCATTTCCCCCCTCTAATACTGTCTACGAGCCCCCCCGAGCTGTTGTAGTATGCGATACATCCTTACTATAAATCTGAGGAATCGGGGCAGCTAGTGACATCTAGCTACGTGCATCACACAATTTATACTCCAAAGTCAACACTGTCGTTTTCGTCTCGGCAGGTCCAAAGGAGTCGGGCTATTGCCACGGGTCGCCGCGATCGCCAACAGCATTTGCGACGGAAGCAGCGAGACCGCCTCAATCGAGCGGATTGCTCCCTACAGGCAAACTCAGAGTATTCGACACAGAAGCAAAGTCAACTATCTGTGAGCCGTTCAGTCGAGAAGAAAGCCCCCTCGGGTGAGGGCCATCACCGGGGCTCACCGCAGCTAGCGTAAACGCCGTGCCAAGATCTCCTCCACCCGGGGACCATCCACAGCGGTGACTGTCCATTCAAAATCTTCATACAGCACTTTGTCACCAATGGCCGGAATCTTCTGCAGTTGATGAATGAGAAATCCGGCAAGGGTTTGGTAATCCTCTTCAAGTGGCAGGTGAACCCCTAGCAGCTCATTAATCTCTTCAATATAGGTTTGCGCTTTAACCCGATACGACTGATCGTCCAGCATGCTGACAAGCACTTCGACGTCTTCTTCCAGATCATGACTGTCACCGATGATCTCACCCGTCACGTCAGCGAGGGTCAGCAGGCCCGCCGTGCCGCCAAATTCGTCCACGACCATAACCATGGACTTGCCTGACCGCTGCATAATTTGCAGGAGGTCGTGGAGTTGAGTGTATTCCGGCACAAAGCGCGCAGGGCGAACCCAATGGCTAATCAGACTCTCAGCGGTCGCCTCATGGTGCGCCAGCGGTGCCACCAGATCCTTAAGGGATAAAATACCCGCCACATCATCCAGCGATTCGCCAATGACCGGCAGCTGAGAATGCCCGGTATCAGCAATCAAATCAAGGGCCTGTTGGAGGGTAGCGGTCTTAGACAATGCCGTAATCTGCGTTCGCGGAATCATCACTTCCCCAGCAGTGACATCACGAAACTCGAAGACATTGTTGAGGAGTTCTCGTTCTTCTTCATCTAGCCCTGGTGATTCTGTTGAGGTCCGGATAATGAGCTGCAGCTCCTCTGGTGTTACGCGGCTGTACCAGCTCTGGCTGCCAGTATATTGGATGCCAAAGAGACGGAGAAGCCAACGGGTCGATTGGTTGAGCACCCAAACAAAGGGCATAAACAGCCGCGAAATGGTCAGGCTCGGCGGACCAAATAAGCGGGCTAGGCGCTCGGGGTAGAGCATGGCAACGGCTTTGGGACTCAGCTCACCCAGCACTATTTGCAAATAGGCAATGATGACAAAGGCCAGCGGGATAGCGATGGAGTGCGCGATCGCCGTCACAAACGGTATGGTTAGCGAGATCTGGTGAAAGAATTGCAGCAGCACTGCGGCAATGGTCGATTCGCCAATCCATCCTAGGGCTAAGCTAGACAGGGTAATGCCAATTTGGGTGGTCGAGAGCAGCTGATCCAGGCTGCGCTGAAAACTCTGGACCGTCCGGGCCTGGATGTCACCCGCTTCGGCCAGTTGATTGATCCGCGATCGCCGCACCGAGACGATGGAAAACTCCGCGGCCACAAAAAATGCGTTGATGCCAATCAGGGCTAGCACCGCCAATAATCGAGCCGCGATCGCCATCCCCGATAAATCAGGCGCGGCAGTCGGCAGCAGCACATCCGTCTGGGCAAGCATTATGACCGTGAAAAGGAAAGAATCAAGGAGCGATCGGTAGGCTGACAATACACAATGGTAATGATAGCGCGCAGCACTGCGATGGGCAAACGTCGACGCTCACACCAATAGGGGGCGATGATGGCAGCCTTGCCCATCCCGACGACTACGGCAAAACGCCTACACCTATGGAAAAACATCATAATTTGTCGCCAAGCTATTGCCCTGCATTGACTGGAGTACCCGACATCCGGAGCTGCGACTCGCGAATGATGTCCGGCTCACTGAGCAACATTGAACCATCGCCAGAGGCCGGGGTGGCTTGGTTAGAGGCGGCACTACTAGTGGGTCGGGCATCAGGCTGGCGAACCCCTGTGAGCGCTTGACGGCCTAGCGCGTAGCCCCACGAAGAGCTCACGACGCCGGCCCCGACCATGAGCGCTAATAACACCGTCGTAAAGGCAACTGCAGGACTGATTCCCATGCCAGCAAACACTCCAAGTCTGTGTGCTCACATATCATATTAGGTCTTTCTATTTGCGACCAGTGACCTAGTTGATAAGTTGCAACGCTTGGATGAGGCCCGGCGGCACAATAGTGGTGAGCTCAAGGGTTGACCTCGGCAGTTTGCCAGCTCCAATCAGCTTGTCGGCGGTACTGATAGCGATTTTGGGGCGCGCCGCGAAGTTCGAGGTGATCCACAAAATCTGGCTCAAAGACTAGCACTGCAAAAGTGGAGAGGGGAGGAGACTCACTCAGATCAACCGGATCATAGCCAGTTTGTACTCTTGGTAGACCGGGTTCAGGCCAGGCAAACTGTTGACGACTGTTTTCTGACAGCTTTTCCCAGGCGCGATCGCGAATTGCTTGGCAGGCAGCATCTTCAAGGCTATCGGTAATGACACTCGTCTCGCCCCCTAGGCGAAACTGCTCTCGGGTTTCCGTGAAATACCAGCAGAGCTCGGCTGCCGCGGCGCCCTCAATTTGTTCAATTTTTTGGCTTCTGATGTCTGTGATAAACACTAGCCGATTCGTTTCAGGGACAAAATCGCGGAAGACGACTGTACGATTGGCCGGGCGACCACTGGGCCGCACCGTCGCTAGCTGAGGATATCGACTGTAAGCTTTACTCCGGTTGCGATGCAGGGCACGGGCCAAAGGGGTTCGCCAAGGAGCGAGCGGGGAGGACGACACAGGCAATCAATGTTGACAACAGCCTCATCGTAAACAAATCAGAAGCATCCGCGAGCTTCTCAGCGGCCATCACGGAAGATAGATATGCTAGGAAATCCCGTGTCGAATTCCGGATTTGACCTAGCATGGTATTCAGGTTTATTCCCAACTGCATGCTTCTTCCCCTTCTGCCCATGAATTTGCATAATCGGCGATCGCGGTGGCAGCCGGGCTTCGGCAGACAAACCCAGCAGCGGTTTACAAAATCTGTCACAGATGACAGATTGACCAGATCCCGCAGTTCTCGGCAAGCTGAGTTCAAGTGTCTGTTGTTGCCTCCACCATGCCCTGTGTGACTTTGCTATGAGTTTTTCTGCAATTCTGTCTCTACTGGTTGGGTTTGTACTGTTAGTCGCCGGGGCTGAGGGATTTGTGCGCGGGGCAGCAAAGCTGGCAGCCCTGATCGGCCTATCGCCACTAATCATTGGCCTGACTATTGTGAGCTACGGTACAAGTGCCCCAGAGTTAGCCGTCAGCTTGCAGGCCAGTCTGCAGGGCCAGCCAGAAATCGCCCTCGGGAATGTCATTGGCAGCAACATCTTCAATATTTTGATGACCTTGGGAATTGCGGCCCTAATTGTGCCCCTCACGGTAGCTCAACAGCTGATTCGGCTAGATGTCCCCATTATGATTGGCATTACCGGACTGCTCCTGATGTTTGCTGTTGATGGAGAGCTGGGTCGAGTCGACGGTCTGATTTTGCTGGTTGGCAGCATTCTTTACACGGCATTTCTGGTCTATCAAAGTCGCAAGGAGTCAGACGCAGCAGTTCAGGCTGAGTATGAAAAAGAATATGCGGGTAAAGAACGGAGGGGTTGGCCCAGCATTGTGAGAAATCTGGTCACATTGTTTGGGGGGTTAGGCGTTCTTGTCTTTGGGGCGCATTTGTTGGTCTCATCGGCCACAACGATCGCCACAGCCCTAGGCATTAGTCAGCTCATCATCGGCCTGACCATTGTTGCTATTGGCACCTCTTTGCCAGAGCTCGCCACATCGGTGGTTGCTTGCTACCGCGGCGAACGAGATATTGCGGTGGGCAACGTCGTCGGTAGCAACATCTTCAATATATTGACTATTCTGGGAGTGACGGCTTCCTTTGTTGGCGTGCCGGTTTCCAAAGCCGCCATCAGCTTTGACATTCCCGTGATGCTAGCCGTTGCGATTTCGTCGCTTCCGATCTTTTACACTGGCAACCGCATTTCCCGCTGGGAAGGCATGCTTTTCATCAGCTATTACATGGCCTATACCGCCTATCTGGGGCTCAATGCAGTCGGCCATGATCAGCTTGATCTGTTTAGCAACGTCATGTTGCTTTTTGTAATTCCACTCACAGTCATTACCTTATTGACGATTTTGCTTCGGCGTCCCAATGGCCTCACCACAGCAAAATCAGTCGGAGCTGCTAGTCAGTCGCCAGAGGAGTCAAAACCATCCCCGAACGACTAGCCACTGTAATCTGGTCTGTCACCGGGGCTGATTGCGACGTTGCGGCGGAGGTAAACAAGATTTTCCAAGTGGCGGCCCCCCAGGCTGATTGATTGACCGCCACAGCACAATCCTCTTCGCCGCTGTTAATCAAAACGACTGTGATTTCTTGGTCCTGCTGTCGCTGGAAGCCATAAAGATTACCGATCGCCAGCAGCGGTCGGTATGCCCCCGTACAGAGGCTGACATATTGATGCCGTAGGGCAATCAAAGCACGGTGATGCTCCCGGAGTGAGTCCTGCCAATCAGGTTGCGCGGGGAATGTCCGCCGACAGTCGGGGTCTAGGCCACCCGCTAATCCCACTTCGTCACCATAGTAGATACAGGGGGCCCCGGGAAAGGTCATTTGCAGCATCACTGCCAGCTTCAGACTGGTGATATCATCCCCCATGACCGTCAGGGCCCGGGCAATGTCATGGCTAGACAGCAGATTGAGCTGTGTCTGATGAATCTCCCATGGATACAGCCCTAGTAAATGCTCGATCTTGGCCTGATAACCGGCCGCGTCTAAAGCCGGATAGGGATAATAATCAGGACTTTCCACATGCTCCATCACGACCCGATCGCCCGCCGCAAATGCGATTGTCGGTCCCGTAAAGACATAGTTCATCACGCCATCAAAGGTCTTGCCGTCCAGCCATTCCACCGCTGGCTGCCAAACTTCTCCAACAATGTATGCCTCTGGGTTGATGGCCTTGATGCGATCGCGAAATTCCTCCCAAAACCCTGGCGTTTTAACTTCAAATGGGACATCTAAACGCCAGCCATCAATGCCTTGGCGAATCCAATACTCACCGATGCGCATGATGTACTCTCGTACAGCCGGATTATCATGGTTAAACTGAGGCAGGGCACGGTTGTTGACCCAACTAGCATAGTTAGCTGGCTGGCTACCGTCATAGGCTGAGAGCGGCCAGTTCTCAATTCGAAACCAATGCAGCCAAGGAGAATGGGGACCATTTTCCAAAATGTCATTAAAGAAGAAAAAGCCTCGGCTGGCATGGTTAAACACTCCATCTAAGACAATGCGAATGTGGCGTTGATGTGCTGCCTTTAATAAATCCAAAAAGGCGGTATTGCCCCCTAACAGTGGGTCAACTTGGTAATAATTGTGGGTGTGATAACGATGGTTACACGTCGATTGAAAAATCGGGGTGAGATAAATCGCATCAATCCCGAGATCTTGCAGGTAATCGAGTTTCTCGGCGATCCCCCACAGGTCGCCGCCCTTGTAGCCAGCTAAGGTTGGAGGCGTATGCCAGGGCTCCAAAGGCACAGACATTTCAGGATTGTCAATATGACGCTGAGTCCGAGCAAACCGGTCAGGAAAAATTTGATAGAAGACAGCGTGTTTGACCCATTCTGGCGTCTGGATAGTCATGATGTACTCTCTGGCTTCACGCATAGGCTAGCGGAAAGCGCTTCAGAAAGGGAGAGCAAATTGAAAGATATTCGTCATTATAGTCAAAAAAATTGAAGCTCCGGTAACCGATGCCAGGAGATTGGCCAACGGCGTGTCTCAGGCGCAGCAGCTCAGCGATCGCGCCCGTTTAGGCTACATTCAAGTGGAGCTGAGCAACCTTCAGGCATTCACAATGCCACAACATCCGACCGTAAACCGCTGACTCCAGAATACAGGCCAGCCTATCCGTAAACTGTCGTAGGCAACAATCTTTAGAATTAAGCATTATTGATTTCAACCGAGAAACCTCAACATCGAGGGGGAGTCTATCGAAGATTAGATCGCTCTTGTGACAGATGAATGAACGAACCAGCCCGCATAGATTAATAATATTATTTGTTCAATTAAATTCAAGTTTACAAACATGTCAGCAGTTCTAAACACTGTCCAAGAAAGTTTATTAGATATGGTTGCAGCAGGAGTAGAATTCTTTCCTGCAGCTATTTTATCAGTCATTATTTTAATCGCTGCTCGGTTTAGCGTTAGGCCTGTGAGGCGACTCACGCGCACCGTGGTGGATAAGCTCACCGATAATTTTTCGCTCCAGCTGCTGGCAGTTCAGATCGCCAACATTACGGTTTGGATTGCGGCTGTATTATTTGTTTGTATTCTGCTTTTTCCTAATTTGGGCTTGGGAGACATTATCGCCCTGCTTGGTTTAAGTTCAGTCGCGGTCGGCTTTGCCTTTCAAGACATCTTTAAGAACTTTCTGGCAGGCATATTACTGTTGCTTAATCAGCCCTTCAAAGTCAACGATCAAATCATTGTCAATGATTACGAAGGCACTGTCGAGAATATTGACATCCGCTCAACAAAGATTCGCAATTACCAAGGCGAAATAATCGTAATCCCCAACTCAGTGGTCTTTACCAATCCCATCGAGGTGCTAACCGAAAACTCTAAGCGTCGGACTGATCTATCCATCGGCTTGGACTACAATACGCCCCTCGAAAGAGCGCGAGAAGTACTTTACTCGACGGCTTCCCAAGTTGATGGTGTCCTGTCTGAACCTCAAGTAGAAATTGACATTGTTGAGTTTGGCGGTAGCTCTATCAATTTTGTCGTACGCTATTGGACTCGTCCTCCGCAGGCAATCGTCCGTCGGATCAAGACTCAGGTCATCATGGCATTGAAAGCCGAGTGCGATCGCGTCGATTTCAATATTCCTTATCCGATCCGGACAGTTTATCACTTCGACCAGCAGCGATTTCATGATGCCGCACCAGTGAGGGCCGAGCCCTCTGCCAACGGTACGGGTCGGCACGAAAAAGAGCCTGCAAATTAATCACTCGCTTTTGAGATTTTCTCCCCTTTTTATGTACTTGTGGCCGATATATGGAAGGGCCATCTAGGCTAGTGTCTCTCAACAGCAGCATTGTTTATTACGTCTTAGGTTTTCCCATCAATGAAGGAGTGGATTCACCAAATATCCAAGCTAGCGAGTTCTTTAGATTCCACTTTGGACGATGTTAGGGAGTGGATTGCTCAGTTGTTGAATATTGAAGATCCTTTCCGAGTGCTTCCTTACCGTGGCTACGGTACCCGAGACAGTTTTTTGGTTAAGGGTCGGGTGCTTAAAGATGAGGGCATCAAGCTGCGAGAGCAGTCTTCATCGATGATTGACAATGTAATCAAGATGTTCAAGCGATTTGCCACCGATGAAGTCCCCCATGCTCGGTTGCAGGTGCGTTATGGCTCCATCGAAGAAATCGTTACGGCAAATCAGGAGGGATTTTTTACAATTGAGATTTCACCAAAGTCTCAGCTTCAGGAAGATTGGTGGCGTCTGGTGGATATTTCTTTAATCGAGCCCTGCCCAAAACAAGATTCCGTTCTAGAACAAGCGGAAGTACTGTTGGTCTCTGATCAAGCTGAGTTTGGCGTTATCAGCGACATCGATGACACCATTGTCCATACGGCAGCTTTTGATTTGCTAAAAATGATCCGCATTGTCTATTTGGGCAGTGCGGAGTCTCGTCAACCGTTCGAGGGTGTTGCTGATTTTTACACAGCATTGCAGACTGGCCTCGGCTCTCAACCACAAAACCCGATCTTTTATGTGTCCAGCAGCGCTTGGAATATGTACGACGTATTTGCTCGCTTTATGGAGATCAACCATATTCCCAAGGGACCCATGCTGCTAAAGGATATTGAGTTTTCGCTAGAAAGCTTGCTGACGTTTACCCACGAAGCGCACAAGCGTGAGCAAATTGAGCCGATTTTAGAACGTTTTCCCGAGCTTCCTTTTCTGTTGATCGGCGATAGCGGTCAGCGTGACCCCGAGATCTACAGCCGCTTAGTGGAGCAATATCCTGACCGGATTTTAGCAGTATTGATCCGCAATGTAGTGCCGTTTGACGGCTGGCGTCGTCAAGAATTAAATGACCTTGGAAAACAAATTACAGCGGCTGGGAGTCAGTTTTTGCTATTTGAAGAAACTGAGCAAGCTCGAAATTTTGCGATCGCTAATGGCTGGATATCAAATTTTTCACACTGAGCGTCATCCCTAGGGGTGATTGCAGACATTTCATTTAAATTTACGGTGAACTGATGGCTAAATATCTAGCTATCAGTTCACTTTTTTTCACTTCATGTTTGACAGCATTTTTTACAATATTGGCTCATTCATAATTGCAGCCATTGCGATCGCGGTATTTGGCATTCGATTAACTAAAGTTGCCGACCGCCTCGCCGATAAAACAGGCTTGGGAGAAGCCGTCGTAGGTGCTCTCTTCTTAGGTGCCGTGACCTCACTACCAGGCATTATTACCTCCGTCTCTTCAGCGGCGAATAACCACCCAGAACTTTCAATCAGTAACGCTCTAGGGGGAATTGCAGCCCAAACAGTGTTTTTAGCCGTGGCCGATATCGTTTACCCCGCGGCAAATTTAGAACACGCCGCCGCGTCTGCGGCCAACCTATCCCAGGGGACGCTGCTGATCACCTTATTGGCATTGCACCTATTGGCAGCGTCAGCCCCCTCATTGAGCTTTTTCGGCATTCATCCGGTGTCGATTGTATTGCCCATTGCCTACGTCTTTGGGCTGCGACTAGTCTCTAGCGCGAAGGAAACTCCGATGTGGTCTCCCCGGAGGACATCAGAGACTTATGTCGATCAAGTTGACGATAACGATGTGGTAAAAGATCGCCTATCGAAGCTCTGGATCAAGCTAGCATTGCTAGCCGGTTTGATCAGTGTGGCCGGTTATGTAGTCGCCCAAACGGGGGCGGCGATCGCTGAGCAAACCGGCCTGTCTGAATCTTTTGTTGGGGCTCTGTTTACTGCTGTGTCCACTTCGCTTCCTGAGCTGGTCACCTCCATCGCTGCAGTTAGACAAGGGGCATTGGCCCTAGCCGTAGGTGGCATCATCGGCGGCAACAGTTTTGATGTTTTGTTTGTCGCTTTTTCCGATATGGCCTATCGACCCGGGTCGATTTATCATGCCCTCACCAATTCTCAAACGTTTATCGTTGCCCTGACCATCTTGATGACCGGAACACTCCTGCTCGGGTTGTTGCGGCGCGAAAAGCACGGCTTAGGAAATATCGGTTTCGAAAGCTTTCTCATCATCGTTCTCTATCTGGGTGGGGTGGCCATGATTTTTGCTACGGGCTGACCGATCCTTTGGGCAACTTAACCTCCCCCCTCCGATGCCATTGCAGTTGCTGACTCAAACGGGTGACTTCTATAGAGTTCTACAACCAACCGTTTGAGTCCGTCGGCTCGATCAGCATTCCGTTGGCAACGTCAGTTCGGGTTTAGTAAATCTCCAAGCTAATCAGTCATCCGGGTGGCGGATTTTCCCGCCTGCTGAGCACTCCTCTGAAGCGGGAATGGCGTACTAATTGATCCCAAAAATCTCCCGATCTCAGGTTTCGTAAAGTCGTTTTTTATCGGTGGTTTGGGCCGCTTTTGCATTACCGACTTCATCGATGAGGCTCATTCCCCCTTGACCGGGCTCTGTATGTTTGCGATTGCTTGAGACAAGACCTTGGCAATTTTTCATCTCATCTAGCATTGCTGACTGTGAACAAACGGAAGATTGCTTCAACTCGCACGCTGTCAACATACCTTGATAAACCAGTAGAGGCTCGGTAGCGTGACGTGGGGTAAAAATCCATAAAACCACTGGGAATCCGCATGATTTTGCTGTCAGATGTAAGATGGAATACATCACCTGCTGAAACAGCGTGATTTGCGGCAAATAGCGCCATAACCCGTAGTAAATTGGTTGGCAAGACCGTGTAACCATTTGTGAGGAATTACCATGGCCTTCTTGCTTTCTTCTTTAAAGAGTGTGGCGATCGCTGGGGCTATGAGCCTAAGCTTCGTTTCCGGTGCCATTGCTGCTCCCGAAAAAGACTTCACCGTAGCGCAAAATACGCCAACAACACTACCGGGTGATTTACTGCCGGACGCTGATATCGTCACCGTCGCTGACAGCATCGATGATTTCAGTACACTCGTGGCGGCGATCGAAGCGGCTGGCTTGGATGACGAGCTGATGGGCGATGGTCCTTTCACCGTGTTTGCACCGACCAACGAAGCCTTCGCCGACTTTGATGATTTACTCGACAGCCGCTACGGCTTGGGAGTTAGCGACCTGCTGGAGCCCGCTAACCTGGACCTCCTGAGAGAAGTTTTGGCCTATCATGTCGTTCCCGGTGCAGCCCTGACCTCTGGCGACATTCCGAATGGCGTCACCATGCTAGAAGCCGCTGACGGCAGCATGATTCAGGTCAACCGAGGGGGAGACGATATCAATGTTCAAAGCGTCCCCGTCACCGCTTTTGACGTTCCGGCTTCTAATGGTGTCATTCACGTCGTTGATGATGTGTTGCTCCCCCCCGACGTAATTGCACAGTTGGAAGAAAATCGCGCGGTTGCTGAAACGGTGCCCGCTGAATCCACCACGACCACTACTACGCCGCCAGCGACGACCACGACAGCGCCGGCGACCACAGCCCCGACGACCACCGAAGCAGCTCCTGCGGAGCCCGTTCGCGGTCTTTGGTAAGTGTGTTAGCTGACTAGCCCCGCCCCAGGCAGAGTTGCCTGGGGCATTTTTATTGGCCTCGCAGCGCTCGGCGGTCAGTAAGGAAACGCCACCATCGAGATCAGCAGCGGCCGCTGCCGCTAATCTGTTGAGACTAAGTCTTTAATTTCTGTAGTTTTGTTTCATAATGGTGGCTGGTCTGGGCTTGTTCGACAAAATGAGCCCCATTATTGCCTAGCTGGTGGCGTGAGAGAGTATATGGCCTTACCCCAACCCATCCTTGATGTTGAGCCTTCAGAAAAGCTGCAGTCACTACGTTGCAAACGGCAGCAGCAAAATCAGCGATCGCACCACTCGGTTCAGTTTCGGGCGTTTGGCTGGGAACTTACCGGCAAGCTCACCGTCAATTTATTGCTGACACTGGTAGCTTTGGCGGCCTTGGTCAAACTGATTCCCTATTACCAAACGCAGCGTCAGGTGCTGCAAGATTTGGACCTCTCGATTGACACCCTACAGGCCCATAATCAGCGACTACGGGGCGATTTTAGCCGTTATTTTGACCCAGCGCAGACGAGCCAAGTCCTACAGGAAAACGGTGCCCGAGAATCGGCTCAGCATGTGCCCATTGTCTGGGTTGATAAGCTGCCCACGCCACCGACAGACGCGCCGACGGCGGAGGCCCCAGCCACCGAGTAATACCCATTCTCTGTAATAGCCCTGTAGATTTGACGATTCCCCGCTGTCGCTGCCCCCTTAAAGAAGGGTCTTTGAAGACTCTGTGTGTAGTCGTGATTCGCAGAAATAATATAAGTAGTTTAACTGGCTGAGACTTCTACCCAGAGTCATGCTGCCAACCAACCATTTGACCCTGTAGAGTTTCTGGCTGTCTGGGTTTTACCCATCAGCTATTCTGGGCGAATCGGCTCAATATCGGCTTGATGCTCACACCGATAGCCCCGCTGACTCCACGCGGCTAAGTCGACGGATTCTAGGGACATAAGGGCCGGGCACCGAGGCTGATAAACATAACTCACAAGTGCCCAGCCCAGCGATCGCCCCACGTCTAAAACTGTTTTGATCAGGTTTTCAGCATTGCCGGGGGTACCGATTTCTTCAACTAGCTCCATCTCGACCCAAATGCCATGGCTGCCAAGCATAATTTTGCCGAGCCAGGCAGCCCGTGGCACATGGGTCGGAGAGGTCACCACGATGACATGACTGACCTGCCACTGCTTCAAGCTAGGTAAGCTATAGCGAAAATTATCAAAGGTCGATTGCGCACAGGTTTCTAGCCAGACGTTAGTCAAAGGGGCTTCTGCCCGCTCGAATAACGTGCGAATGCAGGGCGGCTTCGATCCCTGGGAGATGAGAACTGGCACAGGGGAGCCCTGGGCCATCATTTTGGCGATCGCCAGTTCCCTGCGGATACTCCCGCCTAACACTAAAATACCGTCTGGGGGGGCATGGGCATGGCGATAAAGCTGGGTACCAACACTACTCAGCCACAGAGTCAGGGCTACGAGCAGTAGCCACAGCCACCAACGGCAGCGGCGCCAATGCTTTAGAAGTCGCACAAATCGTTCAATTCCCCTTGATTTAGACTGTGCCATTCAACGCCTAACCGGCCCCATAGAAGCTAGCGTGTCTCCCCGCATCAGGTTGACCGTGACAGCAGGGCGACAATCTGATCCTGCGTTTTAGGCCGATAGGATTTGGCGATGTATTGGTCAACATGGCGAAAGATAGATATTGGTGGCGCGGTGCGACAAGAAAAGAACTCAACCAATACGGACTGATCATCTTGAATTTGAATTTTGGGCGAGAGATTAGCGAATGGCTTTTGGGTGCGCCACTGCCATTCGCGATTAGCGGGGGGAGATGCGATTAGACGATGGTGAGTCCAGCGGCAGTTTTGGCCGCTACGCCCCAACTCTTTCAACTCGCGGAGCAAAATTGAGGCGGAAATGTAAGAGGCTGGGGAGCGATCGCCCGCCATGCCATCCATGATGTTGCCCAGGACGCCTTTAGGATGGGGAGGAATCGCACCCACACCAGCACTTTCGATCGCGGATTCCAGGGCTGCCGTGGTGCTCATGAGCTCGGGTAGCGCCCAAGTCACCCCCATGCCCCCCATCGACTGGCGCTGAAGAAACGTGACCAGCTTCACTTTGTCTTTAATCGTGAGACCCGGCAGCTTGGCCAGGGCAGCGGCCGGGTCGATGGTGCTGATATACCAACGACCTTCGGCATTAGGTGCCGCTCCCTCATCGTCTCCAAACCCACCCACCCGAAACAAATCGCCTAAGGCATCCAACGAAGCTGGAACCATAGACTCAACCGCCGCCGCCAAGGCTTGGCTATCGGTCACTGGTTGCTGCTCTGAGGCAGGCAGTACCAGCTGAGATTGAATGTATCGTCGTACTTTTTGTACAACGTCGATAGAGAATTTCTGTAGAGCCATAGGGGGGCTACATCCGGGGTGCTCTATTTAGTAATCCCTGGTCAGAATTGCAAATGCTCACGCTTAGTGAAGAATGCGGATTTTCGTTAGCTTACGTTATATTCCTAGGCTCACCCGAGCAGGCCAGGAATATCAACCAGCAACTAGACGGCAAGCGGCGGCTCTCGGCTCAGGCCCAATCACCAACAGCGACCCACAGACCTCGCTCATGGGACTGATGAGCTCGATCCATCAGCAATTGTGAATAGACGCCATCGGTAATTGAGGGAGCGTGATTCACGCCGGTATCTATACAGTTGACCCAGTGATCAACGACTCGGATAAATGGCGCCAAACGACCATCATCATAGGTTTTTGGAAATGCCAACGCCGCTGGAATTGCCAGTTGTTGCAGGGGTTCTCCCGCTGGAGCACCAAACAGGTTAAACCCATGCACGTAGTCCTTAAGATTGTCACTGCCAAGGACAAGCGTGCCGCGATCGCCATAAACCTCAACCCAGTGCCCCCGACCGCTATAGGTGACTGAGCTTAGGGTCACCTGGCAGGGCGTACCATCGGCCATCTCGAGCATCAGTGTGCAGGTATCGTCTGCATTAACGGGTTTTAACTCGCCCGTTTTGGGATCGGGCCGCTGGGAAATGGCCGTCGTCAGGTTGGCACTGAGACGCTTGATCGGGCCAAATAGCCACACCAAATAGTCAAAAGTGTGGGAGGCAAAAGCGCCTAGGGCACCTCCGCCTTGCTCTTGACGAGCATACCAGTTCCAGGCCCGTTCGGGGTTGGCCCGTCCCGGCACCAGCCAATCGACTTTAATCAGCCGGGGGGTGCCCACATACCCTTCAGCCAGTTTCGCTTTGAGTTGCTGCCACGCGGGCACAAAGCGAAACTCAAAATCCATGACGGCCACCCGCTGTTGCTGCTGGGCGATCTGCTCAATCTCAAGGGCTTCCTGTACGGTCAGCGCCGTCGGCTTTTCTAACAAAACGTGCTTACCAGCTTGCAGCGCCGCGATCGCCATCCCATGGCGCAAAAATGGCGGCGTAGCCAGGGTGACAGCTTGCACCGCGGGCTGCTCTAGGACCTGCTCTAGGGTATTGCAGGCAGAGGGAATCTGATGTTTAGCAGCGATCGCTTGAGCCGTTTCAGCATCGCGATGGTAGACCGCTAACACCTCAGTCCGATGATGAATTTGCAAGCCCGGAATATGGATCTTTTGTCCAAAGCCAGTCCCAATTACTGCCACTCCGATGGTTTGCCCGGTCATGCCATATTCCTCAACTGCTCACCTTGATCACATTCGCCATTGTGTCATCCCAGCTGACCCTTCGCTGCACCCAAAGCATCTCCACCGAGCGATTATGGGCACCGGAAAAGTGATGGCTGCGAGATTCACCTGATGGGGCTATTAAAGTTATGGAGATATACAGATTGTGAAAGGCCCCGCCCGATACCTTGCACTCAGAACTGAGAGCCCAAAGCCTGTAACCTATAGCCCAAACCCCAGAACCTAGCCCCCTTAACACTATTTCTGCGAATCCCGACTACACATAGAGTCTTCCAAGCCCCTTTTTCAAAGGCATTTATATACTTGACTAACCAAAACATTAGAACTACAATAGTGTTATCGGTTGGAATGGTATTAAGAAATGTCGGACGCATTAGCCAACATCAAAACGCTTCAGCAGGCAGTTGTCTACTTTTCAGATCAAGATAACG
>JBHJHA010000005.1:0-101370 GCA_050331235.1 Leptolyngbyaceae cyanobacterium
AAAACCGGCTACGAAAATCGCCGCCTGCAGTATGTCATTGGCTTTGGCTTCGTAGATGATATCGCTACTGCCAAGAAGATCATTCTCGATGTATTGCAAGGGCAGAACGACGTTTTGTCAGATCCGGCACCAGAAGCCCTAGTTGTAGACTTAGCTGACAGTACGATCAACATTCGCGCCCGCTGGTGGATTAACTCTCCGCTGCGGGCCGATGTGGTTACTTCCTACGATCTCGTCCTGGAGCAGTCTTGCAACCGTTTGGTCGATGCCGGCATTGATTTGCCCTTCCCCACGCAGCAGGTGCTATTCCACGATCAAACCGAGGCAACCGATGGTGATCGCGCTCGTCAGCGAGAAGGCTGGCCAGTGGCCAAAGGGCAAAATCCTGAATCGATGAGCTTGGCCCGCACTTTACGCGTTCTCAGCAAAGACAGCCATCACCAAGCTTCATAAAGTCGCTAGTGGCAAAGAGTTGCCAACCCCAGCACCGATATTTCCTGGGGCTGAGGGTTGGAGGCTTGACTGGGGCTGATGACTTAGTAGCTATCCTCAGCGTCTACGTTGCTCAGGGTCAACAAATGATCGGCATCATCAAGGCGATCGGCGATCTCTTGGCGCACCTCGACATCGACCTCCAAATCTGCCAACACCTCAACTGCGTCCTGCCGGTACTCGGCACTCTTAGCGGTGTCGGCGTTGTTCAAAAGCTGGAGATTGTCGTAAACCTTTTGGGGAGAGGGAGGTGTATGAGCCATGGCAAAAGTCCTCAATAAAGTGCAGTGAAACTCAATAGGCTGTAGTGGAGCACGCTAAAGAGCAGCAGAAAACACAGAACTATTCCGCATTTTAGGCGGTCAGGGGCTGAGGGAGGCAGTAACTTTCTTTTCTCTACGGAATACCGACTGTCTTCTACATTCCTATAGCTTGTCATTATTGTTTCGCCACAATTGCTCCGCTAATCAACGCAATGAACTGTCATAGTTGTGTATCAAATGCACCAATCATTCATGATTCTGCAAACACCGATGTCAATCTCGGGGGATGCTTGTTAACTTTCTTTTAATTGCTTTAAGGTAAATCTATTTTCTTATTGCTTTTGTCATGGCTTGAATGGTCTAAAGAGTTCAAGTTTTTGAGTTGATTGCGCTAACTATATCGTTGCCTATCGAAGTTAAAATTCCTGAGGAAGGCACAAAAGCGGTGTCAAGACTTCATGCTTTTGATAAGAAATAAATCGCCATAGTCGTCCCATATCTGACGATTTTCTTAAGCCAAGCCAAAAAAAAAAAATTTGCACTGATAATTCATCCACGCGTAGAGTGACCACTCTCGCAAAATACAATCTGCGGATTAAGAGAGTATCCATGTGGATTGTTTCGTGCTGTTTTCAGGCCAGATACCAGAATGACTCGACCAACCTCACCTATTAAGCAAGGCCTCTACGATCCACAATTTGAACATGATGCCTGCGGCGTTGGCTTTGTCGTACAGATGAAAGGTCAGGCGTCTCACGACATCGTTGAGCAGGCGTTGACCATTTTGCTTAATCTCGATCATCGCGGAGCCGTTGGTGCCGAACCTAATACTGGCGACGGGGCGGGTATTTTGTTGCAGTTGCCCCACAAGTTTATGCAAAAAGTGGCCGCGGCTGAGGGCTTGGTGCTGCCCGGGCGTGGGCAATACGGCGTTGGCATGATTTATGGGTCGCCGGATCTAGAAGTTCGACAGCAGAGCCGTCGCATTTTTGAAACGTTGGTGGCTGAGGTAGGGCAGTCGGTGATTGGCTGGCGCGATGTGCCGACCAATCACACGACGCTGGGGGCAACGGCTCAGGCCAGTGAACCGTTTATGCAGCAAGTATTTATTCGCCGCAGTGATGATTTAGCGGATGATTTGGCCTTTGAGCGCAAGCTATATGTAATTCGTAAGCGATCGCACATGGCGATTCGGCATCCCGGTGTTGACAAGCACTGGTATCCGGCCAGCATTTCTTGCCGCACAATTGTCTACAAGGGGATGTTGATGCCGGTGCAGGTGGGGCAATATTACCCCGATTTACACGATCCTGATATGGAAAGTGCGCTAGGGTTGGTGCATTCGCGCTTTAGCACCAATACCTTCCCCAGTTGGGAGCGATCGCACCCCTACCGCTACATCGCCCACAACGGCGAAATCAACACGATGCGCGGCAACATCAACTGGATGCACGCTCGCCAGTCGATGTTCGAGTCAGAGCTGTTTGGCGATGACCTGAAGAAGGCCCAGCCGATCATCAATGTGGATGGCAGCGACTCCACGATTTTTGACAACACGCTGGAGATGCTGACGCTCTCCGGTCGCTCTCTGCCCCACGCCATGATGATGATGATCCCCGAGCCGTGGGCGGGGCATGAGTCCATGAGCCCGGAGAAGAAGGCATTCTACGAGTACCACTCCTGCCTGATGGAGCCGTGGGATGGCCCCGCGTCGATCGCCTTCACCGATGGCACGATGATGGGGGCCTGTCTCGATCGCAATGGTTTGCGCCCCTCCCGCTACTACGTCACCAAGGACGATCGCGTCATCATGGCCTCGGAAGCAGGCGTGCTCCCCGTTGACCCCGCAGACGTGGTGAAGAAAGGACGTCTGGAGCCGGGGCGCATGTTCTTGGTGGATATGAACGAAGGCCGTATCGTTGCCGATGAAGAAATCAAACAGGGCATCGCCACCGAACATCCTTATCGGGAATGGTTAGACCAGAATTTGGTGGGGTTGGCAGACATCCCTGTAGGGGCGCACGGCCGTGCGCCCCTACAGGGCACGCCACAATCCAACACGCCGTTGCCCCAACGGCAACGGGCCTTTGGCTACACCTTTGAAGAACTCCGCCTGCTACTGTCACCGATGGCTCAGAACGGGGTCGAAGCGATCGGGGCCATGGGCACCGACACGCCGCTGGCGGTACTCTCCAACCGTCCGAAGCTGCTGTACGACTACTTTCAGCAGTTGTTCGCCCAGGTGACGAACCCGCCGATCGACTCGATTCGGGAGGCGATCGTGACGTCGCCGATCACGACCATCGGCAGCGAGCGCAATCTGCTCCAGCCAGAGCCGGAAAGCTGTCGGCTGATCAAGCTGGAAACCCCGGTTATCAGCAACGAAGAACTGGCAAAGCTGAAGCACATCGACAATCCCCACTTCAAATCGATCACGCTGCCGATGCTGTTTGCGCCGTCATCCGGTGTGGTGGGGATGGAGACGGCCATTGACGATATTTGTCGTCAGGCTGATGAGGCGATCGCCGCCGGTACCAACCTGATCATTCTCAGCGATCGCGGCATCGACCAAAACCACGCTGCGATTCCCGCCCTGCTGGCGGTTTCGGGGCTGCACCATCACCTGATCCGCAACGGCACCCGCACCCGCGTTGGTCTGGTGCTGGAGTCCGGCGAACCCCGTGAAGTGCACCACTACGCGGTGCTGCTGGGCTACGGCTGTGGCGCGATCAATCCCTACCTCGCCTTCGAGACCATCGAGAACATGATCGAAGAGGGCGTGCTGAACGGCATCGACTACGCTAAAGCCTGTAAGAACTACATTAAAGCGGTCACCAAGGGCGTGATCAAGATTGGCTCCAAGATTGGGGTTTCCACGATTCAGAGCTATCGGGGCGCGCAGATCTTTGAAGCGATCGGCCTTGATTCCTCGGTGATTAACCAGTACTTTACCTGGACGGCCTCGCGGCTCGAGGGGGCTGATCTGGCAGTGCTGACTCAAGAAGCGACGCTGCGACACAGTCATGCCTTCCCCGATCGCGACATTCCTGATCACACGCTAGATGTGGGCGGTGACTATCAGTGGCGTAAGGATGGCGAAGCGCATCTGTTCAGCCCGGAAACCATCCACATGTTGCAACAAGCGACGCGCAATGGTGACTACGAGCTGTACAAAAAATATGCCGCGCGAATTAACGCCCACGGTAAGCAGTTCTTCCGTATCCGCGATCTGCTGGAGTTCAAGGCCCGTGCCCCGATCCCGTTAGGGGAAGTGGAACCCGTTGAGGCGATTATGAAGCGCTTCAAGACGGGGGCGATGAGCTACGGGTCGATTTCTAAAGAGACCCACGAATCGCTGGCGATCGCCATGAACCGCATCGGCGGCAAGTCCAACACCGGGGAGGGCGGCGAAGACCCCGAACGGTATACCTGGACAAATGAGCGCGGCGACTCGAAGAACAGCGCCATCAAGCAGGTGGCCTCTGGGCGCTTCGGCGTCACCAGCCTCTACCTGTCTCAGGCGCGGGAAATTCAGATCAAGATGGCCCAGGGCGCGAAACCGGGCGAGGGCGGCCAGCTCCCCGGCCTGAAGGTGTATCCCTGGATTGCCAAGGTGCGCCACTCGACCCCTGGTGTGGGCCTGATTTCACCGCCGCCCCACCACGACATCTACTCCATTGAGGATCTGGCGCAACTAATCCATGACCTGAAGAATGCGAACCGGGCAGCGCGGGTCAGCGTCAAGCTGGTGTCGGAGGTCGGGGTCGGCACCGTCGCAGCCGGTGTGGCCAAAGCCCATGCCGATGTGGTGCTGATCTCCGGGTTCGATGGCGGCACGGGTGCATCGCCCCAAACCTCCATCAAACATGCGGGACTCCCCTGGGAACTGGGGCTAGCCGAAACCCACCAAACCCTGGTGCTGAACAACCTGCGGAGCCGCATCGCCGTAGAGACGGACGGCCAGATGAAGACTGGGCGAGACGTGGCGATCGCCACCCTCCTGGGTGCCGAAGAATACGGCTTCTCCACCGCGCCGTTGGTGTCCCTCGGCTGCATTATGATGCGCGTCTGCCACAAAAACACCTGCCCCGTCGGCGTCGCCACCCAAAACCCCGACCTGCGGAAGAATTTCACGGGCGACCCCCAGCACACAGTCAACTTCATGACCTTCATCGCGCAAGAATTGCGGGAGATCATGGCGGAATTAGGCTTCCGCAGCATCAATGAGATGGTGGGTCGGACAGATGTGCTGGAGCCGAAAAAGGCGATCGACCACTGGAAAGCCAAGGGCATCGATGTCTCGAAAATTCTCCACCAGCCGGAAGTTGGGCCGGAAATCGGGCGCTACTGCCAGATTCCCCAAGATCACGGGCTGGAGAAGTCCCTGGATATGACCACCCTGCTGGAGCTGTGCCAGCCTGCCATTGAGCAGGCTGAGCCGGTCCGCGCCACGCTGCCCATCACTAACGTGAACCGCGTGGTCGGCACCATCCTCGGCAACGAAATCAGCCAGCGCCACTGGGACGGCTTGCCGGAAGATACGGTGCATCTCCACTTCCAGGGCAGCGCGGGGCAAAGCTTCTCGGCCTTTGTGCCCAAGGGCGTGACGATGGAGTTAGAGGGCGACGCCAACGACTACCTCGGCAAGGGCCTCAGCGGCGGCAAGATCATCCTCTATCCGCCCAAAGGCTCGAGCTTTGTCGCGGAAGAGAACATCATCACCGGAAACGTCGCCTTCTACGGCGCGACGGGCGGCGAAGCCTACATTCGCGGCCTGGCGGGTGAGCGCTTCTGCGTCCGCAACTCCGGGGTGCGCGCCGTGGTGGAAGGCGTCGGCGACCACGCCTGCGAGTATATGACCGGCGGCAAGGCGGTGATCATCGGCCCCACGGGACGCAACTTTGCCGCGGGCATGAGCGGCGGCATCGCCTATGTGCTGGATGAGGCGGGCGATTTTGCCACTCGCTGCAATACCGAAATGGTCGATTTAGAACCGCTCGAAGCGCCGGAAGACGTGCGTGAAGTACGCGAAATGGTCGAAGCCCATGTGAAATACACGGGCAGCCAGAAGGGCGATCGCGTTCTCACCGACTGGGAAAACCTCGTGCCCAAGTTTGTGAAAGTGATGCCCCGCGACTACAAACGCGTACTCCAACACATTCAAAAAGCGATGGAGGCAGGACTCGACGGCGACGATGCTCTGTCGGCAGCGTTCGAGGAGAATGCCCGCGATATCGCCCGCATCAGCGGCAGTTGATCCACATCATCCGTAGGGGCGCGGAAACCGCGCCCCTACCCCACCAAATTGACCGATAGCGTTTTGAGGATAACCGTCGTGAAATTGGAGACTACTGAAACAATGGCAGCCGCGATAATCACCCAAATCGCCCCTTGAATCAAGCGATCTGTTCTGTTCGCACGTAATTCAAATGGCTCCTTCGAGGATTGTAGCTTTTGGTTTAAGTTGTGAACCTCTTGGCGTAGTTCCCCAATTTCTTGACTTAACTGAAGTAGAGCCTCTCGGATGTCACGATTGCTTGGACTATCAGGTATCGCCATCGGAAAACCTCATTTTGAATAAGTTTAATAATTGTCAACGTAAAAATGTTAAATCGAAATCCTGGAAAGTGCATCCTTAACGCAACATGCTCTCTTCTTTTCTGATTCCGTAGACGATTGCTTCACAAATTTCTCAAGCGTTGGAATCATATGCTTTCCTTTGCGATCCTGATACTGAATTCCATCTTGAAACGGGAGGATCTATTGATAATCGACGTCTTCCCGACATCATAAAATTTAAGCTTTCACAGGGAGAGTATTTCCTCACCGATTGGAAATGTGCTAACAACAAAAGCATTCAAGTGGGTGATAGAGCATATCTGATTAAGACTAACGAAGAACCGAGAGGATTCATCGCTTCAGGCCGAGTTGTTGAGGCCCCAGAGAAGCATCAACTCAGACAATCCTTAAAGTTTTCAAACCTAAGTGCTGCTTATACCAGCACAGATGGGCGAAATTATTGGGTTTATATTGCCTTAGATTCAGTTGTTGACTTTGATAGTCCCTTGGAACAGAAGTCACTTAAACATCAGCCGATCTTTAAAGATGTCAACTTTTACTTTGCAGGTGGAGGTAAACGATTTGCACCTGATGATCCTGCTGCTGTTGAAGCCCTCTCATCAAAATGGGAATCTCATTGCCTAGTTTTACAGAGCAAAGGGAAAGGTCGGAGATTAGTTGATGTCTTTCTAGAAAGAGGATTAAAAGCTAGAAAGGAAAATGATTATGAGACCGCCTTGTATCACTTCTACGAAGCTTTAGACATAGAGCCAACTTACAAAAAAGTGTTAAACCAGATTCCAATTTGTGAGTCACTTCTTCAAAAGGCAGAATTAGAACTTGAAGTAGAATCAGAGCCAATCTCATCGCCGCTAGTGCCTGATCCATCTCTTCAGCAAGAGTTGAAGGTTATAAGAGATGAGTTAGATCAAGAAGATTCTCTTGAAACTCCTAATAATAATGAAGATAGAAATCGGGTGTTAGCCGAAATTGCCCGACGGCAGGGGCAATCAAAGTTCCGCCAGATCTTATTAGATGCTTACGGCTGCAAGTGCGCCATCACTGGATTTGATGCAGGTGAAGCTTTGGAAGCAGCCCATATCATTCCGTATGCAGAAACAGAAGATAACGATCCATCCAATGGTCTATTGTTACGGGCTGACATTCATACCCTTTTCGATCTCAACCTGTTAGCTATTCATCCTGAGAACCTGAGCATTTTATTGCACCCCGATTTGCGAAATACTGAATATCGAAATCTTCAAAATCAGAAAATGCGTATACCTAATACGTCAAATTTGAAACCGAACCCGAAATATTTGAAGAAAAAACTACAGCAATGTACTTGGTTGGATGTTCCATAGAAATGTTCAAAATCAGTAGATTCTGAATATCGCTTCAAAAAATGTTGGGTTCTTAAAACTTGTGCCCTCCCCTCCCCTAAACCTTTCACCGTTAACCCTTAACCACTTTCAAATCATGGGAAAACCAACTGGCTTTATGGAATTTTTGCGCGAGGTGGCGAACGAAGTTGCCCCCGCCGATCGCATCCGCAACTGGGATGAATTTCATCTCCACATGCCCGAAGAAAACTTGCAGACCCAAGGCGCGCGCTGCATGGACTGCGGCACTCCCTTCTGCCACACGGGGATGGAAATGAATCGGGCGGCTAGCGGTTGCCCCATCAACAACCTAATCCCCGAGTGGAATGACCTGATCTACCGGGGACGCTGGCAAGATGCTCTGGATCGCCTCCACAAAACCAACAACTTCCCTGAATTCACCGGACGGGTTTGCCCAGCTCCCTGCGAAGGGGCTTGTGTATTGGGCATCATTGAGCCGCCGGTCACCATCAAAAATATTGAGTATTCCATCGCTGAAAAGGGCTGGGAAGAAGGCTGGATTACTCCCCAAATTCCCAGCAAGCGGACAGGAAAGAAAGTAGCGATCGTTGGCTCCGGTCCTGCCGGACTCTCGGCGGCGGCTCAGCTCAACTCTGCGGGTCACTGGGTCACCGTGTACGAACGGGCTGATCGTCCCGGCGGTTTGCTCATGTACGGCATTCCCAATATGAAGCTAGATAAGCAAAAAGTTGTGCAGCGCCGCCTAGATGTGCTCGAAGCTGAGGGCGTTACCTTTGTCTGCAATACCGAAGTCGGCAAAGACCTCCCCACCGAAACGCTGGTCAAAGACTTCGATTCGGTCATTCTCTGCACAGGCTCCACCCGGCCCCGCGACCTCCCCATCGCAGGACGTGATCTCCAGGGCATCCACTTCGCCATGGAATTCCTCTCTGCCAATACTCAAGCAGTGCTCGACGGCGTGCCCCGCAACAACTACATTTCCGCAGCGGGTAAAGATGTTGTCATTATTGGCGGCGGCGACACGGGCACCGACTGCGTGGGCACCTCCATCCGTCACGGCTGCACCAGCGTCACCCAATTGGAAATCATGCCCAAGCCTCCTGAAACCCGTGCCCCTAGCAACCCCTGGCCCGAGTGGCCCAAGATCTACCGCATGGATTACGGCCAGGAAGAAGCCGCCGCTATGTTCGGCGATGATCCCCGGGCTTACACTCGCACGGCCACGAAATTTGAAGGGGATGACAACGGGCAGGTTAAAGCCGTTCACACCGTCGAGGTGAAGTGGACAAAAAACGAAAACGGCCGCTTTATTCCCCAACATGTCCCCGGCACTGCAAAGATCCTGCCTGCTCAACTGGTGTTGCTGGCGATGGGCTTCCTCGGCCCTGAACAGCCCATTATCGACGCCCTTGGCCTAGAGCAAGATGGCCGCAGCAACATCAAAGCGGAGCACGAGCAATACACCACCTCCATCCCCGGTGTGTTTGCCGCGGGCGATTGCCGTCGCGGGCAAAGCCTCGTGGTATGGGCTTTCAATGAGGGAAGAGGCGTCGCGAGGGAGTGCGATCGCTACCTCATGGGCACTACCGAACTGCCCTAATCTTTGCTTCTCGCCCCCGTTTTTTTGAGAAAGCGGGGGTGACGGATTGACCCAAGCGGGATTGGCGGTCGGCTGAAGTGCAGGCCATCTCCGGGAGATGCCCTAACACCTGAAAACGCCGCTCATTTCACAGGTGAGTATCCTCGACAACGCCCACCTGTGACTGAAACCCATCTAGCGGAAGTTAAGCCGAGAGTACCGCCTGCGCAGCGGCTAACCCCGCACCTGGAGTGAAGCCATTGGCCCCAAGTTGGGTCAAGGTTGCCTCTAGCGCCGCTACCGCAGTCAAAATATCGCGATTGCCAACAAAGCCAAGGTGACCAATGCGGAAAATCTTGCCCTTCATATGGTCTTGGCCACCCGCTAGGGCAATATCAAACTCTTTGCGCATAATGGAGCGAATTTGCTCAGCTTCGACGCTTTGGGGCATTACCGACGTGACGGCGGGGCTGGCCACCTCATCCGCGGCAAGTAGAGGCAGATTGAGGGCTTTCATGGCAGCTCGCGTCGCGCCTTGGAGCTTGGCATGGCGGGCAAAAATATGATCTAGCCCTTCATCCTGCATCATTTTGAGCGCTACTTGGAGTGCAAAAAATAGGCTGACTGGGGGAGTAAAGGGCGTCGTATTTTTGCCGGCACTTTTGCGATAGGGGCCAAGATCAAAATAAAACTTAGGAATGTTGGCGGTTTCATAGGCCTGCCAGGCGCGATCGCTCAGGGTCACAAACCCTAGCCCTGGTGGCACCATATAGCCCTTTTGAGAGCCCGACGCGACGACATCGAGCCCCCACTCGTCCACCGGTACGCTGCAGGCCCCTAAACTGGTCACCGCATCTACCAACACTAGAGCTCCGTGGGCACGGGTGTAGTCAGCGATGGTTTTCAAGTCATTGAGCACCCCTGTTGACGTTTCGCTATGGGTCACCAAGACCGCCTTGATGGACTGATTAGTGTCAGCATCCAGTGCTGCTTTGAACTCAGCTGGGTCTAGAGGCTTGCCCCACTCGGCCTCAATGACCTCGACTTCCAGGCCAAACGCTTTGCACACTTTGACCCAGCGATCGCCAAACTTACCGTTGCTGCCGACCAACACGCGATCGCCCACGCTCAGCATATTGATGATGCCGGCCTCCATCGCGCCAGTACCACTCGCCGTCAACATCAACACATCATTTTGGGTTTGGTGGAGCCACTTTAGGCCGTCGGCCACCTCTCCCACAATCTGGCTAAACTCACCACTGCGGTGACCAATGAGGTGCTGGGCTTGGGCGAGTAAAACGCTCTCAGGCACCGGCGTTGGCCCCGGAATCATCAGCATAAATTTGTCGTCCATGGGCGTTCCTATCCAATCATCTGATTTCAATACGAGCGTAATTCAGCATCGCACAAGATAGAAAAATCAACCCAAATCTTTGTGCTGTTATTAGCAATTCATGATCCGGCAAGTTTTGAACCATTTCCCTTTGAGTCTCTCCAAAGGGAAATGGTTCACCCTGCGTGTGTCAAAGGGGCCAAAGTCAACGGCGGTAGGGTTCCAGGTATTGCAGTAGCCCCCGGGTAATTGCCTGGGCCATCCGTTCTTGCCAAGCCGGATCACGCAGCTTCACCACATCCTCGGCCCCAGTGACAAAGCCCAATTCTAAGAGTGCTGCGGGCATTGCCGTATTTCGCAGCACATAAAAGCGAGCCTGTTTGACGCCGCGGTTGCCGAGGCCAGAGGCAGGCAACACATTCGCGTGGATGATATTCGCGAGCTGCCGTCCCGTTTCCGAGTAGTAGTAAGTCTCAATGCCATTGACGTCAGGTCGACTCAGGCTGATGGCATTGGCATGGATGCTCAAAAAGACAGTGGCGTTGGCATTGTTGGCGATGGTGACTCGCGGTTCTAAATCGAGGGTGATGTCTGAATTGCGGGTCATCACCACGTTGACCCCCGCCTCGCGTAGCAGCTCTGCTACCCGCAGCGATACTGGAAAGGCCACGGTCTTTTCTTGCAGGCCGCCGATGCCTACGGCTCCCGGATCGCGGCCACCATGGCCCGGATCGATCGCCACAATCACCTGGCCGTTATTGACCTGCGGCGGCGAAACCGGCAGTTGCGGTTGGGGGGGAATCGTTGGTTGAGGATTGCGGGGCGGTTGCTGAGATCCGGGCGGGACAGCGATCGCCTGACTCGGTTGGGATGGTACATCGGGAATGGAATCGATCGCCACGCCACTGGGGGGCACAATCACGATGCCGGTTTGGCTACCAACGCTAGTGGGCGTTACCTCCCAATCAGGACTGTTGGGCGCCAGGGTCATCACCACCCGGGTCGTCGAACTTTGGGAATCTTGGGCGATGTCCCAACGGGTCACGCTGTAGCGGTTATTGGGTAAAGCTTCTGCCTTGAGAAATGGCGAAATCGAACTGTTGAAGAGGTCAATGATGATTTGCCGCTCTTGGCCCGATTCGCCTCGCCGCTCCAGGTTGATCGTCGGAATCTGGCCGCTCGTGCGAATAAAAAAGCCATCTGGCGTTGCCACGACTCCAGATAAATAGGTGGTCGCCCTATTGTTAGCATCGCCTGTGACGGAGTTGCCACTGTTAGCCGCTGGAGCAGCACCGGATTGTTCCGGTCGGGGTAGCTGTACCACCCACTGTGTGCTGCTCACTCCCCGGACTTCTACAGCCCTGGGGTCTAGGGTATAGCCGGGTGCCAGCTCCACCACTAGCCGCGCGGTTTGGGAGTCAAACTGGCCCGAGCGCACTTCGCGAATGGCCCCACCAATGGCTTGACGACGAGAAGCCCGGCCTAACGTTGTCCCGGGCAAATCAATGACGACTCGGGTGGGATTGAAAATCATCTGTGCCCGGGGACGAATCGGCGCGTCCGTAGTGAATACCAGTTGGTTTTCTTGGGCGTTAAACCACCACGATCGCACCTGAGCGGCCTCGGCTGGCAGCGTCATTACTAACGCACTCGTCATCGCTAGCCCAGTTGGAATTAGCCAATCAAATCTCAAACTGATGTCTCCCCTCAGACAACTGCGTAGTTTTGATGACGCTTTATGGACGCATCTGTGCCAAGCATGGCTGGCAATTTCGCAAGTCTTGCACCTTGCGGCTTCAAAGTCTAGCGCAGGAAATTTGCGTCAGGTATGACGAAGACAAAAATTTCCGCAATATCACTGGGTTAGCAACGCAAAACGACTGGGCGCACTATTGACAGAAATTCTCTTACATCAGGTTGTGCATCTAAACTTTCAGAAATATCGCTGGGGCATCCCCTTGGTCGGCGCACTGCTGCTGGTATTGGCCGTGCATCACTGGCTCACCGGCGCAGCTAGGCCGGCGCTTGTACCCGCGCTACCCCAAGATCCCTACATTCAGGTTTACTTTAATCAGTCCCAGGCTCGGGCTTACACTGACCCCTATCGCCAGATTCGCCGCCATGGTGATGATTTAGAGGCAATCATTCTGGAGGCGATCGCCACAGCCAATACTTCCATTGATGTTGCGGTTCAGGAAATCAACTTGCCCCAGGTGGCGCTGGCATTGCGCGATCGCGCCCAGGCGGGTATCCAGGTGCGGGTCATCGTGGAAAATCAGTACAACCGCGTTTGGCAGCCGCTGAACGAGTTTCAGTCCAGCCGGATGGACGAATATCAACAGTCCAAACACTCAGAAAAACAGTTACTGATCGCCGCCAATGGCAATGGCAAAATCACCGCTGAGGAACTGGAACAGCGGGACGCTATCCGCATTTTGACCCGAGGCAACGTGCCTCTGCTGGATGACACCGCTGATGGCTCTAAGGGGAGTGGTTTGATGCACCATAAATTTATGGTGGTCGATGGCCGCACGGTGCTACTCGGGTCTGCGAACTGGACGACTTCTGGTGTGCATGGCGATTTTGCGACCGAAGCTAGTCGCGGCAACGCCAACGCGCTCCTGAAAATCAATAGTCCCGAGCTGGCTAGGGTGTTAGAAGCGGAATTTGAGTTGATGTGGGGGGATGGACCTAAGGGCAAGCCTGACAGTGTATTTGGCCTACAGAAGCCAGCGCGATCGCCCCGTCGGGTCAGCCTGCCAGGCTCTCAAGTCACGGTGCAGTTCTCTCCCAGTTCCAAAACGGAGCCGTGGAGCCACAGCGTTAACGGCCTGATTAGTCAAACTCTGACAAACGCTACCGGCACGATTGATCTGGCGCTGTTTGTTTTTTCTGACCAGGGTATTAGCGATCGCCTAGCCCAACAATCTCAGGCCGGCGTTACTGTGCAAGCTCTGATTGACCGCAACTTTGTATACCGCAGCTACAGCGAAGCTTTGGACATGCTCGGCACCGCTATTCCTGACCACCGCTGCAAATATGAAGCTAACAATCGCCCGTGGCCCCAGCCTATTGCCCAGGTCGGGACGCCCAACTTGCCCGAAGGCGACAAGCTACACCACAAATTTGCTCTCATCGATAACCACACTGTCATTATCGGTTCCCACAACTGGAGCGCCGCCGCCAACCATACCAACGATGAAGATCTACTCATTATTCGCAACCCTACTGTCGCCGCCCACTTTCGCCGGGAGTTCGATCGCCTCGCCGCCGATGCTGAGATGGGCCTTACCCGAGACTTGCAAAACAAGATTCAGCGGCAGCGCAAGCAATGCGGCGGGTAGTCTGTCAGGCTAAACTGTAATAGTATTATTCTCCACTTAAAGGTGGTTTGAGCCCTGCTGCACCCTATGTGGGCAGCATTTCGTTGACTAGCAGCCTTGACCACAGAGTAGAAAACACGATGGTAACTAGCAAAGCCAGCTCGACAAATATGCCACCTTCAAACGAGGCAGCTATTTCACAGGTTCAACAGCACCCTTCTCAAGCCTTGGCGAAGGCTGGATACGAACTCTTGAACGCTGAAGCACTGTCAGACTTTGTGGCCCAGCATTCAGAACTTATCGATATCCTGGTGCAAGCCTACACACCGCTTACGGCATTTTTTGATGGAGCCAAACTTCAACTAGAGTATCGTCAAGACCCCGAGATTCCTGATTGGGAAATGGTGTGGATTGCTGTGGTTGTCGAAATTCCCGATAGCCAAGCAGAGGCTGAAGCGATGTTTGAGCACGCTACTCAGCGACTGGATGCGTTTGATCAGTTTTGTTGGCTTGAGGTACCGTCTGAAATCAGACAACTTTTAGGGGTAGATCTAAAGTTCCATGCACTTCCAATGGCAGGACTACTTGACGCTGGCCGAGCAGCTACTACAAGAGCTGCGCAAACCTTACAAAGGTAAGGAAAAAGCTATTTCTGAGGCGAAAGCCAGATCGTGTATCAGCAGGGCCTATTACGCCGCTTTTTGCACGGCGAGAAACCAGCTTCAGATTCAAAGTAAAGCGGCTGCGGTACACGGCGAGGTCATCAAGCAACTGAACGATAGCTGTGATGCTGACCTGGTGGCAGCCGGTATTTTGTTACAGCGGTTGAGAAGCCAGCGCAACACTGCTGACTATGACAACGACGCCCTAAGCACTTATTTTGCTGATGCCCAAAAAGCTCATATTGACGCCGCTCGGGCGATCAAGCTGCTGTCTTGTCAAGCCTAGTTGTGCCGTTGGTTCATCATCGATGCTGACCTGCCCCTTCTACGGCTTGCCATAGCGCCAGCAGTGGGGCAGTCAATGGAGCCTCATCGGCGGTCAATGCTAACTGCAAGCATCCGCACCATGCCACGGCGTCCGGAGGGAAACTGTTAATTGTGACTCTGTTTAAGTCTTGGTCTGAGCTGACAGTTACTTGGTGCCAAACATGCGATCGCCCGCATCCCCCAACCCTGGCAAGATATAGCCGTGCTCATCGAGTCTTTCGTCGATCGCGGCGGTGTAGATCGGCACATCGGGATGTTCCGAATGGAAGTGTTCAATGCCTTCGGGAGCGGCAAGGAGGCAAACGAATTTAATCGAGTAGGGGCGCGTTTCCTTGAGGCGATAGACTGCCGCCACCGCTGAGTTACCCGTTGCCAACATGGGATCAACCACGAGCATGTCGCGTTCGGGCACATCTGCCGGCACCTTAAAGTAGTACTCCACTGGGATATGGGTACGCGGGTCACGGTAAAGGCCAATGTGCCCCACTCGAGCCGAGGGGATGAGCTGGAGCATTCCGTCCAGGATGCCTTGGCCTGCTCGCATGATGGAAATTAACACGAGCTTTTTTCCCGAGAGCACCGGGGCATAGGTTTTGGTTAGGGGCGTCTCGATTGCCACCTTTTCCACTGGCATATCGCGAGTCACTTCGTAAGCTAGCAGCATGCTGATTTCGCCTAGGAGCTGACGAAACTTCGCGGTGCTGGTGTCTTTTTGCCGCATGATAGTTAGCTTGTGCTGAATCAGGGGATGGTCGATGAGGATGACAGAGGGCATGGGAATCTAGGGGGTGGGAGAGGAAATGAGTTCAAAATCGCGCCTGTACGCCGGGCACTCAAAAGACCGTGCCGTCGCTCTGAATGGCAATGGGGGGAGAGCCCGTGGCGCGACGCTGTTTGGCAATGCGGCGACCAGCGGCCCAGGTGCCTCCTTCTAAGACTTTGATGAGGGGGAGTTCTTCTGGTGTTTTGTGCAGTTTTTGCCGCACGCGATCGCCAATCAGGTCAAGCATCACTATGGTCAAAGCGCGCCACTCGACCACAAGGGGTGAGTCGGGCAGATGAGCCTGCTCGGTCACTACTGTCTGCTTGGGAATCAGGAGCCCTAAATCGACGCAAAGACCTCCGTTGCGATATTCGGCTAGCCCGGTCAAAGCATTCAGATTCACCACTTCTAGCCCAGAAAACTGCAGCGGCTCGACTAATGAGTAGGTCAACCACTGAGACAGCTTGTGCAAGGGAACGAGATCGGAGCCGGGAGCCGTTTGGGGCAGCGCCGGATGGGGCCAGACATCGCCCAGATTGGTATCGGCGATCGCCGTTCGGCCGGGCCAGATGTCGCCAAAGCTGGCCAGTACCTCTGTGAGCAGTTGTCTCGCATCGAGCACCCCGCCATAAAGCGCTTGCCAATAGTTCAGCAGGGCACCCGGTCGCGGACAGTCAGCGCCAAATCGTTGGGGTTGGGCCGCTAGCGTTTGCCCTAACTGCTGCAAGAGCGTCAGCCGTCCTGCAAGGCCAACTAGGGGATTATCGGCACTCACCTGGAAGACCTCTACTAGGTCACGGGTCGTCAGCGCCTGTAATCCCGCGGCATCGACCTGATAGGGCGACTCTGGCTGGGAAGAAAACGTCCCGCGCTGAAAGGCGTGGAGGCTCGCGATCGCTAATCCCTCGGAGCGCCCAAGAACTTGGTCGGTCTCTTGGTCGTAATAGCGCCACAGGCTACCGGCCCCCGCATCAAGCAAAACGCTAACGATAGCTAAGTCCAACTGCGATCGCGCCGCTGCATCAACGGATAGATAGCGAAAGCTCTCCTGTAACTGGGCCAAGCGGGGTGTGCCGCCCGCATCAAAATGCCGCCAGCGGCTGTGAAAGGGGATGTCAAATTCGGGATAAAGTTGCTGTGTGGTCTCGACCACATAATCAGCGACAGCCTCTAAACGGTTGAGGTCACAAGCAAAGTAATCGAGTTTATCCGCCTGGCAAAAGGTAAAGAGTTGCTGACAGCGATCGCGGATCGCCTGGGGCTCACGCAGATAGGCGATCGTCGCTCTTTCTTCTGGTGTCATCAGGCATCCTCGTATTGGCGGCCAATGGTCTGTTCTAGCAGGGCTTCGTCGGGCACGTCCCCCTCGGTATAGTATCCAGCCGCTTTCTTCGCATTGATCTCCACTTGGGCATCGGCTGGAATCAACTCCTCAGGAATCGTAATGCGTTCGCCAATGGTGATACCCGACTGCGTCACCGCGTCATATTTCAGGTTGCTCATGGAGACAAACTGGTCAATGTGGGTGATGCCCAGCCAATGCATCACATCGGGCATCAGCTCTTGAAAGCGCATATCCGGCACCCCGGCCACACACTCTGTGCGGGTGAAATAAGTGTCCGCGCGATCGCCGCCAACCTGACGTTTACGAGCGTTGTATACCAAAAACTTCGTGACTTCTCCCAGAGCGCGCCCTTCTTTGCGGGCATAGATAATCACCCCCGCGCCCCCCGCTTGGGCGGTGGTAATCGCCACCTCAATGCCGTGCACCAGGTAAGGGCGACAGGTGCAGATGTCAGAGCCAAAGACATCAGAACCGTTGCACTCGTCATGGATGCGCACCGCTAAGGGGCGGTCGGGCGCAGCTACCGCTGCCATGTCACCCAAGATGTAGACTGTATGGCCCCCGATGGGCGGTAAAAACACCTCCAAATCGGGACGGGTTACCAGCTCTGGAAACATGCCTCCGGTTTGCTCGAATAATGTCCGCCGTAACTCACTTTCTTCAACGCGAAAGCGTTTGGCAATGCCGGGCAAATACCATACCGGCTCAATAGCGGCCTTTGTGACCACCAGTTCGCCATTGGGCTTCAAGATTTTGCCATCCACCAGGAGGCGACCTTGGGCGACCGCCTCCTGCAGTTCAGGAATATTGATGTGGGCCTTGGTGATGGCGATCGAGGGACGAATGTCGTAGCCCTCAGCCCGTAAGTCGGCAAAGGAATGATGATCCAAGGCGCCGAAGGGGTCGAGCGCCACGATCTTGTCTGGGTCACTCCAGCTAGAGTGCGGCCCAATCGTCACGGTGGGAGCCGTATCGGTCAAGTCAGCCCGGTGGTTGGGCTCTAAATCACCACTGGCGATCGCCAGTGCCCGGTAAACGGCGTATCCCCCCGAATGGGTGCCAATGGCATTGCGATGGGCAAGGTTACCTAGAGTGGCGATTACTGGCCCGCGTCGGGTTGGGTCAGCCTGCCCCCACCGAATCGGATGGGCGGGGTCTCCGTGTTGGGTGGGATGAGACGTTAAAACAATGTGCTTGTGGCGAGGCGACTTAGCCGATGTCATCGTAGAGTCCCCGAATTTTTCAAAAATATGGATCTATTCAGTCAGCGTAGCCCAGACTGTCCGGTAAAGGGCAGGTTTCCGTCGAGCTACAGTCGCATCGGGTCAATCCTGTGCAGATTGTCAAGACAGGGATTCAAGGTATCGAGTGAGGGTGCAAGGCATACTTCATCAACCTGCGCACCGCTATCCCACCACATTTTGTCCAACGAGTAACTTGGTATGAGTCCCCAGGAGCCCCTATAGAAGCTGCCCAGAGAGCATAGACCGTGATGCTCCCTGATGGCTAGTTTGGATGAACACGCCGCAACGCTCTATCTTCTCTGACCTCAGCGGCTGCCTCCTCTGTCTCCGGATAGGGGACTCTACAACATTGGTTGGATGGCAGCTTGCCTACAGGCAGGCAACCATACTTGTCGAAGCGGAAAAATGATCCAGTGCGCCCCTGTATTTCTGGTCTTGAGCTAATGACTGAACAAGATATGCTGATGATACAGATACCAACCGGCCTGCTTTGGTCAGCGGCGGTGAGATTGCGTCGCTGATACTTTTAGAATAGTGGTGTGGCTCATTTGCTTTTTAGCTCAGTCGAGGCTCGCCTCTAAGCTTTTCTCCGTATTCTTTTACCCGAGTTGAATGACCTGATGGAAACCATACGTATCGTCATCATCGAAGACCATGACTTGACCCGCATGGGGTTGAAGGCTGGTCTCCAGCAGCAGCCACAGATTTCTGTGGTCGGAGAAGCCGCATCCGGCAAAGAGGCCTTAGCGTTGTTAGACCGTTTGCAGCCAGATGTGGCGATCGTTGATATCGGTCTCCCCGACATTGACGGCATCGAGGTTACGCGACGGTTTAAAGAGGCGACGGCTAGCGAACAGCCCGCTGGCACCAAAATCTTGATGCTGACGATGCATGATACCGAAGAGTCGGTGATGGCCGCGTTTGCCGCCGGTGCCGATTCCTACAGCGTCAAAGATGTGGATGTCAAACAGCTTGTGGAAGCGATTCGCCTGACCCACGCTGGGCAGGTATGGATTGATCCGGCGATCGCCCGCATTGTCCTGAGTCAGGCTAAGCGCATTGCGCCCCCGACAGCCGTGGCGAGTAATGGCGAAAACGCGGAAGACTTTGCCCAGGTGCTAGAGATGTCGCCCCTCACCGAGCGGGAACTGGAAGTTTTGGAACTCATTGTCGCGGGCTATAGCAATGCGCAAATTGCTGAGGAGCTTTACATCACCGTTGGTACGGTCAAGACCCACGTTTGCAACATTCTCAATAAGCTGAGTGCTAGCGACCGGACCCAGGCTGCCGTTCGCGCCTTGAGAACCGGCCTCGTTCGCTAGCAACTCAATCGTTGGGTGGAGTCAGTGTCCCGCGAATAGGGGATGTTTATTCTCTGCCAAATTGATTTAATGAAAATGTTGAAACGAAAAGGAGTCTATGCGACCCATTAATATCGGATTATCAGAAGAGCAACGTAGTGCAGTTATTGAACTGCTTAACCGCGATTTGGCAGATGTTTATCTACTCCTCGTCAAAACTCGTAAGTACCACTGGGATGTAGTTGGTCCTCAGTTTCGGACGATGCATGAACTTTGGCAAGAGCAATACGAAGCGCTCTCCCGCCACGTAGATGATATTGCTGAGCGGACCCGAGCATTAGGCGGCTATCCTTTAGGTACGGCAGAAGGCTTTTTACGATACGCCTCAATCAAAGAGCATCCTAATGATTTGCCGACCGTAACTGAGATGGTCAAGCGACTACAAACCGACTACGAGCAGATTATTCGGAATTTGCGTGATCACATCAAGCAGTGCTCTGAGCGCTACGCTGATGAAGGTACAGCTGATTTCCTAACAGCTCTGATGGAAGAATATGAAGAAGCAGCGTGGATGTTGCGCTCTTTCATCGAAGGCGAATCTTTGCAGGGTAGTTCTCGCGATCAAGATCGCGTGGAAAACACACCCGCTAATGTATAGCCCATAAGCGATCGCCGTGTATCTAACGGCCTAGCTTAAATAGCATTGAGAGCGAAAGTGCTTTGTGCTTTCGCTCCCAATGCTTTCAACGGTAAATGCATCAATCAATACCAAAGACAATTCATCTACGTGTAGTATTCGCATCCTATGAATTGCTTCTGGTATCAATTGCTTCTGGCAATGTTTTTCGTGAACGTTTTGAACCCCACATATCTTTAACTACATAGCATCAAATCATTCTCCAGAAAGATGCTTTACTGTAAAGATTTTTAGATCATTTAAATACTCCATAGACATCCTTACCACGCTTTATGCGAAACACTAAATCTTCTGACGCTGTCTACTCTTATCTCAAGTCCATTGGACGGGTTCCTCTCTTAACCCACGAGGAGGAAATCAATCTGGGTAAGCAAGTCAAGCAATTCATGCCCCTAGAGGAGATTTATGAAGAATTGGCAGAAACCCATCAACGGCAGCCTTCTTTTCAAGAGTGGGCGGACACGGCTAATATAAGTCGTTCTGAGCTTGAGCGTATTGTTCATGCCGGCAAGCGTGCCAAGCATAAGATGATCGAGGCCAATTTGCGTTTGGTGGTTTCCATTGCAAAGAAATACACCGATCGCAACCTTGACCTTCTGGATTTGATTCAAGAAGGGTCAATCGGTTTGAATCGAGCGGTGGAAAAGTTTGATCCTGCCAAAGGGTATCGTTTTAGTACTTACGCCTACTGGTGGATTCGTCAAGCCATGACCCGGGCGATTGCTGAAAAGAGCCGAGTGGTGCGTCTACCCATCCACGTGACAGAAACACTCAACAAGATTAAGAAAGCCCAGCGCCAAATCACCCAGAAAATGGGACGCACAGCGACCATTGAAGAAGTGGCGGCAGAGCTGGATCTCACCCCCAAGCGGGTGCGCGACTGCATGCGTTTATCGAGACGCCCTTTGTCCCTAGAACTGCGAGTTGGTGATAACCAAGATACAGAGCTCGCTGATCTCCTTGAGTCAGATGACGATACTCCCGAAGACTTTGCAACCCAGCGAGCTTTGAAGTCTGACCTACGTGATTTGATGTCGGCACTTACACCCCAACAGCAAGAAGTTTTATCGTTGCGGTTTGGCCTGCAAGATGGGAACCCCCTATCGCTAGAAAAAGTGGGTCGACGGCTCAATATCAGTCGTGAGCGCGTGCGGCAACTTCAAAAGCAAGCTGTTGGCAAGTTGCGACAAAATCGCGGTCAGCTAAGAGAATATTTGGCTGCAGTTTAATAAAAAACAAAACTGCATCGGGAGGCCTTGCCGCTCATTGCAAGGTTTCATCGATTCCCACTCTATATAGCCCAATGGTCAAACTGTTTAGGTTTGGCCATTGGGTTTGCTCGTTCGTAGGGGGAACAACTGCGGTCTCAGCTTTACCGCAACCGATGTCTTAATTGAGGCTGAGGTTAGCTGGGCTTAAACCAGGGCTGATTCGTCCAGTCTTTAATCCATGGGACAGTTTTGGGCGCTGACAAAAACACAGCACTGACCCCCTTACAATGTTGTATGTTTGACTTCGTTGGCTGATCCGCCATCAACCAAGCCGCGCCCAAAGCTAAAGGAGAAATCGCAAGATGGCAAACGAAGAGCAACTTGCTAAGCTTCGCGCCGGTATCGAAGGCTGGAATCAGTGGCGGGACTCAACTCCTGATGCCAAAGTTGACCTCAGCCATGCGAATTTAGGGAATGCGGTGCTGACCGGGGCCAATCTTAACGGTGCTGATTTATCGCGTGTTAACTTTATCGGTGCCAACCTGTCGGAAACTAATTTGACGCGGGCTGATTTGAGCCGGGCTGATTTGAGCGGTGCAGATGTTAATAAGGCTAACCTCACCGGCGCGACGCTCACCGGCGCAAATCTTTTAGGCGCGGATCTCGCTGAGACGACGTTACGTAAAGCCAACATGGGCGGAGTTAACCTTAATCGTTCAGATTTATCAAACGTCAACTTGAGCGAGTGCAACCTCAGTAAAGCTAGCTTGATTGGGGTGGAAATGAGTCGAGCCGACTTGACTGCGGCTAATCTCAGCGGGGCTAATCTCAAGCGAGCCGAGCTGCAACGGACAAAACTGGCCCAAGCCGATCTTTCTCAAGCTAATCTCGAAGATGCTCGGCTTTTGAGTGCTGATCTGAGTGGGGCCAACCTGAGCGGGGCAAAACTACGCGGGGCTCGTCTCAACCGGGCAAATTTAGCAAAAGCCAACTTTACAGCAGCAGACCTCAAGGAAGCCAATCTTTTAGGCACTAATCTGGTAGCGGCTGAACTAACGACAGCACAGCTAGATCAAGTCAATTTCAGTGGTGCCAACCTCACCAGTGCCAATTTTAAGGATGCCAGCTTAGAAGGCGCGGTTTTAGAAGGTGCGACGTTTCAAGAGACAGTAATGCCTGATGGTGCAGTGCGCTCGGAGTCATGATTGGGTTAGCTATTCATACCAGCAGTCCAGAGTTGGGCTTAGCCTTGGTCGATCTAGAGCAAACCACTCAGCGATCGCAGGTGTGGCCACTGGGCCGCGACCTCACCGCCTATTTACATACCTGTTTGACCGAGTTTACCCAGGGATATGCTTGGTCAGAGCTGGCCTATATTGCCGTGGCTAAGGGACCGGGGGGCTTTACAGGCACCCGGATCGGCGTGGTGGTTGCCCGTACCTTGGCTCAGCAGCTCGAGATTCCACTGTTTGGCATTTCAAGTTTGGCCGCGATCGCCCAATATGCCCGCTCACTAGACCATGCTCACAGCCAATCGCCTCAGCACACCGCCATTTCCCTCAGGGCACAGCGAGGGGAAGTCTTTGGCGCAATTTTTGACCATTCCCAGCTTCCAGTGATGCCAGTTTTGTCAGAAGCGCTATATGCCCAAGCCGACTGGGATGCTAAACGACAGGGCTGGCCCACTTCTTGCCGCCATGTCATGGCAGACGGGGGCTTGGCGAAGACCGTCACCGGGGTCATGGCCTTGGCCGAACATCGATGGCAACAGGGCGATCGCCCTCACTGGAGCACTGTCTTACCCTACTATGGACAACATCCGGTGCCGTCGCTAGGATAAATCCGTTGAAAAGCGGCGCGGTCATAGCCTGGACACTCACGCTGACTGCAGGTTTTGCTGTAGTGCTTGTACTTGCTGCAGCTGATGCATATGGTGAAAAAGTTGCCAGCAGTACTGTTCTGGCAGTCCACAGGTGTAAGCCCCCCGCAATACGACGCTGAAATACCAATCGTTGGGCGCAATTTCTTGAGTCAGCTTTTCTTGCACTGTGTAGGTTCGTACATTGGCATAGGCTTGCCCAAAGCAGTTCACCGTAATGAGCTCATGGCGATAGCCTACCTCCCGCTCATCTAGAGGGGCGCTCAACCGTTGCGGCAGCCGATATAGCACTCCCTCTACGGCCTGCCCAATATCTTGAGTAATATCCAAGACGCCGCAATTGCGAAACTCTGACTTGCGAAAAAAGCCCAGACGATACCCAGGCAGTTTTGCCGGTCCGACAACATAGTGATGGGTGTTTTCTCCCAGCGATCGCTTGAGGTCAACAGGGCACATGCATGACCCATAGGCAAAGTAATAAAAGCTGGGTTCCTGAGGAGATGTCATGGAAAGCGTATTAACCGCCATAGCCTGCTGTACTGCTGGAGATATTTAGGGATTGTATCAAAAATATTATCCCTTGGATCCGTTGATCTACGCTATTCCGATGAAGATACCGTGGATTCGGCGCTCAACCGCTGGACTCAACGATTAGAGAGGGTTTGTCCGGCTGCGATCGTGATTATTTGGCATGACTCTGCGATCGACTGTCCCCAGGGCGAAAAAGATGGGAGTGGTCAGGACTGTAAAGCCGCGATCGCACATCTGCCCCCGCCAGTGCTGGACTGATGATATACAGCGTTGTCCGTGTCAGGCGTTCTCGGCGGCTGAGCTGAGCCATCTCGGTAAGGGGCACAAGCCAAATTTTTTCGTCGGGCCACCCTACCCGGAAGCAAATTGCTACAGGTGTCTCAGGGGCATAGTGCAGCAATAATTGCGTCTGCGAAGTCTCTACGTGGCGAGCACTGAGATATAAACATAAGCTCGTCTTGTGGGCAGCCAAGGTGGCAAGCTCTTCGGCCTCAGGTACTTGGGTGCGGCCACTGATCCGGGTCAGAATGATGGACTGCACCAAGCCGGGAATCGTCAGCTCGGCATTGAGCGTTGCCGCTGCTGCTTGAAAAGCGCTAATCCCTGGAATCACCTCAAACGGGATGGCCGCCGCGGCGAGTGCTTGAATTTGCTCATGAATCGCGCTGTATAAACTAGGGTCACCAGACTGTAACCGCACCACGGACTTGCCCGCTCGAACCCGCTCAATCATCAGCGGTACGATATCTTCTAGGGTAAGACTAGCCGTAGCTACTTTTTCGGCGTCTGCTCGCATCCAGGTTAATAGCTGAGGCGGCACTAACGAATTGGCATAGACAACGACATCGGCCTGCTGCAACAGCCGTTGTCCGCGGACGGTGATTAAGTCAGGATCTCCTGGTCCGGCCCCCAACAAATACACCCCCGGTTTTAAAGCCGGCTCTGCGGTAGACGGTGGAGCAGACGAAAGCGTCATATTGGCTGCCTATTGGAAACTGTGAGGTTCTTAGCTTAGCTTGCTCGCCACTGAGGCAGAGGAAATTTGAAGAGGCTGGGATGTTTTTTTAGGTCGCACCCTCCGACAGATCCTCCCTCAGTTAGTAGCTATGTTGAAACGCTCTTTACTACCTTAAGGCATACCACCCAGAGACTAGAGCACCCCACCCATGGCATATCAGCCTATCGAAAATTACGGCATTATCGGCAACATGCGCACCACGGCCTTAGTCTCTTTGGATGGCTCAATTGACTGGTATTGCTTTCCTCGGCACGACTCTCCTAGCGTTTTTGGGGCAATTTTAGATGAAGATAAGGGGGGATTCTTCCAAATTAAGGCCAACCTTGAAGAGGTCAGTCAAAAACAGTTCTATTGGCCAGAAACCAATGTCTTAGTAACTCGGTTTTCTTCCGATACGGCGATCGGCGAAGTCATTGACTTTATGCCGATCGCTACGGATACCCCCGATCAATGGCTGATTCGTCAAGTGAGAGCCAAGCGATGTTCGATGCGCTTTTACCTCAAGTGCTATCCGGCCTTTGACTATGGGCGCGATCGCCACGACGTTAAACTTGTCGATCAAGGGGCTGTATTCCTTTCTTCGGGACTCAATTTAGCCTTGATCACGGATATCGAGTTGGAGTCAGATGGGCAGGGCGTTACGGCTGAGTTCGTTTTAGAAGAAGATGAATCCCTCGTTTTTGTCCTACGACAAATCAGCGATGCGGATCACTGCAGTGCACCAGTGTCTGGCGACCAGGCAGAAGCGCTGTTTACCCAAACGGTCTGTTACTGGCGCAACTGGCTCTCCCAAAGCGTTTATAAGGGGCTCTGGCGCGGCATGGTTGAGCGTTCGGCTCTGGTGCTCAAGCTACTCACCTATGAGCCTACCGGCGCCATCATTGCGGCTCCCACAACGAGCCTGCCGGAAAACATTGGCGGCGAGCGGAATTGGGACTATCGCTATACGTGGCTGCGTGACGCGGCATTCACTGTGTATGCCCTACTGCGGGTAGGCTTTACTCGAGAGGCCGCTGACTTTATGGGCTGGATTCAGGCACGTTGTCGAGAGTTAAAAGATGGCGACACGCTACAGGTGATGTACAGCATTGATGGCGATCGCCATCTTGAAGAGCAGTATCTGGAGCATCTTTCGGGCTACAAAAATTCGCAACCGGTGCGCATCGGCAACGCGGCCTATGACCAGCTTCAGCTCGATATTTATGGTGAACTGATGGATTCGGTCTATTTGTACAACAAATATGGCTCACCGATTTCCTATGATTTCTGGCAACAGCTGCGGCAGCTGTTGGACTGGGTCTGCGATAGCTTTTACCTCTCTGACGAAGGCGTTTGGGAATCCCGTGGGGGTAAAAAGCAGTATGTTTACTCCAAACTGATGTGTTGGGTGGCGCTCGATCGCGGTCTACGCTTGGCCGACAAGCGATCATTCCCAGCGGATCATCAAACCTGGCGGGACGTGCGCGATCGCATTTATCAAGAGATTTTTGAAAAGGGCTGGAATGAAGAACTACAGTCCTTTGTCCAAGCCTATGGCGGCGACTCTTTAGATGCAGGTTGTTTGGTCATGCCGCTGGTCTTCTTTATGTCTCCGAATGATCCGCGTATGCTCAAGACCTTAGAACGGGTCCAAAAACCGCCGCGCCAGGGGGGGCTCACCGCCAGCAGTTTCGTCTACCGATACAATCCCGCCGTTTCCGATGACGGTTTAGAGGGCAAAGAGGGGACCTTCAACATGTGTACCTTTTGGCTCGTCGAAGCCCTAACCCGAGCTGGCAAAACTGATCCTCAGTACCTTGATCAGGCCCGCCTCATTTTTGAAGAGATGCTGACCTATGCTAACCACCTCGGCCTCTACGCCGAGGAAATGAGTGTCAACGGCATGTCGCTGGGCAACTTTCCCCAAGCCTTTACTCATATCGCGCTGATCAGTGCCGCTTGGAACCTCAACGAAGCTCTAGAAGCAAGTGCCCGAAGAACTTGCACCTAGCCCTTGTCTGGTTGCCGTCAGCAACCGATATGCCACTGGCGGCCCGACCAAAAGTGCTGAGGTGTGGCGATCGCCGTCTCTACCCCTTGGCCTCTAACCTTCCTATCCTTTTCCCGGTCTGTGTTCTCAGCTCTGGCCAAGGGTTCGGTTCCGATCAGGGCCTGCTAAATCGCATTAGGTGGATGATTCTCGCGATTTCGGGTTGTCCATTGTTGGTTTAGGGGGTATTTCTGGACTTTAGGGCCGGTCCCACAACGGCAGCGAGTTCCTGTAACGCAATTTCAGTCATTTCCCAACCAACGCAAGCATCAGTGATCGAAACCCCAGGGCGAATGTCTTCGAGATCGTCAGGAATCGGTTGGTTTCCCTCTTGCAAATTGCTTTCTAACATGACGCCAATAATCGACTGACGGCCATTCTGAATCTGGTGGGCAACTGCTTTTAGCACTTCTAATTGCTTGCGCCAGTCCTTACGGGAGTTACCGTGGCTGCAATCAATCATGACGTTAGGCTGATGACCGGCTTTGGCCAGAGCCGCTTCGCAGGCGGCCACACTCTCGCCATCATAGTTGGGCGCCTTGCCCCCCCTGAGAATCACATGGCAATGAGGATTTCCCTCGGTCCGAAAGACCGCTACCTTACCCTCGCCCGTCACGCTGATAAAACTATGGTTGGCAGACGCTGAGCGAATCGCATTGATCGCCACCATCAGTTCACCATCTACGTTGTTCTTAAACCCAATGGCTGAAGAGATGCCACTTGCCAACTTGCGATGGGTCGGCGACTCCGTTGTCCGGGCCCCGATCGCTGTCCAACTAACAAGATCCTGTAGATACTGAGGCGATATCAAGTCCAAGGCTTCGATCGCGATCGGTAGACCGATTTCCGCAATGTCTAACATTAACTTGCGACCAATCCGAATGCCGTGGTCGATGCGATGGCTGCCATCCAAGTACGGATCGTAAATTAGTCCTTCCCACCCCACAGAAGTGCGGGGCTTTTCAAAATAAACCCGCATGAGGATGAGCAAACTCTCCGCCAACTCGTCGGCCAGTGGTTTCAAACGCCGGGCATATTCCAAAGCCTCGTCGGGATTGTGAATAGAGCAAGGCCCGACCACGACGATGAGCCGCGATTCTTGACGATCAAGGGTCGCTTTCACTGCACGATGACCTTCCAAAACTGTCTTGAGGGCTCGTCCCTCTAGCCGGAATTCCTGCTTCAGCTCATTGGGTGGTGGCAATTCCTCATAGCCGGTGATGTGGAGATTATCGATCGCTTTCAAGGTCTCGCTCATAGTGCTACTCTGCTGCTTTGCGCAGCCAGGAAGAATCAAGGAAACTGCTTCTTCACTCTAAAGTCTCAACCGCCTCCTTGTCTTGCCGTCGCCAGTGCTCCCTGACCCCCCACTTCATCTAGCCGCAAAATGAGGGTGCTACTAGCTGAAAAGTCTACGGCTGTCGCCTCAAGAAAACTCCTCACTAATGGCTGAGCATGCCAGCAAGGAGCATGTCGATCACCCCCTTCACCGCGTTTTCTCTAAATCGGGCGATCGCCGCTGACAAACGGGGTGTTTCCAGAAATTGAGAATTGTTTTAGCTGTAGGCTGCGGGGACTCATAATGGAAAAAGTGACGCCCCTCAGGACATCGCCAAATGCGATCGCCTGACTTTAAAAATGCATTCCACTGCAGCTGAGAATTGGGATCGAGAATCACGTCTTGAGCCCCCTGGCAGACTAATAAGGGGACCGAGACACCACTCAGCAGTAAGCCATCTTGAGAAGTCAAGCTGTGGGGAGCAAGCTCTCGATCAAGCACGTCACTTAAAAGCTGCCCGACGCGACAAGCTTGCCTGGGGGGACAAGGACCAAACAGTAATCTCACTATCTGTTGCAAGACCATAGTGCGATCGCAAGGCAATAGATTTCTGAGTGCATAGTAGTGACTATGCCAACTAATCTTTGGGTCTGCGCCGACCGACAGCAGCGTCAGAGACTGTACGTGCTGTGGATATTGCCGGGCGTACATCAGGGCCAAAACCCCACTGAGGCTATGTCCCAGCAAATGAACTGGCAAAGATAATTCCTGAATGTACCCATGGAGTAACGCAATTGCTCCTACTAAGTCGCATGGTTCATCAGGGGTTTGTGAATATTCCCAGCAGTGAGTTGCCGTCTGGCGACTGAGTCGTTTTAGCAAAGGCCAGTCAAATTGTTTCAAGCTGGGGTTGGCAGATAGCCATAACCCATCAGGCGGTGTCAGCATCTCAATTCCTCTGAATTTAGTAAAAGCTGGCAACCAGTTCCTCCCGCGACACTGATTGCCAGCCAAAATCTAGACGGTTGGTAAGTCCCCCCAAACACACCCGTTGAGTCAGCGAACGGATGAACCTTTGGTCAAGGAACGTGAGTTCTGGACAGCGTTCCGGTGCTATCCCGAACTCAGGTCAAATAAGCCAAAGGTCAAAGACCAAAGGCCGCTTTCAGTTGACGACACCAGGCTTGAATGCGCTCTTCGGTCTTGTCAGATTCGTTGTCATCATCTAGCGCTAGGCCACAGAACTGACCGTCACGTAGCGCTTTGGAGTTAGTGTGCTCGTAGCCATCAGCGGACCAATAGCCGACTGTCTTGCCCCCTAATTCAGAAATCCTTTCCTCCAAAATGCCCATAGCGTCTTGGAAGTTGTCAGCATAGCCAACTTGATCCCCCGTGCCGAAATAGGCAACAGTTTTGCCGCTAAAGTCCACGTCACCCAAATCTTCAAGAACGGCATCCCAGTCATCTTGGACATCGCCAATATTCCAAGTGGGGCAGCCGATGACGAGGTAGTCATAATCGGCCAAGTCCTCCACGCTTTTTTCGCTGATGTCAAAGATATCAACAGCGCGATCGCCGCCTAACGCCGCTTGTATTTGTTCTGCTGCGTCGGCAGTCTTGCCAGTAGTAGAACCGTAAAATAATCCAACTTTTGCCATGGTGTTTGCTCTTCAAATGTCAGTGAAAGTATTGGTGGTGGCGACCTTAGCCAGGCCGTCAACCTAACTGGAGCAACCGAAATACTGGAACGACGAGAAATGCCTAGTCACTATAGACACTCAGCAGGATCGGCCAGTGTTTGGCTGGCTCCATAAAAGAGAAAAATTCTCAATAGTATTCGGTATTTCTGCCGTTTGAGGAGTTTGTATCTCTCTTTTGGCAGCAAGGGTGAAGACAGGCTCCCCTCTATAAACAACTCGCTTATTGAATTTGTTTCTCAATAGCTTCGCTCACTATACTCCATCTTCTCCTTAATGAGAAATTTTCTTGTTAAGCGAGATGAAAGTACCCTCTGAAAATAGTCGCTCTGGAGTCGGGGTGTGTTGGAGTGCGGGAGTTTGGTGCTCAATCCCTGGTTCGTTTGGAGTGATTAGGGGCGCAACGCCGGTAGTCAGTGTGACCAATTGGGTGTCCTGGTGCCCTTACCTCAAAAACTGTTCAAAAAACGGGCTCAACAAGTTAGCGCAACTCCTTGATCACTGCTGAATCGGCCTGAAGCTTGTTGGGCGAAGGTCCTAGAGGTGTCGCCCAACGCGATCTCGCTGGACAGGTGATGTGCTTGATTGGTGCAATAGTCAAAACTAGTGAGAGTCCCATTAAGCAGCTCAAATTAACAGCCCACAGGCGACCTTTTCAGGGGGTGCATTCAGGCGACGCAAGCCGATGCCGTTGAAGCCATGGACTAATTTGAGCTAGTGGATCTCGACAGTTTGTCTAGTGTAGAGGCTGCGTACGATCGCCTTTCACATGGGCTCAATCACGATAGGCATCCATGGGCAAGCAGGCACACATCAGGTTGCGATCACCATAGGCCTGATCAATGCGGTTGACCGCTGGCCAAAACTTATGGGCCTGGGTGGCCGGCGTGGGAAAAATCGCTTGGCGACGGTCATACGGGCGTTGCCAGTCTGCCACCAGGTCCTCAGCGGTATGGGGGGCCCGCTTCAAAGGATTGTTGTCCGCATCCATGGTGCCCGTCGCGATCGCCTCGATCTCAGCTCGAATGGCAATCATTGCGTCACAAAAGCGGTCAAGTTCTGCCTTGGCTTCGCTTTCAGTCGGCTCGATCATCAGCGTGCCGGCGACCGGCCAAGACATCGTCGGAGGATGAAAACCGTAGTCAATTAGCCGCTTAGCAACATCCTCGACGGTGACGCCCGCTGATTTGCGAAAAGGGCGTAAATCGATAATGCACTCGTGGGCAATCAACCCGTGCTTACCCGTATACAGAATGTCATAATGGCCAGCTAAACGCTGTGCTATGTAATTAGCGTTGAGAATTGCGATCTCAGTGGCATACTTCAAACCCGCAGCCCCCATCATGGCAATGTACATCCAAGAGATGGGCAAGATACTGGCGCTGCCCCAAGGAGCTGACGTCACCGCCCCGATCGCCTGCTGTCCTCCCACCGTTGCTACCAGGTGATGTCCGGGTAAGAAGGGGGTCAAGTGAGTTTGAACACCAATGGTGCCAACCCCAGGTCCACCACCGCCGTGGGGAATACAAAAAGTCTTGTGCAGATTAAGGTGACAAACATCGGCCCCAAAATCCGCGGGACGACAGAGGCCGACCTGGGCATTCATGTTGGCTCCATCCATATACACCTGACCGCCGTGGCTGTGGACGATCTCGCAAATGTCGCGAATGCCTTCCTCAAAGACACCGTGGGTTGAGGGATAGGTCACCATCAGAGCGGACAGCTGCGCCGCGTGTTGGTCAGCTTTGGTCCGCAGGTCGTCAATATCGACATTCCCTGACTCATCACATTTGACCCCCACCACTTTCTTGCCGGCCATGACGGCACTGGCCGGATTGGTGCCGTGAGCTGACTCAGGAATGAGACAAACTGTGCGATCGCCTTCGCCTCGCTGCCGGTGATACTCACGAATTACCAGTAAACCAGTGTATTCCCCCTGGGCACCGGCATTTGGCTGTAACGAAACGCCGGCAAAGCCAGTAATTTCGCACAGCCACTGCTCTAGGTCATGAAATAGTTGCTGGTAGCCTTGGGTCTGCTCCAGCGGTGCAAAGGGATGGATTTGCCCAAACTCCGGCCAGGTAATCGGCAACATCTCCGCTGTTGCGTTCAGCTTCATCGTGCATGACCCCAGCGGGATCATCGCTGTCGTCAAAGATAGATCGCGGGATTGCAGCCGATGAAGATAGCGCAGCATCTCCGTTTCGGAATGGTAAAGATTAAAGACAGGATGCGTCAGAAACTCGGAGTTTCGGCGCAGTGGATGGTTTTGTAACGGTACAGCGGGCTCCGGCGAGAGGGCTGACTGAGCGCCAAAAACTTCGATCAAATCTTGCACGTCTGCTGCGGTAGTGGTTTCGTCTAAAGTCACTACCAGCGTTTCTTCATTCAGCGATCGCAGATTAATCTGTTTTTGCGCTGCTCGGGTCAGGATGTCTGCCCGGCGCTCACCGACCCTCACCCGCAACGTATCGAAGTAAGGCGCAGCGCCCAGCGAAAAACCGGCCTGCTCTAAGGCTGTAGCTAAGGTTGCGGTGTGCTGGTGGATGCGCATGGCGATCGCCCGTAGCCCTGTTGGGCCGTGATACACCGCATACATGCCAGCAATGATGGCCAACAGCACCTGCGCGGTACAAATATTGCTCGTGGCGGCATCTCGCCGAATATGCTGCTCACGGGTTTGTAGGGCTAGCCGTAGCGCCGGCTTATCATATTGGTCCTTAGATACGCCTACTAGTCGCCCAGGTAGCTTGCGGGCATATTGATTCAGCGTGGCTAGATACGCCGCATGGGGACCGCCATAGCCGAGAGGGACACCAAAGCGTTGGGTATTCCCCACCGCAATATCCGCTTGCATTTCCCCTGGCGGCTTAAGCAACACCAGACTCATCAGATCAGCTGCGACAATGGCCAACGCCTTTTGTTCATGCACCCGTTGGATAAAGTCGCTGTAGTCATATATGCCGCCGTCGGTGGCCGGATATTGCAGCAAGGCTCCAAAAATCGGCGTCGAAAAGTCAAACTCGCGATGGTCAGCCACCAGCACCTCGACATTCAAGGGCGCGGCTCGGGTTTTCACCACTTCAATCGTTTGCGGATGACAGTCTGCAGCTACCCAAAACGTTTTCACCTGCTTGTGCTTGCGGACATTGAAGCTCAAGGTCATTGCTTCCGCCGCTGCTGTTCCTTCATCCAATAGGGAAGCGTTGGCAATTTCTAGACCGGTGAGATCGGCCACCATCGTTTGAAAATTGAGCAGTGCTTCCAAACGACCCTGGGCAATTTCCGGCTGATAGGGGGTGTATTGGGTATACCAGCCAGGATTTTCTAGCACATTGCGCTGAATTACCGCTGGCGTCACCGTATTGGCGTAGCCTAAGCCTAGATACGATCGCCAAACTTGATTTTGCTCAGCGATCGCTCGGAGCTGCTCAAGTGCGGTTTGTTCGCTCAAGCCAGCGGCCAATTCCAATCCCGTTGCCAAGCGAATGCCCGCCGGTACTGTTGCCGCCATGAGGGCTTCTAGGGAGTCATAGCCCAGAGCGGCCAACATGGCCTTCGCGTCCGTTGGGCGGGGGCCCACATGGCGCGCCACAAATTCACTCATCGGCAACGGCGGGGTGTTCAGGGCAGTTGCCCGCGACCGGGAAGACGTGGCGATCGATGATGGGCTAGCATCTTGGGACAAGGTACTCGGGGTTTGACTCGGCAACAACTCAGACAATCTCCTCAGCTCGGTTACACAACGGCAGCGGGGCTAAACTTGATGCCACAGCACCACACTTAAGCAAAACCGCAATTTCATTGTGTAACAAAGGCTAACAACTTGTCAGAGAAACATCTGTCATAGACGAGCATCTCCGTCTCGGGCTGATCTTTACACTCGAGGGCGGTCATCATGTGGGCGATCGCCCGCAGTTTGGTAGCGATAACCATCGCCAATTAAGACCCTTGGTCATGAGGACAAAAATCGAAACAGTGCAGTACCCTCGGCGTTTTTAAGCACTAGCTGATCAAAGAAAATGCTGTAGCTATCCACTTCCGCCAATAACGCCAAAAAGGTCGATTCTTGCTCCATGACGCCCTCGGCCTGTCCGCACAATCGACGAGTACTGGCAGCAGCACCGATAGATAACGTTGCCTCAGTCTGCTCAAAATTAGCGTGGTAGTTATTGCAGCCGGCTGAGCCAGATACTCGACCAGTCTCGTCAAACACAGCGGTAATGGTCGTTTGTGGCAAAGTCGTTACCATCCCTCCCTGGCCATTGTTATAGCTCGTCAGGGTCCACACGGTCTCTGTCAGGGTCGCCTGGGGCAAAGGAGACAACACAAACAGCGGGCGACCGTCAGCATCCACCAAGCTTACGCCGCTTGCCGATGGCTCATAACCTACAACATTGGAAAACTGGCTGAAAATGGTCGACTCCTGTTGACTTAAAGACTCTGGAAAACAAGCCATCAAGGTGCTGCCTCCAGGGGCAATTTCGAGCTGTTTATCCGTTAGGGTGTAGGCACTAAAAAACCGATTGCAGCCGGTGGTTCCCGATAGCCTACCAGCCTGAAATTCAAAAATAGCGGGAGACTCAGTGACCGCAGCAATTAACTCACCTGAGGCGTCGCGATAGCTTGTGAGCTGCCATGGCGTCTCTTCTAATAAGTTGGCCATGGTTGGCAGTGCCTCCGCTTTAGGATTTGGGGAAGTCGTCATCAAGCCAGCCTTCGGGGTGGCCGCGATCGCACTGGTGCTGACACCGATTAAAACGACAAAACTCAAAGACCGACTGGCCCACTTGTACAAAACGTTCTTCAAGAATGGAACCTCCTATTCAATCATTTAGGTTGCTGAGCAAAAGAGAGGAAACAGCAATTGTGGCAACTGTTCCTCCCAATTTTTGATATTAGGAGCTCGCTCACTTCAACGGTATTTGGTTACAGAATTCGATACCGGATTGGTGGACACAACGATGCCAGACGCGTGGCAGTCGCCCTTGGCAGGATGACAAGCTGGACTCTCCAACATTATTTGGAGGGAAGTTTCGTGCGGTGAACCATGGCCTGCGCCAATCCGGATGTATTTCGGGGCGATCGCTAACGCCGCCTGCCCTTCGGATCCATGCCTGTGAGCTAGCAACTGCTGGCGCATAGAGGCAGTGACTAGGCCAGTCTGCTAAAGGAGCTGGGCTTTACCCGTGGGGAGTTCATCTTCTATGCTCACAGCTATATCTTTCAATTGAGTCATATGGCGCGGCAACCACGGTCTTTCTTCCGCAAGATCACTTACAACTTGCAAGACGATGTCTTTCTGAGACGGCTCAGTCAAATCGAAGGTATCGTTTCCAAAGTCTTGTCCATCGCGATGATTATCGTGATTTTGGTCACTGTGATTGACCTGGGCATCGTGCTTTATCGCTCTTTGTTCATTTCTGACAGCATTGGTTTCTTTAAAACTACCCTGACAGATATATTTGGCCTTTTCTTGAGCGTTCTGATTGCCCTGGAAATTTTAGAAAATATTACCGCCTATATTCGACGACACGTGGTGCAGGTGGAGCTAGTGATCGCCACGGCCTTAACGGCTGTCGGGCGGAAGCTGATCATCCTTGATTTAGAAAAAGTATCTGGGATCAGCCTGATTGGCTTAGGCTTTGCCCTCTTTGCCCTGGCCATCAGCTATTTCATTGTTCGTACCGTTCATCGCTCTTAGCACTCAGGGCCATGCACCGCGCCGCCATGAAATCTATGGGCAAACAGGTTAACGTATCTGAGAACGCTGATTAACGTCAGGTAAAGTCCGCTTAAATCAATGTGAGGAAGTCTATGCATATTCGTACTTTGGCCACAACCGCCACCTTTGCTACACTTTTTGGCCTGGGTGTGACGCTGCCAGCGATGGCCGATGGTCATCATACAGCCGTGGAGATGGAAACTGAAGAGGTCAACTCGCAGCAAGAGGAATAAGTATCCCAAGCTACCAATGCAGAGCTCGTGAGTGGCGTCGAGGAATTTAGCACCCTCGAAGCGGCCCTGACCGCAGCAGAACTGGTTGAGCCCCTCATGGGAGAGGGCCCCTTTACTGTGATCGCTCCTAGTGATGATGCATTTGCTGCACTCCCCGATGGCGTATTGGACGCCTTGCTGCTGCCTGAAAATGCAGACTTGCTCACGGATATACTGACCTATCACGTGATTCCTGGGGCAGTCATGTCCGATGATCTCGAAACTGGCACCGTCGAAACATTGGGCGGTGAAGAACTCCCCGTCCTTGTCGCTGATGATGCGGCTTTTGTCGATGGTATCTCCATTGTCGCCTTCGACATTCCGGCGACCAATGGGTTGATCCATGTCTTGCAGGATGGGGTCTTAGTGCCTGATGATGTGGCTGCGGCATTGGAAACGCGTCTTGCTGAGGCAGAGGAGCCGATGGAGGAGGAAGAGGCGATGGTCGAAGAGACCATGCCCATGCCCGAGACAACTCCTGCAGAACCTGTCCGGGGTCTTTGGTAAGATAGCTGTAAATCTTTTTTAAGAAGGTTTACAGTCGCGGGCTGATTTCAGCGGACTAAGGAGTGAACAGCTGTGAATATCGGGTGTCGTCACTGGATGACCTTGACAGTTTTGCTGGCGAGTAGCCTAGTTGTCCCTACTGCTCAGGCAGAGACGATCGCTGCTCTGCCTGCTCCGGTCCGCGTGGATCTCGATTTTCTACCTAACCGCACCCCGGCTGCGGATGCCAATATCTATGCGATCGGTCGCCGGGAGGAGCATTTGCCTCAAGTGACTCCCCGGGCTGATCGCATTGTTCTGCGCCTTGGAGAACGTCGGGTTTATGTCTACGACGGTGATCAGATTCTAGAAAGCTTTCCAGTCGCTATTGGTGCCCCCGATACCCCGACTCCGACCGGCCAATTCGAAGTCTTTCAGCTTATCGAAGATCCAGTCTGGCAGAGTCCGTGGACTGGAGAGGTCTTTGCCCCGGGAGCGAATAGCGCCCTCGGACTCCGTTGGATTGGCTTTGCCGAGTTATCAAACGGCATTATTGGCTTCCATGGCACACCGACCGTCTCCTCGATTGGTTACGCTGCTTCTAATGGCTGCGTGCGGCTGCGCAATGAAGATGTTTTGGCGTTGTATAGCCACGTTCGCATGGGTATGACTGTCAGCGTTGAGCCATAGTGATGACTAAGGGGCGATCGCTGATTTTTGACAGGTTTGAATTTGGTCGACTCAGCCATCAGGGAAGTCGATTAGGGCTTTTATTCATTGCGGGCTGGTGTCTACGTAGTGCTCCGGCGATAGCGATCGCCCAGCCGCTCAATCTGCCCCAACCGCAGGCTCTAGTCTCTACTGCGCCCCAGGTGATTGAGGACCCAACATTATTTTTGCCGGTCCCGAGTGAGCGCATTTCCCGGCTGGTGCTGAAACTCTCGGAGCGACGGTTATATGCTTACAGCGGCGAGCAAGTTGTCGCTAGTTATCCTGTTGCGATCGGTCGCGAGGGCTGGCAAACGCCAACTGGCGAATTCGCTATTTTTCAACAAGTGCAAAACCCCGCGTGGGAACATCCGCTCACCGGCGAAGTGGTGCCTCCAGGTCCCGAAAATCCTTTGGGGGTTCGCTGGATTGGCTTTTGGAGTGATGGGGTTAATGCCATTGGCTTTCACGGTACGCCTGACGAGCACTTGATTGGACAAGCTGTCTCCCATGGCTGCGTCCGCATGAGAAATGCCGATGTGATTGAGCTGTATGACCGCGTTCAGCTTGGCACCCAAGTCCTTGTCCAGCCTTGATTAGCCCCAAGTGAAAAATCTTGGCGCTTTCGTTGTGAGATGACGAGATCGACGTGTCAGAAAAGTTGAACGCATGTATCATGCCTGTTGCAGGGCAGACTCTTTTGCGAGTTCTTTCACCTAGCGCATCAACTTCGTGTCCAGGCGATCGCCGACGTCGTCTCCCTTCAGCAGCATGGTTTTAGAACTGCTTACTCGTATCCTGGTATACGCAGCCATGGGGCTGTTCATCTGGTATGTGCTGCTCAAATTCATTCCCCGGAGCTTTCTTACCTGGTTTGGGGGGGCCATCATTCTCACTCTGATCGTGCTGTCCTTCATCGATCCCAACGATGAAACGATCGGCTCGATCTGGAAAATTATTTCTTTGCCCCTGACCCCGCTAGGGGCGACGGTAGGGCTGCTGATTTTGGCGTTAGCCGAGAAAAAAATCAAAGGGCGATATGTGGGGGTGGCCCTAGCCATCTTGCTGGTTTGCAGCGTGCCGCTGTTTGCGCGATTGATTGTCAACCAAGCCGAAAGCGCCGTTGATCGCGCCTATGAAGCTCAGCTAGAGGTCTGTGGCGATGTGTGTCCGGCGGGGGTGCCGCCCTCCATTCCCCTCAGTCAAGTATCGGCAATGGTGGTCATCGGGGAAAATATGGATGTGATCACCCCCATCGAAGACTTTCCGAGTCAGGTTGATCGGGGGGTCGAGCTTGACCCCGTGCTGATTTCGCGGCTCAACAGTGCCGGCGATTTTTATCAACGGTTGCGTGCCCAAGGCAGCAATCCTTTTGTAATTGTGACCGCCGGTCCCCTCTACGGTAGTGCGGAGGAGCAGGCAAACGAAACAGAACAGCTCCGGCAGCTGCTCATGAGCCGTGGCGTCCCAGGCGAGATTGTCTTTATCGAAGACGCTGGCATGGATATCCACAAAGCCATGCGACAAACCACTGCCTTTTTAGAAGAACGAGGCATTCGAGGCGACCCCGATGCTCCCCAACGAGAATCCCAACGGATTGCCCTCGTTGCTCCGGCGCTATCAATGCGACGAGCGGCGCTCACTTTTGAGAATAATGATTTGGAGGTGGTGGCTTGGCCGACGAATCTATATGGTACTCGGGAGGCTACCGGCGATACGCTGGCCAAGCTGTCTGATTTATTCCCTAGCGTGGAGGCGCTGCGGATCACGACCCGCTACTGGAACGAGCTATTGACATCTTTTTATTATTTCCTGCGGGGCTGGCTACCGAGCTTCACCGTCCGCTGGGATGATGTCGTAGAAATCGTGCCATAGACTCACCGATGAATTTCCGAGAATGAGTGGCCAATCCAATTCATATCTGCCTGTCTAAATCTAGATAGGAGATCAGATTGCTGATTCGACTGAATGATTACTGGGGCGATCGCCCTAGCTGAGTCGGGCTAGGGGTTGGAGCGGCCCAATAGCTGTCGATAGTGGGTTCGAGAGCGGAGACAGCCCGTAAAAATTGGATGTCTTGGTTTGATGCCAAACGAGATGGATCGCTAAAGAGCGCGCTTTCTTCCCCATTACTCAAATCAACTGCGATGTCTGGCGTAATGCCCCTTTGGCTAATATCAGTGCCATTGGGGGTGTAGTAATGGGCGATCGTGACAGCCAGACCTGATCCATCCGACAACCCGTACAGTGACTGTACCAGCGCCTTGCCATAAGTCGTTGTTCCAACAACGGTAGCGCGCTGGTTATCCTGCAGCGCCCCGGTCAAAATCTCGCTAGAGCTGGCAGAGCGACCATTGACCAAAACTGCCATGGGCAAGTCTGTCAGGGCCGAGCGGTTGGCGCTGATTTCAGCCGGATCCCCGTTACGATCAAGGGTCCGAACGATGGGTCCCCGCTGTAGCCACAGGCGGCTGATTTCAATGCTGGCCGACAATAACCCTCCAGGATTGCCTCGTAAATCCAGCACAAAGGCTTCCACGTCTTGATTAGTCAGTGACTCGATCGCCGCCGCCATCTGCTCTGTGGCATGACCGTTGAACTCTCCCAGGCGGATGTAACCAATCCGGTAGCCATTGACTTCTTTCAGCTCGTGGGCCACAGTGGGAATCTCGAGGCGAGCCCGCGTCAAAATCACTGAGCGCGGGGCACCGCTATTGCGGGAAAAGGTCAAGGTGACTTGGGACCCTTCTTCGCCCCGGAGTAGATTAGCTACCCCGGTAACACTCAGGCGCTCCACCGACTGACCATCAACGAGCATGATGCGATCGCCCACCTGCAAGCCGGTTTGAGCCGCTGGCGAATCAGCCAGCACATTGGACACAAAGATCGAGCGCGTCTGACCATCACGCTGCAGTTGCAGGCCAATCCCCGAAACTTCGCCAGCGGTTTGGTCAGAGATTTCTGAATACTCCCGGGGATTCAAAAAGCGAGTGTACGGATCATTCAGCCGACCAAGCTCCTCTCTCAAGGCCGAATAGGCGGCCTCTGCGGAGACATACTCCTGGCCGAGCAGCCGCTGCCGGACCGCCAACCAATCCGTTTGGTTAAAGGTGGAATCTACATACTCTTGATTGACAAGCTGCCACGCTTCATCCAGTACTGCCTTCGGGTTATCCTCAGTCAGCTCCGCCGCTTCAGCGGTGGAATTAACCGCCGGTGCAATGGTCGTAAAAGCGGTGAGTAGAGAGGTCGCGATCGCTCTTGGAATAAAGTCTGTCGGCGAAAGGAACCGTCGATTGGCAGCACGGGTCATAAATAGGTTGTAGTGAGAGTAAAGAAAAGGGTCACACAGGCGAAGCCATGGTGATACTTGACAACCCTCACGCCGCTTAAATCAAGGCTGACTGGGGCTGCCAGACTGAATAACTATTGCCAAATAGTCTAGCCAAAAAGTTTCGCTCCTGGGGGGGCTGTGTTCCAATTCTTAGACTGTATTAATCTTCGTCAGTGGGGGCCTCGTTGACCCATGCTCAGCTTTGCTCGAACTGTTGCGTGAGGTCCATTGATGCCCAACTTGCCAGAGTGCCGCACCGGCTTGGTAACGCACACCTCAATCCCAACGCCTGATTGGGCTCCCATGCCCGGATAATCGGTGCCGAAGCAACCTAAGTACTGCCACAGTACAGCTACGATCGCCGTGCAAATTTGCTCTAGCTGTTGGGTTTGACCGAGGGCTTCGTTGCAGATTCTAGTTTGTTGGCTAGAAACCGCATGATGACATCGCGCTGATTAATGAGATAAATGCTGACAATTGTGAGCGCAACGCCCCCTGTCTGGATGGGACTTAAGACCTCCCCAAGAAACAAATTGCCGAACAGCAAGGCAAATACAGGGGTCAGAAAAGTCAACGCACTCAGACTCGTTAGGTTGCCCTTGGAGGCCAACCAGAAGAATATGCCATAGGCCAGCGCACTCCCCAAAACGGTCGAATAGGCGATCGCGCCCCACCCGCCAAGACTCACCATTGACCAGGGCTCGGCCTCTAGCCCTGCCGACAGAGCCGCTAGGGGCACCCCTCCCAACACCATATGCCAACCGGTCGCCACGACCGGGTCGGCATGCGCCGACACGTAGCGAATCAAGATCGTGCCGACGGCCATCGATAATGCCGCCATCAGCATTAGCCATTCCCCTTGATTAAAGAGCAACTGCACTAACAGAAGGCCATCCTCAGGCAGCTCACTCAAGGCAAAATGCCCGTGAAAGATTTCCACAATCCAGGCGTCCGGCAGCCCTAGCAAACTGATCCCCAGTAAACCGACTCCGAGCCCTAGCCAGCCTAGCCAACCTACCTGCTCATCAAACAACCAGCGGGCCATCAGCGCCACAGCCAAAGGTTGGGAGTCAATCATGACTGATCCCAAACCAGCCCCCGTCCGAACGAGCCCCTGCGCTAAAAAGCCTTGAAATAAGGTGCCATCCACAAGCGCAAACAGGCTAATCCACAACCACCCGCGCACACTTATTTGAAAGCTACGCTGCATTAGCAAAGCCGCTAACAGCACCAACAGGCCCGCTGGCAGTAGCCGCATGGTGGCGAGGAAAAACGGCTGGGTATGAGGAATGACGCCTTTCATCGCCACCATGGCAGTGCCCCAAAGAAAAAAGGGAGCAATCATCAACGGGAGCTTTTTAGAAGAGTTTGGAGCGGCGAGGTTAGAGTCCATTACAGGCAGGCAGCGATCGCGCAGTTTTAAAGGATGAGTAACTTCAATATAAAGAAGCTTTAAGCTGCTAGCCAAGTCGGCCAGGGTGATTAAGCTGATTTCCCCTTCATCAGGGAGAGTACAATGGAGTTCACGCTTTGATATGGATGGTTCATGCTGTAGCCAACCACAGCGTTGAACGATATCCCAAACCTTTATTTTTTCGTTAGTACGCTCGTCTATGATTTGGCCTTTTAAGTCTCGCGCTCAAAAATCAGTTGCTCGGATTGAAGTATCAGGCGCGATCGCCGGCACTACCCGCAAAAACGTTTTAGAAGCTCTAGATGAAGTCATCGAAAAGAAGTTTCCTGCCCTGCTCCTCCGAATTGATAGTCCCGGTGGCACCGTCGGCGACTCCCAGGAAATCTATAACGCGCTGCTCCGGCTACAAGACAAAAACATCCCTGTAGTCGCTAGCTTTGGCAACATTTCAGCGTCGGGAGGAGTTTACATTGGCATGGGGGCTCAGCATATTGTTGCTAATCCTGGCACTATTACCGGCAGCATTGGCGTTATCTTACGGGGCAACAATCTTGAGCGCCTGTTAGATCGCATTGGGGTTTCCTTCAAGGTCATTAAATCAGGCCCTTACAAAGATATCTTGGCCTTTGATCGTGAACTCACCGACGCGGAACAATCGATTTTGCAAGAGCTCATCGACGTCAGCTATGGTCAATTTGTCAAAACTGTAGCCCAGGCTCGAGGGCTGTCAGAGGAAGTTGTCAGAGGTTTTGCAGACGGTCGCATTTTTACCGGTGAGCAAGCACTAGAACTCGGAGTAGTGGATCGCTTAGGAACCGAAGAGGATGCCCGCCGCTGGGCCGCCGAATTAGGGGGCCTCGACCCTGAGAAAGCCCCCGTTGAGAAACTTGAGCCGAAGAAAACTGGCTTGCAGCGGTTTTTGCCGGGAGCTCGGCAGTCTGTTTTGTCCCGAGTGTTTCCTGAAGCAACCTCCAATCTACAAACCATTACCAATTGGTTAGAGTTTGAAATCAGTACGTCTGGGCTTCCTCTATGGCTCTATCGCCCTTAAGCTAAGCCGTACCGTTTCCAGTTTCACTGTTGCTAGGATTGACTCGAGTTTTATAGCTGATCAATCAATTTTTGATAAACACTTTGGTGCAATCACGTTGGAGGAAGTGAGTGTGGAATGGCGTATTCAAGCGATCCGTGGCGCAACAACAGTTTCTCAAAATGGAGCTGAAGAGATTGCCGTAGCAACCCAGGAGCTATTAGATGCGATCGAAGCTCAAAATCGCCTCAGCCCTGAGCACATCATCAGTGTCACCTTCTCGGTTACTCGAGATCTTGATGCACTGTTTCCAGCGGCAGCGGCCCGACAGCGTCCTGGTTGGGATGCCGTACCGCTGTTGGACGTTCAGCATATGCATGTCGAGGGCAGCCTACCACGCTGTATTCGGATCTTGATTCATACCCAAGTGCCAGTGTTACACGATGAAGTGGTGCACGTGTATCTTAGAGATGCGCAAAATCTCCGTCCTGACCTCGGCGATCCCGCTACTTCAGTGTCTTCTAGCCACCCTTAATGCCCAGTTGCCTTAGCGCTCAAGAAATTGTGTAAGGGCCAGAGGCTCCACAGAACTTTATGGGGATAGATAGGGCGTCCAAGCCTCTGACAGAGGCCCCTATCTCGCCTCAAGATGACTTTATCCCCACCTGTTGCCAAGTGGGAAGACAGATCTTCTAGCGAAGGATGCCGCTAGACTAGCCGCGGCTGCCTTTAGGAAGCTCAGCTTATTTAGACTTACGAGAATGAAACCGAATACCTAAAAATAGGTCGTATAGAAATCCGAAGAGATCTTTCGTCCCATTTAAAATTCCTAATGATTGTGGTGAACCTTTCGCATCCAACAATGGCTTCATGATTTCGTAAGCTGATTTATAGCGATACCAGGGAATAGACGGCCACAGGTGATGGATTAGATGGTAATTTTGGCCCATGATCATCAAGTTCAAAACAGAACTGGGATAAACCCGGGCGTTTTTCCAGCGATCGCGCTCTTCAAACGGGCGGTGTGGTAAGTAGTCAAAGAATAGCCCTAGGGCAATGCCGACCACAAGCGCGGGAGAAAACCAAAAGTTAAAGATGTATCCCAAAAAGCCAAACTGAACCGCGGCCAACACCAGCAGGCCAACTGCTAGCCGGCCTAAAAACCACTCCAGTAGCTCCCACTTGCGCCAGAGACGGCGCTGAAAGAAATAAATTTCGTGATAGAAAAAGCGAGCCGCGATCAACCAAAGCGGTCCGCCTGTCGAAACAAAATGGTCTGGATCATTCTCGGGGTCATTCACATGGGCGTGATGCTGCAGATGAACGCGCGTGAAAACTGGGAATGAAAACCCGAGGATCAGAGCACTGCCATGCCCCAAAGCGGCATTGACAATACGGTTACGATGCGCTGAATTGTGCGATGCATCGTGAATTACCGTGCCCGCCAGATGCAGCGCCAAAACGTTCATGCAAAAAACGCACCAGCTAACCCATCCCCAGAGGAAATAACCCGCTGTAGACGTCGCAATTAAGACCACAGAAGCCAGAAGCATCAGCAGATTTAGGCTCAACCCACCATCTGCTTTCAAATACTCTGAGGGAACGGTCTTAGGAAGTGTCAGGGGCTGACCGGCCACCGACATACGCAAAGCTCCTTACAATCTAACTTCGGTAGTATACGGTACTTAGGAGTAACAATAAAGTTTTGTGACGTTTCTCATTTGGAGGTCCTTGGTCGGTCGACAGGCTCACGAGCCAGGTGAATTGATACTAATGGCCTCCCCGCGACTTTGAATCCCAAAATGCCGGGATAGTTGCTCGTCGATAGCAGTGCGATGGCTCTGCTAAGAGCTCTGTCCAAAGTTCTCAGAAACCCTAAGTAGCGCCCCATAAAAGGCGAGGAAGAGACATCCTCATGCTGGGATAACGTGATACTATCCCGATGACTTATGTCGAGAACTGTGGCGAATTGCCAGATATTCTGGGGTGTTCTCAGTTCTGCTTCATCACTTCAATTTTTCCTTCCGTGAACCGGCTATGCAACTTCGAAATGCTTTGCGACGCACTAAGATTGTGGCCACAATTGGTCCAGCAACTCAAGATCCTGATGTGTTGCGATCGCTGATCGAGGCCGGAGCTACGACATTACGCCTCAATTTTTCCCATGGCACCCATGAAAACCACCAGCGCAGCGTCCGCCTGATCCGCCAAATTTCCTTTGAGCTCAATCAGCCAGTGGGCATTTTGCAAGACTTGCAGGGACCCAAAATTCGCTTAGGCCGGTTTGAAGACGGTTCCATTCATCTCAATAAAGGTGATGCCTTTACGCTCACAAGTCGCTCAGTGCCAGGAACGTCTCGCATCAGCTCAGTTACCTACGAGCCGCTGGCCCAAGAGGTCCCCAGTGGCTCCACCATTTTGCTCGACGACGGCAAAGTTGAAATGAAGGTCGAATCCGTCGATAAAGCACAGGGAGAACTCCACTGCCGAGTTGTCGTGGGTGGTGTTCTGTCGAATAACAAGGGTGTCAACTTTCCGGGGGTCTATCTCTCCATCAAGGCCCTCACGGATAAGGACCGTAAGGATTTAATTTTTGGTCTCAATCAGGGGGTCGACTGGGTGGCTTTGAGCTTTGTGCGCAATCCCCAAGATGTGTTGGAAATCAAAGAACTGATCGCGAGTGCTGGCAAGCGGGTGCCGGTGATCGTCAAAATCGAGAAGCATGAAGCAATTGAGCAAATGGACGCGATTTTGTCGCTGTCTGATGGTGTGATGGTCGCCCGGGGCGACCTCGGGGTCGAACTGCCCCCGGAGGAAGTACCCATTTTACAAAAGCGGTTAATCAAGACGGCCAATCGCCTGGGTATTCCGGTGATTACCGCCACTCAAATGCTCGACAGCATGGTCAATAATCCACGACCGACCCGAGCCGAGGTCTCCGATATTGCTAACGCCATCTTAGATGGCACCGATGCCGTCATGCTGTCAAATGAAACAGCGGTGGGCAAACATCCGGTCGAAGCCGTCGGTACCATGGCTCGAGTCGCTTTGCGTACCGAGCAAGAGAAGTTTGTCAGTGAGGCTCAAGAAATGGTGGGGTCACCGAGATCGATCCCTAATGCCATCAGTCAGGCTGTGGCCCGCATCGCCTCGCAGTTAAATTCGTCTGCGATTATGACCCTGACCAAGTCAGGAGCCACAGCTCGCAATGTGTCCAAATTTCGACCCAAGACTCCGATTTTGGCCGTTACCCCAGATGTGGCCGTATCTCGCCAGCTACAGTTGGTCTGGGGCGTGCGGCCTCTCGTCGTGCTGGATTTGCCTTCAGCCAGTCAAACATTTCAAGCGGCCATGAATGTAGCCCAAGAAAAAGGATTTTTACGAGAGGGTGACCTAGTGGTCATGACCGCTGGCACGCTGCAGGGGGTTTCAGGATCCACTGATTTGATCAAGGTAGACATTGTCACGGCTGTTTTAGGGCATGGAGTCGGCATTGGCGAGGGATCGGTCAGCGGGCGGGCTCGGGTTGCTCAATCTGGCCTTGAGGTTACGGATTTCAATCCGGGGGAAATTTTGGTGGTGCCCCACACCAGCGCTGACTTTGTGGAAGCCATTCGCCAGGCCGGCGGCATTGTTACCGAAGATGAAAACTTGGCCGGTCACGCGGCAGTATTGGGTCTCCGGTTGGGCATTCCGGTGATTGTCGGGGTTAAAGGGGCTACGGAAACCATTCGTGACGGCACCATTTTGACGTTAGATACCCGGCGTGGCCTGGTGTATTCAGGGGCGATGAGGGCCGTGAAAGCAGATTCCAATCTAGCAGTTTAGTCATCTGGGATTTGTTTGGGTGGACTCCCGGCAACGTCTATATACGGAATAGTGCTCGGGGCGGGATCTGACCCCTACAGATCGCGCTCCCTGTCTTTAAATGTGTAAAGCCCGGTGAGTTTGGCATAGATTGTCAGGAACTAAGGCAGTGTTGCCGGGCTTGGTGCGGTCGACCGATGGTTTATACAAACTATTCGAGTGAACATGAGTCTGATGAAACACAGATCGTACTGAACCTTGGCATTGTTGAGTGTGTTCTCAAAGTGCTTCGTTAAACTCTTGCCGCGTCCCATCCAAGCCTTGGAGTGCTCGATTACCCAGCGAGCTTTGACCGGGACAAATTCGGTTTTGCCCGCTGCCGCTTTCTCCGCCACAGATGCATTTGCTGGAGCGGTCCCCCCCATCCCCTGGCAAAAGAGGGCAGCGAAATCCAGGTGATGAATAAAATAACCCCTGTTGATGAATAGCCCCTTTTAAGAGGGCGGTGATAGCCGGGGGAGCCTCGATTTGTAACGCTTTCATGCAGAATCGGTACTGCACGTCATAAGGCGCACGGGGATTCCATGGAACCCTGGGCATTCTATAAACGAAGCCAATTGCGCAGGAAGGTTTATGGGACTGCTGGAACTACCACAATTGACTCTAGTCAGTGGCAAAGGAGGCGTTGGGAAAACGACTCTGGCTTGCGCGATCGCCCTGACGACTGCTGAAGATCATCCGACCGAATCAGTGTTACTCCTATCGACGGATCCAGCTCATTCGTTAGGCGACGTGTTGTTGCTACCCGTAGATGATGACGCGCGCGCTCACCCCCATCGTCCCAATTTACAGGTCCGTGCCCTGGACGCTGAGCGCTTGCTGACGGCTTTTAGACGTGACTATGGCAAGGTGCTAGAAACTCTGGTGGAGCGGGGAAGCTTTGTCGAAGATAGCGATCTGACTCCCGTGTGGGATATGGACTGGCCTGGACTCAACGAGTTGATGGGGCTCCTGGAAATTCAGCGAATGCTGCGGGCTGGGGAGGCCGACTGCATCATTGTCGACATGGCCCCCAGCGGTCATACGCTCAACTTGCTGGGCCTCATGGACTTTTTAGAGACGCTGTTGTCCTCCCTGCAGCTCTTTCAAGAAAAGCACCGCTATATGGTGCAGTCGCTGTCTGGAAGCTACCAACCCGATACAGCGGACGAATTTTTGACCACGATGACCGCTGATTTGGCCGCTGGGCGATCGCAACTCCAAGCTCCTGAGCGCACTGCCTGCTGGGTCGTCGCCATTCCGGAGCCCCTCAGTCTACGGGAAACTGAACGGTTCGTTGCGGCATTGCATGATCTGCAAATTCCCCTGGGTGGAGTTGTCGTTAACCGACTAACGGGCAACGCCTCACAGCAAACGCAACTGCGGAAATTTGAGCAAATTCAGCCCGATATCCCGGTGTTGGGGTTGCCGCTGCAAACCGTTGAGCCCGTCGGCCATGAAGCACTCAAGCAACTGTTAGCGGCGGTGGCCGTCACCACCACTTGGCAAGCTGAGGCCCCGGATACAGTTTGGCACTGGCCTGAGCCTGTCGGCCGGGGATTGCCCGATTTTATTAATGAGGGTCGACGGTTGATCATCCTTGGTGGCAAGGGTGGGGTAGGCAAAACAACCGTCGCCGCTGCGATCGCTTGGGGCATGGCGCATAAGCACCCCCAAGCTGCCGTGCGGGTGATGTCCATCGACCCGGCTCATTCCCTCGGGGATGTCCTAGAGATGCCCCTGGGACATCGGGCTACAGCGGTGAATGAAAATCTTACCGCTCAAGAAGTTGATGCTGATACGGTGCTGCAACAATTTCGTGACGATTACCTATGGGAGTTAGCCGCCATGATGAGTGGCGACACCGGTGATGACCAGCTACAAATTGCCTATGGTCCCGAGGCGTGGCGCCAAATCGTCGCCCAGGCCCTGCCCGGCATTGATGAAATGCTATCTCTGATCACAGTTATGGAACTGCTAGAGCGGGATCAAGAGCAGCTCATCGTGTTAGACACGGCTCCGACCGGACATCTGCTGCGCTTCTTAGAGATGCCTACAGCCTTGGGGGACTGGTTGGCCTGGATCTTTAAACTATGGATGAAATATCAGGATGTAGTGGGTCATACGGAGCTAATGAGTCGCCTGCGGGGCTTACGCAAGCAGGTTATGAACGCCCAAAAACGACTCACCGATGCCACCCACACAGACTTCATCGGCGTCGTTCAAGATCAAACGGCGATTACGGCTGAAACTGCCCGCCTCTGCCAAACGCTGCAGGAGATGTCCGTGGCCCAGCGCTACATCATTCACAATCGCTATACTGGCACCGACTTGCCAGAGACGGTGTTCCCACAGCAGATGATTGTACGTTTGCCGACTCTGCCGGATAGTGCCCCTCCCCGTGCCCAAGTGGAGGGCGCGGCAGCACTCCTGTTTGCTCAGCCCCAACGGCATTGTGCTCAAACCTTAGATGGCAACGGGTGATTTGGGAGCTGGTTGAGCGGTGGCGATCGCAGCTCTGCTTCGCGCTGGGCAACAAGCTGCTTGACCTTGACCACACTATCAGGATTCAGTGAGATGGAATCAATACCGGCCTCCACCAAAAATGCCGCAAACTCTGGATGGTCGCTCGGGGCTTGCCCACAAATACCTACTTTGCGCCCCGCAGCGTGGGCTGTTTTAATCACGTGCTGAATCGCGATTTTGACCGCCTCATTCTGTTCATCAAACAGATCAGCAAGATCCCCAGCATCGCGATCAACACCCAAAACTAACTGCGTCAGGTCATTGCTACCAATCGAAAAGCCATCAAAGCGCTCTGCAAACTTGTGTGCCAGCAAGACGTTAGAGGGTATTTCACACATGACATAAATTTGCAGGCCATTGACTCCGCGTTTGAGCCCGTTGTCCGCCAAAACCTCGAGGACTTTATCCGCCTCGGCAATGGTGCGACAAAAGGGCACCATGATGATCACGTTGGTAAATCCGAGTACCTCACGTACCTGTCTGAGGGCTCGACACTCTAAAGCAAAACCCTCACGGTAGCGATCGCTGTAGTATCTTGAGGCCCCTCGAAATCCCAGCATTGGATTTGATTCAGCCTGCTCAAACCCCTGCCCTCCAATCAAATCCGCATATTCATTGGTCTTAAAATCGCTGAGTCGCACAATTACCGGATGGGGATATTGGGAAGCCGCAATCTTACCAATGCCTTGGGTCAGTTTATCGACAAAGTAATCCCGTTTGTCCTTATACCCCTGAGTCATGTCGCGAATCACTGCCCAAGCGTCATGGTCATTTAGCTGGTTATAATGCACTAGCGCCATGGGGTGAATCTTAATCAAGTTGTTGATAATAAACTCCATACGGGCCAACCCGATGCCCTCGGCGGGCAGTTGCCACCAGCTAAACGCCGCTGCCGGCGTGGCAATATTCATCATGAGTTGAGTCTGGGTCGCCGGCACCTGACTTAAGTCAACCTCCGCCGTCTCATACGCCAACTGGCCTGGATACACAAAGCCCTGATCGCCCTCAGCACAAGAAATCGTCACAGACTGGTCGTGATACAGGCGTTTGGTCGCATTGCCGGTGCCCACAATCGCGGGAATGCCCAATTCGCGACTCACAATTGCGGCGTGGCAGGTTCGCCCCCCGTAGTCCGTCACGATACCGGCGACCCGCTTCATCACTGGCACCCAGTCGGGGTCAGTCATCTCGGTCACGAGAATGCTGCCGTCTTCAACCTCATCCATCTCGGAGGGATCCATAACCTGGCAGACCTGGCCGCTGGCGATCGCATCTCCAATACTCAAGCCAGTCACTAGGGGCTCTGCAGAGGCTTTCAGCTTATAGGTTTTGAGGCGACTCCGAACTTTCTGCGATTGTACGGTTTCGGGGCGGGCCTGCACGATAAATAGGTCGCCGCTGTTGCCGTCTTTGGCCCACTCCATATCCATCGGGCCCCCGTAGTGCTCCTCAATCAGTACGGCCCACCGAGCTAACTGCAACACTTCGGCATCGCTGAGCACAAAGGCCAAGCGCTCTTTACTACTCGTGTTGATATTTTTGACGGCTGAGCGGCCGCCTTCCTCGTTGTAGACCATTTTCTTGGCCTTGCTGCCCTTGACTTTGTCAATGATGGGACTCAATCCTGCTTTGAGCAACGGCTTGAACACGACAAACTGATCGGGCGTAACAGTTCCCTGCACGACGTTTTCTCCGAGCCCCCAGGCCCCCGTGATGATGGCTGCATGGGGAAAACCCGATTCAGTATCGATGGAAAAACTCACGCCAGCACAAGCTTTATCCGATCGCACCATTTTTTGTACGCCGATGGATAAGGCCACGTCCATGTGGGCAAATCCTTTTTCTTCGCGATAGCTGATGGCGCGATCGGTAAATAGTGACGCATAACATTTGTGGCAGGCCATCAATAGTTCTTTTTCGTTGTGAATATTGAGGTAGGTTTCCTGCTGTCCAGCAAAGCTGGCATCGGGCAGGTCTTCAGCCGTGGCGCTGCTCCGCACCGCCGTATCCACATGGTCAACATGATATTGCTGGCTCAGCGCGCGGTAGGCCCGGCGAATCTCGTCCTCCAAATCCTTAGGAAAAGGTGCTTCGAGCAACAGATTACGAATGGCTTTGCCTGTCTTTGCCAAAGCCTGCTGCTGCTGGGCAAATGCCTGTAGCTGCCTCTGAATTTCACCTTCGAGCTGGTTGGCTTTCAAAAAGACCCGATAGGCCGCAGCGGTAATAGCAAAACCGTTCGGCACACGAATACCTTTTGCGCTTAAATTACTAATTAGTTCTCCCAAGGAGGCATTTTTACCTCCAACGATAGCCACATCGGTATTGGTAAGGGTATTAAAGCGACGAATGTAAAATGACGTGTTTTCCATGGTGAAGATGATTATTTTTATCAATTAAAGCTAGGAAATCTGAATATGTTTTGAGGCCCCATATCTAATCTTTCCGCTAAGTTCGGTAATGGGTAATCAACTCACTAATGCTGTCAGCTCTTCTCTCAAGACCTTGAAACACAAGTCATTGAAGAGATTTGAGAAGAAAACTACCTGATTTGACCCAATCTAAACTCACTTGATTGGGAAACTGAAAGTGGCAAAGTTCCATGCTTTTATTCAGCCTAGCTTGTCTCTGCTGGCATTTGAAAAATTGAACTCATTTCTTCATTTTGACCAGTTTTTACTGTCATTAATAGCGAGAGACGATGCGATTGCCTGGGGTAGAGCGAAGCTTGAAGGGGGCTGGTGGGCAGTCGCTAATAAGGGGGCTTACCCTGACATCCCCATCACTGCGATCCATCGAGGATGACCGCAGTCTAAAATTTCTTCTCTCAGGAAAAATTACGGCTGCGGGCTCATTTTCAGGATCAACGATCATTTGTATTGGGGATGGCCGCTCTCAAAGCAGAAGGTGGACGGCGGATAAACTGATTTATGGTCGCCTGTACCCCATCGCCACTCCCTGAAAAATGTGTAAATGTCTGTGACAATTCAGCATTTCCTTTAAGTTATGTTGTCGATGCCTTGACCCCGGTGTTAACGTCAGACGCAATTGAATGTCTTGCATTCAATCTAGATGCTCCGCTTTACACATGCATTGGAATTGACTTCCGAGGAGGACTCATATGCTGAGTCATGTCACGCTTCCGATTAGTTATCGTTGAGCATATTCAGGTGCCGCGATCTCTGGTTGAGTCTACAGCCCCATGAGTCTACTTAACCGATGAAGGGTTTCCCGCCCGTGATCGATTTGTAATACGACTCAAGTTCCAGTGATCGCTAGCACACCACATACTGCGTTTTTGAAAAGTTAGGGACGCCAGCTCTGAGCTCGGGATGGGGTTTGTTTGTTGGCAAACCTTCGATCTTGTCCTTTGGATAGCGTTGCTCACATGACCTATCACTACTGCATTTGGTTTGGTGCTGCTCAATGACCGCAGCGCTGGACCTTCTTTATGGAGGTTTCTATGAAACTGCACGGTAAAACTGCCCTAGTCACCGGGGCTTCGCGCGGCATTGGTCGTGCGATCGCTTTAGAACTGGCCCGTCAGCACTGTCGCTGCCTCATTTTGGTTGCCCGCGATGCCGAGCGACTCACTGAAGTTGCGACCGCCATTGAGGCGATCGGTACCCACGCTGTCATTCTCCCGGTTGATCTCACTCAGCCCGTTGACGTGCATGTCGCGGTTGCAAACGTGTGGCAGCGGTGTGGTCCTATCGATTTACTCGTCAACTGCGCGGGCGTCTCTCATCAGACCCCATTTTTGCAGTCTCGTCTGCCCCAGGTCGAGGCCGAGCTCTCCACCAACTTGGTGGGGCTGTACACCATTACTCATCTGGTAGCTCGCCGTATGGTCGTCTATCGACAGGGACATATCGTTAATGTTTCTAGCTTGATGGGTAAAGTCGCAGCCCCCACCATGGCAACCTATTCCGCCACAAAATTCGCCATTCTCGGCTTTAGCCAGGCACTCCGAGGCGAACTTGCCCCCCACAATGTCAAAGTGACGTCGCTGTTGCCGTCTTTGACTGACACTGACATGGTGCGACATTTTGACTGGTTTCGCTGGGTACAGCCCATGACCGCTGAGCAAGTTGCCGGGGCTTTGGTCAGAGGCCTACAGCGAGAGTCCGCTGAGATCGTCGTGGGCTGGCAGGCCCGCTTAGCGGTCATGGGCAACCGAGTCGCACCGGGCTTAGTCGAACGGGTCGTGCAATGGGCTGCTCCCCCTGCGCCGAGACAACCCGTATTTCGGCTAGAAAAGACCTTCTAGCGATAAAAGTCTAGCAAAGGGTCTCAAGGGTGCAAATGAGAATCTCATGGCCGAACCCCAGGACAAGCGGGGCAGTTGTCAGCGAGTCACTTTAATGGGATAAACTCGCTGACGAGTTGCCTCGCACCTATGGCTGTGCGATCTACGCCTTACCCTTTGCTTCCAAGTCTTCTAGGCGGCTTTTGAGCTCTTGATTAGACCTTTTCAGTTCCTCAAAATCTTGCTGAAGCTTGGTGATTGCTTGGTCCTTATCGAGCTTCTCCTGGACCTTTTGCAGGGTTTCTTCTGCGCGGCGACGAACTCGTCCATCGTCAATGTGATTGGCGATACTCTGTAAGATGGCGATCGCGCCAGCATCTTCCATCAGACCCAACGCAGCGATCGCCGTCATCTGAGTTGTGAACTGTGGTTCTCGGGAAATGGCATCCAGCCGTTCTAAGATCCGTTCAACGTTGGTCTTCGACTGCCCCGTAGAGACCCGCCCCAACGCCCGCAACGCTCCTAGCCGCAACATTGCAGAAACATTGGGATCGGTATATTGCAAGATCACTGCCAGAGCCGCCTCCGACGATTTAAATTGACTGATGCCACTCAATGCGCCGGAGCGCACGACTTCGTTCCAGCCAATGCGTTCCTTAAGGAGGGTTTGTAACACCGCCAAGGTCTCCGTCTCCGGGGGAATGCCGGTAAGTTTTGATGCGCCAATTTCGCCGAGGGCACTGGCCGCCGCTGCTTCTACGTAGTAGCTGGCATCCCCGGCTTGAGCCACTTGTAAAACAGCTTGATAACTAGTCGCGGTCTTCACTTGCCCGAGGGCGGTTACCACAGCTCGCCTTACCTTAGGGTGCTCGTCTTGTAGCCCTTTGAGCAAAGCCTCGACGGCCTGATCGAGCTTGAGGGCGGCTAGCTGCTTGGCGGCCTCCGCCCGAATGCCCCAAAACGGATCGTCCATGAGGGCTCCTGCCAGTGCTTTCACTGCCTCCAGACCGCCTTTTTGGGCGATCGCTTCGACCGCATAGACCCGAGCAATCGGGTCAGGATCGTAGTGCAACTGAGCCTTGAGTTCCGGCATGGGATATTCCAGCTTGACCGTTTTGGTATGGTGGTTGCCCACATCAAAGCTGACAAAGTCAGGCTTTTTGGGTAGAGGAAAATACAGGGCTTGTTCCTGTTCATGGATGCGTACTGTGATGGGCTGTACCCCAGCTTTGCCCTGCTCAACATAGCCAAAACCGATGGGCATCTTGAGATCAAACAAACCGTTTTGACTGCTCTTATCCCCCGCTTTACCCTGCGTTTGGGTGACGGTTACTTTCGCGAGATTGCTATCTGCATCCCATTTATAGGCCACCTTAAAGTCTGGATGCCCACCGCGATATACGTATTGGTCGAAGAGAAAGCGGAGATTGCGGCCAGTGGTTTCCTCAATCGTGCGAATCAGATCGAGGGTCTCGACGGTTTTGTGAACAAACTTGTTGACAAAACCATGAATTGCCTGCCAGAAGAGATCATCCCCCAGTTCAGTGCGGATCATGTGATAGACACAGGCCCCTTTCTCATAAATATGGCGATCGTAGAGCTCAATCGGCTCTCGGTAGACGTGGGTCACCATGGGGCGACGATAGCGACCCTTATCTTCGGCGAGATAGCTCCGCATTTCGTTCAACCGATAATATGCGGCTTCTTCTGCCCCGTATTGATCATCCGTCCATAACACTTCTGAGTAGGTCGCCATGCCCTCTTTGACCCAGGCATGGGACCAGTGATTGATCACAAGCAAGTCGCCAAACCACTGATGGGCGAGTTCGTGGGCCACTAGCATTTCTGAGTTTGTGTTGTCTAGCGCCGCTCGCTGGTCAAGCAGGCAGCGATCTGTCAGCAGCGTACATGATGTATTTTCCATGCCGCCAAAGGTGAAGTCTTTAATGCAGACTTGCGCATATTTGGGAAAGGCGTAGCGGTAACCGAAGCGATCGCTAAAAAAGCCAATCATGGCTGGGGTCTTGCCCATGGTCCGTTGCGCGTCATCCTTCTGGCCCTTTTGAGCGTAGTAGGTAACAGGAATGCCGTCCCATTCATCGCGAACTTCGTCAAAGTCACCCACCGCCAGCGTCATCAGATAAGACGGATGCACTTCTTTTTGTACCCAGTGGAAAATTTTGACGTCGCCATCATCAACCGCTTCTACTAACTCCCCATTGGAGATCGCCTGGTAGGGTCTGGGCACCCGCACCCGAATCTCACTGGTGGCCAACTGCCCAGGATAGTCAAAGCAGGGAAACCAATAGCGAGAATCTTCATCTTCGCCTTGGGTCCACACCTGTACAGGTTTATCGGGCTGATGCTCAGTAGGCGTGACAAAGTAGAGTCCCCGTTGGGGGTTTTCGCTGCGATAGGTTACAGCTACCTCAATTTGCTTATCCACCTGTGTGGGAACGCTCAGATGGGCAATCAGTCGTTCTCCATCATGGTCAAACTGCTGTGCTAGGTTCCCTACCATGACGGAGTCAATTTGCAAATTGACCGCGTCTAGGACCAGGCGATCGATCCCATCGCGGACCGGTGTGAGCTGAATCTTACAGGTGCCGGTATAGCGCTGATGCTCAATGTCTAAATCTAGTTCTAAAGCGATATGATCAACTTGCCCTGGGCGATCCGGTGTGTAATGAGGCCTTGCCCCTGGCAGCTCAAACGACTTGTGCTTAGGGGGTTCAGCGGTGTCAAAGCCGGCAAAGTTGAGCATGATTTCCTCGAAGCCATTCAGTAAAGTGGGCGATCGCCACCGAAGTTATCTGGAGAGAGGGCGATCGTAACCTGATTAATAGGTTAACGCTTCTAAGGTGAGATGAATGGACACTCTCCCGGTCAACTCCAGGTAGGAATGAGTGTGACCAACCGAGCGATGCAGTGGCGACATATCGCTGTGGACGAGAGGACTTTGCCGCAGATGGCAGCTTCCTGCATGCGTCGCAACTGTCTGATTCCTTGAGTCGTAGCTATGTCCAGACAATTCAACGGATCTAAATCCATCTGAATACAGATTGCCCGCCTCACTGATGTCATGCATCCATGAGAACATCTCAAGCTACTCAAACCACCATGTCTGATGCGTCGCAGTTATCGGGCCGCGGCAACTATTCTGGGTTGCAATCCGGCTTCGTATCCCATGGCCAGCTAATCCTAGAAGGAGCTGAATGCCACTATGCCAACCATTATCGGAACCATGATCATCAAGAACCGGAGGTGAGGGATTGCAGACAATAAAAAGCGCCCCCCCGGAGAGAGGCGCTTTTTCACTCATTCAATTTAGCTGCGAGCTGCAGACTAACCGATAATTTCGGGTGCTTCAGCAGCCGCCAAGTCGAGAGGGAAGTTGTGAGCATTACGCTCGTGCATCACTTCCATACCCAAGTTCGCACGGTTGATAATGTCCGCCCAAGTCGCAATGACACGACCCTGGCTATCCAAAACCGACTGGTTGAAGTTGAAACCGTTCAGGTTGAACGCCATGGTGCTGATGCCCAAAGCGGTGAACCAGATGCCGATGACCGGCCATGCACCCAAGAAGAAGTGCAAGGAACGAGAGTTGTTGAAGGAAGCGTATTGGAAGATCAAACGACCGAAGTAGCCGTGGGCGGCCACGATGTTGTAAGTCTCTTCTTCCTGACCAAATTTGTAGCCGTAGTTCTGGGACTCGGTCTCGGTGGTCTCACTCACATATAAAAAGGTCACCAAGGAACCGTGCATCGCGGAGAACAAGCTGCCGCCGAACACGGCTGCTACACCCAACATGTGGAAGGGGTGCATCAAGATGTTGTGCTCTGCCTGGAATACCAACATAAAGTTGAACGTGCCAGAGATGCCCAGAGGCATACCGTCAGAGAAGGAGCCCTGACCCAAGGGGTAGATCAAGAAGACTGCAGTAGCAGACGCCAAAGGTGCAGAGTACGCAACACAGATCCAAGGGCGCATACCTAAACGGTAGGAAAGCTCCCACTGGCGGCCGAGATAGGCAAAACAGCCGATCAAAAAGTGAAAGATGATGAACTGGTAAGGACCACCGTTGTAGAGCCACTCATCGAGGGAAGCGGCTTCCCAGATGGGGTAGAAGTGCAGACCAATCGCGTTGGAAGACGGTACAACTGCACCAGAGATGATGTTGTTGCCGTACATCAAGGAGCCGGCAACGGGCTCACGGATGCCGTCGATGTCTACGGGAGGTGCGGCGATAAAAGCGATGACGAAACAAATGGTGGCGGCTGCCAAGGTCGGGATCATCAGCGTTCCAAACCAACCCACATACAGGCGGTTCTCGGTGCTGGTCACCCATTGACAGTAACGTTCCCACAGGCTCGCGCGATCGCGCGATTGCAATGTAGAAGTCATAGTGATGATTGCCAGATATATACGACAAGAATGGGATGAAGCGGTCTGTTAATACAGCGCCTCACCTTATTGATTAGCGTAAAGATTCGTATTTGATATTTGGCTCTGCCGACAGGATTCTTCGTTTTATGACACGTTTCGTAATTCCTGCCGACAAATGAAAATTCGAGGCTTCTAGCCTGAGATTCGCGCGAGTAGAGGCTACTAACCGGGGGGCCACTGCAGCGATCGCCCACCTAATAAATGCATATGTAAATGAAATACGGTTTGCCCACCATCGGTGCCTGTGTTGATTACAACTCGATAGCCAGATTCAGCAATGCCTGACTGCTCAGCGATCGCCTTTACCATTAGCAGCATGTGGCCTAGCAGTTCTTTGTCGTTACTCGCTGCGTCGGCCAGCTTAGGAATGGGCTTTTTCGGAATTACCAAGACATGGGTGGGAGCCTGGGGGGCCACATCTCGAAACGCTAGGCAGAGATCATCTTCATACACGATATCAGCGGGAATTTCGCGACGGATAATTTTGCCAAAGATTGTGTCTTCACTCATGGGGGCTGTCTATGACGGAGCGTCCTCATCCTATCAGCGTCTTTGGGCCAACACACAAACCATTGAGTATCACAAACGCCGAGGTGAATGTTGAGAAGTCCCAACCGAGATCTATACATTTAGCCCCAGCCCTCGTGCCGACTTCAGGTTGTCTCAGCTTTGTCTGAAATCGTCGCTTTCAAGCATCTCCGACGCAAACCACCGCAGGAAATATAGGTTACAGCTGCTGTGCCCAGAATTTCCTAAGGGGGTGGAGATCGCGCGAAAGCCGGCTTTTTTATATAGCCGAATGGCATCCTTCATCGCATCGAACGTTTCTAAATAGCAACCTTGATAATTCAGCGTTTGTGCAGTGGTTAAGAGCTGCTGTATCAGCGCTTTGCCCATCCCCTGACCGCGCATTTGGGGGAGCAGATACATTTTTTGCAGCTCACAGATCTGCTCATATTCGCAAGCAAAGGGAGCGATGCCCCCACCTCCCACCACAGCCCTGTCAACCACTACTACGTAATACACCGCATTCTCAGCAGCATAGGCTCGGTGCAGGTAATCCAGCTCTGGATCCGCCCAAGCAAAACCGGGGCGATTGGCCCCAAATTCCGCTAAGACTTGTCGAATAATGGACGCCATGGAGAGGCTGTCTTGGGGCTGAATCTGCCGAATTTCGAAACGCGTCATGGCTATAGTTACAATCGGCGGGAATCAGAATATCGGCGATCACGCCGAGTAAATAGTTTGAGAAAAGGCAGACGATTTTGGACCCGCTTCGGCTGGAGCTTTTCACCAATTTTGTTGAGCGGGCTGGGTGCTGAGTCAGTTTCCGGAGGCACCCCCCCTGGCGTTTGCCACCAGGCGGCGACTGTACCTCCTGCAAACCCGGCGATCGCCCCAAACAAAATACTTGGAGCGATTTCATACCCTAGTAAAATAAAGGCCAACAAGAAGCCAAGCCATAGCTTCAGGGCGACAGGAAAAATTTTGTCAGTCACGGTTCACCTACTGATCCACCGCCTTGCTTTGGAAAACACTTGACTCGGGAACAACCGGTCATGTTATCTATGGCTCTAATATAGACTGCAACTGAGAAGACAGGGCTTGGGGCGTGTCGATAGTCTTGACAAGGGCAGCTTCAGTTTCTGTGAATGGCTCAAACTGCTGCGTTGATAATACCGCCACCGTCGCATCGGCAATATCTCCCTGTCGTGCTCTTACCCGCTCCGCTAATACTGGATAAGGCGCTTGACAGTGAACGAATGTCAGCGGCAACTGATGAGCTTGCGCTTGCCCAATGGCGAGTTGACGAGTTTCAGCCCGGTCAAACTTGGCGTCCAAAATAATGGTATAGCCCTGTTTGGCCAGCATGCCTCCTAAAGCCGTCAGTCGCTGGTAGGTTTTTTGAGTCATCTCGGGCGTATAGAGACTGTCATCGCCACGCGCCTCCACCGGCACGCCCCCCAGATGCTTCCTCACGGCATCAGAGCGAATGTAGATGGCCCCTAGCTGGCGGCTGATCGCCTGTGCCAGGGTACTTTTGCCCGAACCTGATAGACCTGACATGACAAATAACTGGCCTGTCTGAGGCTGTGTGTATGACCATGCTAGGGTGTAGTATTTGGCCGCTTTGGCTGCTGCTGCTTGCTTGACTAGCTCCTCAATGGAAGGATCGCCTAGCAAAAAAGACGTCACCTTAGCCCGCACATATGACTGACGGCTGACATACAGTGGTAAAACCTGCAGGCCTTCCCAATCGCCGGTGCATTCAACGTAATGGCTCAAAAAGCTGGCGGCTAGATCCGTGCGCCCTTCTACCGTCAAATCCATAATGATGTAAGCGATGTCAAACATGACATCGACAAAGCGAAAAGGCTCATTGAATTCGATACAGTCGAACAGTAGCAGCTGGTCTTCCCAATAGCAGATGTTGTTGAGATGGAGATCGCCATGGCAGGCACGGATTTTGTCCTGGGCGATGCGCTGATCAAGCAAGTCGCGGCGGGTCGCAAAAAAGCCATCAGTGTAAGCTTTGGTCTCATCAAACTGCTGCTGAGTCTGAGGACCACCGATAAAGCCGGCGGTTTGCTCATAGTTTTCGTCAATAGACTGGCGAACATTCTCGACCGTCCCAAAAGCCCGGATATAGTTGTTGGTTTCAGCCTTAAGGTGGAAGGCAGCGATCGCCTCGGCCAGTTCGCGCAATAACTCTTCGGTCAGCTCTCCCCGCTCAAAATGTTGGCTCAAGAGCGTACTTTGAGGAAACTGGCGCATCTTGACAACATATTCCACGACATTAGCGTCGTCACCAAGAACAAAGCGATCGCCCCGCTCAGAGACGGGCAATGTCCCCAGGTAAACCGGGGCAGCAGCCCGCTGATTGAGACGTATTTCTTCTTCGCAAAATCGCTGCCGCTTCTCCAGGGTGGAATAATCTAAAAAGCCAAAATTCACGGGTTTTTTGAGCTTATAGGCAAACTCTCCCGTCAATAGCACATATGACACATGGGTCTGCATCAGGGTGATGGGGGTCTGCACCGGATGGGGATAAAAATCTGGTTCGAGCATCTGCTGGATGAGGGGAGGAAGGGATGCGTTAGCCATAAACACCGTGATTTTGAACAATAAAAAACCAGGGATGTTGATCCCTGGTCAAGCAAAATTTGCCTTACTTAATTAGCCCCAGCGTCGGTAACCGTTTCCAGGGGCGAGGCCACTGGAGCTGATGCCTCTTCCTCAGCTGTCGGCATGGTGCGAGGTGCCGCAACCATGACTAACGTCTTGTCGGTGTCGGTGATCACCTCTACACCGTTTGGCAACTGCAGGTCGCTAATGTGCAAATTTTCACCTACCGCCAAATGGGAGACGTCAATATCGACAGATTCAGGAATTGCTTCGGGAGCACAACGGATGGCTAGCTCACTAACAATAATGTCGAGAGTACCGCCTTCATCGATGACCCCTTTAGCTTCGCCAACGTAGTTGACGGCAACTTCAACATCCACACTGGCCTGACTTGCGATGGAAAAGAAACTCAAATGGTAAAGCTGTTCCTTCCAAGGATGAGCTTGAACTTCCCGCAAAAGTGCCTGCCCGCTCCAGGACAGGTCAGGGACCTTGACATTGATCAACGTATTGTTAATCGATGCACTCCGTACCAATCGCTCCGCTGCTCGCTGGGGCACGGTCAAGGAAACCGAGGCATCACCATCATGTCCGTATAAGACTGCAGGAATCAGCCCCTCACGGCGCAGAGCTCTGGGATTTGCGCTATCGTCGCGCTTTTGACATTCAATCGACAGTTCCATAGGACTTAATTAACAACTCAAAGTAACTTAGGCAGCAAACAAACGAACAATCAAGCGACCTGCGATGCGCTCCCATTTTCATAGAGCAGCGCTCGCTTAGGACCGTGAATCGGATCTTCCACGATAATGGTCTGGTCGCGGCTAGCACCCAGCGATACGATCGCGATGGGTACTTCCATCAACTCAGCCAAAAACTTGAGGTAATCCAGAGCTTGTGACGGCAAGTCTTCCAAAGATCGACAGTTCTCAGTCGAAGTTTTCCAACCCGGTAGAGTAGTGTATATCGGTTCGCACTGAGCAAACAACCGTCCACTACTGGGAAGATCTTGATGCACTTGGTCGCCGACTCGATAGGCAGTGCAAACTTGAATTTCGTCTAGGGCATCCAAGACATCTAGTTTGGTGATGGCTAAGCAGTCAATGCCGTTAATCCGGACCGCATAGCGGCCAATCACTCCATCAAACCAGCCACAGCGGCGGCGACGACCGGTAGTCGTGCCAAACTCTGATCCCAGCTCACAGAGCTTGTCTCCTAGACCGCCTACTAGCTCCGTGGGAAAAGGTCCTTCCCCTACTCGAGTTGTGTAGGCCTTAGCAACGCCAATTACCCGATCAATCATGGTCGGCCCAACCCCAGAACCAATGCAGGCACCACCAGCTACCGGATTAGATGAGGTGACGTAGGGATAAGTCCCATGGTCTAAATCCAATAATGTGCCCTGGGCGCCCTCAAATAAAATGTTTTTACGTTGGCGAATAGCGTTGTCAATTAGCAGGGAACTGTCAACCACGTGAGGGCGCAAGCGATCGGCGTATCCGCGATACTCATCGAGCACTACTTTGGGATCGAGGGGCTCTAGCCCATACAGCTTCTCCAGCACGACATTTTTATACTGAATGGTCCATTCAAGCTGCTCTTCTAAACCATCCATTTCAATCAGGTCGACCATGCGGATGCCTATGCGCTCAGATTTGTCTGCGTAGGTCGGGCCGATACCGCGACGGGTAGTCCCAATCTTCTTTTTGCCGCGACGTTCTTCCGAAGCCTGATCGAGTAACCGATGGTAGGGCATTGTGACGTGGGCTGCTTCCGAGATAAAAAGCTTTTCGGTTGAGATGCCTAGGCCCTCGAGCATGTCCAGCTCTTTGATAATTGCGCGGGGATCTATCACCGTCCCGCTGCCAATCACACATTCTGTATCGGGAGACAAAATACCAGAAGGAATCAGGTGCAGCTTAAAAACTTGATCCTGTACCACTACGGTGTGACCTGCATTGACGCCGCCCTGGTAGCGCACGACGACATGAGCCGATCGACTCAAGAGGTCAGTTATTTTGCCTTTTCCCTCGTCGCCCCACTGGGCACCAATTACTACGACGTTAGCCAATGTCTTAAGGTCTTCCGTTCACACAAATGACCATTATCCTCAGGTTTTTGCACCTCTGTCAAGGTGTTCAATCAGAAAAAGGACGACTATTATTCAGTCCGGCAGGATACATATCGATTCACTAAGACGTCTAGGACCTGATGCTAGGGGATTGAGGATGAACGCAGGTGGAAAACGCAAAGATTTCTAAGTTAACTCCTCACTATAAAGCTAATTAGGTGAATTCGCGGTAAAACAGTAGGTAGTCGACGAATTCGTTCACAATTCTTAGCGTTTGATGGCTGTTACTGCATTCAGAGGGAGTCTGCGATGAGTCTTTATGCCGAGCTTCACCGCCACCTGGGGGGGTCTGTGGTGCCCAGGGTGCTCTGGCGGTACTTCCAGCGCAATCGTCCTGACGTTAGCGATCGCTTTGATGACTATCCAGCCTTTGAGGAGTTTTACACGCGTCCCCGCAATACGCTGGCAGAATACCTGGAGCTCCACACTTTAGTGGAGAGCGTGCAGACTCAAGAGGCTCTTCCTTATTTTGTGTATCGCCTGATTCGGGGGGCTTACATTTTTGAGAACTTGGCTTATTTAGAGCTCCGCTACACCCCTTATCTCCGCACTCCGGAGCATCTATCCCAAAACGAACGCATCGATAAGATGACCGAGATCGTTCAAGTGGTGGGTCAGGCCAGTCAGCAAACGGAATATCCCGTGGTGACTAAGCAAATCCTCTGTATGCATTCGCGGTTGCCCTATGAGGTTAATCAGGCGATTGTTCAGTTGGCCATCCAATATCCAGAGTTTGTCTGTGCGATCGACTTGGCCGGTGGTGATGCGAAGTATGGCGATCGCTTAGACGAATATATTGCTCTCTACTCCCACGCACGGAGTGCCGGTGTTCGTACAACAGGCCACGTGTTTGAAACCCAGGATGGCTGCCACCCCGAACTGTTGCCTTACCTAATGCGGATTGGCCACGGCATTCAAATTCCGCTGCAGCGTCCCGACTTGCTCAAAGAAGTGGCTGCCCGCCGCCAGTGTCTCGAAATTTGTCCAACCACGTATTTCAAAACCGGCACTTTAGACCACATTCAGCAGTTGAAGCCGGTGTTTGACCAATGCTTTGAGGCCGGCGTCGATATTGCCATTTGCACTGACAATGCCGGACTGCACAATGTACGCTTGCCCTTTGAGTATGAGAACCTGCTGACTCAAGACATTATCGGGTTTGACCAGTTGCAGGCCTGTCAGGCAGCGGCCTTTCGTCATGCGTTTGCTTGGCCCCATGAGCGGCAACCGGGCTCAATGATTGATGCGATGCTGCGCCGCGATCTCGGCGATCTAATCGATGAGGAAGTCGATGAGCCGGCTGTGTATTGGTAGCCAATCGTCTGTCTGAAAGGCTTGGAAGGGTTTAGCCAAGAATGATTTAACGGGTTTTTACCGGGGGTGCAGTAAATTACTCGCCGAAAGGGTGCGACTGGTTGCATGATCCTAGATAATGAACAGGTTTTGTAAATTCCTGTCGCGTTCAAAAATCACGGGCAAAGTCATGCGAACCCACTACTGCGGTCACCTGCGAGCATCCCACCTTGGCGAAATCGTTACCCTCTTTGGCTGGGTTGATCGTCGTCGTGATCATGGGGGTGTCATCTTTGTGGACCTGCGCGATCGCACGGGCGTAGTACAAATTGTCAGCGACCCTGAGCGGACCCCGGACTCTTTTGGTATCGCCAACGACCTGCGCAATGAGTACGTGATTCGCATCACGGGCAAGGTTAGTCAGCGCCCAGACGCATCGCTGAATCCAAAACTGCCTACTGGCGAAGTCGAAATCTATGCTGATGAAATTGCTCTGTTGAGCGCTGTTCGCAAGCAACTTCCGTTTCAGGTTTCTACGGCTGATTCTGAACCAGTTAAGGAAGAACTACGACTGCGATATCGCTATCTCGACCTGCGCCGTGAGCGCATGGCCCAAAACTTGCAGGTGCGCCACAACGTGATTAAAGCGATTCGTCGCTTCCTCGAGGACGAAGAGCAATTTATGGAGATCGAGACGCCGATTCTCACCCGTTCGACGCCGGAGGGAGCCCGCGATTTTGTGCTGCCTTCCCGAGTCAATGAAGGAGAATGGTTTGCGCTGCCCCAGTCACCCCAGTTGTTCAAACAAATTTTGATGGTATCGGGGGTTGATCGCTATTACCAAATTGCCCGCTGCTTTCGCGACGAAGATCTCCGCGCTGATCGCCAGCCCGAGTTTACCCAGCTTGATATGGAGATGAGTTTTCTTAGTCAAGAAGAGATTCTGGACTTGAACGAGCGGTTGGTTTGCCATATCTATAAGTCAGTTAAGGGGATTGAACTGCCCCGACCATTTCCTCGGTTGACCTATGCGGAGGCGATGGATCGCTATGGAAGCGATAAACCCGATACGCGTTACGGCTTAGAACTGGTTGAAGTTTCGGACTTAGTGGCTGGTTCTGGCTTCAAGGTGTTTTCAGGTGCGGTGAAATCCGATGGCATGGTTAAGGTGCTGCCGATTCCCAATGGCAATGATGTTATCTCCAATGTGCGGATCAAACCCGGTGGGGACCTCTTCAAGGTGGCTGCCGACGCGGGAGCCAAAGGATTGGCTTATATTCGCGTGCGGGAGGGGGGCGAAATCGATACGATTGGGGCGATCAAAGATAACCTCACGCCTGAGCAGGTTGAAGAGTTGCTCGTACGCACTCGGGCAGAGGCCGGAACGCTACTACTCTTTGGGGCCGGACCGAATGAGATTGTCAACCCCACCCTAGACCGGGTGCGACAGGCGATCGCGAAGGAGATGGCTCTCATTCCCGCCAACCAAATTAATCTGCTCTGGGTGACTGATTTCCCGATGTTTGAGTGGAATGCTGATGAAAAACGCCTCGAAGCGCTTCACCATCCATTTACCGCCCCCCGCCCCGATGAAATGAACGACCTGACAACCGCCAGGGCTCAAGCCTATGACTTGGTTCTCAATGGGTACGAAATCGGTGGTGGCAGCTTGCGTATTTATCAACCGGAGGTGCAACGTCAGGTGTTTGAGACTATCGGTTTATCTGATGAAGAAGCACAAGAAAAGTTTGGCTTTTTGCTGGAGGCTTTTGAATACGGCACCCCTCCCCACGGCGGTATCGCCTATGGCCTTGATCGCCTCGTCATGCTGATGGCTGGGGAAGAGTCTATTCGTGATGCGATCGCCTTTCCTAAGACCCAGCAGGCCCGCTGCTTGCTGACGGGAGCTCCCGCTTCGGTCAATCCCCAACAGTTAAAAGAACTTCACGTGGCGTCCACCTATCGGCCCAAGCCAAAGGAAACCGCTACAGAGGACTCATAGTCAGGGTTTCGGAGCTAGTGATAGGGATTTAAGATGCCCAGTACATAGGCTGAAGTTTTCACAACTTTACCTAAAGTCATAAGGATTACTACAAATACATGGAGATGAGACCAGACACTTTTGCGATCACGATAGGATTTCATTAATTGATATCGAAGAGAAATCTCGTCTTTTCCCTATGCTGATTGTTTTGCTGATTTTTGGCTTGAGCCTGGTGCCAGCCCTGATTTCTGTTTGGGTAAGTTTGCGGACCCGCGATCGCGTGCAGGCTGAGTTTGGCCGAGCGATGGAAGTGGCTGCCCAAAGAGGACTCAAGGCGGCACTTCAGCGCGATCAAGATCTCAACTACGTGGAAGGCATCGGCTACGTAATTGGTGACTTTAGCTGTGCGATGAACGCTCGCTCACCTTATTTGCGTTGTGCGATGAATCCTTGTGGGCCTTGTCACGGCTGCCAATACTATGAAGCCCCAATCGTGCGCGAGGTCGTCATGACCGTACCCGAAACAGCCAAAGCTTGTGTGATTCCACCGATGCCTAATACCTGTCCGTTGCCAGCTTTTTCCTCCGTCGCGTAGGCGGTTGCGGTTCTGTTAACGTTGGGGCTGCGATCGCTGCCGAACGACCAAACATAGTTCATTGGTAAACGCTCAGAAGTATATTTCCGGGCGTTTATTGCATTTTTGCTGATGTCTGAGAATGTTTTTAGCTCATCTCTGATGGGGGAATTGCTGCCCCCGCATGCTTTTGACTCCTGGGTGCTGGTAGCCGCGATTTGCCAAGATGGGGCCGATTGCTTCCCGGATATTCAAGTGACTTGAGTGCGTATGGATAGTCTGAATCTTTTGTTAGCGCTGTGCCTGGGACTTGGGCTGAGCGCCGCCTGTGGATTTCGAGTTTTCCTGCCTCCGTTTGCCATGAGCTTGGCCACCCATCGGGGCATGCTTGTGCCTGCTCCCAAGTGGGCTTGGCTGGGTAGTGAAACGGCAGTAATCATCTAGGGCGTGGCAACTACGATAGAAGTCTTTGCTTACTTCATTCCGTGGGTCAGCAATGCGTTGGACTCATTGGAACTTATAGCCGCTCCCATCGCAGGCACTTTGATCACCGTCACCAGTTTGTCCATGGTGGGGGATATCAACCCGGTTTTAATGTGGACAACTGCCGTGATCGCGGGCGGCGGTACGGCAGAGTTGGTTGAAGGCGCTACCACGGTAACTCGCCTAACGGCTGCCAGCGCCACCGGGGGCTTGGCTAATCCCGTCGTGGGCATAATTGAACTGCTTACTTCAACCATACTGACGCTCTTGGCGATGACGGCTCCGCTCTTGACCCTGGTCTTGGTTGCAGGGCTGGCGATTTATTGCTGGCGGCGGCTACAGCGCTGGCGCCGGTGGCGCTCGCGAGCCCGCCAGTCATCGACAGAGCCATAGGACTTTACCCTCCCTTGGCCCTACCGATTTGAATATTTCTTCAGTCTAGCCAAGAGGAATGGTTAACCTGTCGCTGAGCGTCAGCGCGAACATGACAATCGCCCAAGATGATCGAATTTTTATCGCCGAGTTGTCGGCCATCGAGCATGTTTTTATTTTTGTCAAAGCTGTTGCCGCTGCTCGTTTACCCCTTAGGACTAGCATCGCTCATGATGCTAGTCACCATATGGGGAGTTTGGCGTCGCCGCCGTCGATTGGCCATGACTACCGCGATCGCCACTGTAGTTATTCTGTGGTTTGGCAGCAATGCTTGGGTTGCTACCCGCTTAGTACAATCTCTAGAATGGCAAAATCTCCCTCCGCAGTCGATGCCTGAGGCAGAGGCGATCGTGGTACTGGGTGGCTGCACTCGACCGGCTGATTATCCTCGTCCTTGGGTTGATGTGTCAGAAGCGGGCGATCGCGTCCTCCACGGGGCTCAGCTTTACAACGCTGGTAAAGCTCCCCGAGTCATCCTGAGCGGGGGACGTATCGCCTGGAAGGGTAGCGGTCCGCCAGAATCGGATGATATGGCGCAAATTGTGGTGGCGATGGGCGTTCCCCGTCAGGCGATCATTGAAGACCCGACCTCGCTTAACACTTATCAAAATGCGGTGAACGTCAAAGCTATCTTGGCGCGGGAACAAATCAGTCGAATTTTGTTAGTAACGTCCGCCATGCATATGCCGCGATCACTGGCGATTTTTCGTAAACAGGGTATCGATGCAATTGCGGCCCCTACCGACTTTCTGATTTCTGAGCGGGCTGTCGCAGAGGTCAGCAGCACCCATCAGGCCGTTTTGCTTAGCTTGCTGCCAGATGCCAACAACCTCAACGTGATTAGCCGTGCCATCAAAGAATATCTTGGTCTATTAGTCTATCGGCTCCGGGGCTGGCTGTGAACCGGAGGCCGTTACTGAGATATTTAGAGTGTATTTACGTCAGGTAGGGACGAATGCGATCTGCCATTTGAGCACTGGCCGTATTTCCGGTGACTAGCTCAATCGCCTCAGATTGAACTGCGCCTAGACCCAGATCAGCCGCACGACGAATCTGAGCTTGACTCCAAATCGAGCCTTCAGCGACGGCTCGGGTGGTGCCCAACATCCGCAGAATCGCAATTCCCACGGCGTCAATAGCTATCCGATCCGTGCTAGCTAACATCACCCCAGCGCGAACTTTATCACCCTGAGCCGGTCCCCCAGCCACAAATGCATCTACACCGTCGATCACGATAAGTGATGGGCGATAGGCCCGATTGACTTCAGCAATCATGAGTCGCTGGTTAGCCGACCGGTGCAGTTCTCGCATGTAGTTGTGACCGTCTCCAGGGACATACTTGGCCACCATGCCAATCGTATTTTTCAACGACAGGGTGAAATGACCGCCGTAACGATGGGTTTTGAGACAGCAGGCGTTCACAATCGCATCGGCCTCCAATACCGGCTTCGCGATCGCAAATCCCCTTGTCCAATTGGTACCCTCACCGGAAAAATACTGCCAGTCAGCACGGTTCAGTTCATCAAATACCCACGGTGTAAAGCCGTAGCGATCTGCTAAAGCAAATACTTGGGTCTGCTGCATAGCTGAACGGGTATCGGCCATGCCCGAGCGATCGCCCACCGATATTCTGCTGGCCCCCGCCCCTTGAATGACCTTCACCAGTGTCTCCAGCACCGCCGGATCCGTGGCCGCTGGTGCAGGATCGCCGGTATTGTAGTTGGGCTTGATAAACACGCGCTTCCCCTCAAATCCGGGGGGCTGCAACAGATCAACCAATTGGCGAATACCGGCCGCTCGATCAGTTGTATTGACTAGGGCCACCCGATGCGGATTTACATTGGCAGTGGCGATCGGCGATACCTGGGGTAGCTCGTCGAAGGAGAGCCTCGCTGTGACTGGGATGGTTGCGGATTGGCTTTGCGCATCACGCAGCAAGGGCGGCAACAGTGCAGCACTGCTGAGGCCACCAACCAACTGCAAAAGGCGCCGACGGGTTGTACGGGGTAATCGAGAAGACATCGTTAATCCAAGACTTTAACAAAGCTAAAGGGCAGCAATCACCCATGGCCATCTTGGTTAATTGTGCCAACACCACCTTAATGCCGCCTGAGAGTTTAGTCTGAGATACCTGCTAAGGACGCTGAAAAGTTCTCTCCTATCGCAACCCAGAGGCAGGGTAACTGCGATTCCCCCGAGCAGGCTAACGAATCCTTTGATGACGTTGTCACCGGCTAGCTAGCGTCTGATCTAGACTGCGACCTCAGCAGGGCCAGTCATCCGCCTCTATGACCGTTGCAGATGGCACGAACAAAAATAGGAGTTTCAGCCAAATCCCATACATTTTTTGCAGGAAGGTGAATTTCGTAAAAATTAAAGATTCTCAGCGTGATATGATCTGCGGTGGCTTAGGCGTTGACTCACATGAGTCTGCTTAAGTGCAGAACTCTTATGACCGAATAGGCTACGTGCAGACTCCCTCAAGTTCTGAACCATCAAACATGATGGAACAACAAGGTCTTGCCTCTTACTCTTCTAAAGAAGATTCAATGCAAGATTTTTATCGCCTCCAGCGGCAGTTGCTAAAAACCACTGCGGTTTTTTCAGCAATAATTTTCATCAGCACTTGGTTTACCTACTCATTGCATATCGCACTTAATTATCTGATTGGTGCGTGCGTTGGTGTGGTTTACTTGAGGATGTTGTCAAAAAACGTCGAAAAAATTGGAAAAAACTCTGGTGGAGTTTCAAGTGGCCGACTGGCCCTTGTTGCAGCTCTGATTTTGATTTCGAGTCAGTGGAACCAGCTTGAGGTGATGCCCGTTTTTTTGGGTTTTTTGACTTACAAGGCTGCTCTTATCGGCTACACCCTATGGACAGCAGTTCCTTCTAAGGAATGATCTGTTCTCAGGCTTTGAATGTAGTTATGAGAGTGTAGCACTGTTTTTTCGGTAGGTTTTCGTGCAAACCTTAAGAATCGCTAGAGATGATTGATTTTATGCCGATTTCAATGTTGTTAGCTGAGTTGGAAGTTGGCCAACATTTTTATTGGGAGCTTGCAGGCTTCAAGATTCATGGCCAGGTTTTCATGACGTCTTGGTTTGTGATCGCGCTTCTGGTTCTATTCTCGGTGCTGGCAACTCGCAACATTGAGCGTATTCCATCAGGGATTCAAAACCTCATGGAATATGCGCTTGAATACATTCGCGATTTGGCAAAAGGTCAGATTGGAGAAAAAGAGTATCGCCCTTGGGTTCCCTTTGTCGGAACGCTGTTCTTGTTTATCTTTGTGTCAAACTGGTCTGGGGCGCTTATTCCTTGGAAGCTGTTGCACATTCCAGGTAGCGAACTGGCTGCTCCTACGAACGATATCAACACCACTGTTGCCCTAGCCTTGTTGACATCTCTAGCCTACTTTTACGCTGGATTTAGTAAGCGTGGTTTGGGATACTTTGCTCGTTACATTGAGCCAACTCCAATCCTCTTGCCGATCAATATTTTGGAAGATTTCACCAAGCCTTTGTCCCTGAGCTTCCGTCTTTTCGGAAACATCTTGGCAGACGAGTTGGTTGTAGCGGTGCTTGTATTGCTTGTGCCCTTGTTTGTTCCTTTGCCTGTTATGGTACTGGGGTTATTTACGAGTGCGATTCAGGCATTGATTTTTGCTACGCTTGCTGCTGTCTACATCGGTGAAGCGATCGAAGGACACGGTGAAGAAGAGCATGGGTAGTTTACAGACTGCCCAGATGATCCTAAGTTGATGCGTGAATTTTGAAGCACGCGATATCAACGAGGCGGTCCCTCAGGACCACATTTAAGAGCAAGCCAAATGGCGAGTTCACTTCTGTAGTTGTAAGTAGAATGTCAACTCTTTGAGGTAAGGAAATGGAACCGATTGTTGCTGTTGCATCCGTTGTTGCTGCTGCTTTGGCTGTAGGTTTAGCATCTATTGGCCCTGGTATCGGACAGGGTAATGCTGCTGGTCAAGCGGTAGAAGGGATTGCTCGTCAGCCTGAAGCTGAAGGAAAAATTCGCGGTACGCTGCTGCTTTCCTTGGCATTTATGGAAGCGTTAACTATCTACGGTCTTGTAGTTGCGCTGGTCCTGCTGTTTGCAAATCCCTTTGCCTAGTTATAGCCATACTTGATTGAGAAGGTAAAACTTACTTTCTCAATCAAGATTCTTTCTGTTCTGTAGACTCCCTGGAATTGAGCTGAGGGCTTGATGTGATGAATTGGATATTGCTAGCTGAAGAGGCGGGCGGGTTATTTGATATTGATGCCACGCTTCCTTTGATGGCTGTTCAGTTTTTGATTTTAGCAGCGGTTTTAAACGCGGTTTTTTATAAACCTCTTGGTAATGCTATTGATGAGCGTGATGGGTATGTCCGCTCCAGCATTACAGGCGCGAAGGAGCAGTTGGCTCAAGCCGAAAAATTAGCTGAGCAGTACGAACAAGATTTAGCTGCATCTCGTCGACAAGCTCAAGAAATTATTGCGGAAGCGAGATCGGAAGCAGAAAAAGTTGCTAATGAGCAGATTGCAGCGGCCCAAAAGGAAGCGCAGGAAAAGAGAGAACAGGCTCAGAAAGAAATTGAGGCTCAAATAGAGTCAGCCTTCCAAGTTTTAGAAGGTCAAGTAGACGCCCTTACGCAACAAATGCTGGATAAGCTTTTAAGTGCTGCGTAAGACGATTTCATTACTCCCTTAGGGATATAAATTTTGTTTGCATTGTTTGTTAGGAAGTATCGCCATGGTTAGTCTCTGGCTACTAGCAACCGAAGAAGGTGGCTTTGGGCTCAATTTCAATCTTCTAGAAACCAATCTGATCAACCTCATTATTATTTGGGGGGTCCTGTTTTATTTTGGTCGGAAGTTTCTAGGTGGAATCTTATCCGAGCGTCGAAAGAATATCGAAGAATCTATTAAGGACGCGGAACGTCGTCAGCGTGAAGCTAAGCAAGACCTGGAAGAGCAGAAAGAGAAGCTGGCCCAGGCCAAGACAAAAGCCCAGGATATTGTCGAGTCTGCTAAGCAAAATGCTGCTGGTGTAAAGGAAGAATTGCTGGCTGAGGCCGATGCTGATGTCGAAAGGTTGAAGGCTGCAGCCGATCAAGACGTTTCTTTTCAGCAAGAGCGAGTGATGCGTGAATTGCGGCAGCGGATATCTCGGTTAGCACTGGAGCGGGTTGAAAACGAATTACCTGATCGGCTGAACCAAGATGTTCAAACTGCTTTAGTTAATAAAAGTATTGCTCTGCTGGAGGATCAGAAATGAGTTCTACCACCTTATCTCTAGAGGTTGCGGACCCTTATGCACAGGCTCTAATGTCTCTGGCCAAAGAGCAGGGTTTGGAAGATCGCTTTGGCGAAGATGCTCAAGGCTTGCAAGGACTACTTAAGGAGTCTGAAGAGCTGCAGCAATTCTTGGAAAACCCCTTAGTGGAGGAGTCGGCAAAGAAGAGGGTTTTGGCAAAAGTATCTGAGGACCTGCACCCTCTGTTTGTTAGCTTTCTGAAGTTGCTTGTCGACAAAGGACGCATTGGTTTTTTGAGTACTATCCTGAGGCGCTATCAGGATCTTCTGCGCGAGTTAAGGAAAACCGTGTTGGCAGAAGTAACAGCAGCCGTAGAATTGTCGGAAGACCAGAAAGGTCAGATCCGAGAAAAAGTTGCAGCGATGACTGGTGCTGAAAAGGTTGACCTGGAAACTGCTTTGGACTCCAACCTCTTGGGAGGGGTCATCATTAAAGTCGGCTCACAAGTCGTTGATGCTAGCTTACGAGGCCAGCTCCGTCGGTTGAGTATGCAACTAGATGCTCAAGCTTAAGTAAAGCCCGTCGCTTTTTGACATCGTTTGATTTTAATCGTCCACCCAGTTCAGTAGAGCAATTCAAATGGTAAGTATCAGACCTGACGAAATCAGCAATATTATCAAGGAGCAGATTGAGCAATACGATCAGTCTGTACAAGTTTCTAATGTTGGTACCGTGCTGCAAATCGGTGATGGTATCGCACGTATCTATGGTCTTGAGAAGGCTATGGCTGGTGAGCTTTTAGAGTTTCAAGATGGCACCATTGGAATTGTCCTGAACCTGGAAGAGGACAATGTGGGCGCTGTGTTAATGGGAGCTGGCCGCGGTATTCAGGAAGGCAGCCCGGTGACGGCTACCGGCAAAATTAACTCAATTCCCGTTGGGGATGCCATGGTTGGCCGAGTGGTTGATGCGTTGGCTCGTCCCATTGACGGTAAAGGCGATATTCAAGCAAGTGAGACTCGTTTGACTGAGTCTATGGCTCCGGGAATCATTGCGCGGAAGTCTGTCTGCGAGCCGATGCAAACTGGCATTACGGCTATCGATGCGATGATCCCCATTGGCAGAGGACAACGAGAGTTAATTATTGGCGATCGCCAGACGGGTAAAACCGCTGTTGCCATTGACACTATTCTGAATCAGAAAGGCGAGGACGTTATTTGCGTCTACGTTGCAGTGGGACAAAAGGCTGCATCAGTGGCTCAGGTCGTCAACGTATTGGAAGAACGCGGCGCGATGGAGTATACCATCGTTGTAGCGGCTAACGCGAGCGACCCGGCGCCTCTTCAATACCTTGCACCCTACACCGGCGCTACCCTAGCTGAATACTTTATGTATAAGGGTAAGCATACGCTTGTGGTGTACGACGATTTGTCCAAGCAGGCCCAGGCATATCGCCAGATGTCTCTATTGCTCCGTCGTCCGCCGGGCCGTGAAGCTTATCCCGGTGATGTCTTTTACTTGCACTCTCGCCTCCTCGAGCGTGCGGCCAAGCTGAACGATGAACTGGGCGGCGGTAGTATGACTGCCCTGCCGATTATTGAGACCCAGGCTGGTGATGTTTCGGCTTACATTCCAACCAATGTGATTTCTATTACCGATGGTCAAATCTTTTTATCATCGGACCTATTTAACTCGGGCTTGCGTCCTGCAATTAATGCTGGTATCTCGGTTTCTCGAGTTGGTGGTGCTGCTCAGATTAAGGCGATGAAGAAAGTTGCCGGTAAGCTCAAGCTGGAGTTAGCTCAGTATGCTGAACTTCAAGCTTTTTCCCAGTTTGCCTCTGACCTTGATAAAGCGACCCAAGATCAACTTGCTCGCGGCGAGCGGTTGCGTGAGCTTCTAAAACAGCCTCAAAATTCTCCCCTCCCGGTTGAAGATCAAGTTGCCATCATCTACGCAGGTACCAATGGCTACCTGGATGATTTGCCCGTTGAGAAAGTCACTGAGTTTGCTAAGCAGTTGCGTGACTACCTCAAAACCAGTAAGCCCCGCTATGCCGAGATTGTTAAAACCGAGAAGAAGCTCACTGATGAGCTGATTGAAATTCTCAAGGGAGCCATTCAGGAAACGAAGCAGACCTTCATGGCTTCGGCATAGGTAATGGTCCATGCATCCGAGGTGGTTTCCAGAGGACTACATCGGATGCCTTGTTTCGGTTAGATCGGTTAGAAAGGAAAAAAGATGGCTAACCTCAAGGCGATTCGAGATCGCATTAAATCAGTAAAGAATACGCGAAAAATTACGGAAGCGATGCGGCTAGTGGCGACGGCTAAAGTCCGTCGAGCGCAGGACCAAGTTTTGGCGACTCGCCCGTTTGCAGACCGTTTGGCTCAAGTTTTGCATGGTCTTCAGACTCGGCTGAAGTTTGAAGATGTTGATTTACCTTTGCTGCAGGAGCGTCCGGTTGAAAAGGTTGCTCTGCTGGTGATTTCGGGCGATCGCGGTTTGTGCGGTGGTTACAACACCAACGTTATTCGTCGGGCTGAAAACCGAGCCTCGGAATTGACCAACACCGACGTTGACTATACCTACGTATTAGTTGGCCGTAAAGCGGTTCAGTATTTTGCCCGCCGCGAACGCCCGATTGACTCTAAGTTCACTGAGTTAGAGCAAATTCCGACAGCTGATGAAGCTTCTCAGATTGCCGATCAACTGCTTTCTCTGTTTTTGTCAGGCACTGTGGATCGTGTTGAACTGGTCTACACCAAGTTTGTTTCGTTGGTGAGCTCTCGGCCTGTTGTCCAAACCCTGCTGCCGGTCGATCCTCAAGGATTAGAAGCCGACGATGACGAAATTTTCCGCCTCATTACCCGCAGTGGTCAAATTGATGTCGCTCGAGAAAAGGTTGCCCTCGAGGGCCGCGTGATCCCCAAAGATATGCTGTTCGAGCAAGATCCAGTACAAATTCTGGATGCGCTCTTACCGCTGTATTTTAGCAACCAAATCCTGCGAGCTTTGCAAGAAGCTGCCGCAAGCGAACTGGCTGCGCGGATGACGGCTATGAATAATGCGAGTGATAACGCTAGCCAATTGGTTAAGTCGCTCACGCTGGACTATAACAAGGCTCGTCAGGCAGCAATCACCCAAGAAATTCTTGAAATTGTCGGTGGCGCTGAAGCCTTAGGCTAGTAAACGCGACTTGGTAGTCTAATTGAGTTAAACCGGTGTGGAGCAATGCTCTATGCCGGTTTTCTTTTTAGAAAAAATGGCGTATGAGATTGCTTAGCAAGAAGATCCACCTTTAGGTTCCGACTTGGAAGGTACGAGTGAAGAAAAAGCGAACCTAGAAGATCATGCTTCAGTAGACATCATCATCGCCAGAATTGGCTCGACAGATTTTCCTAAGAAATCAGTATTTGAGCTGTATTTAGCAACTGCTGCAGGGCCTCGATCAATCGGCTGGTAGCTGCAGTAAGCAGTTAGCATCCAACAGCCAAAATTGTTGGGCGTCCCTCTCAGAAACTTTGTCAGAACCCCTTCTTTGTGGCGTCGTGGTGAGTACCGTACAGATGTCTATTCCCTTTATTAAAGCTGGAGAGATGTCCTGATTATCCAGCCGAGCGATCGCTGTTTGAGCTTCTGGACGATGCTGATTGAACCATTTATTTTGGAGCCAAAACGCTAACGAAAAGGATTTGTCATCTAGCAGCCAATAATCGATTTCATAGGTGCGAATAAAGTCTTGCACAGCACTTAAATCAGGATTGAATTGGGCCTCAATCAACGCGCCAACACGTTGCCGGAATTGTTGGTAATAGCCGGTATGATAGGGCAATCCCAGTTCTGGGGAAATCAAAGGCGATCGCCTGGTAAAGACATGAAGGTTGCTGGTCTCTTTCGTAAGACTAGCGATCGTTGTGTTCGGCGGTGTTTGATGGAAAAATTCGTATAAATCAGGCGTAACTCCATGACGGCTGCTGTTGAACAATCCTGGAAAGTTGTTTAACGTTTCAGAATAGCCCAGTAGATTAAGCGCAATAAATCCTACCGTTAATGAAGCTATCCCCCTCCGAAGCCACTGCCTACGAGAGGCGGTTGAATCCTCAATTATTTGTAATAAGTAGTCAAACAGTATCCAGATTACAAAACTGGCTGCAAGCGCAAACAAGATTCGCAAACTGTGGTGAGTATAGCGGCTCGGTAGATATAGCTTGTAAAGGGTCAAATGAGCTGCGAAAAATAAAATAAATGACGCTATCACTAACTGCTGCAAAATGGCAGCACGACCGCGGATCGTTGACAGCCATGCTGAGTTTGAGCGCCACCAAAACCAAGGGAAAAGTAAGCTAAAGGCCATCGTCGGCGGTGTGAGGACGGGGGTCGGAATTATCCCGGAGCGATCGCCAAACCAAAACTTGATGGGATTATCAGTAAAGTAAGCAGAACGACCTCCCGGCCAAAACTCTGGCATGGAACGGGCGGTGGCGGGGGTGATCACCGGGCCATATGGCGAACTTGCCAAGGCATAGGGCGCTAAGAAAATGACTAATAGGGCGAGCCCTAAACCCGATAACCAATAATCTCTGGAGTTTTGGGTCAGCCGCAGTCTTTCCGCTTTAAACTCAATTAGACGAAGGCCCAGAATAGCAGCGGATAGGAGCCCGCATAGGGGATAGATGAGGGACTGGGCAATGAGGACGATCAAGCAGGGAATAATTGCTCGCTGGTTGACATACACTAAGAAAGCCAAAAGTAAGGCATATAAAAAAGCTCGCGGTGTGCCTGACATCAAGTCATCGCGCATCCATAGACTTTGATTGAGTATGAGGGTGCTCGTAAAGGCTGCAGGTGCCAGAGGCATCACCTGTAGCGACAGTCGAAAGCAATAATGTGTCCCCACGAAGCCCAAAATCGGCGGTAACACCTTACTAAAAACGTAAGGATTGATACCTACTGCCGCCGCTGAGCGATACAGCCAAACGTAGCCCACTGGAGCATTAGACTGATAATAATCAGCCATAAAGTCGTTGGGAAATGCACCCGGTTCTACAAAACGCAGCATCCAAAAGACATGCTGACGGGCATCGTCCTGCATAACGTAGGGCCCACTAAAGGCATTTTGTAATGCCAGGTATCCATAATAAATGGCGAACAGTAGGCTTAGGCTGTACCACAGCACAACCCGTGGATCTGACCAGTTTTCACTGGGCGCTATGAGCCAGCGACGAAGGGAAGCTTTCATTGTGATTGTGGAACCCGTCTCTTATTTCTCAGTGGGCCAAAGATAGAAGGCCCCATAAAGCCCCCAAATTGCGAGTGGTCGGAGATAATGGCAGGCTCTGAAGGTCCCAAAAGCTGTGATGGCTTCAGGGGTGCGAAACTGCAGGCCATAGGTGTAGATTTGCTGCACCACTGCTTCGGTAATGGCTAAGGCGCGATCGCGCTGGCCATTCTGAGCCAAAAAGGTGGCTAATCCAAAGTTGATGCCGGTCCAAACTTCTAACTGATGGGTCCCGTCGGGGTCCTCTGGGGAGCCGTCGGGTAAAACACCATTGGCGGCCCCGATCCTCGCGCCTGCTTGGGCTGGACGAAACAAGCCGCTCTGGGCCCCGGTAAACTTTTGCGTCTGTGGTGGGGCCGCCCCCGCCGCATATTCATTGAACTTGATGAAACAGGCATGGTAGACGCTGTCCAAGGCTGACTTGAGGTAAGTGGCTTCCACCAAGTCAGGTAAACCCACGAGCCGCACACAAAACTGTCCGCAGAGTTGGTCGGCCATGACTACCTCGGAGTGGCTGCTGGTATCTAACCGATAATAGTGACCGTTCCACAGCTTTTTGTGAAAGTGATTGCGGCTTTGCTCTAGCCAGCGACGATACTGAGTCAACAAAACGGGGGTGTTCCCCGGAGCCTGATCCGCCGCCGTCAGCGCTTCGCCAATCGCGATCGCGCTTTCCAATGCCGCCATCCACAACCCGCCACAGTAGGCACTCACCCCTTTGAGTTGCCAATCGTCAAAGGTTTGGTCAGGGGCGCCTCCGTTCTCCGGAATACCGTCGCCATCGGTATCAAACCGCTTGAGATAGGTCAGTGTTTCGGTCACGGCGGGCCAACACTCCGTCAAAAAAGCCAGATCACGCTCTCCCGTTAACTTGTAAGCGCGATAAACCTGAATCACAAAGTCGCTGGGCAAATCTTTCCACTGATTGCAATCTTGATAGCTGGTGTAATTGGTTTGGATAAAGGGCTGTTCATTGGGGGCACCCAAATCATGCGGGGTCGCGCCCTTGAGTTTACGGGGGGCGTAATGGTTAGCTTTGCCGACGGTGTAGTAGTAGCCGATAATGCGGGTGCGCTGATCGGCGGTGGGAATAGCGCGGGCAAACGCCCGAATGATGGCTTTCTCGAGCTCTGGCCAGAGAATGAGCGTAGCTAAACCACCGTAGAGTCGGACATCGAGGCTTTCATACCACCGATAGTCTAAGCATTCCAAAACCGCAAATTGTCCAACAGGATCTTGATCGGTGGCGGCATGCCACAGCGTTCCTCCGCTGCTCAAATCGTAGAGCTCGTTAAACAAAGCCATCTTGAGCCAGTCGGGCAAGTCAGGCTTGTCGAGAATCGGCTGTTGCCAATCCACAATTTGCTGCTGCCAGGTGGGATAGTTGCCCAGAGCCGTCTTGGCGATCGCCCAGGCGTGGCCTCCCTCCCGACCAAAAAAGTCGGTATAGCGGCGATATGCCGCGATCCCCTCGGCATATTCTGTCACAGGCAAGTCCCAAGCTAGGGTCATAGGAAGCTGCCGGGTTTCTCCAGGTTGCAGGATAAATCTGACGGCGATCGCACAGCCAACTTGCTCATCTGCTGCGGCCCAGCGTTCAGTCTCGTCGTTGGCTAGAGAGCCGTCTTGGGCAAAGGTCTGCCAAAGGTCAGCGCCATTACCGGCGGGATCCCAATGGCTATGAAAAAAGATTTCAACCCCGGGCTGAGGTGCCGTCGCGATCGCCCAGCTACCATCGCCTTCTGCGGGGGGCTGACCGGACTGGGCCCAATGACCGCTCATGATGCAACCCACTGCTGATGTTGTGCGAACGATGTGGTTGTGATTGCCTTGGCTAACGCCAATCGCTGGCACATAATCGTAATAGGGACTGCCGTCGTCTCGCTGCAGAACTTCGGGAGACTTCTCAGTATTCTTAAACCAGCCCACAAGATTTTGCCAACTCAGCATAATGCTCAGCGTGATGGGTTGGTCAGTGGGGTTGTAAGCCGTCCACAAAAAGACTGCGACGGGGTAGCTTGCCTCTCGATAGTTATGAGCCCAAATGGGGGAAAGCTGCTCGCAAGTCAACTGAGCTGCGAACACGTTTTGATATTCAAACCAACTGCGCGGATAGAGGGCATGGTATGTACCCGTATTGATCGGAGCCGCCTCTGAAGCGGTTGGGACTGTTGAGGGATACCATTGCCAACGGCTTAATGTGGGATGCTCGGGGGGCTGGGTGGAGAGCGCGTAGGTCTGGGTGCGATCGCCCACCGACTCAAATACGCTGAATTGGCAGGCGGGGAAGGTCTGGAAAATATGTTCGCCCCCGTCCAGATGCCAGAGGTTGAAATCGCCTTGGGGTGATCGGCCAATGCAGCCGGCTCCGAAGCCTCCGAGGGGAGCGCCGTGGGCGGGGCCATCATCCAAGTTACTGGCATACCGGACGACGTAGTAATGTTCCCAGCTTCGGCCAATGGGGTGCCACCAAGCACACGGAGGAATTGTCAACAAAGATTGGGTCATTTTGCCAGATCGCATCTACAGAGAAGCCTTGCTGCATCTCAATAGTAGAGGCAAGCCACCCCCTTTACGGCAGAATGTGTGCCCAGTCTTCTGGAGCTGTCAGGTTGTGTCACAGCTCTCAGGCTGCCTGACAAGTCTTTCCCTCGTAGTGTGCCAATTGACTATGAAGGTCTGCCCGCTTTGCGCAATCTCTTTTTTATATCCTGTAGCTAGTGGATTTCTCTCTTTGGCGAGAGGAGATTAAGGACTGCAACCTAGTAATTTGATGGGTGGAATGCTGAGCTGTGAAGCAAATGCAGCCAGCACATGTGTAGCAGTCAAAAGGATCAATTGATGCAGACTATTTTTACTCGCCTCGGCAAATTTCTACGCAGTACTCAATTGCGCCGAGCGATCGCCGCCGGTTTCGTCGCAGTTTTGCTGCTCACCGTTCAGATTGCTGATGCCAACGTCGATGCCAGCACTCAAAATCGCTTGGACCAGCTTGAGGATCTAGGCGAAAACGGTCGTCCTCGCACTACTGGTCAGTTTCGGGAAGATAAGGAAGCTTTGAAAGGTCAACCGGGTAAAGTAATCAAGCAAATGGGCAGAAATACCGCCGATGCCTTTGGAAAGGCGAATGAAATGGTTGAGCAGACGATCAAAGACGTGACCCCCGGTTTGGACTACGACGGCGATCTGCCTCAGGATAAGTGAGGGCATTGGCTGAGCCGAGGCACAGCCATCCTGGCTACTTTATCGATGTTGACGTTGTCTGGCACCAGACAAGTTTCCCTGTTCTCAATCGAGGACAGGGATTTTTAAAGGGACATCAGTCGACAATTGACTGGCATCACTGCAGCGGAGAAATTTTTGAGGTGAACTACAACTGCTGCCATAATTGCGAGCAGTGTGGTGACTGGGTCAATCACTGTGTTGCAGCGTGAAAAAGCAAGCATCGTCCGTCTGCTCGTCGCGATCGCGGCCTTCGTGATTGTTGTTGCCGGCTTGAAGGCGTCGGCAGAACTGCTCAGCCCAGTTTTGCTGTCACTCTTCATCGTTTTGGTGACTGCTCCCATAGTGCAATGGCTGCAGGTCCGAGGCATTCCCAGTTGGTTGGCCAACACTTTGGTCATCTTAGGCGTCGTCGCCGTTGGATTATTGCTTGTACTTTTTTTAGCAGCCTCGGTTGCTCAGCTTACCAGCGCTGTCCCTGAATACCGCTCACTCTTAGATGCCCAATTTGAGCAATTTGAGACATGGCTTAATAGCCATGGCTTTCGAAGCACTGATCTATTTGACCTGGACTTTTTTCAGCCATCCCGGTTGATCCAGCTCGTAGTGGGCTTTTTGACTGGACTATTGGGCACCGTTGGTAACGTTGGCCTAACGCTGTTTATCTTTATCTACATGCTGGCAGGGGCCAACAGTTTCTCGACTAAGCTGAAGCGTGGTTTAGGGGAAGACAATCCTCTCTTACACAAAGTCAGAGCATTTGGCCAAAGCGTCAGTCTATATCTGCTGATCAAAGGCTGGTTAGGAGCCATGGCTGCCTTGGGGCAGATCCTCTTGCTATGGGCCATCGGTGTAGACTTTGCTCTGCTCTGGTGTGTGCTATCTTTCCTGTTTAACTTTGTTCCCAACATCGGTTACGTGATTGCTTTGGTGCCGCCGCTGATCTTGTCACTACTCGACTCTGGGCTATGGGCTGGCATCGGGGTCTTTGTTGGGTATGCGCTGATCAACAATTTTTTTGATATGGTTGTCGGACCTCGCTTTTTAGGTCGAGGGTTGGATCTCTCAACTCTGGTAACGTTTTTAGCCGTTATTTTCTGGACCTGGATTTTGGGCCCAATCGGTGCCTTTTTGGCATTGCCGCTGACGGTGATGGTCAAGACGCTGATATTGGAAACATTTGCCGACAGCCTGCTGCTAGCGCAAATCATGGGAGCTGATGAAGGTTCAGGGAAGGCCAATGAAAATGGATGAACTGCGCGATCGCTCAATTCTGCGTCAGTTCACACAGGTGCGGGTGGCAGCTATCACTACCCCGTAGATCAGAGTCCCTAACCCGCCGAAGCAAATGGTGAGCCCAGTGACCATGCCCAACTGACGGTGCAGGCGGCTGAGCCAGTGCAACCGATCGAGATTCACTACAACATAGTCCAGCAGGGAATGGTTTACCATCAATAGCCCTACGCCGGCGATCGCATCAATGAAGCCCGACACGTGGGGGTCGACGACCGCAAAATCGGGATTGTGATGACTCACGTGAGCGGTCAACGTATCGCCAACCCGATAATTACAAACGCCAACAGACCGATTACGCCCCCCAAAGGTATAGCGGCTGGAGACATGTTGAATGCCCTGGTATTCATAGACATAGTCAAATGTGTAGCGATAGCTGCCGGGACGATAGGTTGACCCCTCAATATACTCGCGGTCAGAGGCTGTGACGGTGGCTGTGACGGGAGCTACAGGCGTCAACCTAGCCGTAAGGATGATAGCAGCCGCAAATCCTAATACGACCAAACTCAATAAGGTTTTGAACTGCTGCACTGTCATACTGCGCTTTCTGGCTGGTTAGAGTTGGCCCACCATCGTTTTCTACGGGTAGCTGAGGCTAACACCAAGAAAGGCGATAGCTCCAACTCTGTGACCAAACAGGATCCCCATCTCAGTCTTGACCCATTATGTTGAGGTCGATTTTACCTCAGTGGCGTGCGCTAAGCGGTGGCATAAATCCGCTGTAGCAAGCCAGGCTGCTGCTGATTACCGATTATCAGGAGCCGCATGCGCTCAAAGGCCCAGAGATAAAGAGGGGCTCCCCCATGGGCGGCCAAGTTGCGATACTTACTGATTTGATCAAGGGCGGTGGCGGCGGTCTCAGCATCGGCCTGGAGCCACTGCCCCATGGGATGCTCCCAGCGTTCAAAAAAGTCGGCGAGCAGTGCGCGATCGCTGCGGGAGAGACCCTGACGGGATTTAGCCTGACAGTACAGCTCGCGATCGTCTGGGGCCGTCGGGCGACCCAGGACTGATGTTTTTACCGATATCCATTGTTCTGCCAATAGCGGCGCTGCCATGCCTAAGGTATATTTTTTCCCCGGTGCAAGCGAGAAACCGGCTATCTCAGAACGCCCTTGCTCCAAAAGAAACTGATACAGGTCGGCGAAACAAGGCTGTACGACTTCTCGCTCGACGACAAATCCCAACCGTAAACCAGCCTCGCTATAGTCCGCCGTTTGCGTATCAGTACCATCGGCCGCATTGAGGGCGGTATATTTATAGGCCGCATATAGATCCTTTTGGCTCTGAGTCTGAAGACAGTACCAGATGGCATCCCCAACATCGGCCCGGACTTCTCGCTTAATCGCTTTGGGATTGAGGGTCGGGGTCGGCCGACTCATATCCTGTTTGAGCGTTTCAATATGGGCCTCTTGAGTTTGAATCGCCGTTTCTTGGGCTTCTACTTTTTCTTGTAAAGCTTGAAATTGTTGTTTTTGCGAAGACGAGAGCTGCCCCACTTTGGCCTGCAGCAGTTCGAGCTGCTGCGTCAAGGTGGCAATATGTTGATCCTTATCAGCCAGCAGTTCATCTTTTTCGAGGAGCAGGTGCGTTTGCTGACGAATCTCTAAAGCATCGAGACCAGCCCGCAGCAGATTGAAATAGTGCGCTTGACTAATATCCACTTGACGCGCCGGTTCGCCTGGGACACATAAGTAGCCCTTGCGCTCAGGGAGCAACACGACTAAAACCTGCCCTTCAGGGTTGTGAATTTGCAGTTCTCGAGAGTCGCCTTTTCGTAGGGCCCGGGCTTGGTAGCGCCGCCGACTGAAATAGAAATCCGCTCGGTTAATGGGGGCTGCTGCCTCTGCCTCACTAGCGGTATAAAACTGCGATGGCTCATCCATAACCGGCTCTGGCGGCGATAGCGACCTCGTTATTAGAGTCCCATTCCCTTCAGTTTCCTCCTGAACAGGGTCTGCAGCGGGAGATTCAAACGGCAGCTTGACCGTGTTTGTTCCCCCGGTCGTTACAAAGAGCGGCTGCGCAGGACCGGTTGGAGCGGTCGCCGATAGCTGGGTCGGCATGCGTACCCCAATAAGCTCTAGCTGGATAGTGGTATTTCCTTGCCATTCGTTGATTTTGAGCTTGTAGGCAATATCAATCTGATTTGGCAGAGGGAGGTAATTGCCCCAGCGCCAGGCGATCGCCGTCAACTCATTGCCGCTTGCATTGGCTACAGATAGTTTCAGATGTGCTTTGGTTTGCCCAATGGCGCGTTGCTCTGTCACCCGCACATTGGGCGTCCAAAATATGGGCTCAGGGTTGCCGATACCACAGGGGTGCAGCGCATCGATTTGGTCGAATAGCGCGAATGTCAGTTGCTCTAACGATGCTCTCACGTCAACCGTGACCAACGGCTTCAGGTGCTCTAACCGCAACACTTGGTTGGCAAACTTGGCCAAGCGAGATTTGATTTGCCGGAGGTGTTTGGCTGGAAAGGAAAAGCCCCCCGCTGCCCGGTGCCCACCAAACTTTGTCATTAAGTCGTGGCAGCTCTGCAAGGCCTCAAACACATTGAATTCAGGAATGCCGCGAGCTGAGCCCCGAATTTCCTTTTGTTCCTCATCTTCGTAGGTGCAGATAAATACGGGGACGCCATAACGTTCTACCAGCCGCGATGCCACGATGCCAATGACGCCGTGATGCCATTCGGGCTGCACAATGAGTAAGACGCGATCGCGCGGTAGATCCACACTACCTTCTACCTTTTGGGCCTCGACCCAAGTGATCGCTTCAGTCTCAATCCGCTCACACATTTCGCGTCGCCGCTGATTAGCCTGTTCACACTCCAGCGCGCGCTGCAAGGCGATGTCGACATTGTCGGTCGTCAGCATCTCAATAACGACTTGCGGGTCGCCGATGCGACCTACAGCGTTGATGCGTGGCCCCAAACGGAAGCCAATATCCTCAGGCTTAAGGGATTCGTTTTCATTGCCGAGGCCAGCTACTTGGATCAGTGCTTGGACGCCAATCAGCCGTGATTTGGGCAATAGGCCGAGGCCTCGCCGCACCCAGCGCCGGTTCACCCCGGTCAGGGGCGCTAAGTCCGCGATCGTGCCCAGTGTGAATAGTTCTAGCAGCGGAGCCGTCAAATCTTGAATCTGCCCCATTGCTTGGGCCAGACAAACCGCCAAGATGTAAGCGACGCCGACCCCTGCAACTCCATAGTAAGGAGAGGTTTCAGCAACTAGCTTAGGGTTCAAAATAGCGTGGGCGGGGGGAATCTCTGGCGGTACATCATGGTGATCCGTCACAATTACTGTCAACCCGAGTTCGCGCGCGTAGGCGATCGGCTCCACGGCGGCAATACCATTATCTACCGTTAAAATGACGCTGACCCTATCGGCAAAAAAATCTTCTACGATGCGGGTATTAATGCCATATCCTTCTTGCATGCGGCTGGGGATGGCATAGTCCACATTTGCACCCAAACATCGCAGCGCCCGGATCAGCAAAGCCGTACTGGTCATCCCGTCGGCGTCATAATCGCCACAAATGGCAATCTTTTCACCAGCTTCGATCACTTCGAGTAGGATCTCGATAGTTTGAGCCAGATCCGGAAACTCATCCAGCGGCGAGGGCAACAGCAACGATTCGGGTTGCAAAAACTTTAATGCCTCTTCAGGCATGGCGATCTCGCGATTAAGCAACACCTGGGTGAGCAGCGGCGACAACTGTAACTGTTGAGCTAACCCTTGGGCTTCGCCCTTAAGTGCAGGATGAATAAACCAGCGCTGTTCGGGCAAGGTGGGATGGGCTTCAGAAGCTTGGGGGGACTCCGAAACCGATCGCTGAGAGGCTGTCTTTGCTTTTGCCGGGTCGCTTACCAACGGCTTAGCCCTGTTTACGCAACATAGATCGCTTGCACTAATATACCGCTTCTCATCAAAATGAGACGTCTACCCTGATGGGGCCGGGAGAGCGTTGCTGGTTCCCAGTAGGAGGCGAGTCCCCTGAGCCACAGCGCAGCCGTTATCTCAGCCATGACTAGTGGTAGCGATCGCTAGCTGGCTCCAGATTTTGATGTAAATAGGACTAACACCGTCTTGATGATGAGCTGGATATCGTACATCAAACTCCAGTTTTGCTGGTATTTCATGTCGAGGCGAATGACATCCTCAAACTTTTTGATGTTAGAGCGACCACTGACCTGCCATTCCCCGGTCAGTCCTGGTTTGACGTTGAGGCGCTGCCAGGCTGGTATCTCGTAGTTCTCGATTTCATCGGGGGTGGGTGGCCGCGTTCCGACTAAGCTCATGTCGCCTTTTAACACGTTCCAAAACTGCGGGAACTCGTCTAAACTCGTTTTTCTTAAAATCCGCCCAATCCGGGTGATGCGAGGATCCTTTTCATTTTTGAATAGAGGACCTTCGACTTCGTTTTTGACTTGCTGCTTCAAGGCTTCGGCGTTCACTACCATAGAGCGGAATTTCCAGATGCGAAAACGACGACCCATCCAAGAGCAGCGAATTTGGCTAAAGAAGATTGGTCCCGGATCATCAATTTGAATTGCGATCGCAATGGGAATAAAGAGGATGCCAGTGATGCCCAATCCGACTAAGGCTCCCACGATATCCATGGCGCGCTTCATTTTTGAGGTGACGGAAGGATGAGTTGCGATCGCTCCCCGATCTAGCCGACCCAGACGGGAGCCACCGACCGATGCTTGGGGTTGCTGTTGCGCGATAGTGAATACCTTATCCAGGTCTGTCATATTGAGGACCAACATGACCTGGGGACCCACTTCTTTGAGCAGCAGTTCGACCTGATGCTGCTCGCACAGGCGGCGGCAAATGACAAGGGAGCCTAAACCGCTGCTGTCTAAAAAGGTCGTCGCCGCAAAGTTGAGCGTCAGGCGCTCTAGGGCACCGTGATGGGTGGCAAAAATCTCTCGGCAGGTGCTTTGAAAATCTATTGCCTCATTGACGGCAAATATTTCCGGGAGCAAAATAGTGCATATCCCATTCTGGAAATGAGTCTGAATTGGGGGTCTGGGTGAACTTGAAGGCATGCCAGTCATCATTGCAATAAAGAGTTGCCCAAAGAAACCGGGTGACTAACGAAGCAAACAGCGGTGTTCCGAGCTGACCTACCGATGAGAACCCTGTGGCCATACCGCCAGGCCAGGCAATGAACACATGGCTATCGGGAAGCGATGCCCGCTGCCCAGGCTGACTGGCTTTGCTCTACACATTACTACAGCAGCCTCAGAGCGTTTTCGGGCGGTTCATGGTTATGGTGCCCAAGAATCTTGAAAAACAGTTGATTGCTACTTCCTTGGGTTGATAACTGCAATGGTGTGTTGAAGTTGACCTGCAATGGTGCTTTTCGAGAATTGCTGGGACTCTCGAAGCATTAAATTAGACCAGTCCCAGAACTGTACCAGGCTCGGCGTTGTTGAGACAGAATGAACGGTTTGGCATAACCCAGGTTGGGTTGCGTCAGTCAGGCCGAGCTTTTAGTCCCGCTGATAAAGGTCTCATAATCGCGATCGCGTTGTGCTCTACTGATCTGACAATTTCCCTTTTTGGGGGGGAGATAAGTCGCTAAAGCCTTTAGTTTGCAACAGGCGCTTGCGTCGTTGGCGGGCCAGGGCCTGGAGGTCTACATCTAAATCTGTCTCGTCAACAATCTCGCCGGTGAGTTCTTCCAAGACATCTTCGAGGGTAACGATGCCTGATACTCCGCCAAACTCATCCACCACCACCGCGATATGTTCGCGATTGGCCTGGAAACCTTGTAATAAGGTATCGGCTCGCTCCGTTTGGGCGATAAATCTCACTGGTCGCAATTGACTACTTGCTGGTTGGTCCCCTTGAGTGCGAACGAGTGCCGTCAAGAGGTCATCCTTCAACGCAATGCCTTGAATGTGGTCAATGTCTTCTTCGATCAATAAGATGCGACTATGGGGAGAGGCCAAAATCTCCTCCCGAAGCTCTGCAATGGTAGCCTCGCCTGGGATGTAGGTCAGCTCAACCCGGGGAGTCATAATGTGGGCCGCCTCAATATCATTGAGCCGAAACACCCGACGGATCATCTCGGCTTCATCTTCTTCAATGATGCCTTCTTGATAGCCAATGGCTGCCAGTAGCTTGATTTCAGTTTCGTTGGTCGTAGGGAGCCGCCGACTGCGCGAAAAAGGAGCCGTAATCCGCTCTAGTAAAACGACAAACGGCGTCATGCCCCAAGTTAATCCTCTTACGGGGACCGCCATAAACAGGGCAATCCGCTGGGCATATTGCTCTGCTAGGGTTTTCGGCAAAATCTCCGCAAAGACGATGACCAAGAAGGTCAAGACGCCAGAAAAGACCCCTAATAATGTGTCGCCAAAGACCTCTGCGGCGAGGCTGCCAATCACAATACTGCCAACGATGTTGAAAAGATTGTTGAGAATCACAATTGTGGCAATGGGGCGGTTAATTTTTTGCCTGATTGAGAGTAAGGCTAAGGCCCGAGGCTTGCGCGATTGGGCCAACTGCCGCGCCTTGAGAACTGACACCGATAAAAGGGCCGTTTCTGTTCCTGAGCAAATGGCCGATCCAATCAGCATAATAAGAACGGCGATCGCAAGTTTGAGCATCCTTCTTTGAGTGAACCGTTTTTGGGTGGCACCGCTGTTATGATCCTGCTAATCCAACTGTACGCTGCAAGTGGCTGTGTTTGACGTTATGACTGTTCCTGTCTTGGATGTTCGCCACCTTTCTGTTCACTTCAAAACTGACAGCGGTTTAATCCCCGCCGTGCGCGATGTGTCGCTGCAGGTGCCCCCAGGTCAGACCTTAGGCATTGTGGGGGAGTCGGGGTCAGGTAAGTCTGTCACTGCCCTAACCGTCATGGATCTAGTGCCTAATCCGCCCGGTGAGATTACTGCTGGGGAAATTTTCTTTCAGGCCGATCCAGTCCAGCCGGCGGTCAATCTGCGATCGCTCTCGCCGCGAACGATGCAGCAGCTCCGTGGCGACCAGATTTCCATGATTTTTCAAGAGCCGATGAGCTCGCTTAATCCGGTATATACCTGTGGTTATCAACTGACTGAGGCGATTCTACAGCATCAAGACATTTCTGCTGAGCAGGCGACACAGCAGGCGATCTCCCGCCTTCAGGAAGTCAAACTTTTAGATAGCAATGAGGAACTGACCGCCGCGATCGCCCAAGAGCAACCCAGTTTGAGTCAGGCACAAATCGCTGAGGTCGTTGCTGCCCGGCAACAAGAGATTTTAGACCGCTATCCCCATGAACTGTCCGGTGGACAACTACAGCGCATCATGATTGCCATGGCGATCGCCTGCGATCCGGTTCTGCTGATTGCCGACGAGCCGACAACGGCCCTTGATGTCACTGTTCAGGCCCGAATTCTAGATCTCCTGCGGGAGTTGCGCGATCGCCGGGGCATGGCGATGATCTTTATCACCCACGACTTAGGCATCATCGCTGAGATTGCCGACCAGGTTGCCGTCATGTACCAAGGTCAGATCGTGGAGCAAGGGCCCGTCTGGGAAATTTTTGCCAATCCCCAACGGGCTTATACAAAAGGGCTGTTGGCCTGTCGCCCTTCGCCGCATGAGCGACTTCAGCGACTGCCTACGGTTGCCGACTTTATGGAAGTCGTTGATGGTGACAACGGTAAAACCGAACTCCATGAAAAGCCGCAGGACGGTCCCATTGCTGCCTATCAAACTGTGGTCAGTGCCGCCGAATCAGCTGCTCGATTAGCAGCAATTACCCAACGAGGTCCCTTACTAAAGGTGGAAAATTTGCAGGTGGGGTATCCGATTCGGGGCGTTTTTGGCAATACCCAGCGCCATGTCATGGCGGTCAATCATGTCTCTTTCGAAGTCTTTCAAGGCGAAACCTTTGGCTTGGTGGGCGAGTCTGGCTGTGGCAAAACCACTCTGGGTCGAGCCTTGCTGTGCTTAGTCCCCGCCATGGGGGGAAAAGTTTGGTTTGACGGTCAAGATGCCCTGAGTCGGCGCGGCTCTGCCCTCAAGAAGCTGCGGCGGGAAATGCAGTATATCTTTCAAGATCCCTTTAGTGCTTTAGATCCTAGGATGAGTATTGGTGCGGCGATCGCCGAACCTCTCAAAATCCATAAAGTCTCTCGCAGCCGCCGCAATCGTCAGGAAAGGGTCGCTTATCTGCTCGAACGGGTGGGACTTGACCCAGGATGCATCCATCGATTTCCCCATGAATTTTCCGGGGGGCAGCGCCAGCGAATTTGCATAGCCCGTGCGCTGGCGCTCAATCCACAATTCATTATTTGTGATGAATCCGTGTCTGCCCTCGATGTCTCAGTGCAAGCACAGGTGCTGAACCTGCTCAAAGAACTGCAGGAAGAATTCAAACTCACTTATATCTTTATTTCCCACGACTTGGCCGTTGTCAAGTTTATGAGCGATCGCATTATGGTGATGAACCAAGGCAAACTTGAGGAGCTAGGCCCGGCTGATAAAATTTATTATGAGCCGCAACAGCAGTATACCCAGCGGCTCATTCAGGCAATTCCTGTGGGCAATTTGGAGCGGATCAAAGAATTACAGGCGGCTCGTCAACGGGCGATCGCTAGCTAAAGCTCTGTTAACCGACACCAGTTTCTCGCACATTTTGCGATCTCGGGCATTGATTCCGTTAACTTCTTTGTCAACATTTCAAGACATCTGTAGGATTATCCAGCGGCAAAGCGATCCTGCAAAATGGCGTAACGGATTGAGCTTCCTTTGCTGTCTTCGTTCCCCGGCAAACAGACACTTTCAGCTTTTCCCAATGGCAATGGAACTCAGGGAATTAGCTACCTAATCGATGGTTGCTGCCCAGTCTCAGAGAACCCTTTAAACGTACGGCGAGCAAACGCGTCTTGCTCATAGCTTCATGCGTAGCAATGATTTTATCTTGTTAAACCCGTATATTTATCGTTCAAGTGATTTGGATCACTTGAGTAAACTAGTCTTAGCTGAATACTGACAGGCATCGCTCAATTCACTGATTTTTATTTCAGCCGTCTACGTTTGTTAGGCCTCAAGCCATCAAAGTTTGCCTTGAGTAGGTATTAGAGGGCTACTTGTTGCCTTGAAAAGGGCTCGCTGGTTGTCCATTTTCAGACAGTGCATCTTGATCCGACGGAGAGTGTTCCGTTTGAGAGTCACAGCCTCATAAACGTGTAGTTACTATTTTAATGAACAGCCCTTTGGAACAGTCCCAGGTTGAAATAAACTTGCCAGCTTATTTTCAGAAAGCTAGTGTCTCTGAGCTGCAATTTTTTTTTGATCCTTTTCCAATAGGCATTGTTATCCATGCCGAAAATGGCGATGTCATTTATCTCAATGGGGCCGCAAAAACCCTCTTTCGGCTCGAGACTTGCAGTTACGTGACGCTGACTACTTTTGCCCGTCTGTGCCGTTTAAAAGTGGCTGGCACAGGCGAGCAATATCCCACCGAGCGTTTGCCGGCTGCCCAAGCTTTGGCCGGTAAAACAGCTAGCAGCAAAAACATCGAAATTTTTGATCATTTTCGTCGGATTGCTTTACAGTCCCAGGCGATGCCTATGCGAGATGCTGCGGGTCACATTACCCATGCTTTAGTCGCTTATCACAGCGTGGCTGAAACCGGTATCTTGGCAACCCATCTCGGCTCTCAATCTCAAGGAGCAGCTAACCCCAGAAAGCTGAGCTTGGCTCCTAGGTCTCATGTTTTGACGTATCCGTGGCCCGATCCGGCATGGATGGCAAGGTCGCAGGTGAATTGGTGGACGGACGATATACCGGGTACGATTTTTTTGCTTGACGTTGGGGCTGACGGTGAGGTGAGGTGCGAGTACATTAACCGTCCAGCTGAGATCATTTTTGAAGCGCCTCGGCAGGACCTCATGCGAGCTCCGGGGCAATACTTTTGGTCGCAGATGCACCCCCACGATCGCAAAGGATTCCTGATTGCGATCGCTCAGCAGACGGACAGCGATCAGCTCTTTAGCTATGAATGGTGCAGTGTTGCCCCTTCTGGTCGGGCGCGCTGGCTTGAGGTGCAGGCCCGGCCACAATTCGAGGAATCAGGAGCCGTTAGATGGCAGGGGGTTCTGCTAGATATTAGCGATCGCAAAGCGGCGGAGCTGTCACGTCAACACAGGGAACATGAACTATACCGAATCATCCAAGCGCTCCCTGACTTGATGTTTCGGGTGAGCCACGAAGGGTATTGGCTCGGCTACGTTCATACCAATCGAGTGATCGATTGCTTACCGGCTGATTACGATCCCACAGGCCGTCATATCAGCGATCATATGCCTCCGGAGATTGCCCAGCTGCAAATGCAGTCCATTCGGCAGGCGATCGCGACCGGCGAGATACAGATCTTTGAGCAGACATTGACTATCAGCGATCGCGTACAGCACGAGGAAATTCGTGTTGTGCCCCAGGGACAAACAGAAGTCCTCTTCATCGTGCGAAACATTACTGACCGCAAGCAGGTTGAACTAGCACTTAAGCAGCGAGAAGCTGAAAATCAGGCCATTCTTTCTGGTATCCCGGACCTGATCTTTCGTTTAAGTCGCGATGGCACCTACCTCAGCTACTCAAAAAATCAGATTACCAAGGATCTGCTCGAAAAACATGGCGACCCGATTGGTACGAACATTACTGAATATGCCACAAGTGAATTTTATGAATCTCACATAGCAACCCAACTTGAGTACGTTCACCAAGTATTAGAAACCGGCGAAATGATGCTCTACGAGCAACACGTTCCGATTGAGGATCGTTGGCATTTTGAAGAGGTAAGAATCATTCCAACCGGGACGGATGAAGTGATGTTTATCATTCAAAACATCGACGATCGTAAAGCGGCCCAAGCTGCCTTGCAACAAAGTGAAGCTCAGAAACAGGCAATTCTTAAGGCTATTCCAGATTTGATGCTTCGCCTACGCCATGATGGCGTGATTTTGGATTATATGGGCGGCACCAATTTTGTTGACTTGCTCGAGGATGGAGAAGGCTGCATCGGCCAAAATCTTCTGGCCTATGCCTCCACGGCACGTCTGAAAGCACACGTTCACCGAAAAATGACGGCGATGCGTCAGGCCCTAGATACTGGCGAAATTCAGATTTACGAACAGGAATCTCAGCTCGAACAAACGCGACAGCAAGAAGAAGTCAGAGTCGTCCCCATTACCAGTGAGGAGGTACTGGTAATGATTCGAGATATTAGCGATTACAAGCGCATCGAAGCAGAGTTGCGTGCCGTAAATGAGCAGCTAGAAGAACTTTCGCTAACGGACTCGCTGACCATGTTGGCTAACCGGCGCCGCTTCGATGAGCACCTGCAACGTGAATGGCAACGGGCTCAGCGTGAACAAACTCCTATTTCCTTGATTTTGTTTGATCTCGACTATTTCAAACGGTTTAACGATACCTATGGACACCCTCAAGGGGACAGCTGCCTCTATCAGGTAGCTCAAGCCGCTCTTAGAGTGGTTCATCGAGCCTCTGACTTGGTAGCGCGCTATGGCGGCGAAGAGTTTGCGGTGATCTTGTCGGATACCCACCTGAGGGGAGCATTTGTAATCGCTCAGAAAGTTTGTGAAGCGATTCGTGCGTTACAGATTCCCCATGTGTCTTCAGAGGTCGCTTCGGTCCTGACGGCTAGTTTGGGCGTTAGTTGCATTATTCCGACTCCCCAGAGTCAGCCTAATGTGTTGATTCGCCAAGCTGACCAAGCGCTGTATGCCGCTAAGCAGGCAGGGCGTAATAACTGTCAATGTTTTGTGGTGCGCTGATGGGCCAATTGATGTGGGGGCAGTCCATAAGGTGTCCCCCTGGGATATTTAATCCTTAGTGCTATGCCCATACTGTTTGGGGTGGGTTTGAGGGGTCTTTATGAGGCTGTTGATTACCGCTATCGCGACAACGATTGTGCTTTCGTCTTCGGTGTATGCCGAGTCGGCCCGAGATACGACGAGTAAAATTCGGTTTGATTTGAATCAACTGGATGAGTTTGGGCTATACGGCCCTGAAGATGGCAAGCGATCGCTCAGCTATGAGTTTTGTGTACCTAACGATTTGCAAGCGATCGAGACGGTACAGGCCATCGACCCAAGCATTGTGATCTATCTGCACTCTCCGGGGCGAGTGGGCTGTGACAAGATGGAAGTGCTCGCCATCGGCGAAACTCATCAGCCTAACTATCGCGCTGTGCTAATTGATCTGGCTAATCTAGACTCAATCGAACGGATTGAACAGTTTTGGGGCGAATGAGGTCCTTAAGCCTTGCCTGGTTTCGGGCTTTATTTCCCGTTGTCGATAGGGTAAAGGGATGTTAAGGGAAGCGTCGCGATCGCACATCCTCGCAAAATCGTTGTGCTGCGGCAATCCCCTGATGGCGGAGGTCAGTATACCGCTTGGCAAAGGGTGGTTGCCAGTCGGCAAGGCCGAGCACGTCGGCTGTAACCAAGACCTGCCCGTCACAAAACTTGCCGGCACCAATACCAATGGTCGTGATGGAGAGGGTATGGGTGATGGTCTTAGCCAACTCTGCCGGAATGTGTTCAAGTACGATCGCAAATGCGCCCGCTTTCTCAATCGCGATCGCCTCCTTCAAAATGCGATCGGCGGCCTCGGGTGATTTGCCCTGCTTTTGAAAGCCGCCCACCTGATTGACAGACTGTGGCGTCAGCCCAACGTGACCCACCACGGGAATACCGGACTCAACTAAAGCTCGAATCGTCTCCGCCATACGGGGATAGCCGCCCTCCAGCTTCACTGCTTGGGCACCTGCTTCCTTCAACATCTGTCCGGCAGATCGCATCGCCTCCGCGATTTCCGCTTGGTAGCTCATGAACGGTAAGTCGACAACTAGCAAGGCGTCTCTAACCCCGCGGCGGACTGCTTTAGCATGGTGCAGCATGTCAGCTAGGGTGAGGGGTAGGGTCGTTTCATATCCTAGGGCTACCATCGCCAGGGAATCTCCCACCAAGACCATATCGGCTCCGGCATGATCCGCAATTTGCCCGGAAATATAGTCCCAAGCGGTGAGTACGGCCACTGATCGCGCCTGTTGCTTCCACTCAATAAATTGATTAACCCGAATCACCATGTTGCTGCTATCTCCGGAAGCCCAGTTGTCAACGTGTTGAACGTGTTTTTTCTATCATCGCTGACGATGAGCCTGATCGAGGTATCGCCAGACGAGAAATCACGTCGTCAGCGGAAGAAACTGGGCTCCGATAGCAACAGGCACCGTTGTCATCGGGGGCCGTAGATTACTTTAACGACGGATAGCTCGCTAACGATAGCTTTGCCCCAGTTGCTTCAGCCCCGGCGCCTAAAGTGAACTGGGGTTAGAAAAGCCTTGATGGGGAACCCCTCTGCCAGTGGAGGTGCTGACCCAACCGAGGCCCTCACGGGTGCCGACCCAAACCTTGTTGCCAACATCAGGGGCGATCGCCAATGTTTGCCGCCCTGGTAGCCCTAGAATCTCACCAAATACTTCGCCGTTGTAGGGGTTGAGGGTAAACAGTCCCGACTCAGTCCCGACCCATAAGGCCTGATTGGGATCAAAAGCCAAGGACAACACGTTGCGCCCGTTCATCGACCCTACCTGACGAATCACCGCACCATCAGTCGGATCGACGACAAAAAGACCCGCTGGGGTGCCCACCCATAGTCCCCCTTGGGCATCCATTGCTATCGCCTGTACCGTGTCCCCAGGAATATTACGCACCACCCTGATTTCTGAGCCGCTGGCCGTATTGACCTGGGTCAACCCCGTCAAAGTCCCCACCCACAGATGTCCGGCATTGTCGAGGGCCATTATATTAGCGCTGACTCCCGACAGGGATTTCAGCGTAGTCATGAGCAGTCCTTGATCGGGACTGACCATCGCCAACCCCTGGTCAGTCCCGACCCACAAAAATCCTCGAGTGTCTACTTGTAAATCGAGAACTCGGCTCGACGGCAGTGAAAAATTGGCGGCCGTGACCTGATTACCGCGCGGATCAACGCGAACTAAACCGGAGTAAGTCCCAGCCCAAATGCGACCAACTCGGTCCTGGGCGAGGGCACTGATCGTTCGATCTGGCATGGTTAGACGTGCCTGGACTTGCCCGGTTTCGGGATTGAGGCGAGCAATTTCTCCGCGCCAAGTACTTAGCCACAGGCTACCGGTATAGTCCTCTTGCAGGGCCGGAATGCGATAGTCAGCTGCGGGACTTTGGCTAATTTCTACGGGCAGTGGCTGAGTATGCCAGAGAGACGGTATTGCCAATGGGCCGTCGATTGTTGGCTGGTCAGCCGTGGCGGCAATCGCACTCAAGCCGCCACCCAACCCCATCGCCAAGCCCCCGACTAACCATAGACATATGTTGTTCCCTTTCATAACCGTCACCTTTGCTGAATCATCCGATTGCTTTATCCCGCCCCGTCGGCTCGCTGCTATGCCATCGGCTAAAGGGTACAGCAATTTTTCAGAAACGGAACCTCCAGTTCTCTGGTCACGGTACTAGCCCGACGAGAGAGACGCCCCACTCGACTGGAAGGCAGGCAACATTTCGGTCAGAGTCGCTAGCCTTGCACGGGCTCTGGAGCATTATCCGATCCCTCAATCGCCGCCTGTTCACGCTCCTTGTCCAGACGTCGCTTGCGCGCATAAAGCTGAATAGTCACCGCCATGAGTAGCACTAACCCCGCAATCAGCCAAGTTGTAACATCGGTCGGCAGTTCGTTTTTGAAAATCACCAACATCACAATGACAACTAGTAGCAAGGTTGGAGCTTCGTTCAGCGCCCTGAACTGCTGGCTGTTCCATTTGCACTCGCCGCGCCAGAGCTGCTTCATGAGCCGGGCACAGTAGTGGTGGTAAAACAGCAGGAGGGCGACAAAGCCCAATTTGGCATGCATCCAGCCCTGCTTGAGCCAATCGGGGTTGAGCACGAGCAACCCGATCGCCATGGCTACCGTCACGACCATGCCGGGCGTTGTGATGATCCGATACAGCCGCTTTTCCATGATCTCGTACTGGTTTTTGAGGATTGTCGCCGCTGGCTCAGGCTCTTCCTCGGCCTCAACGTGATAGATAAACAGGCGCACTAGATAAAACAGCCCGGCGAACCAAACAACTACGCCAATGATGTGAAACGCTTTGAACCAGTAGTAAGGCATAAGTCCTCAATCCGACAACCTCGGCAGGACTTCCCAGCAGTGACTCATTTTTGCCCACTGTAAAAGCCCTGAAACCTATTGTGAGACAGGCGATCGCGATTTTGGTGATAACGCTGTCGGATCTTAACGTTTCGAGAAAATTCTCCCTTCAGAGTCTAACCCTGCCCTTTCAATCTCATCCTAGGACGGCAGTTGTCCTTAGATTTGAAAGGATATTTCTAGGGCTGCTTACATTTGCTAACATACGAAAGACTCCTTCGATTTGTAAGTCAAAGCTATAGATGAGTTTGGTTTGTAAGTAGAATGAAGCTTGATGCTTTGGACTCTAAAATTTTGCGATCACTCCAGCAAAATGCTCGTATTACCTGGTCGGATCTAGCCCAACAGTTGGGGCTATCTGCACCGGCCACGGCTGACCGGGTTCGCAAGCTGGAGGAGCGTGGGCTCATTCGTGGTTACGTGGCTTACATGAATGCAGATTGCCTGGGATATGACCTCACGGCTTTTATTGCGGTCACCTTGGAGCATCCACGCGATCGCTCGGAATTCCTCGCTCAGGTCCAGGCGCTGGTGAATATTCAAGAATGTCACCACATTGTTGGAGACGGTGACTACCTACTTAAGGTCCGCTGCCAAGGGACCGCTGGTCTGGAAAGGCTGATCAGCAACCATATCAAGGAAATTCCCGGAGTGCTGCAAACTCGGACCACGATCGCCCTCTCCACGATTAAGGAAACCATTGCTTTGCCTATCGTCGTGCCTGACAACCCGACGTAATCGAGCTCTACGCCATCGCTAGCCCCGGTATACCAGATCTCTAAATGACCTATGTTCACAACATTCTTGACTGGGCTTTTGTGGGGCCTAGCAATTGCAGCTCCGGTCGGGCCTATTGGCATTCTCTGTATCCGTCGCACCTTGGCCATGGGGCAGTGGATCGGGATGATGTCGGGGTTGGGGGCCGCCACCGCCGATGGCCTTTATGGTTGCATTGCAGGCTTTGGGTTGACCGCGATCGCTGATTTCCTAGTCGATCAGTCTACCTGGCTGCGAATTGTGGGCGGCATTTTTCTCTGCTACCTCGGGGTGACGACCTTTTTCAGCCGACCGTCAATGACCGGTGGGACCGATGTCCCGGATTCTCTGGTAGCAGACACAAGCCACGTGCCAGCAGCGCGATCGCTACTGGCAGCTTATAGCTCAACTTTGATATTGACTCTAACCAACCCTGCGACCCTCTTTTCCTTTGCGGCTATTTTTGCGGGAGTAGGAATGGTGGAATCTGGTCAAGATTTTGCTGGTTCGACAGTGCTCATTCTCGGTGTGTTTATTGGGTCAGCCCTCTGGTGGTTCTGTTTGAGTGGTGTGGTGAGTCTTTTTCGCCGTCGGTTTACCCCCGCCGCCCTAGGCTGGCTCAATCGATTTTCAGGGATGGTGTTGTTGGCTTTCGGCTGCATAGCATTGACCTATGGATTCAGGGCTTTACTGCTGGGCGATCTCTGAGTTCCCCATTTGGCGACTCATTCGTCGACCTCTAGCGATTGCTCCATGATCCTGCCAACGATTTGGCTATGGGGGTCGGGACTGCTTTTCAGGGCTTGGGCGACATTTCTGCGATCAGTTTCACTGCGGTTTTGGCTTAGCTTATATTTGCCTTCAAGACGAGTCACTGGCATTTCAAAGCCGATAATGCCATTCATCATGCCGACGCGATATGACTCTGATAAGCTGTGCCACTGTTGTTGAAAGCTGGCCTCGTAGGTGTTGGTCATGTCGTCGATCATGGCGGCCATTTTATCGGGTGCCTGCTGCAACGTGATGACTCTGGGGACGCCGTAAGCATGAACGGCAATGTAATTCCAGGTAGGGACGTTTTCCTGCTGTTCGTAATGCTTGGGAGAGATGTAGGCATGTGGACCGGTAAAGATTGCTAGCGCTTCTCCTGTCTCTAGTGTCAGCGCTTGGGGATTTTGCCTGGCGAGGTGTCCGGTTAGCGTTAAGCTGTGGTCAATCACCGTGGTCACAAGCGGAATATGAGACGCCCGGATCTGACCATTCACGCTGGAAACCAGCGTCGCGAAACTGTGAGCTTGCATAAAGGCAACTAACTTATCGGTGTCATCTTCCCGGAATGCAGGGGGTCGGTACATAACTCAATAGCCTCGATGTGAGATTTTGCTGTCTGCCAATGCTCTCCTCTAAGCTAGACAGGTAGACCGTTGATTGCTGCCTCGCTAGCCATGACTGCTTCTATTCCTGCTCCCTCATCTGTGGTTACAGCGCCGGTTGTGGTTTATCCCGTCAGCATTGCCCCCATGATGGATAGAACGGATCGCCACTATCGCTACTTTATGCGGCAGATCACCAAACGGACCCTACTCTACACAGAAATGGTGACGGCCCAGGCCATTCTCCATGGCGATCGCGATCGCCTGTTAGGATTTTCGCCCTTAGAAAAACCCTTAGTCTTGCAAGTGGGCGGCGACGATCCAGCCTGGCTGGCCCAGTGCGCCCGCATTGCTGCTGACTATGGCTACGACGAAATCAATCTCAATGTGGGCTGCCCCAGCGATCGTGTCCAGAGTGGCAACTTCGGTGCCTGTCTGATGGCGCAGCCAGATTTGGTTGCCGAGTGTGTTGCCGCGATGATAGCCGCTGCCTCACTCCCGGTTAGTGTCAAACATCGGATTGGCATTGACGATCAGGACAGTTATGAGCACATGGCTAACTTTGTTGCAACGGTCGCCACCACTGGCTGTCAGCAGTTTAGTGTCCATGCTCGCAAGGCTTGGCTGCAGGGCCTTAGCCCTAAGGAAAACCGGGACGTGCCGCCGCTGCGCTATGCCGATGTGTATCGCCTGAAGCGAGACTTTCCTCATCTGTGCATCGAAATCAATGGCGGCATCAAGACGCTGGCTCAAGTGCGTGATCACCTTGCCCAAGTGGACGCGGTCATGATTGGCCGCGCAGCTTACGATATCCCCTATTTGTTTGCTGAGGTTGACCGCCGATTTTTCGGGGTTGAGGACGCGGTGAATACGCGATCACAAGTGGTCGAAGCGATGTTGCCTTATGTTGACTACTGGACTGGTCAAGGTCTCAAACTCAACAGCATCACGCGCCATATGCTCATGCTCTTTCATGGACAACCGGGCAGCCGCACTTGGCGCCGTCTGAT
>JBHJHA010000006.1:0-53878 GCA_050331235.1 Leptolyngbyaceae cyanobacterium
ACAACTAGGGCTTCTTGTGCCGGATCTGACAAATCGTCGTTCTGCACTTGCAATACATCGAGAATGATCTGCTTGGCAGTAGCGATATCATCGCCGTAGCCAATGCCAATGTCGTACTGCAGGCGGCGCTTTTCGTAGGCGGTATTGACCGTGACTGAGTTAGTGAACAATTCACCATTGGGGATCACTACCCGACGCCCATCATAGGTGCGAATGGTCGTTGCTCGGGTCTGAATCCGTTCGACCGTGCCCTCATAATCGCCAAAGACAATTTGGTCGTCTAGCTGAAAAGGCTCGGTCAGCAAAATTAAAATGCCCGCGAGAAAGTTTTGCAATACGTCGCGAAAGGCAAAGCCAATAGCGACCCCGCCGATACCTAAGGTGGCCAATAAATCAGCAGGCTGAAAGCTGGGAAAGACGATAGTCAGGGCAATCAACAGACCCAGAATAATCAGTGCGCCTTGGGCCAAACGACCGAAGACAAGGCCAAAATTGCGAGACTTTTTACGCCCACTTGCAAGCCGTTTGACCAAGTTGCGGAGCAACCGAGCCGCAATCCAAAAAATGACGAAGACAATGATGCCTAAGATTAAGCTCGGCAACAGCTTGATGGCATACTCCGTCATGGAAGCAATCTTTTGCCAGGCTAGCGAGAGGGAAACGTCATCCATAGCGATATGAATCGATAATCAATATTTTCCCGAATCTATCAAACGGCTCTAATCCACGAAATCTATCCGCAGACAGTCGTTCTACCCTGAAATCATCGATGGCTGGAGCGATCGCTCAACTTACAGCACAAACAGCAACATCACAGCTAAGTAAACACCGTAAAGGCCAACCAGGACTCCCACCTCCCACAGCTCAAAGCTGTTATCCTGCTGCCCCCATTGGATAAAGGCAGCATACACTCCCCCCAAAAGCGCGACAAAAAATAGATTAACGGCAAATAAGCGACCATCTTGAATGGGCACATTGACCAGCGCCAAGGGAAAAAAGGCCAGGGTCATGGTGGCAATATTATCGGCAATGACGCTGGTGGTCGCCGCCGTGACCTGGCCGCTGCGGGCAATGCTCCAAGTGGCAAAAACCTCGGGGGCAATACTCAGGGTGGAAGTGATCAACAGTCCCCCAATCAGCTCTGAGATGCCCAAAATTGCGACAATGTTTTCAGTCGCAACCACAATCAGATAAGCCCCGATCGCCAGCGCGAGCATACCGCCGATCGCACCCCAAAGTTCTGGGGGATGCCACTTGACTGGCTGCGGCGGCTGGCGTTTTCGACCTAGTGCCTGCCCCACATAAATCCCGTAGGCAGCCAGCATGATCCACCCGTCAATGGGCTGTAGTCCTCGCCACGATGGGGGAATTGTGAGGATCGCGGCGAGGGCAATCACGGCCAAGTAAGGGATCGCTTGAATGGTCAGGGCCTCGGGCTTGACGCGCAAGGCCCGCCAAGAGTCGACGCGAGTCAGCCGAGACGTTGATCGGGGCGATCGCGGCCCCTTGTAACCATTCATTGAGTCCTGAGGAGACTGGGTTTGAGAGGCTAGATACGCCACGCCGACGATCGCTGGTACCGAGATGATGTTGCTGCCGAGCAAATTACCGAGACCGATGTCTGACAACCCCTTTAGCGCGCTCGCCGAGTTAGTCCCAATCTCAGGACTGGCTGTGGCCAACGCCACAAAGGCGGCCCCAGCGGCTTCGGAAAACCCCCAGCGGGTCCGTAACTTTTGTAGCGGTACCGAAAGCCGGTCAGCTCCCCAATGGGCCGCAAAAATCGCTCCCATCAGCAATGCACTCCACAGCAGTAAGCCCATAGCTGGTTACGTCTCATAAATACAGCATCATCCAGCACGGGGACGCGCGCCCCCATCCATTAGCGTTTGTTCCAGTCAGCGAATGAGCTCAGGCCCATTGCAACATCAACGGCGGCAGCCAACCAAAGCGAACACCAACGGCCAAGACAAAAACCGCAACAGAACCGACTAAGAAACTAATATCCAAAGAATCAATTTTCGGGAGGTTGAGCTTTTTACGGCGCTTAGTGGCCGAAAAGCCCCGCATCTCCAACACGCTCATCATTGGCATCGCCCGCCGCAGAACTGAAATGATCGTTGGCACCATCAGCAATGGGATGCCAGTAATCCACGTCATCGGATTGCGAATCTCCAGGTCGACACCCTTAGCCCGCATAGCGTTGGCAATGCGAAACACATCGTCGGCACTACGATACACCAGCAAAAAGACATACTCCACCACGAAACAAATAAACTCAGGTAGCCCTAAGCCCCTGAGGCCATCGGCAAGCTCTTTGACGGTCATCGTCGAAACGAGGCTGACGCTGACAAATAAAGCCGCCGACCACGCCAGAGAAAGGCGACCCCCAAATGCCAAGCGTCCACTATATTCCAACCCTCCTGAAGCGATCAGTTGGCCAATAATGGGAACTAGCACTAAAGCCAAAATATTCGGCAGTTGCAATAGCCACAAAACCAAGAGAAATCGCTTGGGCATTTGGGAAATCAGAGCCAGCAAGAGTCCCAAAACGGTCATTCCCAACATCCACTGCCAGGTAGGAGCAAAATACAAAAATAAGACTAAAAAAACGAACATCAAAATCTTGATACGGGCATCTCGGCGGTGCAAGATCGTATCTTTGTCGTTGTAAATAATGGGGACACGAGCCATTTATGCGACCTCCTGTAGTGACGTGGATGCAGCTTCGACAACTTTGACGCTGATGGCTCTACCGCCTAGCCGTTGAGCGGCTTGGGCAGCCATGGGCGGACACACTGACCATTGGGCTAGCTGCTCCCAGTTTTCCGGGGCAAATACCCGATGCAGGCTATCCTGCATAGCAATCTGGCCATCGTAAATCACTGAAACGGTGTCTGCGACATGGCAGGCAAAATCCATAGCGTTGTTGACCAAAATGATGGCTTTGCCCTGTTCTTTAAGTTTAAAAATCAACGCTTGTAGATGCTGACGCGAAGGCGCATCGAGACTAACGCAGGGTTCATCGAACACCACTATGTCAGGATCGAGGGCGAGTGAGGCAGTAATCGCTACGAGCTTGCGATAGCCCATGGGCAAAGCGGTGGGATCTTGCTCCAGCAGTTTTTCGTCGAGCTGAATGCGATCGCACGCCCGTTGCGCAGCCTGCTCAATATCCCCATCACTGTACCGCTGCTCTTTAGAAAACCACCCAGTGGACCGATACTGACGGCGCTCTAGGGGAAACTTGATTTCGGCTAAAACCGTACGCTCACTGAGCTGTTCATCAGGGTTTTGCTGCGCGGCCCCAATGCTGTTAGCCAGATTAAAGACTTTTGCTTTCGTTGTCGGCTGGCCACATACCGTGACAGTGCCAGAAAGCGGTTTGCATATGCCCATCATCAGCTTTACTAGGGTCGATTTTCCAGCACCGTTACCGCCTACGATGGTGTGCACTTCCCCCCGACGTACCTCTAGGTTGGCGTTCTCAATTGCGCGGGTGCCGTCCTCGTACTCATAGGCCACGTTCTCCAGTCGCAAAACGGTTTCACCAAAGGACGGATCGTCGTCTGCGGTTGGCTCCGGGAGCGGCCCAATTTGGTCAGCCGCTTGCGACAGCTCATCCAGGCTCAGTGGTGCAGACGAAATCCCTACGGCCTGTGCCACGCGAGTGTAAATGGGGATTTCTACCTGAGCCTCGGCAAGCAAATTGTGATCGCGCAGCAGCTCACTGGCTTTGCCGTACCCCATCATCTTGCCGTCTTTCAAAATCAAGGCCTGATCGGCAATTTCTACGATTTGGTTGATGTCGTCTTCGACCACGACGATGGTCGTATCCCCAGCCAAATCGACCATGATTTCGCGGACATCTTGACGAGTTTTGGGGTCGAGCATACCGGTCGCACTGTCAAAAATGATGACGGCGGGCTGCATCGCCAAGATCGCTGCGATCGCAATCCGCTGTTGCTGTCCTCCCGAGAGCTCCCAAGTTCGCCGATTTTCAATTTCGTCGGGCGCTAAGCCCACTTGAGAAAGCAAATAGCGAGCGCGATCGTAAGCTTCCCCTTCCGGCACAGTTTGGTTGAGCAGAGGCGCCATTACTTCGTGAATGACTCTGACCTGGGTAAGTTGTGAACTGTAATCTGCAAACACTAAACCTACCGACTTTGCCATTTCATAGCCAGCTGTTTCGGCCGGATTACGATTATCAATTTCCAGAGCCCCTGCCAGGGTGCCTCCGGTAAATCTAGGGGCAAATCCGGCCAATATGCGACAGAGGGTTGACTTGCCCGCTCCCGTGGGGCCAATGACGCCTAAGATTTGTCCCCGTTCCAGGTGAAACGACACATCATCTAAGACCTTGCGATCAGAATCGGGATAAGAAAAAGAGAGATTTTCAACAGAAATCATCTGAGATGTTCAACCTCGAACAGTTGATGCTTGACGGCATTCCACGTCCTTGAATATTTGGCTCTGTGATCGATTTAGGGATCCGCTATCGACCTGACCACAAATTCAAAATAAATCAAAGCAGAGCTTGCCCCACTTTGATTATTTTCAAAAAAGTGTTCCTTATTCAACAAAAGAAGCACGCACCATTCGTCTTTTGTTGAATAAGGAAAAATGAGCAATCACAGCATTACTCGCGATTACATGCGAATCCGAAAACGAGTTCGTGCAGTAGTGCCGCTTTCACGCTGAGCAGGGGAGTATCCCAACAAACGCTCCACCCGACCATATAGGAGAGGAACAACCATCAACAAAGGAATCGCGCCGAGAGCAATGCCATGAGTAAACGTATTTCCTAACAGGGCCCGTAGAGCGACAGGGAAGCCTTCTTCACCAAAAATCATCAGAGCGGCTGCCTCAAAAGCGGCCTGTACAGCAGCGCCAACGATCGCCCCAAACACAAGCAGCATTTTGTTTTTCGGCTGATTTCTAAAGATGTAGCCGGCAACCGCAAAGCCAACTATGTAGCCGATAAAACCAAACGGATCGTCTACCTCGTAACCCTCAATCAGATCTAGAAACCCTTCACCGACTGCAGCCCCGAACCCGGCAGCCCAAGTAGGTCCACCTAACGGCAAAAGTGCAATAATTGCGTAAACGATAAAGAAAGGCTTCCAGTCAATATCAACTGGAATTTCAGGAATTCGCTCAAAAATCAGGAGTCCAATTGCAAATAGAACGGCAGTAATACCAGTAACTGTGATCAGTTTTACAAAGCTTGAGTTATTCGAATTTGCCACCTTAAACCTCCAGCAGCGCGTAGTTTCAAGCTGGCAGGTAGGGATTCAGGTAGCATCGTTCGGACTCAATATCCCAACCAATACTAAATGAACCTTTCGACAAAATCTAAAACTTTATAGGTTTCATCGGTGTCCGCCAACATGTCTATAAAGTATTGGAAGTGAAATTTATCAATCTTTAATAGACGTCAAAAATTCAATTAATTGGATATTAAATCAAAGAATCTACGTCTACAGCGTCAATTTAAATTCCTTTTCTATGCCCCTTTAGATACATTAGGTCCTCCAACTTTGAGTAGAATTCAATAGCAATTCATCTTATATTGCTTGCGTTAAGGAGTATCGGACTTCAGCAAAACCGTATCGATGAGATGATTGGTTGAATAAAACGCAATCATCTAGACCTTTAGTTCCAGAAAGGCTCATAGATATTCATCGTCTAAACCTTGAAAATTTGATATCAGATTATAAGTCCTCTATTGATTGCAACTGACGATTGTTGAGAGTTAGTCAGTTTTCTGAAAAATTAATGTTCCAGGTCTCGCATCAATTAATCCACCATAATTGGAGGCCTGATTGCTGAAGGCCGCAATCAGGCTGTGTGGCATAGAGCCATAACCACTAGGCTGATGGACGCGAGAAAGCACCCGCCATCGCCTAGAGCCGTTGAGCACCAGCGAAATTTGATTGGGTCGTCATCCTAGTGCGGTGTGGGGACATTTAGCAGCGCGCCCTCTTGCTCAGGCGTTTGTCGCCTGCTGGTGGATTAATTTCTGCACACTGATCAGAGCTCGATTAAGCTCCGGGCCTTTAATCTGAGGTTGGTTGAGATAAGCTGCTTGTTCTTGCTCAAGCATCAACACATCTTGAGCGACTAAGCCGTCTAGCAGCCCAGTGGCAGCGCCAAACATCCTGTTTTTGACCCAGCGGCGAAATGCGATAGGCAGCTTATGGAGCCGATGAAAGGGTTTTAGTGAAGTGAAGTGAATTAAATAAGCGTGGGTGTGAGTTAAGTCAACGGGGCAAAACAGACAGCAAATTTTGAAGTCTTGGCCCAATGTCGCAACCCAGTGGGGATAGACATAGCTGACCCGCAGCTCTTCTGGGTGGAGCTGCCGGAGGGCCGGAAAGAACAGCTGCGACACCGACCAAATCTTGTCAATGCGATAGTAGCTCTGAGCATTGTAGAGCACATCTACACGCTGGTCGGTGGTCTCTAGGTTGGCCAGAACTGGATCAGCCCAAGCTTGTAGGTCGTCGTGTAGACGCCCATGGTACATGTCTACCAAATTCTCAATCAGAAAAGAGTAATGGGCCTTAACGTCAATGATGGCAACGCTAGCAATGTAGTTGAGGTCATCCCACTCGGGCAGTTCCATGGGTTGGATATCTTCCCGGATAAGCCGTTCGCGATCGCCCGGAAATAGCCAGATAAACCCGTCTTGTTCTCGCGCAGGGTAGGTTTTGACCTGACAGCTAGGAAGCTTTTGATCAGCGGCCAAATAGGGAACGTGGGTGCAGTGGCCGGCAGCATTGAACTGCCAACCATGATAAATACATTCCAAGTTGCCCTCGGTGACCTCGCCCTCGCTCAGCTTGACCTGGCGGTGGGGACAGCGATCTTCAAGGGCCTGAATGTCACCGTTGGGTCCCCGAAACAGCACGATCGCCTCACCCCACAGCACCACGCCATGGGGGCGATCAGTCACCTCCGTGGAGCGAGCGACCACATACCAGTGATGGGGATTAATGCCCAGCGATCGCACATCTTGGCGGCCCGCAGGGCGGCTAGCAGCTTCAGGGGTCGATTGAGAGGGCAAAGCAACCATGGCGGACATAACTCCTCAAAGGTTTTGAGCGAACATTTTGAGTGGGGTCGGTCTGAGTTTGTGTAGAAAATCTTAGCAGCTAGATTTTGAGGGCACCCTCAGGATTAACCGACAAAATGGGACGTCGCTGGGCACCTTCTTGATGCAGGATGGTATTCGCCGCCATCAGGCCACTACTCACGGCGCGTTCCATCAAGCCGCAGGGAAAGGGCATCTTAACCCAGTCACCGGCAAATAATAAGTTAGATGCAGCGGTTTGGGTGGCAGGGCGATTGGCAAAGCTTCCAGGAGGATATCCGGCAAAGTTTTTTTGATTGACCAGCTGCATATGTAACAACTGCGCCTCCTGCAATTCCGGAACGATTTCAAACAGCTCGGCCCGAAACGTCGCTAGCAGCTCCTCTTGGGTCGGAAACTCGGTCTCTTTATAGCCGTAGGCATGCAGCTCCACAACGCTGCCCCCGGTTCTTTCCGCCCATTGGATGTAATCCTCCTGAATACGGTGATATAGGGTGATGCTGTCGGTCAGGCGATAGCCAGACAACGACGCAAACAGGCTGTGGTTCCACTCAAAGTCTCGATCAAACCAAAAGCGCCCCACCGCAAAGGGATCGGCCACCTGCAGTTCATTGACTTGGGTGACCACAGTGGGTTCTATGGTGCCAGTAGATAGCGATAGCAAATGCTTGATTCCAGGAATATCAGCGGCCAGCACGTAATAATCAGCCTCTAGGGTTTCAGTCGTACCGGGTGCAGACTCATCCATCACGGCCAGAAGCTGAACGCGATCGCCTTGGCGGTCAAGCACCCGATAGCGGGTCAGATTATCTTGAGCTGGTCCGCTCAGCACTGTGCCGTCGGCGGCATACATCGCGCCATGGCAGGGACAAGCGTAGCTTCCATCGACGCTGGCATTCACCGTTTGATGCACGGTACAGCCCTGGTGCGTGCAGGTCAAAGAGAGTGCTTCCTGGCTGCCAGGGCGATGGCTAAACACGCGATCGCCGCTGCCAAAGTACTCAATCTCTGCGGTACTGAGTAACGGATTGCGATCGACCCAAAAAGGAGCCAGATCTTCAGCGATCGTACCCTGTCGATAGGTGACGTGGCTAATCTGGCCATCCTGCCAACCGAGCTGATTGACCATGGCTCCCGTGATCACCTGCCCCCCATTCTCCCGAATGGCGTTGGCAATGGGATCGACTAAGCTCCGCCCCATATCCTGACAAGTTCCATTGAAAGCCAGCCCTTCTGGGTTGCCAAAAAAGTAGAAGTGGAAAAACTGCATCAGTTCGCCGACACTCATGGCGTCGGGCGCATTCATCGTAGCTTTAGCAAAGGGAAGGAAATAGAGATCAAACAGCCCTTGGGGAAAATCTTCCTTGACCCATTCCGTTACGGAAAACTGATCCAGCCGCTCAAAACTTTGGGGAATCCCAAAGCCGGTAATTTCCCGAAAGACTTGCAGGTGCTTGAAGTTGGTCAAGTTAATCCCCCACTTCAGCCGATTAGGCGAGTTCACCGCGAGGTCAACGATATTCCAAGGAAAGGCTGAATGGCTGGGGCGGAAGTCTTCTGTCTGGTAGCCATCTTTATAAACGACAGAGTAGTAGTCCAGCGATTTAAAGTTCCGGCGGACCTGCAGCTCTTCGACCACGCTAAAGAGGTTGTAATACTGCGGGAAAAAGCCATGGAACCCGTGTTCCATCATGAGCTGCTCATCCCCTACCTGCACTGGCCAGCTAGCAATCTTGCCACCAAGCTGGGGCGATCTTTCCAAAAGCGTCACCTGAACGCCGCGCTGACTGAGTTCATAAGCGGCAGCGAGTCCGGCCAGACCACCACCCACCACCACTGCCTTAAGGTCGCGTCCTGGCTGGCGCGGGAGATCAAGCGTGTCTTTTTGATGCACCGTGGGCTCAGGTTTGCTAAATCGGGAGTAGCCTAATCCGGCAGCAAGGGTACCAAATCCAAAAAGTTTAAGAACACTGCGACGCGACAGGGTTTGCAGAGGAGAAAGTTCCGGAAGTGGGGACATGTATTCCGCAATCGATAGACAGTACGTAAAGTTCGAGCTAGTCAACCACCGGCGAGTGGGCAATCATCGCTTATGACCATGCCGCAAAAACTCGCTAAAACAGGCGATATCTAGGAATTTCTTAAAATATATGGCGTAAATCTTAACAGGAGTCCGAAACCTTAGAGCGCCGCTTTTTTTATTATTCACTGACGACTGATTAATCTTTTTTATAATTGCCGCTCAAGGTCTCCTATTTGCCTAGGGGTCGGTTTATCCAACGTCATGGGAGCGATCGCCAAGATCCCCCCCTCACTGACACAACAGGGATGCTCCTAGTGGCTAAGTACGGAGTTCTCGCCCAAGAGGATTAGTTGGTGGTGATTTGCTCCATGGTGCTGGGGCCTGACTCAGATGTCTCTGCTGGGACATCCGGCAGGCTGTCTTGATCGTCAGCGGGGGCAGCTGAAGGTTCCCCAGCTTCGATATCTGGCAATAACTCAGCATCCACCGCATTCGATGGAGCGATGGTTTCTAGCTCCCCTTCGACCTCTGCATTGGCGTCAGGTTCCCGTTCACCTCCGCGGGTATTCGCAATCCCGACCGTGGACAGGGTCAACACTTGGGGGGGCGTTGCGTCAGGGGGATAGACCAACTCCACAACGACGTGACGCTTCGCCTCCGGCGGCAGCGTCAAGCGTAAAATCGGCTCCCCCTCTTCCCCTTGGCGCTGCACCACATGGACATACTGGGTCTGTGGGCGATCGTCAGCATCACGGTACTCAACTCGGACAGTTCCCCGGAAAAAGATCCGGTCAACGGGATTGCGCAAAAATCGGAGCCCGTAGGTGAGGGTTTCATCCTGCAGGGGGGTCTGCAGCCGGAGGTCAATCCGTTGTGGTCGGTCAGTATCGTTGTAGAGTGGTAGCTCTAATTTGTAGTGAATTCCATAGTTGCCGTGAGCTCGATAGGCGGTATCTGGGTAGCGAGCCAACATCGGCGCACTTTGAATCTGCTCCGTGCCAAAGGTGTTGTAGTCAACCGTACTAATGACATAGGAGATCGCCTCTCCTGGATCAGGAATCGTCAGCTGTGTTGCGCTATCGCTGTCTACAGCACTGGCCTCCCACCGCGACCCTTGGGCAACCCCGGCAACCCGACCATAAAAAAAACGCCCTTCACTGTTGCTTTTAGCATACTCTTCCGGATTGGTTGGGGCAATGTCTCGGGGACCCGCCAGATCGCCATTGACCAATAGTCTGAGCCACTCTTGCAGGGTTGGCGCACGCTCCTGACCCGCTTGGGTACGGGGGGCATACATCGCTAAGGTCGCTGCGTAGATCGGTCCATCGCTCGTGAGGTGCAGTAAGAGCGATCGCCCATTGATCGGCAAAGGGCGATCGCCGCCCCGGGGGATGACCGAAGCTACCGGGGCACTGTCATATCGGTTGTTCGGCGCTCCCGGCAAGACCGAGCCTGGGGGCAACGTCGCATCTGCAGCAAACGGTAAACGCCGCAGGGGAATCGGAGCATTGATCAACAAATAAGCCCGCTCTGGGGGAATGACAATTTGCCGCGGCCATTGGGATTGGCGACGGCGCTGCAAAATATCGGTAACGGTACGGCTGCCAGGGCCAGCAAAGACCTTACCGTCAGGATTGAGACGGAGCGCAGGCAACTGATTAAACGGGGCTTCTTGGCTGAGATAGCTCACGCCTTGATCAATTTCCACCGTCACGGGCTCAGCATTGGGATTATAGATAACGCCACCCACAAAAAGCGTCCGGCGATCATCGGCGGTTACGCCCCGGGCTACGTGGTGGGCAAAAAAATCGAACCGGCCCTCAAACGCATAGTCGAGGTGGGCTGAGCCTTGGGCCATCTGCTCTGGCGGGAAGGTCGACAGTAAGATGCCCTCTTGCTGAATCAGTTCTGGACTGTTGCTATTGAAGACAGGAACTTGATCGAGCTGCCCTGGCAAAGGGCGAACGTCGTGATAGAGGGTGAACTCATTGGGGATTTTTGGAAGGGCTTGTCCTTCGATCGCGGGAACTGCAGCAATCAGCGGTGAAATCTGAGGCGGCGGCGCGATCGCAACAGCTTGAGCCAACGGAAGCCAGGCAAGTGCAGTTAACATAGGCCAATCGTAACGGGACACAAAAACACGCGATGTGCTATTTGCGAGGGCAAGAGAAGATAGGAACCTGAGCGCTCGATAGTTGATTGCTCGCAAAGACAGAAAATATCCGTGACCCATCAGGTCATGGGGCAACGAATGCCAATGTGTAAAAAAGACTCAATTTCAGGAAGTACGGTTTCAGAATGCCCTTAATCCTTTCCTAACTAGTGCCGAATATCAAAATATCATCCCGCCAGCCTTGAATCTTAAGTATTTTGGAATAATCTGTCGCAAATGCCCTATCAGCGCTGCCTATCGGCGATTGGCGATATCTCTAACACAGAAGCCTGGACCGGTATTGGGCGGCTGGCAGTCGGGTCTTTACGATCCTTGATGGCGGCCCGCCGATTCAATAAAGGACATCTTGAATCCAGCTCCCGATACCTTGAACCGGCCCCCACCTTACGACTGACATCAGATCAATTCGCATGCGGCTAAATCGCAGCAGTGGGTGAGCATCGGGATCAGGCATAGTGCTTCCCTAGAGCTACCTCGTCGGCCTAGTTGTCATCTCCCTACGAGGCGGCAGGTAAGTTGACGTATGGTGAATCGGAGAGGCTTCCCGGTGACATGAATCTGACTGCTCCCCCGTCATTAGCCTGGCCCGACCCAGGTGAGGTCCATATTTGGCAGCTACCCTGTGCAGCCGCACAAGCTGCCAAACCGCTGTGGCAATCTTGGCTCAACCCAACGGAACAGGCCCAAGTAGAGCGCTATCGCCGGGCGCCCGATCGCGATCGGGCCATCCTGAGTCGGGGAGGGCTGCGCTACCTGCTGGCCAGCTACCTCAATGAGCCCCCCCACGAGCTTCAGCTAGCCACTCAGTGCCACGGCAAGCCTTACCTGGTCAGTAATGCTGACGCGATTCAGTTCAACGTCGCCCACAGCGGCACATGGGTAGTGTATGGATTTACTCGCCAAGCTCAGATTGGCGTCGACGTGGAAACGGTATGTCCGAGACCGCGCCAATCTAGCTTGATCTAAAAATGCCTCACCCCCAGCGAACAAGAAACCCTGACTGGTAGCGAGGCCATGCAGCTACAGGGCTTTTTGCAATACTGGACCTTGAAAGAAGCCCATCTAAAGGCAACGGGCTGGGGCTTAGGGTATCCCCCGCAAGCAATCGAAGTCGCCTTACAGCCATGCCCTCGTGTGCTGTGTCCGGCCCCAACTGATAACCCCGCAGCCCAAACTTGGTGGGTGCAGCTCTGGCAGCCTGAGCCGACAACTATCGCCGCAGTATGCTGCAGCGGCGCCCAGCATCATCTAAAAATTCGTTCTTTAAACAACTCTGGGCAATCCGCTAAGCAAGACCTTACTTAAACGGCCGGTAAGGGAAGGCAACTTCATCAACAGTACTAAGACATAAGACATCGCTAAGCTGCCCCCAGTGAGCCACAGGATTAGTCCATGAGCACTTCGACTCGGACTGGACCAACGCCAGCGAGGTGTAAACCAATTTCCCGAGCAGCGGCAGCAGATAGATCAATCACGCGCCCGTGGGAAAAGGGCCCCCGGTCGTTGATTCGGACAATTACCTCACGGTTGTTATTGGCATTAATCACCCGCACTCGAGTGCCAAACGGCAAGGTTCTGTGGGCTGCGGTCAAAGCATTTTGGTTGAACCGCTCGCCGCTCGCAGTTTGCCGACCATGGAAACCAGGACCATACCAGGACGCTTGACCGGAAAAGGTCGACGCGACCCCCCAATTAGCGACTGCAACGGTAGCTTCGGGCTCGGGCTCGGGTTCCCCTTCCACTTCCGTCAGGGCCTCGGCCCCCCCCAGCAAACTCCGCAAACGATTAGTCGCGTGCAAGGCATCGGTGCCATGCTGGCCGGTAGTGTTGAAGTAGTAGGTAGCGTTGTTGACGAAAACCAAAGGCTCATCAGCTAACAGCACGACGTACTCTTCGAGGTCCTCGTCCCAGCGGACGGCAATATCAGCAGGATTGCCTTCAGCTTGATAAAACGCATCAATCTGTCGCGCTACGGCCTCAGCGCGATGGGTCGGATGAGCAGCCTCACCTAGATCGGTGGTCGCCTTGGACAAATCAGCGGAGTCGGGTTCAGCCGGAGCGACAAAGGTAAAAACGGGCAGGTAATCAATGTATAGAATGGCCGTATCGCGCCCTTCCATAACGTGATCGGTGATGCGAAATAGATCAGACAGCTCGGCGGAGTCGGCGGACAGGCGAGCGGTGGTGCGATCTCGGGGAACTTCCTCGGTGGCAGGAGTGTCTAGAGCCTCGGTGACCGCTTCAGCCTCCATCTGCATAGCAGCGGTGTTGTCTGCCGCCGTCGGGTCTGAGTTTCCTGTCTCGGTTGGTGCCGCAGGCGTCGCCCATTTACTGAGATCAGCGCCATCGCTGGTTGAGGTAGCCGCGGTATCGGTCTCTACAATGCTGTCCTCAAGCAGCTCTGCTGAGTTGGTCGACGTTTCCTGTAAATTCGCATGAGCACTGCCCTCGAGCTGCTCAGCACTTGCTGCCAAAGGCATACCAGCGGCACACATAAGAGCAGCCGTCGTAAAGCTACGACAAAAGTTCTGAATCATATTTGTTCACGAGAACTCAACATAGCAGGGTAAGTGACAGCAGCCAGACAATGACTTGCTGGAGCTAGGGCGTTGCGAGGTTCCCTAATTGAACCGGTCGCCCCAGCGACTATCACACCCGCTTCGACATGACCCTCAAGGGGTTTCTTTTGAACGACCCGTACGTTAGCACGAAGATTTTGATTGGCAATCCGCAGAGAAGCGATCGCAATTTCCAAAAATCCAAATTGTCAACTTTCCCAAACTTTCTGGAAAACCACACGATCCCGATGAAGTGGTTGGTTTAGGTTTTATTGTCGACTGTGCAGCGGTCAATAAAACTTATCGATAGAGAATCCAGTGTTTTGGAAATGCAATCCTTTTACTCAGCGGTTCTCTTCAAGAAACAGCGATCGTTGTCGGAATTTATGCAAATAGTTGAGTTGCCAGTTGTAAGGACAAACTCCTCTGAGTTCAGCCGTTTTATAAGTTTCGATTATCTCAAAAATCTTTTTTATTTATCAAAAGCCGGCGTTTGCCAATAAGTCAGACAATGGTGAGAATCAGTCTTTGAGTGATGGCAAAAAGGCTGTTTTCTAATTTAAGGAATAAAGCATGGATTATCGCGAGGCCGGGGTTGATGTTGCCGCAGGCAGAGCATTTGTTGAACGCATTCAACAAATGGTCAGCAGTACCCATCGACCTGGAGTGCTCGGAGGCTTAGGGGGGTTTGGCGGTTTGTTTGAACTGCCGGTGGGATATCAACAGCCGGTGCTAGTTTCGGGCACTGATGGGGTCGGAACCAAACTCAAGATCGCTCATACCCTCAATCGTCATCGGACAGTCGGGGTTGATCTGGTCGCAATGTGTGTCAATGATGTACTCACCAGCGGTGCGGAGCCGCTATTCTTTTTAGATTATTTAGCGACTGGCAAGCTCAATACCGAGCAACTAGCCGCTGTTGTTGCAGGCATTGCCACGGGATGTCGCCAGGCTGGTTGTGCCTTAGTGGGGGGAGAGACTGCAGAGATGCCGGGTTTCTATGGGCCTGGAGAATATGACCTCGCTGGATTTTGTGTCGGCATTGTCGAAAAGGCTGATATTTTAGACGGTTCGCAAGTAACGGCTGGGGATGTTGCCATTGGGTTAGCCAGCAGCGGTATCCATAGTAATGGCTACAGCCTGGTGCGCAAGATCATGGCTGAGGCTCCCCGTAACGATGGCACAGCGGGTTATGACTGGCAGGACTGTCCCAAGGAACTAGGCGGGCAAACGTTAGCAGATAGTTTATTGACCCCGACTCAGCTCTACGTCAAGCCAGTTTTGGCAGCTCCAGCAGCTGGGCTCACCATTCACGGCATGGCCCATATTACCGGCGGTGGGTTACCGGAGAATTTACCTCGCTGCTTGGGCGATCGCCACACTTTACAGTTACAGACTGACAGTTGGCCAATCTTGCCCATTTTTGACTGGTTGGCCGCGGCTGGCCAGGTAGCTCCTGCGGCCATGTTCAACACGTTCAATATGGGTATCGGCTATGTGGTAATTGTGCCAGCAGATCAAGCTGCCCCAGCGATCGCCCATTTCCAGACAGAGGGGGTGGCCGCTTACCAGATTGGTGCAATCATCCCCGGCGACGGCAGCCTAGTGGGGATACCGGGACTTTAGGGCGTGGCGACAGCCCCTGACAACAAAACGACTTCGCTGCTATCAACAATAAATGCTCCAAATCGACTATTGCTGAGGGTTTGGAGCATTTGTGCTGCCGCTTGGGGGTCAGGACTCTGAGCAGCCAGTAGGAAAGGTCGCTCTTCGTACACAGCTAGTCCGATGGGCTGATTCAGCGCCTGCTGGAGCTGTTTGGCAATCTCCGGGTTATTGCCATAATCAACCAAAACGGCATACCCTTCGCCTAAGAGTTCGGGACCATAGGCAACCTCAACCTGGGGTGCAGGGTCGGTGGTGGTCGGATCAGTTTCGATGGGGGTCTCAGGCACGGCCTCTGGGGTCGGCGCGGGTAAGGGCTCTACAGGTTCTGCGGCGATGGTCTCAGCCGTAGCGACCTCGCCTGGGGCAGCCGGTCGGGCCACAAAGGCTTGGACACTTTCTACTTCAGTGAGATATTGGGCCCAGGCATTGGCGTTTTCTAAGCTTGTGAAGCCGCCAGCACGGACTACCACATCATCTAAATAGCGGCAAACGCTGACCACGGTTGTCGTTGGGAGCAGGTTTTGAATGCGATCGCGGGCTTCCACGGTCTCGCCCTGCACCAGCAAAATGTATTCATTGGCGTTGGGCGGCGCACAAGGGGGAAACTCATCCGCCCAAGCTCGCGGTGCCGCTGAGCTGCCAACCAGCACCAATAAAGCCAGTCCCCACCGTTGAAGTGTTTTCATGCTAGGTATTGTCTCACCGCAGCGAACAGCAAATCGCATATCATCCAATCTAGCTCCCTATATTGACACATCCTTTCGGGATTACCACCCTCTGTAGAGGCTTTGTAACGCTAACTTCCAGCCAATACGCTAAATCAGGGGGCCCCAGAGCCCAGCCGGCAGCCCCAAGTTCACCCAGAACCATAGCCCAAAGACGCTACTAACCATCCACCACTACCGGGCTAGGAGACGGCTGGTTCAGGGGTTTTGTTTCTGAAGCAGCCCGCCTTGGCGCCCCACGCCGTTCGGCCATCAGCTTGGGCCGGAGATAGAGATTTTCTAAGAGCACGGCGGCCCCAGCGATCCATGGCGGAACAATCAACGCGCCGATGATCCCTAACACCTGGGTGCCCCCCAATACGGCCAACAGCTGATAAAGCGGGTGCACGCCCACGGAGGTACCGACCAATAGCGGATCTAAAATATACGTTTCTAAATTTTGAATGACGACATACAAAATTAAGACCCACAACACCATCCAGCCACCCTGGGAAATCGCGACGACCAAGGCTGGAATTGCACCCAAGATGGGGCCTAAAAACGGAATGAGATTGGTAAATCCGGAGATGGCACCCAGGCCCAAGGCAAAGTCTGATAAGCCTAAAATGCTTAGGCTCACAGTGGTCGCTAGGGCCAGCATCGTAGAGACCAAAAGGCGGCCTCGAATATAGCTGCCCATCCGATTGCTAATCGGGCCAACTTGAGCCGCCATGCGATCATCCCAAGGCTGCGGCAGCAGACGCACGAAATTTTTTACTAGGGTGCGGCTATCGGCCAGCATGTAGCCGGATAAAAACAATGCCAAGATGACGCTAAAAAAGCCGCCTAAGATGCCGGTAGTCAACCCATAGGACCGCACTAGCAGTTGCTGGCTGGACCGAATCACCCAGCGAGTGAGACCTTGAATATCGATAAATTGATCAACCAGTTCGCTGGCAAAGTCAGGGCGTTCATCGTTGAAGGACATCACCCATGACTCAGCGTAGTCGAGCACTTGACGTAAGGAAACGGGAATCTGGCGAATCAGCCGTTGAATTTGCTCTACAACGGTAGGGCCCACCCACAGAGCCACTCCGGTAATGAAAGCTGCGATCGCGAGATATGTCAGCACCACGCCCAACCAGCGAGGCACTCGTAAGCGCTCTGCCCAATCCACCACGGGAGCGATCGAAGCGGCTAGGACAATGGCAATCATCACAAGTAAAAACAAACTTCGCAATTGCCAGAGCAGCGCCAAAGTCGGCACGGCCAGCACCAGCAGCGCGAGGCTGCTGAGGGAAAAAGAGATGCGCTGTTCGGTATGAGCCATTACAGGTGGCCTATTGCCAAGCTAGGTCTGTCATCTTTAGATCTATAACAGATATCTCAGTTCAAGGAGTCGACTGCACTACAAGGCCGTGGCAAAGGGGCAAGGGTCACGGACTAACTCCGGCTCAACATGGATGGATGACTGACGGGCTGATATCGCTGCCACCTTCGAGGCTATGTTCCAAAAAAGACTGAAGCGGTCTCATGTCTGGTCAAGCTGCATGTGAGAATGAACTGACCCAGTCGTTGATTACGGGTGTCCTGTTGCTAACGGCTGAGTTTTTGGAATACTGAGTTTACCTGTTGGCGAAATTACGGTCATTGCCTAGCGGTCAGGTGTTGCCATCGGCTATTAGCGATTGGGTTCTAGCACCGACCCAGAGCATGACCTAAACCGGCCAACTTTAATGACTCATTTATGGTTAGGAGAGTATAAACCGCATGGAACATCGTGGCGTCACCGTTTGGCTAACGGGATTAAGTGGAGCTGGTAAAAGCACAATTACTGAAGCGTTGGCTCAGCGCCTGCGCGATCGCCAGTCGAAGCTGGAGGTTTTGGATGGTGACATCGTCCGGACTAACCTGACCAAAGGATTGGGCTTTAGCAAAGAAGATCGCGATACCAACATTCGACGGATCGGCTTTGTGTCCCATCTCCTGACCCGTAATGGTGTCATCGTCCTCGTATCGGCGATTTCTCCCTATCGGGCGGTCCGTGACGAAGTTCGAGAAATGATTGGTGATTTCGTCGAGATCTACGTCAGTGCACCTCTAGAAGTCTGCGAAGGGCGCGACGTCAAAGGACTATATAAACGGGCTCGAGCCGGCGAAATCAAGCAGTTTACCGGCATTGACGACCCCTACGAGCCGCCGACCAATCCCGAAGTAAATTGCGAAACTCACAAAGAATCGCTGGAGGAAAGCGTCGATAAGATTATCGCCAAGTTAGAAGAGCTGGGTTACATTCCCGCAGCGGTAACGGCGTAGAGACTGCGTGGTGAGTGCTGAGCGCTCACTCCACGCTGAGCAGTAGCTTAATATGAATGGATAACCCAATCGCCTCAGCGGTGATTGGGTTTACGCGTCTTCGGCGTACAGCGACAGCAACTCTAAGATGACGCCGTTGGTCCAGCCAAAGCCAATTTCGTTAGAGCTGTAGCCAAAATGAATTTCGTCAGAAACTTTGGCTGAGCAGCGCTCCACATCATACTTTTCAAAAATTGTGCCCGAGCGTTCAAATTCCTGAGTCACTAAAGCGATGAATTTGTGCGCTAGGCGTTTGGCCTCTGGGTGAAAGCCATACCGCCGCAGACCGTTTACCGCAAAGTATTGCAGCGGGGCCCAGCCAAAGGGAGCATCCCACTGATTGCCAGAAGCCTGAGTGCTGGTGAGTAGGCCCCCGTCCGCCTCAAACCGGGGCAAGTTGTTAACTACCCGCTGGGCCTGTTGGGGGGAGGCAAGGCCGGCCCACAGTGGCATAAAGGTAGTGACAAACTCATAGGGGCGGCGGGCCTCAGTACAAAAGTTGTAGTCAAAATATTGCCCCGCTGCCTCATCCCACAAATATTGATCAATGCTCTGGCGGCGCTGTGCTGCTCGCTGCTGCCAAGTTTCGCTCGAGTCTGGCTGCCCAATGAGCTGATGGATTTCCGCAATGTGCTGTTCCATCTGATAGAGCAGCACGTTCAAACACACGGGTATGTAGTGGATGATGTCAGCACTGAAGGGACCAAAGCGATCGCTGATATCAAAGCCCGACTCGCGCATGGAGCGATCACCCTGGTAAAACTTTTCCGTCAGCTGGTCGGCAGCGGCATCATAAAAAATGCTCACATCGTAATCTGTAACCGTATGCTCCCGATAGTAAGCGGCCACGCGATCGTAGTGGGTACGGCCATCTTCGTCCCGTTCTGATACGACCACCTCGGGCGCTGGCCCGTGCCCTAAGGCATTGTAGTGGGAGAGGCCAGTAGCAGCGTTCAGATGGGGCGGCACCGTCCAGTAAAAATAGTATTGCTCCAGTAAAGGCAGATGCGATCGCAGCCAGTCTACGTCGGGGCGCGCACGAAACACCCGCAGCAACATCGCCGTCAGCAAAGGCGGGTGAGAGCGCCCGAGCATATAAGTCCGATTACCGTTGAGTACGGTGCCGTAATGATCGATTTCGTACAAAAACAAATCGACCATGCTGCGGGCCAGGTCATACTCTCCGTCATGAAGTAAGCCAACCACGATGAAGTAGCTATCCCAGCCGTACATCTCATTAAACCGACCACCCGGTACCACATAGTCCTGGGGGAGATAGAGCAAACCGTGCTCGGTAATTTGATCGCTCTCCGCTGGCAGCACCCGCAGCTCGATTTGGGCCAGCTCCGCCGGGGCTAAGACCTGAGCGAGGTCAGCTTTAACCCGGTCAATGTCTTCTTTTTGCGAGATGTATACCGGCCAGGAAGTGCTCTGGGCGTGGGTGACTTTAGGATCTTTAGCTGCCGCGAGGATGTGCGATCGCGTCCGAGTCAGGGTGCTCCAGGTCTGCTTGATGTACTGGCGTAAAGCGGCCAGACGTTCAGGGGTAGGGAGAGCAATTGCGGGAGGATAGGACGATAGAGTCACAAGAATCCTTAATGCAGGTGTCAAAGAGTGGACTAAGCACTCACGAGCAGCGCGGTCGGAAACTCCGACAGCAGACGCCCTACGGATAGCGAGGAGCCACCCGAGTGGGATTGCCCGCTGAGGCTATCAATCCATTTCAACGGCTCAAGGCTCGTGAGGTCAAGGGCGGTATCTTGCCAAACGGCCTCACCCAGGGGAAAGCGACCCGGTTCACAGAGGGAGACGGGAAACCGGGGCACCACAGTAAGCGCATACTGGCTGCCGGCGCGCCGCAAAAAGGCAATGACATGGTTATCATACTGGCCGGTAACCCGCACAGGAATATAGTCACCACTCTGAAAAATGTCACGATGGGCAACGCGGGTAGCCAACGCCTCTGCCGTCAAAAATAGCTTGATACGGCCATCTTCTGGATAGTTGGTGAGATTTTTGAGCAAGCCTGGACGATCGCTCGCCGCCCATTTGCGTAATTCCTGAAGTTCATGAAACCGATGCTCATAATCAACCGAGCGGCGATTGTCCGGGTCAACGAGGCTGAGATCCCACATCTCTGTGCCCTGATAAATGTCAGGCACGCCGGGGGCGGTCATTTTGAGTAATTGCTGCGATAGGGAGTTGATCATGCCATAGGCCGCAACTTGCTTTTGAAAGGTTCTCAATCGCACTAAAAAAGCGTTTTCATCGTCGGGGGCCAAGAGGGCATCGATAAACTTAAGGTAGCCTGCCTCATATTCCGTATCGGGTCGCAACCAGGCTGTATGCACTTTAGCCTCCCGCACAGCCTTGATCGCAAAGTCTTTAATCCGCTGCACAAACTCATCATGATCAAAGGGCTCAAAGGGAAAGGCTCCGACGAGGGTTTGGTAGAGGGCATATTCATCATTGGCGTCGGGGCAGGCGCGATCGCCCGACACAGTCTTGTACTGCTGATTAAGCGGCTTCCAGGCGTTAACCTCCATCGCCCACTCATCGGGCATTTCTGACAGCACATTTAGCCGGGCCCGCACATCTTCGCTGCGCTTGGTGTCATGACTCGAGGACGTATTCATCGAGTGGGGCCAGTAGGTCACCTGCTGCTGATTGAACGCATGGAACTCAGGCAGCGTCACGCCAAACCGATTGGGTGAGCCCCCCACTTCATTGAGCGAGAGCAGTCGATGATACACATACAGCAGCGTGTCTTCCACGCCCTTAGCCATGAGCGGTCCCGAAAACTGCTGCATCCGCATGACAAATTGCGTCCGTTGGGCTCGGTCTTCTTCCGTGAGCCAGTCTTCATGATTTTGGAGAAACAAGTCGCCAATAAAGTCCAGCTCATTTACATACTCAGGCACATGGCGTTTAGCCGCCTGAATGACACGTTGAATGTAGGTGCGATTGCGTTCGTTGAGGCGATCGCCCGTAATGTAAGTTCGATAAACTGGGAACACCACCAGCACCGCAATGATCGATCGCCGCAGCCCGATTAGAGTAAAGTCGCTGGCATACCGATAGTGACTGGCAATCTGCTTCAGCATGTTGGCGAGATTTTCAACATCCCCAGCCAAATTTTTATCCACAATGAGTTGCTTGCAGCGCAACTCTTGCTCTTCATAGGCTTCAAACTGACGGGTAAACTCCTCATAAAGGCGGGAAAAGGCAGCTTCGTGGTCAACCTGACAAAACAACCCATTGGCATGGTTGAGAAACTCATAGCCCGTGGTGCCCTGCACAGGCCAATCTTCCGGTAAAGTTTCGCCCGGCTCCAGGATTTTCTCAACGATGATGTAATGGTCACCCAGATGTTGGCGCAGCCGCTCTAGATATTGCTGCGGGTTATAAAGGCCGTCAATGTGGTCAATTCGCACCCCGTCGATCCAGCCAGCATCCATGAGTTCTTTGGTGAACTGGTGAGTAATCTCAAACACTTCTGGATCGTCGATGCTGAGGCAAATCAGCTCATTCACCGTAAAAAAGCGGCGGTAGTTGAGTTCCTCGGCCCCGACCTTCCAAAACGACAGGCGAAAGAATTGCTCCGACAAGAGGGCATCTAATAGACCAAAATCTCGGGTTGCGGAGGCGGCATCCTGAGCCTCTGCCTCAGTTGCAGGCGATCGCGTGCCATTGAAAATGGCCAGATTGTCTTCGATAAAGGCCTGAACCTCAGGATTGGACTGATAGAGCTCCCATAGCAGCCCTTTCACAAAGGCGACTTGGTCGCGATACTGCTGACCGGTGCTGTCCGTAGTCGTGCTCTTGACTAGATAAAGAATTCCCAGCAGCTTAATGAAATCAGGATGCTCTCGACCGAGGGCAGTTTCTAACCGATCAATCTGGTAAGTGACGAGCTGAGTATAAGACTCGATACGGAGCGGAAACCGAAGAGCGTAGTAGTTGATAGTCAGTTCCGAACTATCGTAGTCGAGGGTGAGTTGGCCATTTTCTAAGCAGCGACCGTAAAAGTCACCCAGCATCGGAGCCAGGACTTTGCCCATAATGTCTTTATAGGGGTGCTCCCACTGAATATCAAAGAAGTTGAAATAGTCAGAATTGGGGCCATATTCCATCACATCCATGAGGAAGGGATTGCTACTGTCATAGGCCATGTGGTTGGGCACGATGTCTTGCAGCCAGCCCATGTCGGCTGCGTGGAGAGTTTTGACCAATGCCTCAAAGGCGGGGCGATCGCCCAACTCAGGGTTGATCACGCGGGGATCGACCACGTCATAGCCGTGGGTACTACCTTCACGAGATTTAAAGATGGGGGAGGCGTAGAGATCAGATATGCCCAGCGCCTTGAGATAAGGCACCACTGCTTGAGCTGATGTAAAAGAAAAATCAGGGTTGAACTGAAATCGATAGGTGGCAACAGGAATTCTCATGGGACCTTTCCACTAATGGTTGGCACGATGAAAGACAGCCACGCTCAGTGGCGGCATCTTAACACTGATGGCTTCGGAAAACTGTTCAGGTAACAGGCAGCCAGGCCCCCGCCAGCGTTGATCGGCGGAGTCCAACTGCTTTTGCCAATCGGTACTCATTTCACAGGGCGGATGGATGGAAGCGGAGTTGAAATTCATCCAGATCAGCACTTCGTCTGGCCCGTGCCAACGCCGCACCCCCAACCAGCGCAGGGCCTCATCAAATTCGACATTGATCGCAGCGCGGTCAAAGTTCAGCAGCGGTGGCAGAGAACGGCGCAGGGCCAGCAGCGTTTGATAAAACTCCAGCAAAATGCCGTGTTCGCCCTGTTGGCGCTGCTCCCAATTGAGGGTGCTTTGCACAAAGGTTTCTAGACTCGCTGCGTCGGGAGGATCTTGGTCTTGGTGGAAAGCGGCGAACTCGCGCTTGCGCCCCGCCCGGACCGCTTCCCGCAAATCCGCATCAGTATGGTCGATGAAGTACAAAAAGGGAGCGGTTTCACCATACTCTTCACCCATAAACAACATGGGGATCGCCGGAGCCAGCAGCAAATTGGCCGCGGCCAGTTTGAGTCCGGCAAACGTGGTTAGCTGTGATAATCGCTCTCCCAACATGCGGTTGCCAACTTGGTCGTGGTTTTGGACACAAACGACAAATTGTGAACCGGGGCGATCGCTGACATCGTTCCCGTGAAAGCGTTTACGAAAAGGTGAGTAGCGCCAATTGTAAACAAAACTCCGACGCCAAGCCGCGGCCAGATGCTCTAGTTGGCCAAAATCGGCGTAGTAGCCGGTGGTTTCTGCGGTGAGTAAGGCATGTACTGAATGATGAAAATCATCACTCCACTGGGCGTCGATGTCGTAGCCGCCCTGGGAGGACTCACGAATGATACGGCCATCGTTGAGATCGCTCTCAGCGATCAAGTAGTAGGGGCGCTGTTGCACTTCGGCTAGCCGGTCGACGGCCGTCGCCATATCCGCCAAAATATGCTTCGCGCCATAGTCATAGATGGCGTGGATGGCATCGAGACGCAGGGCATCGATGTGAAACTCCCGCAGCCAGTACAAAACATTTTCGATGCAAAAGTCACGCACACCAGTGCTGTAGGCATCGTCAAAATTGATCGCGGCTCCCCAGGGAGTGTTGTAGCGCTCAGTAAAGTAGGGACCAAAGTCGCGGGTATAGTTGCCCTCGGGGCCAAAGTGGTTGTACACCACGTCGAGAATGACGGCCATGTTGAGCTGGTGGCAGGCGTCGACCAAGCGCTTGAGACCAGCCACCCCGCCATAGGAGGTTTGCACAGCATAGGGGTAAACACCATCATAGCCCCAGTTGCGATCACCAGGAAACTGTGCCACCGGCATTAACTCGACAGCGTTGACACCCAAGGTTTTGAGAGCATCCAGGCGGGGAATGATGGCCTCAAAGGTCCCTAGGGGGGTGAAGGTGCCAACATGGAGCTCGTAGCAGATATATTGCGCTAGCGGTAAATTTTGCCACTCGCTGTCGGCCCAGGTATATGCGTCGTGAGCCATGACCTGCGAGCGGCCATGGACCCCCTCGGGCTGGTAGCGGGAAGCCGGATCGGGGCGCTCAACCTCACCATCAGCGGATGCCAGGACAACCTTGTACAGCGTGCCCGGAGGCACATCATCCACCGTGTTTTGCCAATAGCCGCGATCGCCCTTGGCCAACGGCACTAAACGGGGGGTAGAGGTCTCGGGGGAATCCCAAATTTTGACCGCCACCCCCTGCAGGAGCGGCGCCCAGACGGTAAACTCACAGCGATTATTCGTCAGGGCGATCGCCCCTATCTGCCTGCCCATACTGCCCGTCCTTACCATAGCGACCCAATGAATTGCCGCCAACGGTGGGCGGCAATCAGAAATCCCTTCAAATTTAGGGTGTTCTTGAGAAATGTTGAATCGCTCGCAAGGTAGAGTCCTCGATGTGACCGCACGGCCTAGGCACGGTGACTGAAGCCATCGTGGAAACAGGGACCGGACGCCGGAACGCTACGGGGAGGCGGCTAAAGCGTGGGTGACGGCCGCCTCAGCGTGGATTTGGGTAGTGGGAAACAGCGGCACAGTGGCGTCGTCAGACCGCACCAACAGCTCCAACTCGGTGCAACCTAAAATGATGCCCTCGGCCCCCTGGGCAATCAGTCGCATAATGACCTCAGTCAGGCGCTGTCTGGAGTCCGGGTTGACGATGCCAAGGCAGAGCTCTTGGTAAATGATGTCGTGCACCAGGGTGCGATCGCCCGCCTCAGGAATCACCACTGACAAGCCGTGATTTTGCGTCAAACGTCCGCGATAAAAGTCTTGCTCCATGGTGAAACGAGTGCCTAGCAAGCCCACCGTTTGCAGCTTGCCAGCCTGAACTCGGGCCGCTGTGGCGTCGACAATATGCAAGAACGGGATATTGATATTCGCTGCAATGTCGGGGGCGAGCTTGTGCATCGTATTGGTGCAGAGCAACACACAGTCAGCGCCAGCCCGTTCGAGACTTTGGGCCGCTGTCACCATCACCTGGGCCGCTGCGGACCACTGGTGTTGATGCTGGAGCGCTTCGATTTCGGCAAAATCCACAGAGTACAAAATGCTCTTGGCGGAATGCCAGCCTCCAAGCCGCTGTTTCGTCGTTTCGTTGATGATGCGGTAGTAAGCCAGGGACGACTCCCAACTCATACCGCCAATCAGCCCAATGGTTTTCATAGTGTTAGCTGATGTAATAGTCGCGGGTGCCACGGGCGCTGTGGGCCGCTTCCAAGCGCTCTAGGGCATGGACATACGCCGCCGTTCTTAAGGGAATAGCGAGAGATTGCGCCCGTCGCCAGATTTGCTCGCCTTCTTCTACAATGCGCGACTCTAGTCGCTGATTGACCTCTGCTTCGGTCCAATACAGGCCGCTGCGATTTTGCACCCATTCAAAGTAGCTGACGGTGACCCCGCCCGCGTTGACTAGGATATCGGGAAATACATGGATACCGTTGTCTTCCAAAATGCGATCGCCCTCGGAGCTAATTGGCCCATTGGCGACTTCAAAAATATAGCGAGCCTGGACCCGGGCGGCATTCTCCGCCGTAATCTGATTTTCCAGCGCCGCGGGAATCAAAATATCCACATCTAGCGTCAGCAATTCCGCATTGGTGAGGGTGTCGTGATCGTTCACCAGGGTACAAACAGAGCCTTCACAGAAAACAGCTTGCAGGCTGCGGGTAGAAGCTTTGTGCTGCTGCAAACTGGGAATGTCGAGGCCGCGATCGCAATACACGCCCCCCTGGGAGTCGCTGACGGCCACCACTGTGTATCCAGCTTCGAATAGCAAGCGCGCCATCACGCTGCCGGCATTACCAAATCCTTGTACGGCAACGGTCGTATCGGCAGGGGGCTGATCAAATTTGCGCATCATCGCCTGCAACACATAAAACGCCCCGGTCCCCGTAGCGCGATTGCGCCCCTGACTGCCCCCCATGCCCAAGGGCTTGCCCGTGATGACAGCTGGAGCGAGTTGACGGCGGATAATGCTGTATTGATCCATCATCCACCCCATAATCATGGGGTTGGTGTAAATATCGGGGGCGGGAATGTCAATGTCCGGGCCGATAAAATCGGCGATCGCATCGATATAACCGCGACTCAACCGCTCTAGCTCAAACTTGGAGAGCGCTTTAGGATTCAGGGTAATCCCCCCCTTAGCACCGCCAAACGGCAGGTTCACAGCGGCACACTTAAAGGTCATCCAAAACGCGAGGGACTGGACCTCGTCAATCGTCACATGGGGATGAAACCGAATCCCTCCCTTGGTAGGACCGCGGGTGTCGTCATAGCGCACACGGTAGCCCTCAAAAACCCGCAGCGACCCATCATCCATGCGGACAGGAATAGAGACCTTAAGGCTCGCTTTTGGGAACTTTAACCGCTCGCTGGCATCTGCGGAAATGCGGGTATGTTTCAGCGCCCGCTCGAGCCGCTGGCTCGCGTCAGCCAGCAGTGCAGCCGTCATAGCACCTCCAAAAAGATAGGAGTCAACCGCTCAATCTAGCCGTTAAGACTTGCCAAAATTGATGATGACCCAGACCCGTTGATCATCATACGGGTCTTTGACTGTCCTAATTCTCAATAGCCGGGGCAGTGTGTTGTCAGCCACCAAAATAAATTGTCATTACATGCTAAGAAACTTAAAAAACTCTGACTGGAAAATTTCTTGGTGGTTAGCGTGAGGGAATAATGCTTACCAAATTGTCAGGCAAGAAACTGCGATTCAGATTATTAGGTTATCTCACTCCAGCTGTTACTCAGCTCTAGGGTGTATCTACAGGCTTCCATGTCTAACTTTAAGCGCGAGTCAATTTCGTCTGTCCAGGTTCAGCATTACTATCATCACCTTTCTCCCCAAACTGCTGCCCCCGATTTAAATGCTCAAATCTGGTTTGCTGGTTTGCCGGCGGCGGCCCTGTTGATTGCCCCACAGGGAACGATTATTGCCGCCAATGCGTTGGCTGCGCAGCTGTTGGCTCAGTCTCAATCGGAGCTGATCCATCAGAGTCTGGCGAGTCTTTTTCCCGCGGTGGCAGGCGACCAAAGCTCTCCTGTGAGTCGGCTTGAATGTCGTAGTCCGGGGCAAGTCACCGGGTTGAAGGGAACAGGGGAAGTCGTCAAGCTCCAGTTTCGCGTAATTACCGACCGCGACGATCAGGCGCATTTGCTGCTTTTGTCTGAAGCGGATACAACCCATTTTGCCCGTGTCTCAGCACTGATTGACGCTTATCTCAAGGCCTTGCAGGGAGACACGGAGGCGGTACGACCAATCAATGGGGCGTCCGCTGCGCTGGAAACAGAGTCAACCGACCGCGATCGCCAGAGCCATGCCGTGGGGGCAAACCGATTTATCCTGGCTCCATTACCGGGGCATGCAGAGCCATGCCTGCTGCGATTGACCCCCGAGGGGCAGCTAACCGACGTCAATGACGCCTGTTGTCACCTCTGGGGACAGCCCGCCTCAGCGCTGGTGGGTCGCCACGTGAGCGAGTTGTGGCCGGAGCAACAGGAGCTGATCAGCCGACAGTGGGCGCAGATCAACCAGTGTACGCCTCGCGATCCGGTGCTTGTGCAAGCACACCCGACCGTGACCGCGACTGGTCAGACCATCCAGCATCAGTGGATTTATCAAGCCCTATTTGACGACCGCAACCAGCTCCAAGCCGTGCAAGCCGTAGGGATAGAGTTGGGCGGACACCCCAGGGACACCCCCCTCATCGCTGATTACGATCAGCAACTGGCCCTATTTTTCGCCCAGGCGATCGAAGGGTGCTTTTTCATGATGCTGGATGAGCCGGTGCGGTGGGACGACTCCGTAGATAAGGAGGCGGTTTTAGACTACGCGTTTGCTCACCAGCGGATCACTCGGGTCAATCAAGCCCTCCTGCAGCAGTATGGCTGTACCGAGTCGGAAGCGATTGGACAGACACCCAATGACTTTTTTGCCCACGATTTGGCGACGTGTCGATTGGTATTGAGACAGCTCTTTGATGAGGGGCATTTGCATATCAATACCCATGAGCGCAAGGCCGACGGCACCCCCATGTGGATCGAAGGGGACTATATCTGTCTCTATGATGCGCAGGGGCGGATTACGGGCAACTTTGGAGTGCAGCGGGATGTCACGCATATCCGAGAGGCGATCGCGGCGGTCGCCCAGAGTGAGCAGCAATATCGGCTCTTGGTCGAAAATCAAACGGACTTTATTGTCAAAACTGATGTCGATGGCAACTTTTTGTTTGTCAGCCCCTCCTATTGTCATCTCTGTGGTTTACCCACAGAGGAGCTACTCACTCAAACCCTTTTACACGGGCGGCACCCAGAGGATCAGGCCGCCACGCAGTGGGCCTTGGCGGCGCTGCACTTTCCGCCCCACACGTGCAAGCTCGAGCAGCGGCTTCAAACGCCACGGGGCTGGCGATGGTTGGCCTGGACTTATACGGCAGTGTTAGACGAAGCGGAAAACATTATCGCCGTGGTCGGAGCGGGGCGGGATGTCACTGAGCGCAAAGCGATGGAGTCGCAGCTGCAGCAGTCAGAGCGACAGTTTCGCAATGTGTTGGAAACGCTGACCCTAGTGGCCATTATGCTCGATCGCCAGGGCAAGATTTTGTTTTGTAATGACTACCTACTGTCGCTCACGGGCTGGAACTGCGATGAGGTACTGGGGCAAAGCTGGGCCGAGCAATTTTTGCCCGCTGACATTCGTCCAGTGCTACAGCAGTGGCTCCAGCAAACCTTTGAGCAGCAGATCTTTCCTAGCTATTACGAAAATGAAATTGTGACCCGCGAGGGCGATCGCCGGCTCATCGCATGGAACAACACGGTGCAGCGCGATTCTGCCGGTCAGGTCCTCAGTTTGACCAGCATTGGCGAAGACATTACTGAGCGCAAACGCACCCAAGATCAAATCTATGAGCTGTCCCAGCGGCTATCCTTAGCGACTCAGTCGTCCCAGAGCGGGGTCTGGGATCTGGATATCGCCACCAATCAAGTGGTGTGGGATGAGCGGATGTATGGGATCTATGGCTTGTCTCCCGCCAAGCCCAAGATGACCTACAGACGCTGGCAAGCGCGGGTGCATCCCGATGACATCGCTGTGGTGCGGCGATCGGAGCACCAAATTGAGCAGGGCTCTAACAACCTCTATTGTGAGTTCCGCATTGTTTGTCCCAACGGGAATATTCGCCATATCGAAGCTCACACCTGTGTGTTACGTGACAAGCAGGGCAACCCTCGCCGGTTGATTGGCATGAACCGGGATATCAGCGATCGCAAAGCAGCCGAATCGGCCCTAGCGATGGCCCATCAGCAATTGCAGGCGCTGATGCAAAACTCGCCAGCGATCGTTGCCCTCTTTGACGAAAATGGCTCCTACCAGCGGGTCAACACCATCACCAGTCAACTTTTCAATCAACCAGCGGCGGCGATCGCCGGCCGGACCTTTAGCGAGATTCACCCGCCAGAGATGAGTGCCTTACTGACCGCTCGCCTCCAACAGCTAACCACTACTCAGCAACCCCTCGTCGTAGAAGATCGATTGACCACCAGGGATGGCGATCGCTTCCTTCAGTCCGTTTTGTTTCCGGTTATGAGTCGCCCTGACCAGCCCGACCTCTTTGGATGGATCGCGACAGACATCACTGAACTCGTGCAGGCCAAAGAACACCTTCAACGGCAGGCCGAACGTGAACGACTACTGCGGGAGATTACCACCAACATTCGCCAGAGTCTCCATCTCAAGACGATTCTCAACAGTACTGCCGACAGTGTTCGTGACTTTCTAGATACTGATCGCGTGCTGATTTATCGGTTTAACTCCGACTGGAGCTGTCGCATCTTAGTCGAGTCTGTGGGCCCCCAATGGATCAAGACCTTGGATCTCGATTTGATGGATCCTTGTCTATCAACGACTTGGGTCGAGCCCTATTTACAGGGGCGAGTGAGCCAAATCACGGATATCGACTCAGATGAAATCGTCCCCTGTCATCGAGCCTTCCTCAAGCAGTTTCAGGTGCGTGCCAACCTGGTGCTGCCCCTAGTGGTCGACGATCAGCTGTGGGGACTCCTGTGCATTCACCACTGTCGATCGCCGCGGCAGTGGTCACCGGAAGATGTCGTATTTGTTCAACAGGTTTGCGACCAGGTGGATATCGCCATTCAGCAAGCCAAGCTACTCCAGTCCGAAAAGTCCCGTGCCCGACGTGAGAGCCTACACCGCCGGATTACCCAAGACATTCGCCGAAGTCTGGACATTGAGACGATCTTGCAGACTACCGCCGATGAAATTCGCGCCTTTCTCAAGACCGATCGCGTGCTCATTAACCGGATCGATGCTGAGTCCGGCGATCGCCAGATTCTGTCACAGTCATTGGCAACAGACATCGCGCCGATTGAGGCTCAGGATGCAGCCTGCCCCTGTCTAGACCAAGGCCGAGCCGAGCTGCTGCTGCAATATCCCTAATTACCGATCAACCATACGCAGCTTGATGCTGATTCCACTGGTGATCGTGACTTATTTGACCGCTACCGCACACGGTCGATGTTGACCCTCCCGCTCATGGTTGAACAAGCGCTATGGGGCACCTTGTGCATCCACCAGTGCGATGTGGTCCGGCAGTGGCAAACGCATGAAATTAGCTTTGTCCAGCAGCTTACCGACCAAGTGGAAATTGCTCTCCAGCAGGCGCAACTGCTCTTTCAAACCACCGTGCGCGCCCAAAGAGAGCAGGTACTGAATGAAATTGTCAGTTCCATCCGTGACAGCCTCGACTTACAGGCAATCTTAGATCGCACGAATCAAAAGCTTGTGGCAGCCTTTGATGTCAATCGGTGCATCATCGCCTTTTGCGACGGGCAAGCCGAATACTTAGAGTATTTTTCAACGGCGGCTCAGGTCGGGACAGACGCCCTGGTGGGCCAGCGCATTCCGCTGCAAAATAATCCCCATGCTCAGGCAGTTTTGGCCCAGGTAGCACCGCTGGCCATCGACGACATTATGACTGGGCCCCTTATGACTCCGGCGTTACAAAAGATGGGGCAGCGGCTCAACATCCGAGCCTTGCTGACAGTGTCCATCCGTGATGGTGACCAAATCAAAGGACTCCTCTGCGTGCAAAGCAATGTGCCCCGCAAGTGGACTAGCGACGAATGTCAGTTGATCAAGCAGGTGGCCGACCAGTTAGCGATCGCCATTCAGCAGGCAGAGCTATATCAGCAGGCCCAAGCGGAACTGGCCCGACGTCAACAGTTAGAAACCCAACTGCGGCAAGCGGCGCTCCACGATAGTCTCACGGGCTTACCCAACCGCGCCTTGTTTTTAGAGCGGTTGCAGCTAGCGTTACAGCGGTTTCAGCGGCGACTACATCCTCACTTGACAGCCGCATCAGCCCCGATAGAGTTTGCCGTGCTGTTTCTCGATTTAGATCGGTTCAAAGTCATCAACGACAGCCTGGGTCACAGTTTTGGCGATCAGCTATTGCAGCTAGTGAGCGTGCGCCTGACGCAGTGTTTGCGCGGTGTGGACATTGCCGCGCGGCTAGGGGGAGACGAGTTTGTCGTGTTGCTAGAAGAGCTCACAGAACCGCAATTTGCGATCGAAGTGGCACGGAGAATTCACAATGTCTTGGAAGACACGCCGATCATGATCGATGGACGAGAGATTTTCATCCGCGTGAGCATTGGCATTACGCTGGTCACCCACTACCACGCCACCCCGGAGCAGATCTTACGGGATGCTGACATTGCCATGTACAAGGCGAAAAAAAGCAACCGAGAGTATGTGGTATTTGATGCTTCGATGCATGAGATGGCTTTACAGCAGCTCAATATCGAACACGACCTGCGTCATGCCATTAAACGCAATGAATTGCGACTGTTTTACCAGCCCATTGTTGACCTCAAGACAGGCCAGATTACGGGGTTCGAAGCCCTGGTGCGCTGGCAGCACCCAACCCGAGGACTACTGTATCCCAACGCTTTTGTCGAAGTGGCTGAAGATACCGGGCTAATTTCTGCCATTGATCTCTGGGTGTTGCAAATGGCCTGCCATCAGCTCAGCAAGTGGCGTCAGCTCAATGCCCAATTTGCCGACCTAACGATGAGCGTCAACCTGTCAGGCAAACAGTTTTCACAGCCTAATTTGATTGCGCAAATTGATCAGGCCCTAGCCCAGGCCAATTTACCCGGCGATCGCCTCAAGCTAGAAATTACCGAAAGTGTCTTGATCACGAACAACACCCTAGCCGTGCAGATTTTGCATAAGTTTCGCGATCGCGACATTCAAGTATGCATGGATGACTTTGGCACGGGCTATTCATCCTTGAGTTATCTGCACCAGTTTCCCGTAGACATTTTAAAGATTGACAAGTCCTTTATCCTCAATTTGGGATCTCCCCAAGTGAGCGATCGGGACTATGAGATCGTTAGAGCGATCGTCAACTTGGCGCTCAACCTACACCTCACAGTCATTGCGGAGGGCATTGAAAATGAGGAGGTGATGGCCCACCTGCGGGCAAATAATTGCCAGTTGGGCCAGGGACATTATTTTTCTCAAGCGGTGGATGCGGATACGGCGACCCAGCTACTGCTCCAGGCCCCATTTACCGTAACAGGTTGAGCGATCTCGCCAGCATCAAGGCAGCGCGGCGGGTTAAGCAACGGGGAAATAGGCCACTAGCGGAGAAAGCCGATCTCAGAAGCGACATAGACCACTTCATGCAGCTTACGTTACTGAGGCAATCGCGACTCACACTGTAGAATCTAGTTTTGGGCATTTGTGATTTCAATGCCTAGACCCCAGAGACAAGAGGAGAGCGATCGCCGTGACCAACAGCTTCAATGCTAAGACCACCCTCAGTGTGAACGGCAAAGAATATATCTATTACAGCCTGCCTGAGGCTGCTAAAGATTTAGGTGAAATCAGTCGCTTGCCCTTTAGCCTCAAGGTGTTGTTAGAAAATTTGCTGCGCTATGAGGATGGTCGGACAGTCACGGCTGAGCAGGTGCGGGCGATCGCGGCCTGGCTAAAGACCCAGAGCTCAGATCAAGAAATCGCCTACCGACCGGCCCGGGTACTGATGCAAGACTTTACTGGGGTGCCGGCTGTCGTTGACTTGGCGGCCATGCGCGATGCCATGGTCAATCTGGGCGGTAGGCCCGAGGCCATCAACCCCTTGTCGCCGGTCGATTTGGTCATTGATCACTCCGTCATGGTCGACAGCTTTGGCAGTGACGATGCCTTTGGCACAAATGTTCAGCGAGAGTTTGAACGCAACGGTGAGCGCTATGCCTTTCTCCGCTGGGGGCAAAGCGCCTTTGACAACTTCCGGGTGGTGCCCCCCGGCACGGGAATCTGTCACCAAGTCAACTTAGAGTATTTGGCACAGACCGTCTGGACTAAAGAAGAAAATGGTGAAACGATCGCCTACCCTGACACCCTGGTCGGCACAGATAGCCACACCACAATGATCAATGCCTTAGCTGTTTTAGGTTGGGGGGTCGGCGGCATTGAGGCCGAAGCGGCTATGTTGGGGCAGCCCATCTCAATGCTGATTCCTGAGGTAGTGGGCTTCAAGCTGACTGGCAAACTGCCCCAGGGGGCTACTGCGACCGATTTGGTGCTGACCGTGGTGCAGATGCTGCGCCAAAAAGGGGTAGTCAGCAAATTTGTAGAATTCTATGGGGATGGTTTAACGCACCTCACCCTCGCCGATCGCGCCACCATCTCAAATATGGCTCCTGAGTACGGTGCTACCTGCGGCTTCTTCCCCATTGATGCTGAAACCTTGCACTACTTAGAGTTTTCGGGACGCGAGCCCGACCGAGTAGCTTTAGTCGAGGCCTATGCTAAAGCGCAGGGACTATGGCGGGATGAGAAGACCCCCGATCCGATCTTTACCGACACCCTAGAGTTGGATTTGGCCACGGTGGAGCCTTCCCTGGCGGGACCCAAGCGGCCCCAAGATCGAGTTTTGCTCTCGCAGCTAGCCGAGCAATTTATGACCGCTGACTTTCCGACCTTTAGTGGTTTGTCTTCCTACGCCGAGAAGCGCTCGGTTCCCGTAGCAGGAACCGAATACGAACTGACCGATGGGGCCGTGGCGATCGCCGCGATTACAAGCTGTACCAATACGTCCAATCCGTCGGTCATGATCGGGGCGGGTTTGGTAGCCCGTAAAGCCCGGGAAAAAGGACTCACTGTTAAACCCTGGGTCAAGACATCACTCGCTCCCGGCAGTCAGGTAGTCTCTGACTATTTAGAAAAAGCGGGCTTGCAGGCTGACCTGGATGCCCTGGGCTTCAACTTAGTGGGATATGGCTGCACCACTTGCATTGGCAACTCAGGGCCACTCCCGGCGCCGATCGTCGATGCCATTCACGAGCAAGATCTGGTGGTCGGAGCCGTCCTCTCTGGTAACCGCAACTTTGAGTGCCGCGTCAGCCCCCATACCAAGGCCAACTATCTGGCCTCACCGCCTTTAGTTGTGGCTTATGCGATCGCGGGCAATCTAGCCATCGATCTTCAGCAAGATCCCATTGGCCAAGATCAGTCTGGTCGCCCCGTCTACCTCAAAGATATTTGGCCCACCACCGAAGAGATCAAAACGGTCATGACCGAGGCCTTGACTCCAGACATGTTCCGCAGTCGCTACAGCAACGTGTTTACCGGAACTCAGGACTGGCAAGCGATCTCTGCGACAGAGAGTCAAACCTATGACTGGCAGGGCGACAGCACTTATGTGCAAAATCCACCCTTTTTTGCCGCCATGTCACCCACGGTGAATGGCAATGGCAGCACCCAGATCCAAGGAGCCCGGTTGCTGGCACTGCTAGGCGATAGCATCACGACCGATCACATTTCTCCCGCGGGCGCGATCAAAACCGATGGCTCCACCGGGCGTTACCTCCAAGACCACGGCGTTCCTGTGAGTGAGTTCAACTCCTACGGTTCCCGTCGAGGCAACCATGAAGTCATGATGCGTGGGACCTTCGCCAATATCCGCTTGCAAAATGAACTGGTGCCTGGGTCATCTGGAGGCGTCACTCGCTACATGCCCGCCGGCACTGAAATGTCAATTTACGATGCAGCAATGCAATATCAGGCCGCTGGCGTTCCCCTGCTGGTAATTGCCGGTAAAGAGTATGGCGCCGGCTCCTCGCGGGACTGGGCAGCCAAAGGAACTCGTCTGCTGGGGGTCAAAGCAGTCATTGCGGAAAGCTTCGAGCGCATTCATCGGTCTAATCTAGTGGGCATGGGGGTCCTACCGCTGCAATTTGAGGCGGGCACCACTCGTCAAACCCTTAACCTAGATGGAACCGAAACTTTTGACCTGACCGGCCTCAGCGATGGTATTCAGCCTGGAATGATGCTGACCCTCGTGGTACATCGCGCCAGTGACGAAACGACTGAGGTGCCGCTGCTTTGCCGCATTGATACCTTTGATGAGGTGGAGTACTACCGTAATGGTGGCATTCTTCATTACGTTCTACGGCAGCTTTTGGCAGCCTAGATTTTCTGGCCTTCTTGCTCTGAATACTGCTTGGAAAATACCAGGTTCAGCATTCGGCGCAAGTCACCAATCTGATTTAACCCAAAGTTGCGATCGCGGCGAAACATTCAAAGCTGACGGAAAAATTTCGATGTTCCAGGCATAGCTGTTGATTGATCAAAGATAAGAGGCCTGTCCTTTAGGTTTGGATCTTGTGAATCGCAGCATGAATATTAATACAATGGGGGCATTTTTTACATGGGCGATGGGTATCTGAATCTATGACGCCAACGCTGAGGCTATATGGGTTACTCGCAATGGGGGGAGTGATCGCGACGACGCTCGACGCCCTCAGTCCTAGCGCAACGGTCCTTTCATTTCCGCTAGAGGCGATGCTGTTTTTCGACGGCGTGGTGCTGCTGCTGATGGTGGTCGATTGGGCCCAAGTAAATGGCGCGCAGCGGGCTCAGGTGGCTCGTGAACCACTGCCCCGCCTATCGATTGGCCGGGATAACCCGGTCACCCTCAAAGCTACAGCCCCCAAAGCGCCAGCACAGCTGCAAATCTTTGATCGTTACCCCTCTGACTTTGATGAGATTGCCATGCCGCTGGCGGTAACGCTAGCGGCCAAAACAACACAAACCGTGACGTATCAGGTACTCCCTACCCAGCGCGGAGCATATGAGTGGGGCAATATTCAGGTGCGGCAGTTGGGGCCTTGGGGTTTGGCTTGGCGCAGTTGGTCAGTGCCCGCAGCTCAACCTGTGGCGGTTTATCCTGATTTGGTGGGGTTGCGATCGCTTTCAATTCAGCTAGCCATCCAGTCCACTGGCAGCGTCCGCCAGCGTCAGCGCCTCGGCATTGGCACCGAATTTGCGGAACTGCGAGAGTATGCCATTGGCGACGACCCTCGCTTTATTGATTGGAAAGCCACCGCCCGCCGCAGTGCTCCGTTGATTCGCGTACTGGAGCCAGAGCGTGAGCAATCCCTCATCGTACTGCTGGATCGCGGTCGTTTGATGACCGCTAAAGTCAAAGGTCTCGCGCGCTTTGACTGGGGGCTCAACGCGATGCTGTCGCTAGCTTTAGCCGGATTACACCGGGGCGATCGCGTAGGCGTCGGCATTTTTGATCGACAAATGCATACGTGGGTGCCGCCGCTAGGCGGTCGTCACCATCTGCAGCGTCTGATCGAAAAAGTCACCCCCGTGCAGCCGGCCCTATTAGAATCTGACTATCTCGGGGCAGTCACCCAGGTAGCAACACAGCAACATCGCCGTGCCCTCGTCGTCGTGATTACTGATGTCGTTGACCAAACCGCTTCAGCCGAGTTGTTAACCGCCCTGACCCGGCTTAAGTCAAGGCATTTACCATTTTGTGTCACCCTACGTGATCCGCAAGTAGACGCCCAAGCCCATGAGTTTACCTCCGATATCGTTGGAGCTTATGGCCGAGCCGTCGCCTTAGATTTGCTCGAGCAGCGACAAGCTGCGTTTGCTCAACTCAAGCAGGCGGGCGTGTTAGTTTTAGATGCCCCAGCCAACCAAATTACGGAATCCCTAGTCGAAAACTATCTACGCATCAAAGCGAAGAATCGTCTATGACCCAAAAATCGACCAAAGAGCCTGGTCGCTTGCCATACTCTCTGATCGATTTGTGGACAGCTCAGGCCTTTTCCTTAGCCTCAAGCACCCAAGCGTCGACGATTAGCGATCTGAGTCAGGGGTTTCCCGGTTATTGGGTGACTGACTGTCAGGAGAAATGATGCCGTCAGTGGGGGCTTCTGCTTCTTCATCCATCATTTCTGGATTAATGGGAGCGCCCTCTACCTCAGTGCGGTTGTTAGGACCGTCAGAATCAGGGGAAATGATGCCATCAGTGGTCACTGCTTCCTCATCTGAGGTCATGCTTTCTGCATCGATCGCGCCTTCGCCGGGGACTGCCCGATTATTCGGCGAGGTGCTATCAGGAGAAATAATGCCATTGCCAGCGTCAGCATCCATCTCGGTCTCATCAACATGGCCCGCTTCGCGATCGCCCACGTCAGAGGATGAGGCTTCTTCGCCCGTCATGGCTTCGTCGGTAACGCCTTCACCGGGGATTACTCGATTATTCGGCGACTGGCTATCAGGGGAAATAATGCCGTCGGTAAGGTCGGGGTCAGCTTCCGTCATGCCATCGGTGTCAGATACGCCGTCATCAATCACAGTCCGGTTGTTGGGTGACTGACTGTTAGGCGAAATAATACCTTCGATCAAATCGGGATCCTCAGCCCCGGTCACGGCTTCATCAACACCTTCACCGGGGACCTCTCGATTATTAGGAGACTGACTGTCAGGAGAAATAATTCCTTCAGTGGTTTCCTCACTGGTTTCAGTCATTTCGTGAGCACCCTGGTGCATATCAGCACGGGCAAGCGTGCCCAAAGAGGCCGCGACCGTTGCAGAAAGAAAACAGAGAATAAAGCGATTCATAGAAATAGTACATCCAAAACTACTTGCTAGCTGGCAGTACAGCTTAGAAAGCCAGAAACAAAAAATACTCTTTAATTTCTGAAATCAGAGATGAATAATTGCTCCAAAACTGCCTTTAGCTAGCGAACATATGGATACCCTAAAGAACTATGGAGCTAGTTGAATGCTCCCTAGGTTAGGTCCACATCCGCTCCAAAGTTATAGATAGTTTAAGGATAAGCAAAAAGTGTATATCCCTCTATGCAACGGCTTCTAGCTGACGAGAGAAATACCATATCGTATTCTTAACCTTGACTGAGAACCTGCTGAGAGTTGGCTGAGTTTAGTTTCTCGGTATGCAGACCCGAAATTTTATTCGGTGTTAAAAGCTGTCAAGCTTCATGGAGATACCAACCCCTAAAGGCTAAAGTCAGGCTCTAATTTTGCTTTTGCTGCGTGAGTGCCATGGTGGTGATAAAGAAGACAGGGTTGATCCTCATGACCGCCCCTATTTCCTGAAGGAATCCGCTACGGTAGGGGATGCCGATCTTTCCTTGCGGGGCGTATATGGTTCAGAATCTTGATTTCCAGGGTTACAGCGATCGCCTACCGCCCCAAAACGTTGATGCAGAAGAGGCCATCTTAGGCGGGGTGCTGCTCGATCCAGAGGCGATCGGGCGAGTTATGGAGATTCTCAATCCGGATTCGTTCTACATCAGTGCCCATAAGACGATTTTTCGGGCAGCGATTGATCTCCATAGTCGCGGCTTGCCCACCGATCTGATGACGGTCACTGCTTGGCTCAAAGACCGGGAGCTATTGGAAAAAGTGGGCGGCACCAGTCGAATCGCTCAGCTTGTTGATCGCACCCTCAGTGCCGCCAATATTGATCAATATGCCACCCTAGTCATGGAAAAGTACATGCGGCGGCGGCTGATTCAAATTGGTGGAGAAATCTCCCAACTCGGGTTTGAGGCTGATCAGCCCTTAGAAATATCCTTAGACGAAGCTGAGCAAAAGCTGTTTGGGATTACTCAAGATCGCCCCCAGCAGGCTCTCACCTCGACCGCTGATATTCTGATTGAAACCTTTGCCGAAATCGAAGAACGTGCCGAGGGCATTGTGTTGCCAGGTGTGCCCTGTGGCTTTTATGACCTCGATGCTATGACTCAAGGCTTTCAGCGATCGGACTTGATCATTGCTGCAGGGCGACCGTCGATGGGCAAAACCGCCTTCGTTTTGAACATTGCCCGCAATATTGCCAGCACGCAAAAGTTGCCAGTAGCTATCTTTAGCTTAGAGATGTCAAAGCAGCAGCTCGTCTACCGTTTGCTCTCGAGTGAACTGGCCCTAGAAACGAGTCGCCTTCGCACCGGGCGACTCAACCCTAATGAGTGGACTATTTTAGGTCAGGGCATTAATCAACTATCGGAGATGCCCGTATTTATCGATGACACTCCCAACATTTCGGTCAATGAGATGCGCTCTAAGGCTCGCCGGTTACAAGCTGAGCAAGGTGGGGCATTAGGCCTCATTTTGATCGATTATCTACAGCTCATGGAGGGCAGCAGCGATAACCGGGTCCAGGAATTATCCAAAATCACGAGATCGCTCAAAGGTTTAGCTCGCGAACTCAACGTACCGATCATCTCACTATCGCAGCTTAGCCGGGGCGTCGAATCCCGCACCAACAAACGCCCTATGATGTCCGATCTACGAGAAAGCGGCTCGATCGAGCAGGATGCAGATGTGATTATGATGCTGTATCGAGAGGAATATTACGATCCGGATACGCCCGATCGCGGCATCGCTGAAATTATCATTACCAAACATCGAAATGGACCAACCGGTACGGTAAAGCTCCTGTTTGAGCCGCAGTACACTCGCTTTCGTAACTTGGCCCAACCGCCTGCCTAGCGTAGCTAGATGGTTGATGAATGTCCCCAGTTTAAGGGACTGCCCATGACGGCAATCGGCCACATGCGTCGAGATCTTCGGTTATCCCTCGACGGCTGCTGCCTGCAAGTGCGGGCAGGAAGTGGCGCCAAATCGCTCCCAAGTATTCTCTAAAAGGCCGTCAGACAACTGTGGATGGGGGGCTGTATCGGCAACGAATACGGTAATCGCGATCGCTAGCATGAGTCGGCCAATTTTGACTTCTTTGAGAATTGCCATGGTACGCTCCGGGGGCTAAAACTGAGTAACCTCGATTAGTTGACACCAAGATACTCAGCCGCGCCGACGTAAAGAAGGAGCGAACCAGCCATCCCCTTTACCGAAAACGGCAAAGGTCAAGCCCCCCAGCGTGACGCCCGACGAGGATGCCACAACCACAGGCTCTAATATTCGTAATAGTCTGAGGTGGGGTTGCTGGGATCGGGGGCGATCGCCAACCACAGGGGAAACTGCAAAATCGACAGGGCGACCTTCCCCTCAGACTCGTCGATGATGATCATCGGCAAGAAATTATTTTCCAGCAGGCGCTCCGCCCGTTGGGCCATGGGCTCCGATGACTCAAACAGCATGATACCGCTGCGGGTGCCAAAGTCAGCCCGCGTCACCCCTAGACAATCTTGAAAGCCGCGTCGCCAGTCTCCGAGCCGTTCGGGGCTCCGGGCAAGGACCAAGATGCGGAGGCGATCGCCATGCATCGTATGCAAAATCGATATCGCTGCGGAAGCCACCAGCACATTTTGCAAGCGGCTATTAAGAGTCTTGATGGCGCCTCGTCCCGACTGATTAAAAAACCAATTGGCGACCCGGTCCGCATGAATCGGTTCAAAGGTCCGCCGGAGCTGCCACACCGGCCCATAATAGTCGGGGCGCAAGCGATATTGGTCCAATAAGCTTTGAACCCGCTCACCATCATGGATGTAGCGAGAGCTGATCGTTGCGGCAGGAGTCGGTGGGGGCTCGGGCTCGGGCTCAGGCTGTAGTGGTTGGGTAGCGCGCGAAGGGGCCGTGTTGGGTGCAGCCAATGATAGCTGCTCTGCGGAGGTCGCCAAATCTTGTAAACTGCCGACCAAATATTCTTTAAAGCTTTGAACCCGCAGTGCGAGGTCTTGTGAAGCGCCTGCAAAGGATGTTTTCATTTCCGCATCAATGCGATCGCGGCGGCGTTCGAGCTTTTCAATTTCTAGCTCTAGCGATCGCTTTTTTCGCTCTAGATCAGTAAGCGCGGTTTGCACCATGCGAGACAAATCAGTTTGCACTCGATCTTGGGCCCGGGCAGATCCATCGGTGGTCTCCGTCGGTTGAGCAGCGCTAGATGGATAGGATGAGGAAGACTCGTCAGCAGCCATAAACACTCAAAGGCACAGCAAAGTATCAACAGACCAGATATTTATCAGACCGCATCCTCAGGTTTTGAGGGGACGTGCAACCTCAGCTGCGATCGCAGAGCTGCTGGATCAAACAAGATCGGTAAAAAATGAATGCTGTTGACTTCCCGAAAGTAGAACAAAATCGGTATAGATGTCCAAAAAATGTCCCAAGTTTCCCATTCATCGTAGGGAAATTGACGAATGCGATCGCTGCCGCGGTACACATCTAACACCGAATCAGAGAAGACAAGCCGTAAAGTGTTGGCCTGATAAAGCAGAAAAAGGCCAAAGAGCAAAACGAGTCCTGCCAACCCTAAAAGAAGCTTACCAAACTGAAAAAAGGCCACAGCAGCCCCTAAGAGGCCGCCCACAATCAGAAAGAGCGGAATTTTGTAGCTCGGTGCCAGAGTCGTGGAATTAGCGGTCGAAGAAACTGTCACAGCTTTTTGTATCGTCAACGGCAGAGTCGCAATCCCGTTCTGAAAGGCGATCGCATATCCCTATTGTAAAGGGTTTGTCTTCGCTAGCTGAAAGCCCCGTTTGAAGTCGGCGCTAAACCTTATTACTTGGGTACTGATACAGCGGCCAAGTAAGCCTAATAGTTAAATATGAATAGGGCCAAAGCCTCCAGAGTATAGAAGCAGCATCGACAACACAGTCCCAAACCGTGCTTAGAAGTTGCCCAAGACAGCACTGCCCGTCCCTTGGAACATAAGCCAAGAAAGGAAGAAATTACAAATAAAAATCGCTAGTAATGCCGTAACCACGGCCGTAGTAGTAGATTGACCAACGCCCTTAGCGCCGCCTGTCGTAGTCATCCCCCAGTTAGAGCCGATGACCGCGATTAAAATTCCAAAGACAAAAGCTTTAATCATCGACGAGACAAGATCCCAGGTGGAGAGAAAACTCTGGGCCGAGTCAATGAAGACAGTTTGGGAAATGCCGTACAGGTTAGTGGCAATCAATAATCCGCCAGTCATGCCCATGATAAATGACAGCAGCGTTAGCACTGGCAACATTAGGGCACAGGCCACAACCCTTGGAATGACCAAGTAATCGATGGGGTCAGTCTTTAAAATCTGCAGGGCATCAATCTGTTCAGTCACCTTCATCGTACCGATTTCAGCGGCAAAAGCGGATCCCACCCGTCCCGCCAAGACCACAGCGGTCAGCACTGGAGCCAACTCGCGGGCCAGGGTCAGAGCTAGCACCCCGCCCACTGCAGAGCCCGCCCCAAAATTGATAAATTCGCGGGTGACCTGGATTGTAAACACCATCCCCACAAAGGTTGCTGTCACCAGCGCAATGAGTAGCGACTCTGGACCAACGGCCACCATCTGGTCAAGGGTATTGCGCCGGTGAATCGGCCGTGAGATCAGATGAATCACGACCTGCCCAGTCAACATGACCGCCGCAAACGTACGACGCCCCCATTTGCTAAGACTAGAGAACTGTAAAGCCTGGGCCAAGCAAGCACCTCATGAATTGCGATTGCAGCTCAAACATCGACAGGTTGATCAGTGATCGACTCCGCCGACAGTTAAAGTGGCAAGGCCATTATATATAATGCTTCCGGCTCTATGCTGGCTTTACGGACAGAGGTCTGCCCTGATGAGAAGTTTGCTGTGGCGGGTGGCGATCGCGCTAGCCCCTTAACACGATGGGCAGTCAGCGATTACTGGCGAGAGACTTTAAAAAAAGAAACCGGATAGCAATCTCTACCCGGCTCCTGCAATAACGATGACAAGCCCAAAGCCTAGCGCTTCTTAATATCCTTCGCCATATTGCGGAACATATCCATACTCGTGTCGGTATTAGTGTTGGCACTACGGCGCTCAAATTTAGGGGTTTCGCTTTGAGTCGACTCTTGGAAAGAGGAAGCCGTCTTCTGCTGTGCAGGTAAGCCTTTCTCGTCGAGTGTACGCATATCCATCGCCGAAATTTGACGAACTGATTCCATCTCTTCAGTTTGACCTTTCTTGCGAGCAAAAGTCCGCTTCACGACTTTGCTAGAGCGCATGTAATCGATGTCGCCGAATGTCTTTGCTTCGTCGTCGCTTAAGAAAAAAGCACCGGTCTGCCGGGGCTGCGGAGCCCGATTTTGCTTATTACGGCCAAATAAGCCACGGATAAAGCCAGTCATGAACCTTTCCTGAGTGTATGAGCGTTAATTTACTTATCGTAACGTTAAACATTAACTTATGGCTATTTTTCTCAGGAAGAGGAGTATTCGTTGGCCGGTATTTCTCCAAGCTGAACCTCAGCCTTGGCATGGAAAAAGGCTGGACTGGAACTTGCCTCCCTGAAAATATTAACCGTTCATGTAACTGCCGCTACAGGCTTTTTGCTGACAGTTCTGGCGCGGGTAGCCTATCGGAATGGGGACGGCAAGAAGTTTGCCAAGGGCGATCGCCCTGACCCAGATTCAAGAGGATAGATAACTGAGAAGGCAATTCACGAAGCTTAAAGAGACGAGCGGATATAGTGGCCAGATGAGACAGCTGGGAGCGCGAGCCAGCGCCACTTTTTGCATTCGTGAATGTTGGCTAGCGTTGGATCTCACGCCGCAGTTGCTTTAGCGCTGGCAATTGCCTGCACTAGTTCGTAAAAGCCCTCGACTTCTGCTCCGTGGGTGATGAACCTAGGAAGATGCTGCAGGCGATCGCAATAGTGCTGCACATTCGCGACCCCCACTGATAACGGAAATTGATCAGCATCAAATAACTCTTCGTCATTAAGGCTGTCGCCAACGGTCACTACTTGTGTGCGCTTTAGTGTCGCAAACTGGGTCTTGAGCAGATGAGCTAGGCCTACACCCTTGTCCTGCTGCATAGGACGAATGTGGCATTGCACCGTGCTATACGTGAAACCCCAGCCGGCACGTTGACAAGCCGCCGCAATGTTTTGGCAGTCCATTGGCAACAGGTCGCCAATATCAAAGGTCCAGTCGGTCAGCCGGAAGCGATTATCGACCGAAGGACGCAGATCAGGCCACCAGGTTTGCAGTTGGACAAACATTTCAGCAAGCTGGTGGCGATGCTGATCCAAGGCTGGCAAATCAATAAGAGACGTTAGGTGTCCGGTGCCAGTCGCGACCCAGACCCCGCCGTTTTCGGCGATCGCTCCTGCCACGGGTAAATAGTGGCTGACGCTCTGGACCCAGCCAGCCGAGCGACCAGTCACGATATACGTGACCACGCCAGCAGCAGCCAGCGTTGTCAATGACTGCAATAACTTGGGGGTAAATCTCCCTTGATGCGTCAGCGTTCCATCCATATCCGTGGCCACGAACTGAATGTCCTGTAGCTGTGACCAAGAAGATTCTTGCAGTCGCACCGGAGAATTTTTCATAAACGTCCTACACTTTGGGGATATTGCATGGATTCAGGGACATGGCACAGCTTTCCCCCGATCAGCGAAATGACTATTACCTGATCGCCGCTGCTCGTACGGGTATACACAAACCAATTTTGGCCGCGCTATACACCACGCAGGATAAGCCGTTGCTGACCAACGGCGAAACAGGGTTGGGCATCTTTCCAGCTAATCGAATTCCTTTGGCAGCGGTCAATACTATTTCTGAGCAAGTCCAGTATGCGGCTAACACCCTCCGGAGCTTAACCGATCAACTCATCGTAGCGGGATGGCAGGGGTCGGATATCTGGCATGCTGAGGCTGGACGCTATCGCGATCGCTTCATTCAAGCCGTCGCTGAGGGTTACAACCCAACCGCGACCGATACCTCGGCAGCTCGACTCGAACCGGTAGAGCCCGATCAACTGCTCCAAGCCTATCTCGCCGATCTCGAAGCGGACTTCAGCGGCGATCAGCTACCGCAAAATTTGGCGAGCCTAGATCAGGTCTTGCTGGCGTTTGTCGAGCGCGTGCCAGCGAACTTTGGCCGCCTCGAATTTCAACGACAGGCTTTATTAGAGGCTTTCCGCCTCTGGCGTAAATTGGACACGCCAGCCGAGGCGATCGCGGCCCTGGGCGTCGATCAAAACGCCCCCCTCGACGAAGATGCCCTCGACCGGGCACTGCTGGAATTTATCACCCAGGCTGACCGTTATTTTTCGGGCTATCCCAATCAGCGCGAGGCGTTGATTCGCCTGGTGCAACTGTGGCGCCAACTCGACTCTCGCGAAGCCGCGATTCGCATGCTGTCTAGCGAAGACCCCTTTGCCAATGAGACCAATCTAGAAATTCTTGATCCAGCGTTGATTGCCTTTACTCAAAAACTCCCTTCCCAATATCAAGGCCGTGGGGATCAGCGGTTTGCCCTCACCGAGGGCTATCGTATGTGGTACGAGCTAGACTCCCGGCCCACCGCCCTACGTCATTTAGGGGTCAATCCCCAGGCCTTAGTTGAGAGCGCTGACAACGCCGAAACCATGGCGATCCTCGCCAGTCAGTTGGACCGGGCGCTTCTCGAGTTTTGGAATGCCGTGCCAACGCTCTATGCCGGCACTGAGCAGCAACGTGAAGCTTTGCTACGTACGGTCACCATCTGGCGGCGGCTAGAGGGTCGCATTCCTACCATTCAATCGCTCTTCATTGATTTACGACAGATGGAGCGGGCCGGTCCCGTCTCCGTTGACGCCATGCCGCCACCTCTACCGGCCATGCCGCCTCTCCGACCCGAAAGCTGGACTCCAGGCAACATCCAGCTTTCGGCTGCGATTATTCCCAGCGGGAATTTTACATGGGCTGAGGCTACGCGCGGCGGCACCCGCTGGCCGCCAGACCAAGCAACGGTCAATGCCATCGTCCGTATCGCGGCCCTAGCTCAAGAAGCCCGCAACCGCATTGGCCGACCGTTTCTCATTACAAGCTGGTATCGGCCCCCCGAGGTAAATGCCCGCGTAGGCGGAGCAGTGATGAGTCGCCACATTATTGGCGATGCGATCGATTTTTATTGTAATGGGTTGACTGGGCGACAGCTGTACTGGGCGCTGGATACTTGGTGGCCCGGGGGCCTAGGCCGTTACACCAATTTCCCGTATTTGTGTCATCTCGATGCCCGCGGGAACCGAGCCCGCTGGGTCTATTGAGACCTAATCACTCCTTGATACGCATTAGACTGTTTTCGGGAATATTTTTATTAGCGTTGTACAGGTTTCTCTCCATGCAAGTTTCATCTGCTCAGACCCACCTCACCGTGGCCCAATCTTCCCCCCCTGAGCCCTCTGAAAATGCCGCTGGACTCAATCTCTGGATGGTGACCTCAGGGGTATTGCTGGTCTTGTTAGTTTTAGTCAGCGTTATCACTCAGGTACAGAACAATCGCCTGCGGAAAAAGCTGAAATTTGCTGATTATAAAAATAATGAACTGCAAAAGCGGGTTAAGGTCGCCTCCAAAACGATTACCAAGATGGAGAAAAACCCTGACTTGGTACACTCGCGAGAGTTTAATTTGGACTATCTGCGAATGCGCATGGACGAAGAGATGTTTCACTTTCAAATTGTTAACCAGTTGAAAGTGAAGGTGAAGCAGGAGTTGGCTGCGGCGCTGCGTCCTCGCCAAGCCGAGAGTGGCATGGTCGGTGTTTCCAGTAAGCCGCGACAGATAGACCAGATTTTTGATGTGGTGTACAAGACCAGTGAAGCGTTGGGCTCAAAGACCCGTATCCTCTTTCGTATTGAGATCAAGCTGGCAAAATTACCCACGCAGTCGACATCGACCACCATCAACCAGATTATTGAATGTATTGAAAACTTTCTCAGCCCTGAGGCTGAAGGCGGTACCTGGCAGCCCACCATACAAGGACGCCTCGCCAATATGCACTGGGATCAGAAGGCCAAGCCGACACCACTATTAATCTTGGAGCAGTCCGCTGAAGGGGTCAACGTCACTCTCCGCAGCACCTATAAGCCCGCTTAACAAATCGCGTCAGGGCTGGGCTAAGCATGAACTTTTAGGGATTAGCCCCCGGATGCTGAGCTTGAGCCCCATTCAAAAATAGCTGCTCCCCAGCTTAAGCCTGCCCCAAAGCCGGAGCAAGCAATGATATCACCAGGCTTGATACGACCATCACGGACGGCTTCGTCAAGGGCGATCGCAATCGACGCGGCAGACGTATTACCGTAGCGCTCCATATTGCTAATGACCTTTTCGTCGGCAATGTTGAGGCGGCTCGCAACGGCGTCTAAAATGCGCTGGTTGGCTTGGTGTAAGAGCAGCCAATCAACATCTTGAGTGGTCAGCTCAGCACGAAAGAGCGCCTTTTCGATAATTTCTGGGACTTGCTTTACGGCAAAGCGATAGACCTCTTTGCCATTCATGCTGATGGGTTGGTAAGTCCCTTTCTGGGCCGTTTTACCGGGCACCAGCATCTCGCCGGTGGCCTGATAGGGCAGATTGAGGCAACCATTGAGGGTACCGTCACTGCGCAGTTCAAACCCGCGCAAATGATCGCGATCGCTGGCCTGTAACACCACAGCCCCAGCACCATCGCCGAACAAAACACAGGTGCGGCGATCGTGCCAATCAGTCCACCGGGAAAGTACATCCGCGCCAATGACTAATACCGTTTGGTAAACCCCTAACCGCATATATTGAGCAGCAGTCACTAAGGCAAAAACAAACCCTGAGCAAGCCGCTGTCAGGTCAAACGCCACGGCCCTAGAAGCCCCCAAGCTAGCTTGCACCTGAGCTGCACTGCCAAATAAATCGTCAGGGGAAGACGTTGCGAGAATGATTAAATCAACCTCACCGGCCCCCATGCTAGCCATTTGTAGCGCATGGTGTGCAGCATCTGTCGCCAAACTGCTGAGCGAATCTTGGTGCGAAGCAACATACCTCAGCCGAATACCTGTCCGAGTTGCAATCCACTCATCGGATGTCTCAACCATCTGGCTCAGGTCATCATTCGTGAGGGCGATCGGTAAGCGTGCTGAGCCGCACCCCACCAAAGACACCCCTAAATTTGTTTGTTGCACAATCTATTCTCCGTCTGTCGCAGGCATGGCCACCTTTTGGTATTGCGCCTGAATTCGGTCTAACACTTGATTATCGACAGCTTCTTTGGCCAAGCGAATGGCATTAAAAATGGAAGGGGCTTGCGAGCTACCGTGACTAATCACAGCAATTCCGGCTACGCCTAGCAATAAGCCACCCCCATGTTCGGCATGATCAACCCGTTGCTTAATGCGTTTGAGATTATCTTTCAAAACTAAAGTCCCAACCTTACCACGCACCCCCCGTGGGAGCTCTTCCCGCAAAATTTGTAGGACCGACTCACCCACCGCTTCTGCAAATTTGAGTAAGACATTGCCGACAAATCCATCACAAACGACTACATCAAACTGGCCAGAAAGCACATCGCGACCCTCAGCATTGCCCACAAAGGGGACGACTGGATGATCGGACAGCAGCTGATGTGCCTGGAGGCTAACATCGTTGCCTTTGCTCGGCTCTTCCCCAATATTCAAGAGGCCGACCTGAGGCCGTTCAACGCCTAAAACATACTTTGAGTAAACCGTTCCCATGACCGCAAACTGCTCTAAAAATTTGGGCCGGCAATCTACATTGGCACCTACATCTAAGATGAGCACCGACTTGTCGGCCAATACAGTCGGAAATACTGCCCCGATCGCCGGGCGATCAATTCCTTTGAGGCGGCCCAACCGGAGCAACGCGGCTGCCATGGCAGCCCCCGAATGCCCAGCTGAAACGACCGCATCCGCTTGTTGGGTCTTAACCAGATCCATTGACACATTAATCGAGGCTTTGCGCTTGCGACGTAAAGCACTCAAGGGTTCTTCGTGCATTTCAATGGCACCTTCAGCAGGCACAATGGTCAGACCATCGAGATTGCCTGCATTGGGAGTAGACGCTCGAATCTTGTCAGGATCACCCACCAGCAAGATATCCGCATCTAACTCAGCCTTGGCTCTGATGGCACCTACAATAATCTCAGCGGGTGCGTAATCGCCACCCATAGCATCTACGGCGATTCGAGCGCGAGTCGCTACCATGGACTGAATTCTGTAAAAAACTTAGAAGATTCTAGCAGACTACCTCCACGCCCAACCCTACAATTCCTCTCCAGGTTCAACAATTCGTTGAAAGAGGTAGCCTGTACCACGAGCTGTGAGAATCAACTCAGGATTACTGGGATCCTCTTCAAGCTTTGCCCGTAGCCGAGAGATGTGCACATCAACAACACGAGTATCTACATGCCGTTCAGGGGTATACCCCCAGACCTCCTGTAAAATCTCAGCGCGAGAAAACGGCTCCCCAGACCGGCTGACCAACAGCTCAAGCAGGCTGAACTCCATTCCGGTTAAGCGGATGCGTTCGTCGCCCTTATACACTTGGCGTTTATTGGTATCAATCCGAATGGCGTTGATAGAAATAACGCCTGAACTGGGGATGCCGGTCGCTTGACTTTTGTCAACCCGACGCAAAACAGAGCGAATGCGGGCTTCAAGCTCCTTTGGGGAAAACGGCTTAACGACGTAGTCATCTGCCCCCAACTCTAGGCCAGTGATGCGGTCAGCCACGTCCCCCAAAGCAGTCAGCATAATGATGGGAATATCTGACTCTTTGCGCAACTCTTGGCAAACACCATAGCCATCGAGCTTCGGCATCATGACATCTAAAACGACTAGATCTGGACAAGCGGCATGAAAGGTCTCAATGGCCTCTTCGCCATCAGCAGCAGTCACCACATCGTAACCAATCATGGAGAGGCGGGTCTCTAAAATTCTGCGAATGCTGGCCTCGTCATCAACGACCAAGATTTTCTCTTTCGTACTTTCCAAAGCGATTGCTGCTCCCAACGAATGCTCAACGGATCGATTGGCTCTTTACTGAGCAATATGTAAATTTAGCTTCGTAAACAACTTTTATGTACATTGATGTTAAGTCAAACAGTATTCTATGACGTTTGCGATCTCTCTGAGCCTCTACGGTTCAGCTTTCTAGCATTTCTTAAGATTTAATTAGCAGTCGACGGCAAAAATATAACGTTCGAAAAGGTGATTTGATGTAATCCCAAATCTTGTCGATAGGCAAAGTTTTGTCCCTGAGATGGCAATGCTAAGGGGTTTGACAACTGCTGATATCGGTTCCCGTATTAAGCAATTAGTGCCAGTAAAGAGCGGTTAGGCACAATAGAGATTAAGGCTTTGAGGACAGTTGATTGAATTACCGTTATTCCGGAGCGGCGGCGATCGCCCTAGTGATCTCGGCGCTTAGTTTGACAATATGGCGAGGGACCGCCACGCCAGCATTGACCGATACGGCACTAGCGACAGAGCCCCCAACGACGGCATCCTCAGCGCTATCATCTACGGCTTTTTTGGTCGTCGCCGGGGGAGGTACTCCTGCCTATAACGAGATTGCTCTGGAGAAAAACGTCCAATACTTTCAGCGGACTCTAGCGCATTTAGAGCGAGAACTGACAGCGGCAACGGTCTTTTTTGCGAATGGCAACACCGATGAAGCTACAGTTCGATATCTCGACTTGTTCGGTCGTGAGCGGTTCAAAGTTCCCGACATTCCTCACTTGGCTGGGGCCGCCAACGCGGAAAATGTGCGCACTTGGTTAACGGCTTATCCTCAAACTGAGCTAGGACGTGAGCATTGTCCGGCCTTTCTATATTTCACAGGACACGGCTGGCTGAATGAGGAAAACCCCAATGATAATGCCCTCATTCTCTGGGAGGAAGCACTGTTGTCGGTACAAACGCTCGCGCAAACCTTAGATCAATGGCCTGTAGAAACACCCTTCGTGACGATGATGGCCCAGTGCTATGCCGGAGCGTTAGCCAATCTCATTTACGAAGGTGGCGATCCGTCTCAGCCCGTGTCGGCCCAAAGCCGGTGTGGTTTCTTTGCCACAATCAAGACGCGGCCATCGGTGGGCTGTACCCCCCTAGTAAATGAAGCCGACTATCGTGACTATAGCTCTAGCTACTTTGCCGGGTTAAGCGGTCGCGATCGCGTCGGCAATCCCGTTGCCTCTACAGACTACAACCAAGATGGTGAGGTGTCCTTTGCTGAGGCCCATGCATTTGCCAAGATTGATGGTGAGACTTCCGATTGGCCGATTTCGACCTCCGAAGCGTGGTTACAGCGACAGGTATCCCCAGCAGAGCGAAACCGTGCTTTAGCACAATCAATTAAGGATTGGCTGGCTGTAGCCAGGCCCGAGCAGCAGGCTGTCATGGGGCAATTGGCAGAGAAACTAGGCTACGACTTAGAGGCTCCGTTTAATACACTAGCGATACCGGAGTCTACTTTCCTGGGAACCTCACAGGAGGTTTTAGAGGCCTATCACATGCGGCTAAAGATGACCTTATTGGCGGTGGCGGCAGAGGGGATCATCCGCGATCGCAATGCCCCCGAGGAAGTGGCTATCCTCAACCAACTATTGACCTGCGAAGCCGGTACCTGGTGAGCACTCTACATAAACGAAGAGAGCGATCGTCGCTGGCGCACATCAGAAGTGTTAACCAAGCTATCTTGGGGCCAGTCTAAGCGATGCTCCGTCTGTTCTGACACAATTGTCACCTCAGAGGTCTGAGCCGTGGGAGGCAAGGGCTGTTGAGGCATAGGCGCAGACTGGGCTCGTGAGTCGGCCTGTGGCTTAGACTCAGACTTAGCGACCAGTGGCTGCTGCGGATTATAGACATCGAGCTTACGCGGTGAAGCAGGGGCCTGGGTTTTAGAGATTACGGCACGGCGGGGCGCTAGCCGACGGTGGGATTTGGCGAAGCTTCGGCGCTGGGCGGAGCGACGGGGACGGCGGGGAGCCTTGAGAAAGAGCGAAAGGAGACAGCACCCACCCGCACAGCTGCTGACTAATACCAATAGCGTCCACCCGGAGACCTGAGGGGCTTCAGGAGCAGCTGGCGGCGGGGTCGCAGGATTGATCACCGCGGGAGGACTATCGGTCGCAGCAGCGTCCGTCGTGTCAGCCCCCGCCTGCAGTTCATGGGGATAAACCTCAGCCGCCGGCGTTGGGGCTGATGATGGACTGTCCAGCGGCGTCTGGAGAAGCTGACTGTAAGCCAGCAGGGCGATCGCCAATAAACCGATCCAAATACTCGCCAGCACAATCAACGGTCGATAAGTCACCAGCCGCCGCCACAATCGCCGCTGTCGAAACACTGCTGGCATCCTTGCGGAAGGGGAACGATGGGGAGTGTAAGAACCGTTGGGAACGCGACCTGACATATCAAGTACCCCGCGAACAGACATTTGCCATTTTAAGCGCAGTGTTAGGGTTCGGCCAGCCTGCACACTATTCTCTACATCACTATCTGAGCCCACCGCAGCAGCGAGCTGAAGGGGTCCAAATTAATAGCGAATGCGCGGATCAATATACGCATTGAGAATGTCAATCAAAATGCTGACCAAAGCGACAATCATGGCAAAGAAAACCATCAACCCCTGCACAACAGGATAATCTCGCTGGGAAATTGCTTCGTACAGCCGATTGGCAAGTCCTGGCCAAGAAAAGGTCACCTCTGTCAGCACAGCCCCGCCGAGCAAAGACGCAAACGTTAACCCCAAAACCGTCACAACCGGGATGAGAGCATTTTTCAGGGCATGGGAAACCACAATCCGATGCTCGGGAATGCCCCTAGCGCGAGCAGCTTCCACATAGTCGGCCCGAAGGGTTTGCTTGAGATTCACGCGCACAATCCGTTCAAACACACCACTGATGAGGATGCCTAAAGTCAAGCTCGGTAGCGCCAAATGGTGTAGCGCCGTTAGCAAGAGGTCGATCCGTCCTGTCAGCAAACTGTCAAGCAGGTATAAACCAGTCGCCCCCCCCGGCGGCGATGCTCCCAGCGGAAAGCGCGTGCCAATGGGAAACCAGCGCAACTGAACCGCAAAGAGTAGCTGGAGCAACATGCCAAACCAATACATCGGCACAGCATAGGTAATGATGCCAAACAGTCGCCCACCCCCAACCCAGGGTGAGATGGGGCGGGAGGCCGCGGACGCCCCCACAGTAAACCCACCACCTGCCACGCCTACCAATGCACA
>JBHJHA010000007.1:0-4809 GCA_050331235.1 Leptolyngbyaceae cyanobacterium
CAAAGGAGAGCGCGATCGCCGCTTCCATATGCTGTTGATTTCTAGTGTTTGTCATAAATTTGTAGCGACCAATATTGCCGCTATTCTATCGGGAATTCTCGATGGCGGTGAGGTTCTACACCTGTGGTGGTAGTCCTAAGAAGCAAGGATCTAGTCTCCATCAGCAAAGATTGCGGGCTTGAGATTGCTAGTTGGATGAGCGTCATAGCCCATCAGCGGCCGTTGTTGCCCAAAAAGCTACCACTGGTAGATTGCTGGCGCCGCCGAGGTCTCAGCACCATAGCTACAACAGGACGTTAACCAGAAATATGAGCGTGTGAAATGTCAGGTGAAGGTGTCGCCGTAAACCCGGATCCTGAACCCTGGGGTGTAGTGAGGGACGATCGTTCGTCGGTCACAAAGGCCACAACAAACAATGGATTAACCCAGCCCTCAATCGGGAGCCCTGCGCAATTGTTGCAGCGCCTATGGGTAGCCGCAATTCATCCTTACCGCTGGAGGGTTCCCACTAACTTTAAAGCTGGGTGGAAAATCGACTGGCTCTGGCAGGCATGGCGACGCCTATGCAGTGGGCTCTCAGGAGCCTGACGGAGGGAGCCTAACGCGATTGATCGAGATACTGATTGAGGTCTTCAATAATGCGTGGAAGCTCTGCCTCGGTGGTAAGACGCATTCGATCATCACGCAAGGTGATTAGCAGCTTGGCGGCAAAGGGACTAGGCCAAATATTGGGATTGCAAAAGACTTCTAAGAAAACATCACCGGTGTGCCGATATTCCATCGCTGCCATGGGCGATCGCTTGCCGCTGGTGGGGGCTTGGGTCGAGATCGCCTTAAGCTGGCCTACTAGCTCAGTCAGAGCACTCTTAAGCTCCTGAGCAGCCGTTGAGGAGAAATTAAAGCGAACGGAGCCTTGCAATAAATTCAGCGTGATTTGAGTGACAGTAGAAGATGTCATGCCGGTAAAAGTATCTTTGCGTTCTTCATTCTGCAGGGAGTTTCTACAAATCGAGAGTTCCTTAAGCTTGAGTAAACGTTGTAGAGAAATGAGCTAAAGATTTCCTAAGCGCTCTACAACCACAGCTTGCGTTATCGGAATCGCATCATGGCAGAGGGCGGGAGAGTTCTCGGGGGGTAGAACGTAGGTGGGTTGCGAATTAGTGAAGGAAGCTTGCACCAGAAACTGACATTTTGCCTCTCCCCCCTGCCAATTTGTCCCAGACTGATTCAAGTGGCCCCACTAATCGACCAACAGCGTCCTGAGCCAATCGCTCTAATCTAGGGTGAGTACGCCCTTGCCCATGCCTTTTCCACGTTCTAGCCAGTCATGGGCTAAGGCTGCTTGGTGTAAGGGCCAAGTTTGATCGACATGAAGGTGTAATTTGCCAGCAGCTAGCCACTTGGCGCAAGTAGCCAAAATTTTGGCCTGGTGCCGCCGAGCCTCTGGGAGCGATCGCAGTTGCGGCGTTAGCATCAGCTCAAAGCTGACTCTCAGGTTGCGATCGCGGGCTGTCTTCCAATCAGTATCGGGGGCCGGGGCCAGCAATGTCACCACATCGCCGCCGTATTTCACCGCTTTGAAACTGTCTGAAAGGACCCCTTGGCCAACGGTGTCAAAGGCGATATCGACCCCTTTGCGGTTTGTCCAGGCCATGATCGCGTCGACAAAGCTGATGTGATCGTAGTAAATGCAATGGTCGGCCCCTAGATGGGTCGCCAACTGCGCTTTGGCCTCAGAACTGACGGTGGTGGCGACCTGGGCCCCCCGTAGCTTGGCGAGCTGAATTGCGACGTGACCTACACCGCCCGCCCCCTCCTGGATCAGTAGGCGTTGGTCAGCGGCTAACCGAGCGCGGTCATACAGAGCCTCCCACGCGGTTAGCAAAACGAGGGGTGCCGCGGCTGCTTCGACAAAACTGAGGTTAGCCGGTTTGGGAATGGCATCCTGCTCGTTGATGATGGCGTATTCGGCATAGTTACCGCGATCGCCTCCTAAGCCGCCACTACAGTAAAACACTGCATCGCCGGGACTAAACTGGCGCACTCCAGGACCGACGGACTCGATAATCCCCGCACCATCACAGCCCAAAACGGTGATCTCCATCTCAGGCGAAAATGAACCTCGACTACGGATTTTTGTGTCAATCGGGTTGATACCTGCGGCCTTAATTTGGACTCGCATCTCCTGATCCTGCTTAATGGTGGGCATCGGCAACTCAGCCATCGTGAGGACGGCAGGGGAACCAGGGGGCTGAAACAGGCAGGCTTTCATACGGTCAAACCAGGGACAAATGCATATGACTGACTTAACGAACGGTTGATAGCCATCAACCCTCAAAGGGACGCGCTCTTATCATATATACGGGTCATAAATTGCAGTCCTTTAGAGTCGTCAATTAGCTGCAATCGCCCGTTTGCCCATATTTTTGGAATGCCCCTATGGTTTGCCGGCAATCTCTGCTTGGACTGAGTCTTGCTAGTTTGCTGATCGCCTGCGGCTCAACTGCCCCCTCAAACACGGCAACTTCCACCTCGCCCAAGGTTGATGACTCTGCTAATGCTGAGTCTCCGCAACCAACGTCTGAACCAGAGGTCACCGACAGAGGGGAGTCGCAGCCAAAAAATGCTCAGTCAGCGATCGATACTAGGGTGGTACCGGGTGAGCGAGTCGGTGAGGTCACCAGCGACACCAACCGTGCTGACCTCGCCGCCCAATTTGGTGAATCTGCCTTGACTGATACCGAAATTCCTGTCGGCGAGGGGTTCACCGAATTTGGCACCAGGGTAAATGATGATTTGCCCACTGCCTTTGCCGTCATTTGGGTAGATGCGAGTCAGTCCGCCCCTGCTACTGCCCAGGCGTTTGGCCCGGCCTGGCAAACCGTAGAAGGGATCGGTGTTGGGACAACCTTTGCAGAATTACAGCAGATCTTGGGAGCCTTTAGCTTGTATGGCTTTGGCTGGGATTACGGGGGCACGATCGTGTTAGAAGGCTCCAACCTGTCTGAATACTATGGCTCACTTATTTTAAGATTACAGCCAGCTGACCCCAGCACTCGGCAAACTGAGGCAGCGGCCTTTGAGGCGGTGCAGGGCGATCGCCTGATTGCGTCGAGTGACCCTAATCTGTTGGCCCTCGATTTGGTAGTGAGTGAAATGATCGTCTACCTCGACCCACCCGATGAATAAAGCCCACGCAGGAGGGAAAAATTGCGCATGCTTTCGCTTAATTTGCTGAAGACTATCGCCGATTGCTCCTGCTGTTCGTAGCCCTTTGCTGTCAGTAACTAACCGGCTATTTGCTATGGTAACATCCCCCAAAATTAAGGCCAGCTTACCGCCTGGACTCATTGTGAGCCTTGGCAAAACTGTGTGGCAGACCCTGTGGCAAATCATGATGGGGCAGCTTGCTCCCAGTGATGATGCCGGAGCGTATACGCGTCCCACCAGCGAATTTCGCCATAAAGTTGAGTCCGAAGGAAAATATACCCCTGATAGTGGTCGCTATCGCCTGATTGTGGGCATGGGCTGTCCTTGGGCTCATCGCACGTTGGTAACGCGCGCGCTCAAGGGGTTGGAAGCGGCCATTCCCACCTGGCGGGTATCGCCAGCACCCAATGAAGGGGTTTGGCGATTTGATAACCCCGGGTTGGAATGGCGATCGCTCCCTGAGCTATATCAAACGGCAAGGAACGGGTATCGCGGTCGTAGCACTGTTCCGGTGCTGTGGGATACCCACACCCGCACAATTGTGAACAATGAAAGTGCCGAAATCATCCAGATTCTCAACGTAGCGTTCAACAACGTGGCTCAGCAGCCTCAACGCGATCTGTATCCGAGTGAATGGCAGGAAACGGTCGATATTTGGAACGATCGCATTTACCACGCGGTTAATAATGGGGTCTATCGCTGTGGCTTTGCGCGTACTCAGGCAGCTTACGAAGTGGCCTGCCAGAAACTGTTCGATACCCTGGCGGTGATTGATCAGCAACTGGCCAGGCAGCGGTATCTGTGTGGCGATCGCCTGACCCTTGCGGATGTCCGGCTATTTACGACCCTCTTTCGATTTGATGTGGTCTATCACGGGTTGTTTAAGTGCGATCGTCAGCGGTTGCGCGACTATCCACAGCTTTGGCCCTATGCCCGCGATATTTATCAGCAGCCTGGGGTGGCTGCGACCTGCGATCTCAATACAATTCGACGGGAGTATTACGGCAATCTATTTCCTTTAAATCCAGGGGGGATCGTTCCCCTCGGTCCGAATCCAGCAGACTGGCAGCAACCACATCAACGTGAAACCCGGCAGCCGATCGCTACGGCTGCGATAGCGTCGGCTCAGGCAACAACCGCACCATAGTCTTGCCCTCAAGCTCTCGCACCTCAAACATCGCTGGATATTTTTTGTAAAAGTCGGCCCAGCGATTGACGTTATAGGCGGCTTTGACGATCTTTCGCTGGCTTAGGTAAGCCCCGATAGATTTAAATTCGGCCCAGCCTTTGGCCTGTTGATTTTGTGTGATTGCGTCCGTAAAAATTTTGATGGGCACCTCTTCCAACCCACCCAGAGAGTCAACCACGGTCAACGCGACAGAATCTATTGAGGAGGGGGTTGCAGCGGTCGTGCGTCTTACCGTACCCGAGCTAAGTTGGCTAAATACTGGAGATTTAGGCACATCACCATCGAGCGATACAAACTCAGTACAGGCTTCACGAAAGGCGATCGATGCCGTTTTGACGCGGCCAAACCCAAATACTCGGGCCCCTGAGGCAATGAGCCGCACCACAAAGGGCGTATAGTCGCTATCGCCG
>JBHJHA010000008.1:0-84580 GCA_050331235.1 Leptolyngbyaceae cyanobacterium
GCTCCCAAGCTTTGGTCATAACGGCGACGACCGTCATCGCGAGTGGCGATCGCCGCCTGACCCCCGAAACAGGAACAGGCTGTCCGGAAGCTGTGGGTATTGTCCCACGGCCATCCCGAACGGTTCACGCCCGAAGGGGTGGCCAAATCTTGGGTTTCCTGACCAACTACACCTAAAAAGGAACCCAAACCGTGACATTTCTCATACCCGAACAGCCCCTCGGCCCCGAGGCGGCACTGCTTCGCTTGGCCGAGCCCCCCTATGAGCCCGACGGCGAAGTGGTGCGCCACATTCTCATCGGCTCCCCCGGGGGCATCCGCGAGACGATACATCTGATGCACATCAACCGCTATGCCGTGGAGCAGAGTTTGTGGACCGGCCCCGTAGCCATCGGCCAGGGCGGCGTTAGGCTCAGCCGCCGCGAAGGGGAAACGCTAGCCTACCTCATGCGCCTGCGCGGGCTATAGCGCCAGACACCAAAAAGCGCCTTCCGCACGGGGGCGCTTTTTCACCGGCTCAAGCCCGTAGTCGGGCCATACCTGGTGTACGGCTCTGCAGCAGCACCGACAGCACTTTCGCCAAATCCCCGCCTAGCAGCGCCGCCGGCCCTAGCCACAGCCCTGCAAACTGCCGCGATCGCAGCACCCCCGCTTCGCTGGCTTCCTGCAAGACGTACTGGGCCCCAAAACCAAAGACGCGCTGCTGGCCGCAATCTCCACAATTCGCTCCGGGGCGCCAGCGACGGATGCTCCAAATCAGCAATAAACGAACTGCTTCGGTCTTACTCAAGAACGCAAAAGAGCGGCCCCGAAAGAGGCCGCTCTTGAAGTTGAACTCAGGGTCTTGGCTTACAACATGCCCATGCCGCCCATGCCGCCCATACCACCCATGCCGCCCATGCCGCCCATGCCAGGGTCACCACCGGCGGGGGCCGGGGGTTCAGGCTTCTCGACAACAAGGGCTTCAGTGGTTAAGACCATGCCGGCCACGGAGGCCGCATCCTGTAGTGCCGATCGCACGACTTTGGCTGGGTCGATAATACCGCTGGCGATCAAGTCTTCAAACTCACCGGTCAGCGCGTTATACCCCATGTTGAAGTCGAGTTCACGGACCTTCTCTACAATCACGTAACCTTCGCCACCAGCGTTGTCGACAATCTGACGCAAGGGCGCTTCTAGCGCTTTCGCGACAATATCAACGCCGACCTGCTCTTCTAATACGGTCAATGAGTCCTTGAGGGTTTGTAGCTTAGCCGCTAGGTGCAGCAAGGTGGCTCCGCCCCCGGGCACGATGCCTTCGTCCACAGCAGCTTTGGTCGCACTTAAAGCATCCTCAATCCGCAGTTTGCGATCTTTTAGCTCGGTCTCAGTGGCCGCACCGACTTTGATGACTGCCACCCCGCCAGCTAGCTTGGCCAAGCGCTCAGAGAGCTTTTCTTTGTCATAGTCAGAGTCAGTGCGCTCTAGCTCCTGGCGAATTTGTGCCACCCGAGCTTGTACATCGGCTTCGTTGCCTGCATCGGAGACCAAAGTTGTCGTGTCTTTAGTAATGCTGGCCTTACGAGCCGTGCCCAGCATTTCCAAAGTAGCGGCTTCTAGGCTGAGGCCAATGTCTTCAGAGATGACCTGACCGCCGGTCAAAACTGCGATGTCTTGCAGCATGGCTTTACGGCGATCGCCAAAGCTCGGAGCTTTGACCGCGGCTACGTTGAGCACCCCCCGGGCCTTGTTGACCACTAAGGTTGCGAGCGCTTCTCCTTCGATGTCTTCCGCAATGATCAGCAGCGGTGCACCAGCCTGGGCAATGCGCTCGAGCACACCGACCAAATCTTGAATAGAGCTAATCTTTTTGTCGGTAATCAAGATGCGGGCCCCTTCGAGTTCGGTGACCATGCGCTCCTGATCGGTGACGAAGTAGGGAGACATGTAGCCACGATCGAACTGCATCCCCTCAACGACCTCTAGCTCAGTCGTCAAAGATTTGGACTCTTCAACGGTGATTACACCGTCTTTCGTAACCTTGTCCATCGCTTCAGAAATCATCTGACCGACTTCGTCGTCGCTGCCAGCGGATACCGAAGCCACCTGTGAAATCGCATTGCCAGTGACGGGCTGAGCGGCTGATTCAATCCCTGCGACCACCTCGGCAACCGCTTTATCGATTCCCCGGCGTAGGTTGACTGGGTTGCTACCCGCCGCCACGTTTTTGAGACCTTCACGAATGATGGCCTGGGCCAATACGGTAGCGGTCGTAGTGCCGTCGCCGGCCAAATCTTTGGTCTTCGAAGCGACCTCTTGAATCAGACGAGCACCTGTGTTCTCGTAGGGATTTTCCAGATCAATCTCTTTCGCGATCGTGATCCCGTCGTTCACGATTTGCGGCGCGCCGAACTTTTTCTCGAGCACAACGTTGCGACCTTTGGGGCCAAGGGTGATTTTGACCGCGTCAGCCAACGAGTTGACGCCCTTTTCGAGGGCCTGCCGCGACGCTTCATCAAATATGACTAGTTTCGCCATGTCCCGTCTCTATACTCTCTGCAAAAGCAACATTAGCACTCTATAGAAATGAGTGCTAACGAGCTCAGAATATCGCTTGAGCCGACCCGCCATAAGTCGCAATAACCGACCCTTCTTTCTGGTTGCTCTGGGCCATGACATGGCGACTTTGCCCGCAGCCATCCGTCGTCACGGGCGGGTACAGCTCAAAATACGCTAGCGGCTGCGATTCCCCAATGGCACACCGGACAGGCAAACGTGAATAAACGTAAGGGACACTGACCATAGCCAGTGTCCCATCTCGCCTACTCTGCCGAGCGGTTTAGAGTTCGCTGAGGACTTCGCGGGCTGCCGCGATCGTCTTGTCAATGTCCTCGTCGGTATGGGCCAAAGACGTAAAACCAGCTTCGTACTGGGACGGCGCGAGATAGACTCCGGCTTCTAGCATGCCCCGATGGAAGCGGCTGAACTTATCGGTGTCGGCGTGCTTGGCATCTTCGTAGCTGTGTACAGCAGTCTCTGTGAAGAACATGCCAAACATGGCGCTGATATTCCCCCCGGTCGCAGCATGGCCCGTGTCATGGGCCGCCTGTAGGAGGCCGGTAATGAGCTTATGGGTGGTCGCTTCTAGCTGCTCGTAGGTGCCGGGGCGCTGCAAAATCTCTAAGGTTTTGATGCCCGCCGTCATCGCCAGCGGATTGCCCGATAGGGTACCCGCCTGGTATACGGGACCGGCCGGGGCAATCATTTCCATAATGTCGCGGCGTCCCCCATAAGCTCCTACGGGCAGGCCACCGCCGATGATTTTACCCAGCGTCGTCAAGTCAGGTGTGATGCCAAATTTTTCTTGGGCACCGCCGTAGGCGATCCGAAAGCCGGTCATCACTTCGTCAAACACGAGCAACGAGTCAAACTCGCGGGTCATGTCGCGTAAACCCTGCAAAAAGCCCGCATCGGGAGTGACAAACCCGGAGTTGCCTACGACGGGTTCTAAGATGACGCCGGCGATTTCTCCGGGATTTTCTTCGAATAACTTTCTGACAGCATCGAGGTTGTTGTAAGGGGCGGTCAAGGTGCTTTGAGTTGCAGCCTTGGGGACTCCGGGAGAGTCGGGTAAACCGAGGGTCGCGACCCCGGAGCCCGCCTTCACCAAAAACATGTCGGCATGGCCGTGGTAGTTGCCTTCAAACTTGATGATTTTGTCGCGTCCGGTAAAGGCTCGCATGAGGCGTAAAACTGCCATACAGGCTTCCGTGCCAGAGTTCACAAACCGCACCATTTCAATGCTGGGAACGGCATCAATTACCCTTTCAGCCAGCACATTTTCTAAATAGCAAGGAGCACCAAAGCTAGTCCCTTTTTCCAAGGCTAAGGAAAGCGCTTGCAGAACTTCGGGATGGGCATGGCCACAGATGGCTGGTCCCCAAGTGCCGACGTAGTCGATGTATTGGTTGTTGTCGACATCCCAGATGTAAGCACCCTTGACCCGGTCAAAGACGATGGGCTGACCACCTACCGACTTGAAGGCGCGAACGGGAGAGCTCACACCACCGGGCATGAGATCTTGAGCGGCGGTAAAAATTTCTTCTGACTTACTGGTTTTAAGTGGCGCTGTGCTGACCAAAGCTTCTATCCTCTTAATATTCCTTTCAAAAGTCGGCTGAGTGGAGCGATCGTCCACCCTATGACCGGTTTGCAAAGTGACTGTTTTATATCCTATCGATCGCGTCCCCTAGATTTCCGCCATGTCAACAAGTATTAAGAATTTTGTGGCTAAGTTGAGGGGACTCAAAAATATTCAGGACCACAGGCTTTGTTGCGCCGCCGCGGCATTTCGTCGCCACATTGCAGGTTTAATGCGGCGCAGGGCTGAGGCTGGAAACCGGCGGTTCCACTCCACGTCATCCAGGGCTGCTAAATCCGTTAGTCGCGGGGCTACGTTGTCAGGATAAGGATGGAAATCTGCCACATCAGTTTCCTGGGCAAAGCGTTGATTCCAGGGACAGACATCTTGGCAAATGTCGCAGCCTGCCACCCACCCCGCTAGATTTTCGACAATTGCGGGGGGCAAGGTCGAATCGCGATTTTCGATCGTATGGTAAGCGATGCAGCGATTGGCATCGACCACCGCCGGGGAAACAATTGCGTTGGTAGGGCAAGCCTCGAGACAGCGGGTACAGGTGCCGCAGTGGGCCGTGTGGGGGCGATCGCTAGGCAACTCAAGATTGGTAATCACCTCGCCTAAAAAAAGCCAAGACCCGTAGCTGCGGCTGATGACATTGCCGTTTTTGGCAATCCACCCAAGGCCCGCTCGTTGCGCCCAGAATTTATCTGAAATCGGCCCTGTATCTGCATAAAACCGAGTTTGAATGGCTGTATGGTGCGATCGCAGCCACGCTGATAAGGTCTGTAACTTTTTGTGCATTACCCGATGGTAATCCCGCCCCCAACCGTAACGGGCAATCTTGCCATGATGGGCATCGTCGGGCCGCTGGTGCGATGTGTAATAGTTCAGCGCCACACAAATTACAGAGCGAGCCGTCGGCATCACCTGGGTAATGTCTTGCCGCTTTGGATTGTCCATCCAGGCCATATCAGCCTGGTAGCCCTGGTCTAGCCACCGCTGTAATGCCTCGTTGCGCTGGGCGATCGCGGCCTGACTGACATCAATACGAGCAATTCCCACCTGGTGAAAGCCAATGGCCTCAGCCTGTTGCCGGATATCCTCGATTTCAATGCTGGGCAAAGTTTCTTGCTGTTCGCTCACCGTGGTTATCGCCCTCAGTCACTTCCCTTGCTGAGCGGCTAACGCTGAGGGATAGGTCCGCCCATTGCTCCCAAGGGGCTGAGCCGGTATCATTGGCTGAAAATGACACTGCTCAAACCGACACCATTGAAACTGATTGGCGGCTCCGCAACGAAGGCCGCAGAAACCTTAGCTCTGACAGCCGCGTTAAACGGCGACAAACAGGTTTTGGACATCCGCCTCGCAGGAAACCCAGCGGGTCTCGACCCGAATGGCTCCCTCGACTTGCTGCGCTAACTCGGTCAACTTGGCCAGCATCGCTGGGTCAGTCACCATCCCCTGCAGGATGACTACCCGCCCCCGCTGACTCACGGTCAAATGTTCGAGCTGCGAAGCTGTAAAGTAACGACTAAACGTAGCCTCCACACGCTTCTGCAAACCGTAGTAGTCGTACTCGCCGTTCAACCCTACCCGCTCCGGTGGCGTTGACTGAAACCACGCTGGAAAAGCATTAATCTGCTTAAAATTCCCAAACATGTTAACGGGGACAAAGGAGCCCGCACATGCAACCGGTCCGTTTTGATAGATACCCATGTTTTGCCACCTAGCAACCACCTGACACCGCGTAAACCTATCTGACCCGCCAGAGACTTTGCGTAGATACCCTTAGGCTTATCGCTAGAATACCCGGAAACAAAGACTGTGAACAGCGTCAAACACACAAAAGTTTACGCCAAATTAATTGAAAATTTACAAACTAACGATTGAGTTAACACTGAGTTAACGATACTGACTGGACGCCTGCCTCTACCTGAGGGGGGAAGTGCTCGACTAGGGGCAGTCTCTGGTTGCGGCTCTAGTCAGCCGCAAGGAGTACCACCGCGTAGGCGGCGATCCCTTCTTCTCGTCCGGTGGGGCCTAATTTCTCATTGGTTGTCGCTTTGACACCAACTTGATCAGGCGCAACATCCAGCACTTGGGCTAATGTGCTGCGCATCTTTTCGATGTGGGGCTTTAACTTGGGGCGTTCAGCAATGACAACGCTATCGACATTGACGATGGCCCAGTCGCGATCGCGCACCATTTGGTAGACCTGTGCCAGCAGCTGCAAGCTATCTGCACCCGCCCACTGGGGATCACTTGGCGGAAAATAAGTGCCGAGATCTCCCAGACTCAATGCCCCTAATAAGGCATCAGTAATTGCGTGGGTAAGCACATCAGCATCACTGTGGCCGAGTAAGCCCTTGTGATGAGGGATCGGAACGCCCCCCAAAATTAGCGGGCGCTCTTCGACGAGGCGATGGATGTCGTAGCCGTTGCCTATCCGTATGTTCATATGAGTATGGTAGCAAATTTACGGAGCACTTAAGTGTTTATCGCCATGAAAATGGCTTTTTGATGACTGCTTGACACCGGTGGGAGGGCTGAGAGCAGGGCTCCTCCGTACTCCTACTGAGGCTCTTGGTCATGATCTCGGTTTTGCCAAGTTTTGTAAAGGTCGGGGCGACGCTGCTGTGTTCGCGCGATTTGTTGCTCTCGTCGCCATTGGGCGATCGCCCCGTGGTTGCCCGAGCGCAACACCTCCGGCACCGACCAACCGCGAAACTCCGCTGGTCGGGTGTATTGCGGATAATCCAGTAAGCCAGCTTCGAAGCTTTCGAATTTGAGGGAATCGGTCTTGCCCACAGTGCCCGGCCGGAGGCGCACGACGCCGTTGATCAGCGTCAAGGCCGGGATTTCACCACAGGTCAAGACAAAGTCGCCGAGGGAAACTTCGCGATCGACCAGATTCAGCACTCGTTCGTCAACGCCTTCGTAGTGCCCACAGATCACCACAATTTGATCAAGGCTGGTTGCTAGTTCTTTAAATAACGGCTGGGCCATCGTCTCGCCCTGGGGCGTCATTAACATCACTTCGCGCCGGGGGTGCCGGGGCAAAGATTCCACTGCGGCAAAGATCGGCTCAGGCTTCATCAGCATGCCGACCCCGCCGCCATAGGGCTCATCATCTACCTTGTGGTGCTTATCAGTGGTGAAATCGCGGGGGTTGGTCAACTGGATATCGGCAATGCCTCGGTCGATGGCCTTGCCTAAAAGGCCCGATTGCAATGGCGACGCAAAAAAGTCTGGGAATAGCGTCACTACGTCAAATCTGAGGCGAGACTCCAAATTCATAGCAGCAATCTTTGAACGGTAGGGACGGGCAGTGAGGACTCGGCGAGCGATGCCTACTGTAATGCAGCCTGTAACGCAGCGGTTTGGCGGTGCAGGGGCGATGGACTGTGCTAAGGCGATAGGGACGCGATCGCCACGGCAGGCAGTTCCGACTTATGGTAAACCGTCAACACTCCTGAAGCGGCAAAAAGCCATTAGGTTAAAGCTGCATCCCTGGGCCAATTTGTACCATCGAGGTTGATCTGCGTGCTTCGTTCTACTTCTGCTCTCATTATCGGATTCGTCCTGCTGTGGAATTCGGGGTTTATTGGTGCTGAGTATGGGCTGCCCTATGCCCCTCCCTTTACGCTCCTGTTTTGGCGGTACTGGGTGCTGACTCTGGTGCTGTTTGCCTATCTGGCCTATCAGCGGCAACTGCGCTGGCCTCCGGACAAACAGGCCAGGCAAGCTATCTTGACAGGGATTTTGGCTCACGGGGTTTGGCTCAGCTGCGTTTTAGTGGCCATTCAGCAAGACGTTCCCGCTGGCGTGGTGGCCCTGGTAGTGGCGTTACAACCGTTGGCTACGGGTGCCTTTTCGGGCTTGGTTGTGGGGGAATATCCGCGATTGTCTCAGTGGTTAGGGCTGATTATCGCCTTTGGCGGCGTTGCCCTCATCGTTTTAGTCAGAATGGATTTGTCAAACATCAGCTCGGACCTGGCCTATTTACTGCCCCTGGTATCCGTGATCGCCATTACCATAGCTAGCTTGATCCAGCGAGCGGCGGCGGTGCATCAGACTCGACCCCAGCTACCGTTGGACCAGCTAATGTTTTGGCAGTGTTTGGGGACGGCTGTTTGGGTCAGCTTTCCCGCTATTGTGAACGAAAAATTGGCGACTGAGTGGAACTGGGCATTCACTGGCGCGTTGCTGTGGTTGATTTTCGTGGTTTCACTGGGGGCCTATAGTCTGATGTGGCTGCTGATCAAGCGGTTGGATGCGACCAAAGTGGCCAGCCTGTTTTATCTTGGTCCCCCGGTCACGATGATCATGGCTTGGGCGGCCTTTGGCGACGTGCCGCAACCGATTGACTACGTTGGCATGGTAATCGTTGCGGGCGGTGTCGTTCTCGCTCAGCGGTAACCGTTCCTGATTTATGACTCGTCCGTTAGGGCCATTAGCCTCTGTAGCCGATTGAGGATGCGCCGCCGTTGCTCAGGGTTGTCAATGATTTCGGCGATCGCGATCGCTTCTTCGTAGGCGATTTGCGCTTCTGCGTAATCCCCCTGCTGCTCGGCCAACAGTCCAGTGGCGACCGCTAAGCCTAATTGTTGATCTGGCGGGGCCATAAGCGGGGTCGCCGCCGCTCGTTCGCTAACGTAAAACTGTAGTCCGACCAAATCATTTGCATCGGCGGCGATCGCAATAATGCCATCTAGCGCCTTCTGTAACGTTGGCACATCACTGGCACTCATGGCTGCCGTTCGCGCAGTGCTAAAGGCCTCTAGGGCCGCTTCAGTTTGACCAAGCTGTCGATAGATCGTGCCAAGGTTGTTGGATGAGCGGGCAAAACCAACGGTATCGCCCGCCTGCGCCCGATAATCCGCCGCCGCCATATGATAAGTCTGAGCCGAGGCCAAATCTCCAGACTGGCGAGCTTCTAGCCCCAAATTGCTCAGCGACAGGCCCATTAGCGCCGCATCGCCCAAGGCTTCAGAGCGCTCCAGAGCAGCGGTAAAGGTCGCTTGAGCAGCGGTTAACTGCCCTTGGTGCAAGTAAACGGTGCCCAGATTGTTGAGGGCATATCCCTGGGCTTCGATATCCCCTTGCTCGCGGGCTAAGGCTAGCTGATGCTGAATCGCGGCGATCGCTTCTGGGTAGCGTTCTGCCACTACCAGGGTTGCGGCTAACGCCGCCGCTGTTGACTGCATCCCCGCCGGATGGGACCAAGTGCTATAGATTTCGAAGGCCCGTTGCCAAGCTGCAATCGCCCGCTCAGTTTGTCCGAGCGCTGACTGTCGCTCGGCGTAGGTCACCAACCGTTCAGCTTGATTGAGCGATCGCGATCGCTCAAAATGATGACGCTGAATCATCAGCTGTTGGTCAATGGAAGGAGTCGACTGCGCGACCGCTGGCGCAATGGCGATCGCCGTTGCGCCTAAACCGATGCACAGCCCGACTGCGCGAGCAAATACAACAGACATAGCAACCTCAATGACAAAAATCGACTAACCGACAAGATTTTCTGGCATCGGCACCGATGCCACCATGTCAGGTAATGCCGCATCAGAGTCGTTAGCCTCAGCTAGCGTCCCTAAGTAAAGGGCGCGGATATCTTCGGGTAATGCGGCTTCCAGGCTTTGACTTGCCTGGCGCAACCGCACCGCTACCTCCGCGGGCTTGACGCGCTCACCCTCAGCCTGTAGATAGGCTGCAATTCGGGTGTCGCTCCAGCGAAACGTTTGGGCCATTACCAAAATCAATCGCTCCAGCGGGTCAAGCCGATCTAAAGAACGCTCGACATAGCACCACAGTGGGGGCGAAGCTTGGGCTAGGGAATAGTGAATTTCTTCCACCTCCGGCAGGGTGGCTTGGTTGATGCAGAGGGCCGTCACATTGATCAGCCAGCTTTGTAAAGACAGCGATCGCCCCTGCTCAGTTTCACTCTGGACGGCAGATTCGGTAGCGCCTAAATCCAATCCGCCCAACTCATTTAAAATATGCCGCCAGGTCAGGGCAAACAAATATTCTGCCTGCACGGGCGATCGCGCGGAATGGGTAATTAAGCTAAAAACCACGGGACTATATCGACAGAAGATCGCCGTAAAGTAGCGACCGGCCTCGGGTTCAGCCTTAAACCGCTCCAGCAACTCGCGATCGCTCAGATGCCCAAGTTGTTGGATGATGGCGTGATTGCATTCAGGGAAACTGGGAATTTGCACGATTCGGGGGGATCGAAGAAAAAAACTGTCGATTAATTGCTCCTACTATAACCATAGTTTTCCAAGTAACACCGATTTTTTACAAAATCCCGCATCTCCGGTTGGCCTCTTGATCCCGGTAATGGCCATCTTCTGCGGCAATGGCAATCGCCAATATCGATAAAGTTAGCGAGAAAATATGGATACTCCTGACACAAAATCCTCGATTGGCGATCGAAGACATCGTTATATTAGTGAATACTAATGACAGACAGTTGGTGACAGACAGTTTGGTGAGTAGTTTAGTCGTGTTGTGGAATAGTTTGCTGCCGTTGCCCCTGGGGCTCGGGCTGCCATTCGATATTTTGTCGACTCAGGGCATCATGGTGCTGCTGCTGGTGGGCTATGCCGGGGCCATGTGGATGTTTTTGAGCAGTGCCCCCAAGGTTCACACCATCATGGTGTCTGACCTGGAGATGGCGCGCCGTTTTTATGAAGGGATGCTGCAGTTGCAGACGGCCGATGTGCCTTTGCACTACTACTACAACTATGAGCAGACGCTGGGGGGCACCACCATTGACCCGATGTTTTCGCCGAGCATGTCAGCAACGGCCCCAACCTACAATACCCCCGACGGTCTGTGGTATCAGCTCAAAAAAAATACCCAACTCCACGTGATTGGGGGAGCCAGTCGCGGCCACCGCGATCGCCAGCGGCATGTCTGCTTTGACCACGACTGTTTAGAACTGATCCTCATGCGGGTGCAGACGCGAGGCGTGCGCCACAAGATCCGCCGCGATACGCCCCTCAACTTTTTGGTCAAAGACTACCAGGGCGAAGTCATTGAGATGGCGGAAATTTCGAGCTAGCCAATGCCAGAAGCTCAAGGTCTACTAATTAAGCAGTTCCCCCAGTGCACTCCAAGTAAGCTAAAGATTAAGCCAGTTAGAAGTCCTCATTTTCAGGGGTTGGTTCCGAGGTTTTGACGGCTTCACCCGTTTCAACCTCCGAGTTTTCAGCCAGCTGCTCCCAGGGAATAGTGGGGTCTTCAGAGACACGAATGGCTACCTGCGCCGCTCCAACGCGATTTAAGTGACTGGGGTCGGCAAAGAGCTGATTTTGGTTGGGCCATTCCCGTAATAAATCGACCACGGTAAATCCGCCATCACTGGCCTCCCGGACCAAAAACTGCTGAAACTGCTGCTCATAGAAAAGGCGCGTGTCATCCAAATAGTCTTCGCTCAGGGGCAGATTGACAAACACGAGGGGAATATCGTTTGAGCGGGTAAACGCCGCGATCGCCCGCAGCGAAACTGCTTGCACCCCCTCCAAATTAAACCCGGAGTAGGTGGAATCATATAGTCCAGCGACGCGAGGAAAGTTGCGGTAATAGGTCTCAGGCCGAAACACCTCATCCACTGCCAAAAAGCCATAGCCATTGATATTGCTAACCGGCTGCAGGTTGACCTGATTGGGCTCATCAGCGGCCTCAAGAGTGCTCTGGGTGGCTGCCAGGGGCAAGGTCGCCCCAAAGGCTGGGCGATCGCCAGCCTCCAGAGCGGCGTAACCGGGAGATTCCAAAATTTTGGCAAAGGTGCGATCATATCGCCCACTGTTGAAAGCGCGTGCGCCCCCGGCCCAAATGATCATCTTAGGCATCTGCTCCGGCGTGAGTAACCGCCGCAACACAAAGCTCATCACCTGCGCCGTCGCGCCATTCACCGCAAAGTTATAGACCTTGAGGGAGTCGTAGCCCTGCTGAGCCAACCGCTGTTGCAAAATCTGTGGATTTAGACCTTGTAGGGCCCGAGAGCTCCCCATCACCATAATGTCGGGAGTGTCGAACGTGGCCACATAGGATAAGTACAGCGCCAATTGTTCATCTAAAACAGCATTGCCCAGTGGGGGAAAAACGTTGAGACGCGCCGTTGTCTCACTTCTTTGAAGGGCGATCGCTTGATTTTCGACATACTCTCGGGTTTTACGCTGGGCAAACAGCCACTGCGGACTGCTGCTAGGAATCGCCTGCAAAGCTTGAATTGCCTCTGACCAAGCGCTGGCCACCGCACTCCAGTCGTCGGCAGTCGTGGCCGATTGGGCGAGGTTGGCCGCTTGAGTCGCCGCCTTCACAGCTTGAGTCCAGGGCGACTTTTCCGGCGTTGGCTTGGGAGCGGTCTCTTTGACCGCTGGCTCTACCACTGCGGGCGCCTGAGAGCAGGCCATTCCGATAAGAGCGCCCCATGTCAACACGCTTATGATCATCCACCCCCATTGCCGCTTACCCTGTGTCATGGTTAACCAAGTGCGAGAAAGCTACTTATCCAGTATCGGACAAGTCCTTGGGGATTGACAGCCACAGCTAGTATTTAAAGCAGGCGATCGATGTTGAGAGCCCATGAATCTCGATGAGGTCTGGTTCTGATAGCCTTGCAAACGTAGTGACAAACACGACCCAAAAAGCATCCATAAGCTGAGCTGTTTGTCACTTACTGATTTATATAATCTGATATATGGGCATCTCCATCTTGCGATGCGTGCTACCGCCCAGCATTTTCGAGATATTGTCTTTGGTGCGGATTCTTGAAATATTGACGAGTCGTTGACGTCAGCCGTTTGCAGGAATCTAGCAGCGCGGCAAATTTATGAGTTAAATTTTTTTGATGAATAGAGTCCTCGCAATTGTGCTTGGTGGGGGTGCAGGAACCCGACTTTATCCGCTCACTAAGATGAGAGCCAAACCCGCAGTGCCCCTGGCCGGCAAGCACCGCTTAATTGATATTCCTATCAGTAATTGCATTAACTCTAATATTCTCAAAATCTACGTGTTGACCCAGTTCAACTCGGCCTCGCTGAACCAGCACATCTCCCGGTCCTATAGCTTTGCTGGTTTTCAGCAGGGCTTTGTAGAGGTTTTGGCAGCTCAGCAGACCCCCGAGAATAAAAACTGGTTTCAAGGAACGGCTGATGCCGTTCGCCAGTACATGTGGATGTTCAAAGACTTGGATATTGATGAATACCTGATCTTGTCCGGCGATCATCTCTACCGCATGGATTACAGTGATTTTGTCCATCACCATCGGGAAACCGGGGCAGACGTCACCCTTTCCGTGTTGCCGATTGATGAAGAGCGAGCTCCTAGCTTTGGCTTGATGAAAATTGACGATAATGGCCGCATCGTCGACTTCAGCGAAAAGCCCACAGGGGATGCTCTCAAGCAGATGCAGGTAGACACAACTACGCTAGGCTTAACTGCTGAGCAAGCAACCCAGAGCCCTTACATTGCCTCTATGGGGATCTATGTTTTTAAGCGGCAAGCTTTGATTAATCTGTTAGATAATCGCCCTGATCATACTGATTTTGGTAAAGAGATTTTGCCTGAAGCCATTAAGAATATGGCTGTTCAGGCTTATCTTTTCAACGATTATTGGGAGGATATTGGGACGATTAAAGCCTTTTTTGAGGCCAACTTGGCCTTGGTCAAGCAGCCTAACCCGACCTTCAGCTTCTACAACAAGGCGGCCCCGATTTACACCCGTGCGCGCTATCTGCCCCCCACTAAGCAGCTCAAGTGTCAAGTCACTGAATCCATGATTAGCGAAGGTTGCATTCTCAAGGAATGTGAAATTATCAATTCTGTTATTGGCATTAGAGCGCGTGTAGAGTCTGGCTGCAAGATCAAAAACAGCTTGCTGATGGGGGCTGATTATTATCAGTCCGACTTTGAAGATTCGGTTGATTGTGAGCTCGATTCAATTCCGGTCGGGATTAGTGCCAACTCAACGATTGAAAATGCGATCGTAGACAAAAATGCTCGTATCGGTTGCAACGTGAAAATCATCAACAAAGACCATATACAAGAGGCAGAACGGGAAGCTGATGGCTTCTATATCCGTAACGGCATTGTGGTTATCCTCAAAGATGCCACCATCGCCGACAACACCGTCATTTAATGGGTGAACTGCTGTAGCAGGACCCTGCATATCAGCGTTTTGCAGCACCGAACCGTCAGTTATGGCATGGGGTGATCTGATTGCCGACCTGATACGGCGTTTGGTTGGGTCTGTTGGGATTAGCTTGCCAACGGCGGCGCATCTAGGCTCCTATTGCTAGATTTCGGATTGCAGCGGAATGTCGGCAACCCCCGGCAATCTGTTCAGACAAATTTCAGCCTAGGGAAAGATGCTAATATCCTTAACTTTTTTTAAGCTTTGGCAGTGAGATGAGTTGATATTTCAAGTAGAGGATAATGATGTCTGAGATTCCTAACGCTGTAGCTGCAGCCCAAGAACTGGCGAACGAAGTTTCTCCTGCACCGGCGACGTTTGAGCGCAAAACCACTGCCGAAGATTTGAAGGCTAGGCTCGATTGGGGTGAGCCGGCACTAACGATCATCGATGTGCGCGATCGCGAGAGCTTCAACAATCAGCGCATCCAGGGGGCTATTCACTACGCTGAAGCAAACTTAGTTGAGCAGGTTAAGCAAACTTTGGAAACTGAGCGTGACATTTACATTTATGCCGATAGCGAATCGGCAGCCTCCAGTGCGGCTACCAAGCTTGATGAAGCCGGCTTTGAAAAGGTTGCTATTTTGCAGGGCGGGCTGCAGGCATGGTCAGCAGTGTCCGGTCCGATTGAGGGACGCAACGCCTAGCGCGTCAATTAAATTCGTTTCCCTGGCAATCACCATCACAAAAAACTATGAGTCATTGGAAAGTTCCCGTTTGCCCTGTTGACAAATTGTCAGCTGGACAGATGCAGCAGTTCACGGTGGAAGGCCGCGACATATTACTGGCGCGCAAGGCAGATGGCTATTTTGCCGTGGGTGCTCATTGCTCACACAAAGGCGCTGCCCTAGAACAGGGCGTGCTGTGTGAGCACCGCGTCGTTTGTCCTTGGCATAACGCCTGTTACAGCCTGAAGTCTGGCGAACTGTTAGAACCGCCAGGGAGCGATCACTTAACGTCTTATCCTGTGCAGATTGAGCAGGACACTGTTTACGTTGAGCTGCCGGTCTCCGAGGTGCATCCGCAGAACAGTACCTATGTAGAAGCTGCCATAGCGGGCGAAGGTCTCCAAACGCCCGACTATGTGAGACCCCAGGAGCAGCAAGACGATCGCACCTTTGCGATCGTGGGGGGGGGCGCTGCTGGTGAGGCGGCGGCCGATATGTTGCGACAGTCCGGATTTTGCGGCCGGATTGTCATTTTTACGACTGAGGAAGCGCTGCCCTACGATCGCACGACCCTGAGTAAAAGCTTTTTACAACAGGACTCAATTTCTGAACCGTCACCGCTCAGGCAAGCAGAGTTCTTTGCGGCCTATGATGTGGAAATGATTCCGGCACGGGTGACTAAGCTCGATGTCGAAGCGCGACAATTGACCTACGGCGAGGGCAAGACGCTGACCTACGATGCCGTTTTACTCGCCACGGGTGGCAAGGTCCAGCAACTCCCCATTCCGGGGACGGAGTTGACGAATGTCTTCACGCTGCGTCAGGTTGACGATGCCACGGAGATCTTCAATGCGGCCCAGCAGGCTCAGCGTGCTGTGGTTGTCGGTGGTGGCTTTATTGGCATGGAAGTTGCCGCCAGCTTAAACCAAAAGGATCTCCAAGTAACCGTTGTGGGCTCTAGTCAAGAACCCTTTGAGAAGATTTTGGGGAGTAAGGTTGGGGCCTTTTTCCGGCGTGTGCATGAGGATCACGGTGTGCAATTTAAGCTGGGTACTAAGGCCGATAAAATTGTCGGTGAATCTGCCGTGGAGGGCGTTGTTCTCACCACAGGCGAGACCCTGCCAGCTGATTTAGTCATTGTCGGTATTGGGGTTGAGCCGGCAACTGACTGGCTCGACTCGGACTGGCTCAACGAGGGCGATCGCAGTGTACGAGTCGATCAGTACTTGAAAGCTGCGCCCAACATTTATGCCGCCGGGGATATTGTTCAGTATCCTGACCCCTATAGCGGTCAGCGAGTCCGCATTGAGCACTGGCGGTTGGCTCGGCAGCAGGGCCGTACCGCTGCCCGCAACATGCTAGGGCAGTCAGTCCCTTTCACGGGAGTCCCCTTCTTTTGGACTGGGCAATACGATCTCAAACTGCGATATGTCGGCCATGCGGAAGCGTGGGATGACGTTATCATTCATGGCAGCCTCGATGAGCCGGCATTCTTGGCATTTTATGTGCAGGCCGGACGCATTCAAGCGGTGGCGGGAGTAGGACGCGATCGCGATATTGCTGCCATCTCGCAACTGATACGGCTACAACAACTGCCACCCGCTTCTGCACTGCAAGACGAGGCCATAGACTGGGTGGCCAAGGTCCCTCAATAACGTTTTCATCCTATGCATTACGACCTTATTATCATTGGCGCGGGTGCTGGCGGTGGCACTTTGGCCTACGCCCTAGCGCCGACAGGTAAACAAATTTTGCTGATCGAGCGGGGGGACTACCTACCCCAGGAAAAAGCTAACTGGAATGCGGACGAAATCTTGCTGAATGGGCGTTATCAGGCCCCTGAGCAGTGGCTAGATGACCAGTCACGCCCCTTTGACCCCCAAGCTTACTACCTCGTTGGCGGCAACACGAAATTTTACGGCGCAGCACTACAGCGGATGCGTGCTCAAGATTTTGCCGAACTACACCATGCCGACGGCCTTTCTCCGGCTTGGCCAGTCTCCTACGATGATTTTGAAAACTATTACACCCAGGCCGAAAGCCTATTCCGGATTCATGGGCAGCAGGGCGAAGATCCGACTGAGCCCGCCATGTCCTCCGATTATCCCTTTCCGCCATTACCCCACGAACCGCGCATTCAGGCGATCGCCGATCAGCTTGTTGATCAGGGGCTCAAACCTGTGCATCTGACCCTAGCCGTTGATCGCAACGTGCAAAACCCCCAGCAGGGTAGCTGTATTCGCTGCGATACCTGCGATCCGTTTCCTTGTTTGTTGAATGCCAAACTCGACGCTCAAACGGCCTGTGTTGATCCTGCACTGACCTACGATAATGTGTCGCTGCTGACCAATACTGAGGTCACGCGTTTGGTGACCAGTGCCGATGGTCAACACATCGATCAGGTGGAAATCAAAACTGATCAGGGGCTGAGCACTCTGTCGGCTAACGTTGTGGTCGTCGCCTGTGGCGCGATTAACTCCGCCGCGCTGCTACTAAAGTCCGCCAATGAACAGCATCCATCAGGGTTGGCTAACCGCTCTGATCAGGTTGGGCGTAACCTGATGAAGCATAATCATTCTGCACTCATTGCGATCGCCCCCAAAGTCAACAACACTATCTTTCAAAAGACTTTGGGCATTCACGACTATTACTTTAGTGGACCGTTTCAAGACTATCCCCTGGGGCAAATTCAACTGACCGGAAAAGCAAAGTGGCAACGGTTGAAACAAATGGCGACCACTGATCTATCGCAAGACTGGCTAGAATATCTGGCCCAGCACTCAGTCGATTGGTGGATTACGACCGAAGATTTACCCCGTGCGGAAAACCGCGTGCTGGTCACCTCTGAAGGTCGGATTAAAGTCAACTTCACCCCTAACAATCTCAAGCCTCACAAAGAGCTCATCAGCCTGTTGGAGCAGCATCTCAAAGATCTCGGCTTCTATCTGTTTTGGCACAAGCGAATGGATTTATCCGTATTTTGGCACCAAGTCGGCACTTGCCGATTTGGGAATGATCCCGACACCGCGGTGTTAGATGTAAACTGCCGCACCCACGATGTCGAAAACCTTTATGTTGTCGATGCCAGCTTTCTGCCTTCTATGGGAGCGATGAATCCAACCCTAACCATCGTGGCAAACGCTCTGCGAGTGGCTGGTCACCTGAAATCCATTTTGTAACCTAAATGCTTGGAAGCTTTGTCACACGCGGATTTGGTTGGTCACCTGTAGAGTATTCAAATGCCTGCTTGGGAATGAACGAAGACTAAATTAATGCCATGACGCCATCTTCACCCCGCTTCGAAAATACTACCCAGGCTGCGAAAACCTGGCATTGGGGGCTGCGTTGGTCTCGCTTGGTAACGCTGATTGTTTTGGTCAATCTCCTGTTTTCGCTGTTCAATCTCAGCTATGTCTCCCTGCGACCGATCTATTTTCACTATTTACCGGCGATCGCCCACACCTATGACCCGGTAAAGGGCATCGAACCGCATCCCGTTACCCAAGACTATCTGCGCTCTATTCGTGAGTTGAGAACCCAAATTTCCCAATGGGGACTACAGGATCAAGCCACCGCTACTGTGCTGCAGCAACTGCGTGATAAAAGCACTGCGCTCATTGAAGAAAATCCGTTTGAAGGGAAACATCAAGCCGCTACGTTTTCCCAATTGAAACGTCGAATTCGCCAAGAAACTAACACTTACTCTGCTCAGGCGGGCTTTCAAAACTTCTGGCAGTCTTCGTTTATTCGCCTAAGTGGCTGGTCAGCGGTTGATCAGTTTTTGAGAAAATATATCGAACCGTTACTTGCGCAAAACTATTACCGGGAATTTTTACCAACAGGACAACCTATTGATGAATTTTGGCGGTTAGATTTGTACTTTATTGCCTTTTTTGCCGCCGAATTTCTGATCAGAACCTTGATTTTGAGTCGGTATACACCCGATGTCAATTGGCTAGATACTCTGGCTCGCCGCTGGTATGAGATTCCACTCTTAGTTCCCTTTTGGCGTTGGCTAAGAATTATTCCAGCGACCGTTCGTACCCATCGTAGTCAACTCGTTAATGTAGAGAAACTACTGGGACAAATTACCCATGAGCCTGCCGCATACTTATCCGAGCGCGTTTCAAAATACTTGATTGTGCGGCTGATCAATGAGGCCCAGGCTTTTGTCCGTGATGGCTCAATTTCAAAGGTTTGGCAGGAGCAATCAGCCTATACCACCATTGGGAAAGCGCAAAAGGTCGATCTGATTACTGATCGCCTAGTCCATCTGATTGTGATGCGGGTGATGCCTAGCGTCAAGCCAGACATTGAGGATTTGCTCCGTCACAGCCTCCAGCGGGCTTTGGCCGAGAGTGAAGTTTACGATGGCGTGAGACAGATCCCAGGGTTTGAGACACTGCCTGATGAAGCGCTCAAAGGCATTGCCGGATATTTGGCCGAAGCAACTTGTGAAGTCCTTTCAAGTTCCTATACCGATGCAGAGGGCCGTGTCTTGTTGGACCAACTCAGCAGTGATTTTCGCCAGTCTCTCAGTCAGGAACTGCAAAATAAGGCGGATTCGAGTGAGCTGAAAAAGCTGTTTTCAGACGTATTAGAAGAGTTTAAGGTCAACTACGTACAGCGATCTCGTCAGCAACCGCCAGAGTCAACCCTGCAAGAAGTCAATACGCTTCATCACGGTACTTAGACCAAAATTTTGACCTAGAACACCTACTCTATCGAAAGTATCTAAGGAAATAAGTTTTGGCGCAGCTATTTCAGCAATTTGAGACGTCTGTAATGTGGCTGGATACAGTTAATATCACAGCTCCAACAGTAGGTTCGAACTTAAGAAAATCTATCTAGTTAAAATCATAAATACCGAATCTGAGGGATCCGTCTAGAGAATTATTTCCGATTCAATAGACTTATCAGTTCTACAAAATAGGGTGACTGATTGGAGCTTCCCGAGATCGCTGTCCACCAAAGGGGATTTCTGAATTTTCCCTATTTGGCCAGTGGTCCTTAGAGGGATCTAGATGCCGAAAAATTATTGTCTGGGCCAGAGATTAGTGTTTAGAGATTCTCTAAGCCGCCGTTTACTTTCTGTAGGCTGATGTCAGCAAAATGATTGATTGAAGAGATGATTTTGGAGTTGAAAAATGCGATTTAGTGCTTTATTGATAAGTGGTTTCTTGTTGGGTGGGCTGACTATGACGTTGCCCGTCCAAGCCCGAACTCAAATTCAAGGTGAGACGCTCAACTATAGCGACTCTATGAGTCTGGGCTATAGCGCCCACCAAGCCGGCCGATACTATGAAGCCACTCAATATTTCCGTTACGCGCTGTATCTTGTGCCAAATGATGAAGCGGCGACGGCGGCCTACTGGAATGCTTATGACCTAATCGAACCAGATACGGAGACTATCAATGTTGATCAGTTGATGAACCAGGGCTACGATGCAACGGAGGCTGGCAATTATCAAAGTGCTCTGGAGTCCTTTGAACAAGCATTGGCGCTGCGCCCTGGTAGCCCATATGCCTCGCAAGCTATCCTCAACGTTCAAACCTATCTCAACTACGGCGATGGATTGGCCAGCGATCCTGCGTTGACGCTGGATTTTTCTGAGAGCGGCCCCGCCATGGATGCTTATGTGAGGGAATCAGCCTACGATCGCTACATGCGCCTTGGCTATGCGGCCTTGCAACGTGAGGAGTATCAAACGTCAGCTAGCTATTTTCGCAGTGCACTGTATGAGCGTCCGGAAGATCGCTTGGCAACCTTGGCCTACTGGAACGCGATCAATGGAAGTCAGGATGGTGAGGCGGGTTTAGGGAGCGAAACCAGCGAATCCCCCTATGATCGGTACATGCGTCTAGGCTACGATGCGACCCAACGTGGTGACTATCAAGCTGCGGTTGATTTCTTTGAAGAGGCGTTAACGCTGCGCCCAGGTGATTACTACGCGATCGAAGCGATCGACAATGTCACTACTTACATGAACTAGTAATACCATTCAATTGCGATCTAAATTTCAGTTTAATCGCTACGGTTTAGATGTCATCTCCATCTGGGTCGTGGCGATTTTTGTGCAGTGTCTTTCAGACAGATTCAAACGATCCAAGCCGGATGGTTCGTTAACTATCCATTACCAGTATTTCCGACATAACAGCGCTCAAACGGAACAGGAGGTAAGGGTACAGCAAGACCCGCACAGGTGATCCGGCGGTTGCCAGGGGCCAACCCTGACTACTCAGCAAATAGGCCGAAGATTGCAGTTCCACCGCCGTTGCTGCTCCTCTAGCCAAGGGGTGCTTCCACATTTGTTCAATCGCCGGCAGCACTCATAGGAATTTACCGCCGGACAGATATGTCGTTCAGTTACTGCAAATTGGTGTGAACCTGAGCGAGCTCTCTTCGATGCTGTTTTTTAAGGCATGCGTCGGTAAGTGAAATGTGTTGTGAGTTTTAATCAACCTGCCAATGGCTGGCTTGAAAAATAGAGTGGTATCTAGATCCTTAAATCAAAAAAAGCTCCTTCAAAATGGAAGGAGCCAAAAGGGGTTGAAGGGAAGGCGCGATCGCTATGCAGTAACCGGCACTTCATAACGAAAGATGCCTGCAGCAGCCTCAGAGTTCGGCATCGCCTCATCATCTAGCAAATATACTTTGCCGCCTTTTAGAGCAGTTTGTACGGCAGCAATGTCCAACAAATCGTGATTATCTGGCCGATCTTCCTGATGAATTTCAGTTTCACCGGTCTGTGGATCTACAGTGCCCCAAATCTGACTGCCAGAAGCTACAAACAAAGTATCAACCTGCCCACGAATGGCCGCTGGCAATACGCGAGACAAAGAAGAACTCGCTTTCTGTGTATCCTCTAGTGAGAAAAATTGATTAAGCGATTCTTCATGGGTCTTTTCAACCAGTTGGGAAACAATTGACCAACCCTGCTCTCTGAGTGCTTCTGGCTGAGCCACGTCAGGATTACCATCAATGCCGTCAGCCATCAAATGAGGATAAGTGTTGACCTCTTGATAAATAGGTCGCAAATATTCCACTGAGGCGATGATCAGCGGCATCTCTTCATTCTTTAGATACTGATGCAGGCCCGCATCAACCTTGTTGAGAAAGCGTCGAATGGCAACTTTATCATCCGTACCCGCTGTGCCCTGAGCATGATAGATCGGTTGCGAACCTTGACTATTAGAGCTGTGGAATTGTAGCTGTTCTTCGGGGTCATCATACTTCAGAGCTTCTTCCAAACTCAGTGGCATCCCCTGAAGCTCGACCTCACTGATTTGATGATGGGTTGATTGAAACAACCGCACTTGATTCTGGCTCAGAGCCAAGATGTAAAAGTACCGATTGTCAAAGAAGAGCGGCAGCAGCGGCTTGAGATAGAACTGATTGGACAACACAACTGAAGATTCGAAACTCAAAGGCAAGCGATAAACTTTAGTTTTGCCATTAGCGATGTATAAAGCTAAGCCCTGACTTTGATAGCGCCAAAACTTATGATTTTCGACTAATGCATAGGCATCGGACAAAAAACTATCGACGTCTGCACTGTCCATGCCAGCGTTTGACAACTTTTGCTCAGCTTCGTTCAAAAGGTTCTTGAGTCGAATCGGATCTTGCTGTATCTCAGCTCCTGCTACATGAGTCGAAAAGTGGATGGATACAGAAATGTCGCTAGCAGCTTCATTCAACAATTTAAATTCCGACCAAGATAATAGATTCATATGCCTCTTAATTTACTTCTTGTAATGAGCAGCATAAGGGATTACGCAAAATTCATCTTCTATCAGTAGAAGCGTTTGTTTATGCCGTTGGGTAGAGACACACTCAGATTTAGCCCTGTAAAGTAACTCAGTATATTTAGGAGGTCACAACTATGAAACCTACTCGTTGGCTGGTGTTGGCATTTTTGAGCTTTTCTCTGTTTAGTGCAGCCTGTGCTAGCACAGCTCCAGAGACCGAAGAGCCAGAGACCACGACTGAAGAGATGGAAGGTGAAGCGGCCGGTGAAAGCGAAGAGGAAATGGAGGAGATGGAAGGCGAAGAGGCAGAATAATCGCAATTTTGTCTAACTAAATCTGAAATCAGTTCTTCCGAGCCCCGCTCTCTTTAATGAGATCGTCGGTTTTTAATTGGATTGGGTGGGGCTTTTGGGGCTTGAAAGATCGATTTGTCATGGCTGCTGGACTGCGATGTCCTGTTGATATTTTGATTACGAGTTAGCGTCATAGTCCTTAATATAAGTTCTTGTGTGATGTCTCGGCAACGCTGGCGAATGATTGGGCTTGAAATTATTTTTGATGGTGCTCCTTGACTGAGTTTTACCTTTTTATTTTGCTCTGTGCTAAAGATTATTGTCTGTGGCCTTACGGATATTTGTGGAGTCTCTGAGCGATTTTCTGGGACGAATTTAAGATGAGTCATTCTTGGACGGTCAGCCTGCGTTCAGAGTAGAAAAAACATGATTGTTATGAACTTTTATCTATGAACTTTAGCTTAAATCCCTTGAACCACACTTTGCTGGTTGGTTCCCTTGCTTATTTTTGTGTTGTTTTATTTTTACGGCTATCTGGCAAGCGCACGCTATCTAAATGGAATGCCTTTGACTTTGTAGTTACCGTTGCCTTTGGATCGATATTGGCAACAGTGGCGATGTCAGAGAAGACGTCTTTACTGCAGGGAATCCTGGGTATTGGTCTCTTGATCGCTTGGCAATTTTTGATGACGTGGCTGGCTGTGCGCTCATCGGTCATTCAGAAGTTAATTAAGGGGCAACCCACTTTGCTGCTGTTTGAAGGGGCGTTTCAAGAGAGTGCCTTGGCGAACGAACGAGTAACCCACGGGGAAGTGCTCGCAGCCATCCGGGCAAAGGGACTAGCGGCGGTTGAAAAGGTGGCGGCCGTCGTTTTGGAAACTGATGGTACCTTTAGCGTGATTGAAAACCTTGATGGAGAGTTTAATAGCTCAGCGATGTCAGATGTTCAGGGATTTTTGTCGCCCCATGGCGACCCGGCCCCATAGGCAAGACACAGCAGGCATGTAAGGAGCGATCGCAATGAGCCCTAAACAAGTTTGGCGATTAATCAAGGAAGCTTTTGAGCAGTGGAACCAAGATGATGCTTCGCGCTTAGCTGCGGCCTTGGCATATTACACAATCTTTTCGATCGCGCCATTGTTGATTTTAGTGATTGCGATCACGAGCCTGTTTTTTGACCGCGCCATTGTGCGGCAGGAACTCATTGACCAGATGCAGACGCTCGTAGGCAATGATGGAGCTGCCTTTCTCCAAACTGTGCTGGATAACGCTAACCGGCCTGGCGAGCGCTCTGGAATATTTGCCTCAGCCGTGAGCATTGGGTTATTACTGGTCGGTGCAACTGGTGTCTTGACGCAGCTGCAAGCCGCGCTGAATGCCGTTTGGAATGTAGAAGCCAAACCCGAACGGGGCTTTTGGAACATTGTCCACAAACGAGTTTTGTCTCTAGGGATGATTTTGGGCATTGGCTTCATCTTGCTCGTATCCTTGGCCCTGAGCGCCCTGATTGCTGGTTTTTCCTATTATTTGGAAATGACAATGCCAGGCTTGGATACGTTGACTCAGCTACTCAACTTTGCAGTATCTTTTGGCATTACTACCGTTATCTTTGCTCTGATCTTTAAGTTCATGCCTGATGTCACAATCACCTGGGGCGATGTCTGGTTTGGGGGGGCGACAACGGCATTTCTCTTTTCCCTCGGGAAGGTCTTAATCGGGCTGTATTTAGGCAACAGTAGCTTTAGCTCGTCCTATGGCGCTGCTGGCTCGGTCATTGTATTGCTGGTGTGGGTGTTTTACTCATCTCAAATTCTCTTTTTCGGCGCGGAAATAACCCAGGTTTATGCCAGGCGCTACGGCTCACAAATTACTCCAAATCGATATGCCATCAAAAAATAGCGTCTGTCTCTAAGGGGAAAGGTAGCCGTGACCAACAGGGTAATCAACCTCTTTGGGTGTACCTGAAACCCCTCCTTTAGACCCTTGTTGAGGTACTGAGAGTGGTCGATCATCTTGATGATTATTCCATTGACTAGAAACACATCAGTTAAATAGTGACAATGCTTTTTGAATATCTCAGACTAACAAAGTTTTTGAGACATATTTTGTTGGGGCTCTCTATGGTGCTATTGGTGGGGGCGACCTTGTCACCGGGGTGGGCTGTGTCTTCTCAGTTGATGCAGTTTCCGGGGACCGGAGGCAGTAATAGCAATGCTTACACCTTGGGCTGGGTAGGCATTGATGGATATGATGTCTTTCAAATTTCGGCTCCTGGTTCTACTCTCACTCAACGGCGCAAGCAGGTTCACCAAAACCTGCAAGATATTCGCGATAGTTACCTTCAACTCGAAACGCCGATCGCAACCGTTTCGACTCAAGAGACTGACAATGGGCAGTCCGAGATTTACGTCAATGGTGATTATTTGCTAACGGTGACGGAAAAAGATGCAGAGCTGCTAGCCACGACGCCATCTGGCGTTGTTGAGCGCGTTGAGCAGTCTGTGACTGATGCCTTGAGGCAAAGCTATCGAGAACGGCAGCCCGAATATCGGCAGCAGCAATTTATTTATGGTGGAATTGCGGTTGGATTCGCAACCGCGATCTCCCTGCTGATTCATATTTTTTCGGGTCGCCTGCTGCGCTGGGCGGTTTCAGCTCTGGGTGCCACCCTTGATCAAGACACCATGACCCACGATCAGCGCCACCATTTAAAAGACATTCGCCGCTTGCTATTGCCTGTCTTGCAAGTCGGTGCCTTTGGTACGGCGGCCCTCTGGATTTTGGGACGGTTTCCAGAAACTCGGGTAATTCAGCAGGATTTGCTATCGACCCTCAACATTCCCATCATTATCGCCATCGTGGCCATTATTGCTTACATTGGCGTGCGCTTGACCTATGCCATTGTCGACCGACTGTTGATGCAACTCACAGATGAGGAAGGCATTAGCGGTTATTACTCACGACGAGCACGATTGCGTATCTCTACTCTTTCGAGCGTGATTAAGAATATTTCTAACTTCATTTGGATTGCGATCGGCTTTATCGTCGCCCTCTCGATCACCGGAGTTGATTTGGGCCTACTACTGGCTAGCGTCGGGATCATTGGTTTAGCGCTGTCGCTAGCGACTCAAAACCTTGTGCAGGGGGCAATTCGAGGTTTCTTTATCGTGTTAGAAGACCAGTTTGCGATCGGGGACGTAGTCAAAATTGGTCCCGATGCCGGCGTTGTCGAAAATCTCAATCTCCGCATCACTCAATTGCGGGACACCGGTGGACGGCTTATCACCATTCCCACCAGCGATATTACGCGGGTGGCTAACTATTCTCTGCACTGGTCCCAGGCCGATCTCAAGATTCCAGTGGACTACAACGCCGATATTAACGAAATGCTCAATGTTACGCGCCAAGTTAGCGAAGAGCTGCAAAATGATCCCGAATGGGGCAGTTTAATTCTGGAGGAACCCCAAATTTTGGGCGTTGATGACTTTGGTGATAGCGCTGTCATTATCCGCATCTGGATCAAAACTCAGCCGATGAAACAGTGGGATGTCTCTCGCGAATATCGCCGTCGCTTCAAGTTGGCGATTCAGTCAAGCGACACAACGATTCCATTTCCCCAACGCAATGTTTGGCTTCACCCTTCCGAGGAGTTACTACAGGGACTACAGGGCAGCTCTGATCGGCAGGGGGCTCAGGACAGCGATTATCAAGCTAGTGGCAACGGTCATCAGCCGCAACATACCAAAACCGATACGCAACCGAAAAACGTGCCCTCAGATGATCAGGATGCTGGGGAAGACGGCGGCTCTGAGTAACCTGCTGCTGTGTATAATCCCGATGCTGCATAATTGTGCTACGCACAGGGTGATTCTCACTGTCGCCACTCGCTCATCAAAGAGGGCAATGGTGCTAATACGATCGGGCCTTCCCCTTTTCAGGGCAGCAGCAAGAAGAGATCCTCATAGCCATAACCTGTCGTCCAATTTTGTGGCACTGATACAACTTCGGCAAAGTGCAACAAGTCGAAGTTCCAAGAGGTGCCTTGGCAGAGCCTGTGGCTCAGTCAAGGGTCGTCACGCTAAACTCCATTTTCGCTAGATTTTGCTGCGTCGAAGTCAAGTCCAGCTGAGGATACTTCTACTGAGGCACTGTTGCGAAACTGTAGTGTATAAATTTCGGTGGGCATCTCCACATGAGCTTGCTGTAAAGCCTCTTTAATAGACTGCGCCGCGTCCGAGGTCGTGTCCAAAAAATTGCGCCGCCGAGAATCGACCCAAAAACGCACTTCTAGATTAACGGTGCTGGCTGCCAACTCTTGAATCAAAACATCGATGGGACTGTCTTTCGAAATACCTTTGACTTGAGTTACCGATCGCAAAATCACGGTTTTGGTTTCTGTAAGGTCAGCATCGTAATCAACGCCAACGGTGATGGAGCTACGTCGATGGGGAGATGCCGTGTTGTTAGTAATGCTGGCCTGAAAAACTTCTTGGTTAGGAATATAAACAGTACGACCGTCATAGGTCTGTAACGTCGTGGCCCGCAGCTGGATTTGGGTAATTGTGCCTTCGTATTCGTCAATCACGACTTGGTCACCCAAGCGAAAGGGGCGAGCAGCCAATAGCACCACGCCAGAAATGTAATTACTGAGGACGTCTTTTAGGCTGAAGCCGATCGCTACGCTGGTCAATCCAAAGGCCCCTAGCAAGGCGCCAAAATCGAGTCCTAAAACCCCTAAGGCCACTACCGTACCAAAGATCCAAACGGCACCATAGCCCAATCGCCCAATCAAAATCTCGGTGCTGCGATCGCCCTCTGTTTGTTGAGCCCAGGTAAATGCGGCGTAGCGTACAATTGCTGCTATGGCCCAAGTTAGCAACACGACGATCAAGGCACCCAGGAGCGCTGGTAGCTTATCAAGGGAAGTTCGGGAGAGCTGTCTAACTGTACCGTCGAGGCGCTGAGCTACATCAATAAATAAGGGCGGTTTGTCAAATGCTTGGTTGAGCTCCGTCGCCCATTTCTCCGCCAGTGCTTCCTCCGCTAGCCCAAAGTCCTCACCATCTTGCTGCGTCACGGTCATAATGACGCGGTTGTTTAACCGGAGGGTTGCCCAGTTCCCAGAGGGTGAGGGCTCCACTGTAATCGGGGCTGGATTCTCCGTATTGGTCAGGAGGCTGGCAATGCGACGATTGATCACCGCGGCTCTGGCGGAAGCCGATAAATTACTGAGGCCGCCAACTTGAAAGATGGGCCGCCCCCGTACAATGACATCTGAAAAGTAAACTTCATTGTCAGATGAGGACTGGGTTGGCTGAGTTGCAGGCACCGCCAACAGGTCAGCGTCAGAACCGGCGGTGTCTTGGGCTAGCGCTGGCAGTGATAGAGCTAGCAAGCATCCCAAAATCAAGGCGATCGCTCGGCTTTTCCAAAAGTGCTGCATGAAGAGAAACCTATTCTTGGCGGAAGATACCAGCAGCTCCAATCAAGGCTAAAAGATACTGGACGGCTAATCTATTCTATGGGTTGCGAAGTCAATGACGACGAACCCTCCTAGACAAAAAGGACTCAAGTGCCAATTCAGTTAAAATCAGCACCTGAGCCCTCTGATATATCAGCTATTTATAATTAGCTAAGCTGTTGATCAATTTCGTCTTTGATGTTTTCCTTTGAATGCATAGCCTTAGCTTCAATTTGTTTCTCTTGACCTTCAGCCTGATCCTGGGGGTCACCGGTGATATCACCAGCCGTTTCCTGAAGCTTGCCTTCAATATTCTTGACAGTTGCTTCAACTCTATCTTCGATAGACATACGTTACAACCTCATCTGACTCAATTTTCTTTATTATATTTTTTGCAGTTTTTTCTCGTATCCGCCATAAGAAATATAGCGACTTACAGATTCTTTTGGACGCTCAGCCGTTTGCTGCAATCGCTACCTGTCGCTGATGGTTTAACCGCTCTTATCTTGTAATCTGCGAGTTGGCGAAATCAAACAGCTCAATCACCCTTTAGCTAGATGTAGAAGCCTCATCGAGCTGTTATTTTCCATTGGTAGAAAAGGATTAAATCACCTTTCAGATCCTGCGCCAGTTTGACTTACCAGATGCATTCAGCCCACCAAAACGTCTCCTCTCAGCCCTTTGAGGTTATTCAGTCTGCTCCGTCAATTGATGCCGCAGCGGAAGCCATCCTATCGAATTTGGGTCAGCAACTAGCCTGCGATCGCGCCTTTTTATACGTTCGATCTCCAGAATCTCAAATCGGCAAAGTCCCTTTTTGTTGGCGTCGAACAAATACTATTCCACTCATTCAAGATGTTGACTGGAAGCCTGAACCCAGCTCTTTGTCAAACGAAGATCCGATGTTTGCCGCCGCTTTGAAAGCTGAGCCTAGCGTTTTTATTGAAGATGTTGAGACGGCATCTCCAGATACGCTAAATCAGGAATTTGAACGCAAAACCTTTGGTCACCGTGCCCTCGTCCACGGACATCTTTGTGTTGATGGTCAATTATGGGGAATTTTGCAGCCTTGCATCTTTGACCGACCACGCCAGTGGACCAAGCATGATCGCCAGTTAATTCAAACTAATGTCGCTTGGTTGACGCCTTTAGCCATAGAGTTTGTCAAACTGCACTTACCTAATCAAACCTGCTCGTAGTACATCATGATTGTTAATCTTCAGAATGACGGTTGGGAAGTCATTTACCATCGCGCCCATGCGCTGTTAGCCGCTCAAATTGCCGGACAATGGGACTTTAGCAAACACGAATATCGCATTTATGAGACGATCGCAGCGATCGCCCATCATGACAATCTCGAAAAGGAATGGGACGGTGATCAGCTGACTAAAGTAGGTGCGCCCCTAGACTTTCGGCTAGAGCGGGAGACTGCTATTGAGCAGCTACGCCGGCACGTCGAAGAATCTTTGTATCAAAGTCGGTGGGTCGCGATGTTGATCTCAATGCATCTCTGTTTTTTGCATCAGGCTCAGCAAGATGACCCAGAGATGGCCCAATTCTTGGGGGAACAGCGGCAGCAACAGGCGCAATGGCAAGAGGAACTGGGGATCTCCGAAGCTGAAGCAGAACGCTCTTATACATTTATGCGCTGGTGCGATCGCCTCTCCCTTATTTTGAGTCAGCGTCAGCTACCAGCAGCCGGGCGCAAACTCGAGATCATTCAAGGCCCAGAGGGAGAAGATTACTGGGTGAGTCAATGGCCATCAGGTACGGTACGAGTCAGCCCCTGGCCATTTACGTGTGATAGTTTCACCATCTCAGTCGAAGCCTGCTATCTCTCACAGCTAGAGTTTGAGTCCAATGCCGCGCTAACTCAAGCCCTCAAATCAGCACCTCGTAAAGTACTTTCCTGGACTTTGCAACGTAGTCCAGAGACCAAAAGTGATGGCCCTACTTAGCGTTTTATAGAATGCCGAATAGTTGCAGTAATGAACTAGTAGGTCCGACCGCGTTCGATGTTCCTCAGTTGATAAGCTCGTTCAACCAGACATGAAATTATAGCCCCAACTTACCGATAGCTACTCATAATGCACCGTTTCTAAACCTATTTTTTGCTTTTGCTGAGAGGGTTACCTGGGAGGATACCTTAAAGGGCTACTAGCACAAAATCTGACCGCTTTAATTATTATGAGCTTGCGATCAAACTAACCGTAAAAATGTATTAGTGAGGGACGTAAGTCTGATATTTTCCTTCAGTCAGCTGCGTTTTGATATACCGGTAGTTAGATATTGGCAGCTCTTCTATCAGTAGAAGGAATGTCTCTATTTCTCTTTCATCTAGAGTAAATAGTAATTAAATGCTAGCAACGACAACAATAGCTTGCAAAGTCAACTGAGTTTTCTGAAAATATGAAATCTGTATAGTTTTTGAGGATCATCTTATTTAAGAGATCAGTTAATGCCTTTCCTTACTAGCAGATTAGTGAAAATTGCCGGACTCACGGTCCTTGCTGCTATATTGAATCTGTTTTTGACTCAATTCAAAACTGTTGCTCAACATCTAGCAGAGATCTCGCAAACTCCGCCCGTTAGCAATCGTAAAGAGGCAGATGCCTACTTGCCTATGCCTGCTGATACTGTCGAAATTACGCTGGTCAATTCAAGTCTATCTATAGTGTCCTATATGTTGACTGAAACTGGCGAATTTGAAACGTTAGGCTCAGATGAGAAAATTACCTTGGAGAGAATTGATACCCCCGCCAGAATAGGGTTTCGCCTATTAGACGGAGGGCTGACTTATGCTGAAATCCAATCAATATCTGAAGATGGAAATGGTCTAACGGTAGAATTTATGCCTTTGGATCCGGCAACCTTTTACAATAATCCAGACTTGATCGCTAGAAGCCTTGTCGTTGACGAGGATGGAGCAATTCACCTTGACTGAGACTACAGCCTGCCGGAGGCAGATATCATCTTGCAAGTTAAGCGTTTTGTTGTCTCTCTAAGTCCGAGGTAGTCAATTGATAATGATGAAGGCAATGGTACATACTTGCCTTCGCCAGCCTTTTACTGAGAATGCGTGATTGATAGCATCATGTAGCTTGATGAAAAGCCCGCTTTGACTGCTGAACAAAGTCTTTCTGCCCTTTGGTAATCTGGGCTGATCATATTCAAGTACTGTCATATTCAAAGTAAATATTCTGCCTTTAAGGCTAATATCAGAAAAAGATTCATATTTTTAAGAGTTCCAAGTAGACTTTAATATATTGGTTTATTTTCTCAGTCAGTGTTGGTCGAGACTCCGCTGACTAGTTCTCCAGTTTTTCTATTTTGACAGCAACTTTAGGCTGTTCTTTTTCCCTAGATTGAGGATTCTCAATATGAGTGCCGAGCAACAAATCCATGTCATCTTCAACCCTATTTCAGGACAAGGCGATAGCGGAAGAGAACTGGAAACTTTGGAAAGTTGCCTGGCCGGCGTCGGTAACTTGGTTGTCCATTTGACATCAGAAGATGTTGACGGCAACATATTAGCTAAACAAGCCCTATCAGAAGGCGCTGATTTGATTGTTGCTTCTGGCGGGGATGGAACGGTGTCTGGAGTTGCCGCTGCTCTGATCAATACAGACGTCCCCTTGGGAATCATCCCCCGGGGAACAGTGAATGCGTTTGCATCAGCAATGAATATTCCCGAATCGATCGCGGATGCCTGTGAACTAATCAAACAAGGCCACACTCGCCGGGTTGACACTGCTCGCTGCAATGATCGTAGTTTGTTGCTCCTCGCGAGTATCGGATTTGAAGCTGACCTGATGGAAGAAACCGACCGAGAAACCAAGAATAAGTATGGCAAACTGGCCATCCTAGTAAATGGCTTAAAGCAGCTGCAAAATTTACAAGCGTTTGAATTGACCATCGAGATGCGTGACGATAGTCAAGAATTCAACGCATCTGCTGTGGTTGCAGCTAATGCTGCGACTCTAGCAACGTTCTTGGCTCAGGGACCTGAAGAAGTCGAGGTTTCTGATGGTAACCTCGACGTTACGGTCATTCGCCCCGAGGGACGCTGGGATGCCATCACGAGCGCTGCTGATTTGTTCTTTTCAGGTCTTTTTAATCGCGCTGCCCAACATGATATGGTGACGCATCTGCGAGCTCCTCAGATAACTATTACTGCCAATCCGGCGCAAAAAGTCCTGGTTGATGGAGAGCTGGTGGGCAAAACTCCGATCGATATTGAATGCCTGAAGCATTCTTTGATCGTCGTTGTTCCAGAATCTTAGCCAACAACTGCAGCGATTGCTCCGATCTCAAGCAGTCCGGGTCTACTCAGCTCAAAAGCTGAGAATTTGGGCCAACCAACGTCGTTATTCATGCGCTCAGGGCTCTTGATTCTCCCCACAGAGAAGGATGTGCCCTGCCTTGTATACCCACTCAATCAGTCAAAGTCGATCAGTCTATTTTTGAGAAGCTGGTAAAAAGTCTCATTCGAGTGCCAGCTAAGGAAGATCTAGGGAAAGACTCGGAGAGAAAACGGTTGGAGAATGGCTTTCGACCGCTGATTCCGTATATATTCTGTTGGCTGCTACGACTTTGATCGGGCAGCTTGATGGTATTCACAGTCGGCTTTAGACAAACTTAAATGAGTTGTTCGAAATCCGTAATAACCGAAAGTTTTTCTATTAATAATCAAGGAATTTTTCCCAACATTTTCCCTCTATAAGTTTAGTCAGGAATCGTCAACGGGAATGCTTTATATGTACTGGATAAGCTAGCGCGATCGGTGATATCTATGAAGCCAACAATTTCGCTTGAGTCAGAAGCCTACGCTGTTTCAAAACAGGCATCTCCTCTTTTTTCATCACCTATGGGTCAACCTCAGATGGCCGCTGCAACCAACCAGTCCAATCCCTAATTGGAAATTGAATTTCCCCTATTTGAAGAAGCCACTCAAACCGCTGCTCGGTTTTTGGACATTCCAGTCAGTTTTGTCGGTATCTCCGCTCCCGACAGTTTGATTTTGAAGGCCGCTGTGGGGTTATCTCAACTCGGTCTGATGAATCCTTTGGCAAGAACCCGTCGCCTATCGCTTCAAGATAATTTAGTCAAAGCCATCTTATCCAGTCAACGCAGCTTAGTCTTGGCTGATATCTCTGAGGGGTCTGAGTACGCGACATCATGCTTGGTCAGTGAGTATGGTATTCGTTCCTATCTTGGCATTCCTTTGTTAACGGCTAAAGGCGAATGCATTGGTATTTTGGCTGCCATGGATACGCAGCCCCGCACGTTTTCGCCTGAAGCGATCGCCTTTATGGAATTGCTGGCCCGATGGGGTGTCAGTGAATATGAACGCCACCAGCTGGAGTTGACGTTAGCCAATGCGGCCGTTGCTAAATCCGCATCTTTAGTGGCCCAGGCATCGGTCAATGATGATTCCCTGTTAGACACGGTGCGGTTGACCCTGATGAGTCAACTCACCCAAGACATGCGCAACCCGTTAACCACGATTACCGGCATGGCCAACATGCTGAGCCGAGAAATTTATGGCTCTCTCACCCCCAAGCAGCGGGAATACGCTGACATCGTGCATACGAGCAGCCAGTACCTCCTCAACTTAGCTAACGAGGTGCTTGAGCTCAGCGGTATGGATGCCAGAATGCAGCCGCTGCAGCCGACTTCGGTCGATATTGATATGGTGGGTCAGCATGTTGAAAGAATGCTAGAGCCTCTCCTGAACGAAAAGAACCAGGAAATTCGCATGACAGTGGAGCCGGGCTCTCGTCTGTGGACGCTAGACCGTGATGTGGTGCGCTATTTGATGTATCACTTGCTCTTCAGTATTGTCCGCCTTTCTGGAGAAGGGGGAACTTTGCAGATCCACAGCGCTGAGCGGAATAAAAGCCTGAATATGAGCGTCAAGCTGTCGCATCCTTGGCTGGGAGATGGCCTGCCTCAATCGGTAGTCAGTTTGTATGAGCGGCTTACGCATCCAGATGATGAAGTTGATCTGCTAATGCACTTGCTTGCTCGAGTAACTGGCCGCAACGATACCATACCCCAAAGCCAAGAGTCGCCACGAGAGTTTCAAACGTCGCCTGAAATTCTCCAGTCGCGCGAGACTCTCGCATTATTACTAAGTCGTCATTTGATTGAACGACACGGCGGTAGCCTTGACTTACAGGGATCCGCAGAGCTGGGGTACCGCTTCTTAATTGTGTTGCCCTTTCTACAAGAAAGCGCTGAGTAACTTACCCTGCTTGGTGGAACTGGCGAGTGTCTGCTTGGCAGAAAATCCTTAGGGACGATATTCACTCATAGGCGTCAGGTTGACCTGTTGACGCCATTCGGTGAGCGATCGCGCCCAATGGTCCTCCCACTTTTGCGCTAAAAATGGGTGAGCAGCAGAGCCCAACCGATACCCAATGGCAATTTGCTCCAGTAGCGGACCGATAGTTTCAGGGGCTTTGAAGACCGCACTGAGCACTCCCCCCGCGAGCAATACGGCAGACAATGGCCGCCGGGTTTGGGCCAACTCAAATGCCTTGAGACCGAGTTCCCCAGGCACATCTGTATCAAATCCAGCGACTAAATGCCAAATGTCATGGGTCTGCCGCATCCGCAATAAAAAGTAGCTGACGTCGTCGTCTACTGATATCGGACGGTAAAAGTCAGCTTCAAAGCCTGATGATTTCAAGTAGTGAGCATAGGCATAACCTAGGGACTGCTCAGGCAGTTGCGATAGCACATTCAAATCTGGGGGATCAGTCAGATATCGCTCAGCAAAAATTGCGGCTACTTCAGGTCGCTCTTTGACAAATTCCACGGCCAAGGTTGTAGCCCGACGATTGCGCAGGCCATCTTCGACATCGTATACCGAGTCAGTTTGACTGGGATCAATTACCAGCTTGATGGCACCCCGAATCACGCCTAAGAGATCCAGGTCAATTTGACGACCTATCAGTGACATGACATTCTCCCCCAACCGCAAACAGTGCTTGGCCTAAGACGGTCGATTATCCTAGAAACCAGAATGCCGATATCAGCACCCTAGCCATTGACGCTTGCTTGATCTCTAGCCGTCAAATTTTTCGAGTTGGTCAAGACGTAACCAAATATTGGGCGTTGGGACCTGACCAAACATTACCAAGGCATAGTCATCTCGCGTTTCCAAAATTTCCCCCTGGGTTTCAAACAGGTATGGTGGAAACCGCGTGTCGCTAGCCTGAGCTTCAACGCTATTTTCCAGTTTTTCGCGAATAGCTCTGACGAGGTCGCCGCGCTTGGGAGTATCTGCCATGATGCGATCGCACCTTTATTCAAAATTGTCCGCAATCATTGTAAACCGCTGATCCTCATCGCTGACACTGCGGACAAAAGTGAGCCGACCGACCGGCCAGTTTGATTCTCCGAATGGGGGTTTCGCAGGTGCGACAGGGCTGGTTTTCGCGGTCGTACACATTAGCAACGCCGCCATAGTTGCCGTTTACTCCGTGAACATTACGAAAATCACTGAAAGTAGTGCCCCCTTGATTGATCCCGGTTTGCAAAGCAGTGCGAACCGCTCCGTGTAGCCGTTCAATGCGCTTGCGGCCGAGTCGCGCGCACAAGGTCGTCGGGCGAATTTGACTGAGAAAGAGAGCCTCATCAGCATAGATATTACCTACCCCCGCCACTAACGTTTGATCCAGTAGGGCATTTTTAACTGGGCGTTGCCGTCCACGGGTCATTTGATATAAGTAATTAGGAGAAAAGCGATCGCTAAACGGCTCTGGACCTAATGTTGCGAGTCCGCCCATGATTTGTTCTACAGGCAGACCGGGCGGCACCCACCACAGTCGACCAAAAGTCCGCTGATCCACAAATCTCAGCTCAGAGTTGGTCCCCATCTGCAACCGGACCCGGCAATGCTTAGATACGGGTTCATCGGGTGAGAGCCAGAGCAACTGGCCAGTCATGCGCAAATGTACTCCTAAATGGCCCGCTGCTGTGCCATCAGCATTGACTAGCGACGCGAGCAAATATTTACCCCGACGGTGCCACATGGTCAGGGTCGTGGCAGTGATGCCCTGCCAAAATGCCTCAAGAGAATCGGGGTAGGCAATGCTGCGCGGTAACAGCACTTCCCCACCCCGAATTCGTTGATTGAGTGTAACTTGATTGAGACCCCGACGAACGGTCTCGACCTCAGGAAGCTCTGGCACAATATCAACAAATCAGTCTGATAAGCGTATGGTAACGCCAATATATCGCTACTCAGAGCTATGGAAGCCTATTGCCTGAGCTCGATACGCTGACTCAGGCCCTCAGTCAGCTCACCCGATGACTACTTTTTGGCGGCACTCTTTTTCTTGGGCGCTTCCACTTCAACCAGCTCATCCATGGCAAAGTTGTTGGTATTGACCCCTGAGTAGTTGACTTTGTCAAAGCGCACCACGACGGGATAGCGGATACCACTTTCATCAACTGTGGCAACTTTGCCAGTTTCCCGATACCAGTAAGATTCTTTCCGTAGGATGCGGACGACTGAACCACGCTGAACCATAAATATGTCCTCTTGAAAACGAGTTTATAGATAAATGACTCGTTAATCAGACTACTACGGAACCCTTGACTTGCCGCCTTTTCAGGTTTAAGTTTTGTTGCCAGCCCCCGTTTGCAAAGGCGTTTTTGAAACACTTTGAAACAATCGTAGACTGTCCAGAAGGTAATTCGTCAGTGCCAGATTTGCCGTAGCTAGCGATCGCCTCGCCCCAGCAAATGTTGTGCTTGTGCCTCAATAGTGGGTGCGGCTGAATAACTGTTTGATATACTCGCTACACTGCGATCTGCTGTTAGCGTCTCAGGCATGGTTGTCGTTCGTTGACGATGCTCTGAGGTGGTTCGACTGGCTCGGCAGACAGTAAATCCGCAGCGTTTAGTCATTTTTGCTTCGGCACACCGTTAGCAGCAGGGAAGTAAGAACATGTTCGGGTTTCAGGCTTTAATCGCTTTAGAATATGCCACAACGTTAAAGACGCTGGTCTATGTGCTCTTTGCCAGCGGCTTTTTGGTCGCTGTCGTGGCGGGGTCTGTCGCCTGGTATAACTCGAAAAAACCAGCCGGTTGGGAAGGCGCTGAAAAACCTGATTGGGTGCCTAAAGTCGGAGGCGAAGAGGGTGGCAGCAAGGACTCTTAATAGCTGGTATAGGTTGGCATTCTTGTCTTGCTTTTATGCCTTAGGCTGGGTGATGGCTTGGGTTAATGAGCTGAAACCGAACTTGTGTAAGGCAGACTATCGGTTTCTCGACTTTCAAGACGTGGGGTGGGTTGAGCTGTGTGAAACCCACTGCACTCATTAGTTGGTTAGGCCAGCGCCAGCGTAACCCATACCAATTCACGCTTGGCGATGCGATAGGAGGCTACCCTTATGTACCCAGAGATACTCAGCCTAGCGTCATTAGCGAGTGCCAGCGCCCCGTGACCGACCAGGTTTGCCCCGACGAGTAGGCTTAAAGGGCGTTTTATAGCGGTTACGTCGAACGGCTCGGGCCGAAGCATAGCCAATGCGTTGAATGCTCGACATACTGATTCCTCTAGGTTCACAATCTCTCGCAAGCTTCAGAGGCCATCTTGCCATTTCCGGAAGATTTGAGCAGGTCAAAGGGCCCTAGCGATGATGATGGGCTGCATAAATGGCAGTTTGCCAAACCCACCGATAATCGCTGGGCAGCGAGGTTGACGGTCCTATCTTCAATGGGTATTTTGCTAAGGTGCTGAGCTGTTGCTAGCTTCCGGCATTCGCGCTCCTATTCGCAAAAGGTCTCGCTGGGCAACGATGACAAATTCTTTCCAAGCCTTTCGCGATCGCTTTCCCACGGCCAAGCTCACCAGCGAAATTTTGATGCTGCAGGGCGAGCACTTTGTCGTCAAAGTTACCCTTGAGACTGACACCCATGGTTGTGCCAGTGGTTTAGCAGCCCACCCAACCGTTGAAGTGGCGGAAGATCGCGCTCGCCTCCGCGCCCTGCAAGGTGGGGGTTGGCTGGGCGAAACGCTTCCCGCTTCATCCTCCGTCAATAATGACAATACTGAACCATCAAGTAGTCCGCCAATAACTTCAGTGCCCTCTGCGGTCATGTCTGAACAGTCAACCGCACCTCCCGCAAAGTCACTGCCAAGTCCGCCTCAGCACCAACCGGCTCGAAATCGAGAGCGGCCCGAAGAATCACCGCCGCTAGCAGTCTCGCCATCCTCGATGCCCTCACCTCCAGCGCCTACTGAAGCAGAGTCGTCAACAGCCCTAGATACCCCATTAGAGCAAACCCCTCTGACTGAAGCTGAACTACCCTCGCCTATCAACCTCTCCGATGTCATTGCGCAAACCGACATTGAATTGCGTCGATTGGGCTGGTCGGTCGAGGCCGGTCGGGAGTATTTGGAAAACACCTATCAAAAGCGATCGCGCCACGAACTGTCGGAAGAAGAGCTCATCCAGTTTCTCTGTCACCTCGAGTCTTTATGACTGGGGCAAACAGTGACAACTGCAGACCTTCAGCACTCTTTGGCAAGTCAGCAAAACGGCAACAGTTTTTGGTTTGCCCGACTTTATGATCTCGAATCAGGAAATATTTCAATCGGTTAATAATATTGCGATTCGTAAAGCGGTTGCTACGCTCATCCCCCCTCCTGTTGATAGACTATGGGACAGTAAATGGCTCAAACCTTCGATAGATAAAGCCTTTCAGGTCATCCTCTAAGGAATGCATAAGGTTTTCTCTATGCCCGTTTGTAGCTAATGATTGCTGCCACTTTTGGCACCAGGAGCTTGTACTAGAGGACTCATGGTAGATTCCCTTAAAAAGCCTGAATTAGAAGAGATCCGGCCTGGGGTCAAAGCGCCCGCCAAGGACACCATCCTGACCCCTCGGTTCTACACGACTGACTTTGATGAGATGTCCCAAATGGACATCTCTGTGAATGAAGACGAGATGCTCGCAATTCTTCAAGAATTTCGCGAGGATTATAACCGTCACCATTTTATTCGAGATGAAGAATTTGAGCAGTCTTGGGAGCATATTGACGGCGAGACTCGTCAGCTGTTCATTGAATTCTTAGAACGTTCCTGTACGGCAGAGTTTTCGGGATTTCTGCTTTACAAAGAGTTGGGTCGTCGGATCAAAGACAAGAACCCAGTGGTCGCTGAGTGCTTTAACCTCATGTCGCGGGACGAGGCTCGCCATGCTGGTTTTTTGAATAAGGCGATGTCCGATTTCAACCTGCAGCTCGATTTGGGCTTTTTGACCAAAAGTAAGAAATACACTTTCTTTAAGCCTAAGTTCATTTTTTATGCGACCTACCTGTCTGAAAAGATTGGCTATTGGCGTTACATCAAGATTTACCGTCACTTAGAGGCGCATCCCGAAAACCGAATTTATCCGATCTTCCGCTTCTTTGAAAACTGGTGTCAGGACGAGAATCGTCACGGCGACTTCTTCTCTGCATTGATGAAGTCTCAACCCCAGTTTTTGAATGATTGGCGTGCTCGGCTCTGGTGTCGTTTCTTTTTGCTGTCGGTGTTTGCGACCATGTATCTTAATGACCTCCAGCGCAAAGATTTCTACGCTGCGATCGGTTTAGATGCCCGCACCTATGACATTGACGTCATTCGCAACACGAATGAAACAGCAGCTCGCGTCTTCCCAGTGATTTTGAACGTGGACCATCCTGAGTTCTTTAAGGCGCTAGATAAGAGTGCGGCGGCGAACTCGAAGATGGTGGCGGTTGGTCAGGGGAATCAACCTCAGGTATTCAAGTTCTTGGGTCGCTTGCCTCACATTGCCACCATTGGCTGGCAGATGATTCGGCTTTATTTTATGAAGCCCATCGATGCAGAGCAAATGCGGACGGTGGTTCGCTAACCACTGACTGGTTTAACGTTAGGCCCCGGTTCACCGCCGGGGCTTTTTGCTGTATAAAAGCGACAGCGATCGCAATTTTCCTGAGCCTTTCCTGCTCTCAAGTATGAAATGGAGAACCGGGCTGCTCCCATTGTCGTAGTTAAACTCATATGTTGTCTTTGCTGTTGCGTGCATCTCTAACTCGCTTTTGGGACTGTTTTGGTCGCTCTGGCGCGATGCTCATTGGGGGTATCAGTCCGGGGCTGGTTGCGTCTGCCGCCGCCGCCATGCCTGCCCTGTTACCGTTTCATCTGTCATGTTCGAGCCATGCAGAGATTGCCCACAAGATAGATAAAGCAGTCTGCGGGGTTGCTTCATCTGAAGATAGTGGGAATCGTGCCAGTCATACCGCCGCCGATGCCTTGATCTGGATCGATCCTTTCGCGATCGCCACTGGCGAAGCCACCCTACCCACCCCTGCGGCGATCGCGGATGCATCAACCCTCTCCATTGAACAACCGGTTGACATCGATCCCGCCATTATTGAGGGCAGCCCAGTGTTGCAACGCTGGTTGGAAGAAGTCCCAGATGTGGCCGTCGACATCCACCATGATCCGGCGTTTCGGACTCGCCTGCGGTTGGGCTATGCAGAGTTTCCCTCAACCGACAACACTGGCGGCCTATACGTTGGCGTGCAAGATATCTTTGTGGGGCGTACCCCTCTGACGGTTAGCGCTGAATATGCCACCAACGGACGCGGCGATCGCCAAACCATTGGAGTGGATGCTCAATACTATTTGTTTCCGCTGGGCTGGTACGGCAACATTGCTCCCGTAATTGGCTATCGAGACATTGAGACTTCTGCTTTTGAGACCGCCGGCATCAACATTGGCCTCCGGGTTATTCTCATCCCCTCTCGCACTGGCACCGCCGATTTATCGGTTACCCAAAGCTGGGTTGACCCTGGCACCAGTGAAGAAGTGGGATTGACAACGTTTGCCGCTGGCTATGCGATCGCTGAAGATCTCCGCATTGGCACCGATATTCAGATTCAGAATACGCGTAAACGCCAAGAAAGTCGGGTGGGCGTGCTCGTGGAGTGGATGCTTTAGTCAGAACGTGCTATCCTGTCACAAATTGCGGAGGCAGTTATTTCCTCCCAGCTTTTGGTGTCTAGTATTATTTGGAACCTGATTCAACAGCTTCTTCACAGTTGTTGGGTTGTTCAGTTGACTGCCAACATTGTTGTCTTAGTTTCTGACGTTGATTCTGAAAGTTTTAGGGTATGACTCAAGTCGTTGTAGGTGAAAACGAAGGTATCGAATCGGCATTGCGACGCTTTAAGCGTCAAGTTTCCAAGGCGGGCATCTTTTCAGAGGTCAAGCGCCGCCGACATTTTGAAACACCCCAGGAAAAGCGTAAGCGGAAAGCTGTTGCTCGCCGGAAAAAGCGCTTCCGATAAGTTGGATTGGCTATGTCAGGATTTGCTCTGACCCCGCCTGCAGGTGGAATGACCGTCGGTCTGACAACTCAATATTGGGAATCAGCCGTTGAGGAATTTCCCTTGACGGCTTTTTGGCAACACTCACTGTTATGTTCGATGAAAATAGTGAATTACCAAGCATTTGATGGCTAGCTGGGGTGGGGAGAATATCCACGATAAATCAAGATTTACTGCTGTCAATCTTTGATACAGTGTCAGCGAGTCTAAGTCTAGGGCCTTGACTTGCGGCGCTTACGCCAGGCCATTGCTCGACCCGCATTGGTTGATGTCTAAATTCTCGCTTAGTTTTTCCTTAACGTTGCTGTCGGTAAAATGCGGTTTGCATCCTTCTATTACAGCTACGCCTGGTGGTCAGGTTAGCATCTGATTGCGTCAACCTCCAGTTTGTATTGAGCAAGTGAGCCATTGCATGCGTCCAATCTTTTTTCCTTCTCTACATCAGTGGTCCAGGCCTTTTAGAATGGCACTGTATGCTTTGGTGGGAGCTGCTCTTGCCGTAGTCGTGTCGATCCAGCCGCTACCGGCCGCAGATGCCGTTTCCAATTATGATTTGGCTCAAGCCGCCCCGTTTAATCAGTTTGCTAGTTACCCTATCTCGCCGTTACCGTCAGCCCCAACTTATCGGCCTGTAGGGAACTGGGTAGGGCGGTTGATTTTGCCAGGCGAGTCAGAATATGCTGCCGATCAAGGCGACTGGGCTTGGTTTGAGGTGTGGCACGCGCCAGCGGCAACAGATTTGTTAGGCAAAAAAGTCAAGCTGACCTGGCAAGATTCTCCAGCGCTGCAAACTTATTTGGACAAAGTCACGCGTGATGTGGCGTTTTCGGAAAAGGCGGAGAAGTTTGGCGCTAACGGCAACATTGTACCGACTCGACTCGACGGCAGGCAGGTGGTTGGCCCCTTGCAGTCCCTCGCAGGGGCCAGGCCCAAAGACGACATTACGGTCAAGTTAGTTGGTAATCCAGCGTTGGCGGTTGAAGGGGCGCAGCCGGTTATCCGAGTCGCCTTAGAGCCAGTACAGGTTACCGGCCGCGAATACGGGCTAGTCAAAATTTTGGAGTCAGACACCAATGTTGCTGAGCCGTTGCCGGAGGAGTGTCCTGGCGAAGCGCCATGCCCCAGCGAGTACTTTAAGGTACAGCATTTTGATGTCAAGACCCGAGACTTTGGTGGTGATATTGATACGATTCGCATTCCACAGCAGCCTAAGTTAAAGGGCGATCGCTTCTTTTCAAACATTGTTGACTTGGTGGACTCGCCGGCAGGCAGTGCCGGCTGGTATGTGTACGGGGCGCGGGATGCAGATGGTATGTTCACTGTCCAGGCGTTGCAACCGCGTCAGCTGATGCAGCTCGCCCCTGATCAGATCATTGTGGGCGATAAGGCGGGGCGCAATTACTTAGACCGCCAAAATTGGCGCCAGACCCCTGAACGTAAAGGAGAGGCCCAGCAAATCCTCGTTAGCCCCACAGCTAAAAGCGATACGGAAGCCTTGGAGCGTTGGCAGGTTGGAGACTATGCCCTAGTGATTCATCTCTTTGGCGGTATCGGCGGTGAAAATAAGGAACTGACCCCTGCAGGCACGGTGACTGGTCACTTTGCCTACGGTTTAGCAGAAGTGGTGGAAGAACCCATCGCCCAAGAGCTCCAGTTCAAAATCAATTATCAGCAAATCTATGCTCACAATTCCGGTGGGATTGTCTCAGGCACCCACGATTGGAGCTCTTATGCTGGCGATATGCAGCGCGGTTGGATTGGGCAGCGCCCCTTTTCAGATATTGTGGTCAAGCTTGACTCCTTTATCGAAGACTTAGAGCTGGGGGAAACTCGGCTGTCATTGTTTCGAGAACTCCTGATTCAAACCCAGGTGATCGCAGCGCGCTATCGAACGGGGGATGGCGGTGGGGTCTCTACGGTGACGCCAGCTACTTCGTGCGTGCAAGATTCTAATCAGGCTTTGTTTATTGCGATCGAACAGATTCGCTATCAGGCACAGCAAGATCCGGATCTGGCGGCTTATATCGCAGCCAACCCTGACGATCCTGACGTTCAAAAGGTGGAGGAGTTTGCTCAACTGGGCACTGATTTGCGCCAGGCGCTGAGCCCTTACGGTGTCATTCGTCCCGATTGGGAAAACAACTCTGAAGAGTTGGCAGGTGTGACTGCCAGGGGCAATGAATTAGCGACCCGCAGCGGGTTAATTGCGGGCATCTTTAGCTGGCGGACGATGATGCCCCGATGGGGGCAGGATGACATTGCATTCATCTTTTTGGAAAATGGGGCGGACCTGTGGTTTCTTCGGCCCAATCAGATTGGAGGCTTTGACCCGGCGATTGAGCCAATTCCCCCTACGGCGCTATTTGGCTTAATTCCAGGGGTGTCGCGGGTTGCTCTCCGACTGGCGCGTAGCTTTGCCGTGCCAATTACGGCGTCTTTGGTGGGCTACACCATGTTGGCGCTGTTGGCGATCGCGGGGGTAGTGGTGCTCTATGGTCGCCAAAGCGGATTTCTCAATCAGCAATTAAAAGTTGATCATCCCGTCAAAGCGGTTTTCAACCTAGTCAGGCTCTTTTTCATTCCCTCACTACTAGAGGAACTGATCTTCCGGGTGGGGTTGTTGCCCCATCCGACCGAGGGTGTGCCCACCGCTCGATGGCTGGCGTGGGCTGCCCTGAGCTTAGGGCTTTATATCCTCTGGCATGTGGCTTTTGGCCGGCTCCGCCCCCAGGCGGTTCATGCTCTCAGCGATCGCCGCTTTTTACTTATGGCGCTGTGGGTCGGCATTGTTTTGACGACGCTGTATGGCGTAGCGGGTTCATTGACGGCGGTTACGGTGGTTCACTGGTTAGTCGTTGTCTGCTGGCTATATGGTTTTGGTGGCCTTGACCAGATGCAAGGCACAGCGACGAATACCCAGGCCTAGCTTAGTTGCGCTTGAGCCTCTTGTGGATTGAGTTTGATGACGCCGTCCATCCTCTATGACCAAAGATAGAAAAGCTGTCGGGGGCAAAGTGTGAGGAGGCTAAACTCGACTGCAGCTTGCCATAGTGCCCACCACTTTTCCCTTGCTTGATGGGCGTTCAACGACCTCATATGATGTCCACTTGGCGGACGAGCTCAGTTTATGACGGTTCGCAGCCCCAGGTCGGATAGGGCAAAATGGCGATTTCTCCCTCTTTCGGAAAGTTTGCTTCGGGGACATCAAAGGCCCCGTTTTGTAGCAGATGGTCGCGGAGAAATGATTCTGCTTCGCCGAGTGCTTTGAACGTAAAGTTAGCAGCGTATAGATAAGGGGCTAGGGCCTCTGGCTGGCGAGCGGATGGCAAAACGGGTTCCCAAAGTCGCAGCTTGACCTGACCGGGCTGAGATTCCAGTCGATAGCAAATGGAGTGATCGTTGGCAACAGAAGACGCTACGGACATTTCACGAAGGAGATATCAAACACGGTAAACGGTATTGAGAAACTAGCGAGGGCCAACTTTGCCGATTTGACTAGTCCGCTAAGGGGCCAGCCTCAACTCGACTCGCAAAATTCAGCAAAAGTAACAGACTCGGTTTCTGGTAAATGGCACCCCCGTGATTCATCAAAGTCAATGCGCCGCTTGAGGACCACTCATGCCGGTCGCGCCCGATTTATGAACTCTTGATGAAGCCCTGATGTCGCTAATATAAACGCGACGAGCTGACAATGCCAATATCCCTCATGGTTTATTTTGATTTGAACCCTGCTAGCTAGCGTTTCTACGGAGGCTATGGCCGCTGATCAGTGCCGCGATCGCCAGAAGCCCGTAGGTGAGCCAATTTCCATATTTCACGTAAATAGTTTGGCTCTTGCGGCGATAAATTTGGGTCAAATAAGTTACGTACTCGTTCGGTTCAGAGAGCCAAAGGGTGTTGCCGTGTGGGTCAACCACGCCCGAGATGCCTGTATTGGTTACTCGGAGCGCCCAGCGATCGCTCTCAACTGCCCGCAATACGTCCTGCGCATGGTGTTGGCGCATCATCCACGGCGGATAGGGATCAAGGTTGGAAGCCGTCATAATCCATTCGCTCCCCTGTGCTACCTGGCGGCGAAACAGCTCACTGTAGGGAGACTCGTAGCAAATGCCAACTGCGGCTGGCCCAAAGGAGGTCATGAAAATCTGGTCACCGCTGCCCGGCAGCAGGCTGCTGCTCACTGGCGACAGCCGCGAAATTACCCGCCCTAGCGTCGCCTCGAATGGGATGTATTCCCCTAAAGGAACCAGCTTGACCTTGTCGTACTGGCTAGTTGTCTGCCCGGTGCCCTCAATATTAATAAGGCTTTGGGTCATCTGTCGGGCGGCTGGATTACCAACCGGGCGAAACGTGCCCAGCCAGAGCACGACACCCTCTTCGCGAACGGCCCGAAGGAGTGGATTCCGACGCTGGCGTTCGCTCGTCCACAACTCAGGAATTGCCCCCTCCGGCGTCAGTATGGCTTCGGCCCCCTGCTGCACGAGCTGACGATAACCGTTGACATAGGCGGTTATGGCTTGCCGAGTGCCAGCTGGTGTGAGCTTTTCGCGGGTGGGAATATTGCCCTGAATGAGACCAACTTGTAACGCGGCATCAGGGCGATCGCCCAGCGGCTGTTGGTGGAGTATCCCACCCAGGCCATGCAGACCCACTAATAGCAGCAGGCCTGCTAGGGCGATGGGCCGTCGGTAATGTCGCCACCACTGTCCCCCATTAGCCCCATTGATCATCTCGGCCCAGCAGCCGTTGACGGCCACAATCGCGCCGGTGATTGCCGCTGGCCCGGCCCACTGGCTTAAATGCAAAATCCAGGCGTTGCCGGGGCTTTGGGTCAAGGCTAAAAAAGGCCAGGCGAGTGGCCCCCAGCTTAATAGCGTTTCTAACCCACACCAGAGTGCGGTACCCCAAAGGATGCGGGCGCTACGGCCCAGCCCACAGCGATCGCTTACCCGTCGCAGCAGTACGGCCCACATTCCAAAAGTGACGGTGCCCAATCCCGTGATAAAGCCCCAGGCAAACAGCGCAATTCCTAAACTGGCTAACCAGGGGACGCCCATCCAGGTTAGGGGATGCAAGTAAGTAATCCAGGCAAGGACAATGCCGTGGTAAGCTGCACTCCACACTGCACCGAAGACAAAGAGTTGTTTCGTCGTGGGTGATCGCCCTGGGGCGATCACGGCTTGCCAGAGAGGCGCAAGAGCAAACCAAGCCAGCGGCCAAGCATGGCAGGGTTTAGGGGCGAGGCCCATGACAATGCCCCCTAGCAACACTGACCACAGGGGCGATCGCCCCTGGCCCCTGAAGCGCGTTCGCGGTGGAGAGTTCCTGATATCGCCGCGGTTGTCCGTTGGATTAGTTGCCGCGGTCACTGACGGGCGAGGTTCGCCCTCAAACGGGCTACTCATTGGCGCAATAGGATTTCATGGATTGGTGGTGGGGTTATCTTGTGCAGTATGGCATTTGTCTGGGGAGCAGGGCTGGCAGTCATTGCTCCAAAACTACGCCATGAGGGCAACTCAAACTACTTTGGACTCATCCACCAGTGTCAGACTGCTCCAGGTCCCCTGGGCATTATATTGTCGAATCAAGCGTTGCCGCCGGTGGGGTGACAGTAGCCAGCCAACTTCTAAGATAATGGGCTGACGCGGTTCGATCGCGATGGGGCAGGTGGATGAAGCTCCCCCTGGTAACAGCAATACCTGTACCGCCTGGCTGCCACCCGTAAAGAGAATCCGGCGATCGCCCACGACTTCTCGGGACTGCATCTGTGAGCCATGGCTTCCCAACTGTAGGGTTTGCTCGACGCGATCGCCCTGTTGCGCCACCTCTAATCGAGTGGGATAGGTATCGTCAGGCCGTAGGTCTGGATAGGTTGTTGTGGCCGTCCCGACCCAGGTGCCCAGCAGGTCGGCAACCGTAGTCTGCGATCGCGCCACAGGAGTTGTCCCTGCCAAATGCTCGCGCATCAAAGTTAAGGAATGCAGCGCCCGGCTTTTATCAAAGCGCTGCACTAGGCGAAGGCGCTCATTATCGGCGATCAGGCCTAACTCAGCGCCAAATTCAGAAAACGGTCCCCACTGGATTGACCCCTGGGAGAAGGCCCCATTTTCTAAAAAGAGCACGCTTTTGGCGAGAGATCGGTACTCCAACACCGTTTCATCGGGGGTATCTCCGGACTGCTTGACAATGATCTGGCGCATCAAATTGCCGTCGTCAAGTGGGGTCAACGCTACCACGGAGGGAATATCGGCTAGCAAACTGCCCGTCGGTGAAATCTGAGTAAAAGAGCCTTGCCACCGACCGGTATTTTTGAGCAGCCGTTCCCATTGAGAGGTCATTACGCCATCACCTAACTGTTAGGGCTAGCATCCCATGTTAATTGCCTGTCTGACGCGGGAAAGAACACCGTTGGATTTTCTGACCAACATGGGACTGATGCATCTGCAGGTGAATTTCTAAAACGGGGCTTTCTCATATGCTCAGCGGATGATGCGGGCGCGCTTAGTCGATGGTCACCACCGTGGCCCCTGTCGTGTTGATAGTGAGGGGTTGAGCGTCCACTACTTTGATGTCGGCGGCTTCCCAGGCGGCTTTCATCGCGAGGGCGATCGCGTCGGCTTGCCTGGAGGTGCCCAAGGCCAAGAGAGTGGGGCCAGCTCCGCTAATGGTGACCCCATAGGCCCCCGACTGATAAGCCGCCTGGGCCACGGCATCATAGCCCGGTATCAAGGTTTTGCGGTAAGGCTCATGGATGCGATCGCCAATGGCCGCCCGCAACCATGAGCCATTGCCAGCAGCCAAGGCCTGCAGTAGCAGTCCCAAATGACCAATCGTATAAACCGCGTCGGCTCGAGAATATTGCGCGGGCAAAACCTGCCGCGCCTCGGCCGTGGCGACTTCAAACGCTGGAACTACGATGATCGGAATGATCTCCGGTGCCCAATGCACTTCGCAAATCGTGGTCGCTCCGTCATCATTGACCGTAGCGAGCCGACAGCCACCCATCAACGCTGGCACTACGTTGTCAGGATGACCCTCGATCTCCGTCGCGAGTTGAGCTAGTGCTGCCGTTTCCAGCGGTTCTCCAGCTAGTGCGTTGGCCCCCAAAAGGCCGCCTACAATGGCCGTGGATGAGCTTCCCAAACCACGGGCCAGCGGCACGTCTAAATCAATACGCAAGTGTAAAGGAGGAACCGCTTTTCCCAGTCGTTTGAAAAACTCACAAAAGGCTACATAAGCTAAGTTTGAACTGTCAGTCGCGACGCGATCTCGCTCCTCGCCCGTAACCTCTATTTGTAGACCAGCCTCTGCAGAGAGTGGTGAAAACGTAAATTGGTTATGGCGCGACAAGGCCGCTCCTAAGCAATCAAATCCCGGTCCAATATTGGCCGTTGTCGCCGGCACAGAAACCCGAAATGCTGTCGCCATATAAATTTCACTCGCTGCTAAAGTTCCGGCTGTCGCCGACGCACCGCATATTATCCCCCATCATTAAAGCCACGACGCATTTACTCCGCTGACTAATTGGGTCCGCTACACTAAAAGCGGTCGCTGGAGACGAGAAGGTTAACCATGCAAAAAGCATTCTTTTCCATTGGGTTAATGACTTTAGGCGTCGCTCTTTTTAGCACTGTGGCGATCGCTGAAACCGAGACTGCTCCCCGATCGCAGATGGCCGAGTTATCGCTGCCAACTCTGGCGCAACCGCTCCCCGCAGCACCAACCGCTACCACGCAGGCCCAAGCTGATGTGATTCCCGCAGGAAGTTTCACCGACCTATCGCCTAACCATTGGGCTTTTACGGCCGTGACCAATCTATCAGTAGACTACAATTGCCTCGCGGGGTATCCCGATGGCACATTTCGTAGCGATGAACTTGTCACGCGCAATGAGTTTGCCGTTGCCCTAGAAGCCTGCCTTAACACTTTGGTACAGCTTGTGGATGAGCAGCCGCAGTTTGACACAGAGCAGGTGCTTAACGACCTTGATGCTCTCAATCAAGAACTGGGGAGATTAAACGAGCAGCTGGATGGCTCGACATCAGAAGACCCGGCAAATTGATTTAACCCCCACTCTTAACGACTCGTCTTGTGGGTGACCAGATTAGTTGAAGACATTCGGATCGTCCACCGTTCTGCAAATCGATGCTTCAAACACATTTTTGTTTGCGGTGGCTAGCGATATAAGTCATGCCGCAAATACCACCTAAAAAGACGAGACCCAACAAACCGGCTAGGGGATTGCCGCCGATGCCGGTGATCCACTCGGGGGCCGACGACGAGGGAGTGACTAAGTCATTGACATCAACCTGGTAGTAAGCAAAGACTAGCCCGCCATGCAGTCCTGATGCTGCGCCTAGAGTGGTCTGCCTGTCTACATTGTGAGGGATACGGCGTGCCCAAACTAAGGCGGCTCCCAGCAGCAGCAAGCCAGCAAACTGTGGCCATGTGGCCAAAATCTCGGATAAGGGGCGCAAGAAATGGGCGATCGCAAAAATCAGAGCATTGAGCCAAAGGGCAACCTCGGGACGAAAATCTTGTTCGAGCTCATAGAGCAACCAGCCGCGAAAGATGAGTTCCTCAACAAATCCGACCCCGACCCCAACCAGAAGCCCTTCTGCCCAAATCTGGCTGGACCAGCCGGTTGGCGAGTTCCAGAGTCCCCAACCTGCTAAGAGTTGCAGGCTATAGAGTAGAGTGACACCAACAGCACCTAGGCAAAAGGCGATCGCCCAGTCCTTCCACCAATATTGGGGCTGCCAAAGGCCTAAGACACGTCCAGCAGCGGTGCACTGGTGTACCCACCGCAGCCAATACCGTAGACAAATCGCAAACCCTAGAAACAACAGGAGGGGAGCCCAAATCACTGTTTTGCCAGCCGTCGCGGCAAATTCTGCTCGATAGACTGGCCACACGACGGGTGACATTATCAAGATTACCGTCACCAGCAAGCTCACAATCCTGACGAATGCCGATCTACGGCGCATGAACTGCCCAAAGCGCTTCAATTTAACCAGGGCCTCTACTCTTCAGGCTCAATTGAACTGGTTAAGCCTCGCCCTTTCAAGCCTTCGCAGTAAAACTCAGCATGTTCTTGAGCACAGATGATGACAACAGCGACTTCGGCGACATGAGCCTGCATCATGATATTGACTGCTTGGGGCATCGACAAACTGGGAACCACCTTCATCAGGGACTCGACTACATACTCCATGGAGTTGAAGTCATCATTATGCAGCAGCACCCGATAACGGGGTGCCGGTTTCCGTACTGTGGATGTGGAGCGACTTTCAATCGTTTCAACAGCCACCATAAGCGCCTCGGAGTAATGAATCAGTAGTAAATACAATTGTCGGGCTTGCTTAAAATCTGGAGCAGCCGACCCCTATGCCCAGCCCTTGCTAGGGGTGTCATTTGGCCAAACTGTCAAAAGCCCAAACATTTAAATCTTAGTGGAGAAACCCTAAGGTGACAAAAAATTGCTTAGCCACCAAAAAATCGACTTTGCGTAGCATGGAGTTGGAGGTTCCGCGTCGGAGCCACCAAAGTTTTTGTAGACTCATGGAACAGGAATAGCCAAACTATCGAAAGGATGAGCACTGCCGCCTATCAAATTGTCTGTATTACCAGTCACGACGCTCGCCTGTATGGAGAATTAGTGCAGCGGGTCGCTGATCGTCAGATCTGCTGGATTAGACCCCTTGTTTTACAACCACGATTGAAAAGTTCTGACGGCTCTACTTTGCTAGACGTCCATAACGGACCAGATATCATTTGTGCAGATCATTTGCCAACTCCAGTCATCGATACCGATTGGATACAGCTGCTTGCTGTAATGGCAGAGCAAACATCGGCGTGTAACTTTCCTGAAGCTAATCAACAGTTGAAAGGTTTTCTCGAATGCTTGTTTGATAAGCGGCGCTGATCCAAAAAATAGCCAGTTGCGATCGCAACTGGCCAGGCAAACAGAGTCGAAGAGTTACTTTTCTGATGAATTTTGGGGCAAAGGTCTCAATAGGCACCCTTACGGTAAATCACTGCTAATAGCGTTTCAGCAATTAACCGAATGTCGTATAGCAAAGACCAGCAGGACTGATAGTTCAGATCCATCTTCACGATGTCTTCAAAGTCGCTGACCGTAGAGCGTCCTCGTACCTGCCACTCGCCCGTGATACCTGGTTTGACGTTGAGGCGTTCCCAATGGTGCGAGTCGTACTTCATCACCTCGTCAATGGTCGGAGGGCGAGTTCCAACTAAACTCATTTCACCAAGCAGCACATTCAAAAACTGAGGAAATTCGTCCAGGCTTGTTTTGCGTAAAAATCTGCCTACTCGAGTAATACGAGGATCATTTTTGTTTTTGAAAACCAGTCCCTGGGCTTCATTTTTGACGAGATGTTTGAGGGTGTCGGCGTTGGTGACCATAGACCGAAACTTCCAAAGGCGAAAAGTTTGGCCGAGATATCCACATCGGACTTGGCTATAGAGTACAGGCCCAGGGTTGTCCAGCTGAATCGCGATCGCAATAGGGATAAATAGAATGGCTGTAATCAGGAGCCCAACAGTGGCACCAATGATGTCAAGGCAACGCTTGAAGAAACATTTGACTGAGGGATGCTCCAAGCCTGTGCCTAAAGGGCTATAGACAATCTGATTAAGCCTCGATGCTGCCGGTGAAACCGCAACATTTGGCGATGCAGCAGCGGGATTCTGTACGTTGACCACCAAAATCGACTCCTCTGATAGCTTATTAACAAGCACCTACAGAATATTCTCAACGCCAATCTCCGTGTAAGCCCTGATGACAAGGTTCATCAAAACTTCATCCCTAGTTCAAACTCGATAAAGATCTCTTTGATATTTACGAAATTTCATGCCTAACTAATGTTGTAAGTATGACCTTATGTAGATTCCTACAGGCGTAAAAAGGCCTATACGTGAAGGCCTGGACTAACAGACCATAGAGCCTCAAGCCTGATTGAAACAGGTGTTGAGGCCATCCCCATCGCCAGTTTGGTGCCTTAATCTTTCTCGAAACCTTCGGCGAAACGCAAGTATCGCATTTTACCGGTGAATATCCTTGGACTTGGAGTGCGTAAAAATACTGAGGAGTTTTTGCTCTTACGATATACTGTGCTCGTATAGTGGACCGCCAATAGAAAGTTTTCTGATATCCCCAGACTTCCATGCTGCGACATTTTGACGGGCTGGCCTTGGTTCTCCCTTTTGAGGGCACATCGAGCTTCAAGTCTTGATGTCTGTGTCGTGCATGGCCACTAAATTTAGTGCATGACTGAGGCTTGGCGTTTCATTGAATCTGGGTTATGCAGAGCGCCGATAGGATTTGGCTCGCCACTGTTGCAAAAGCCAAATGCTGCCAATACTAGCTGAACTCGCCCAGGCCCAGCGCCCACTCTGCAAATGCCCTGAGAGGAAACAAATGCCGCCAATCATCAATAAGATGAGGCTAGTGCTGCCAGCGATCGCCAACATCATGCGAATTGTTTGGGTCGCAGCTAACATTTGGGCCGCTAAGTCATCATCCGCCGCCAATGGGACTGCTGCTTGCAATGCCGCTTGAAATGACTGATATTTTGCTAGGTCTACTTGGTAGTAGGTACCCAAATCAGCATCGCGCAAATCGCGTACGGAATAAAGACCAAACTGCTTGGCATGGGCGATCGCTTGACGAATCTGGCGTTGGGTTGCCAGCGATCGAAAAGTCTCGAAAATCGACTCGCGATAGACTCCGGTCTTCGCCATTTCCAAAATTCGCTGGCTGAGTTCAGTTTCCGATAGGCGGGAAGCTAGCTGTGACATGGGAGAAATAGAAGATCGCTGAAATAACGAGTTTACCTGTACCCAGCAGCGCTCTCCCTGCAGGTTTGCTGAGGCCGCTAGGCCATACTGCTTGGTGGTCTTTATAGTGTATAGGTACTATGGTGATGGCTGTCAAAACCGACGGTTGTCGCCATCGGCAAGCTATAAACCCACTAGTTCGCGGAACCAATCGTCATTGCGCAGGTCCGTAAAAGTATCTTCCCCCTGCGCATCGATGCGCAAGTTGGGGTCTAGCCTCACTGCCAATTGTAGATTCTCTAAGGCCACATCGTATTCCCGCTGCAGGGTGTAGCAAAGGGCCTTGTGATAGAGCGCCTTGCTGTAGTCAGGATCAATCTCTAAAGCTCGATTAAAGCTGCTTAGAGCTTCGGTATCTTGGCCGAGTTTCATTCTAGCTAGCCCCTGATTATCCCAGGCCTTCGGTGACTGTGGATTAAATCGCGTGGCTTTATCAAAGGAGGATAAGGCTTCTTCATAGCGATCCAGCTCGAGGGCGGCGAGCCCTCGATTGAGCCAAGCGACGCCATCATTGGCCTGGATTTCAGTGGCTTTGTCAAACGATTGAAAAGCTTCACTATGTCGCTGCAACACTCCATACGATACCCCCCGATTGACCCAGGCTTCTTGATAATCGGGTTTGATGGAGAGGGCTTCGTCAAAGGCGGCGATCGCTTCCTCCCGGCGACGGAGGCGGCCCAACATCATGCCTCGATTGACCCAGGCCTTGGCGTCCTCAGGGTTAAGCATCAAGACGCGGTCAAATGCCTCCAGTGCCGCCTCATAGCGTTTGAGATCCTTCAGCACTAGTCCCCGTTGAAACTGGGCAGCGATATGGTCGGGGACGAGCTCAATCACTTGGTCGAGGGCGGCGATCGCGTCTTCTAACCGTTCTAGACCAACTAGCGCCAGAGCTTTGTTCAGACACACTTCGGCATTGTCCGGCTGGATATCTAAGGCCTCGCTGTATTGTTCTAAAGCTGCTGTGTAGTTTCCGTCTGCTAGATATTGATTAGCCGCTTCTATCCGCTCATCCGCTGACAGGAATAGGGTGGGACGGTTTTCTTTTAACCGTTGTAGTAGTTCATTCACCGTTTCTAATTGCTGCTGAGTATTCGCCATAAAGCTGTTCGCAACGTACTTTGGAGCCACTTCTCCCAGTCGTCGCATGATGGCTTCTTTCTCACCCTGTGCTTCTGCCTGTAAGGTGATTAACCGCTCTTGAACAGTGCGTTTGACCTCTTCTAGGTCGGCAATGACATCGGTGCGTCCAGACGCGATATCTTTTTGTAACTCGGTCAGTTGATTGGCAAAGTCAGTCTCGATTTCTTCCAGCCGCTGTTTGGCCTGCTGCTGTCGAGCCGATGACTCGCTTTCTAGCTCCCCAATGTGTTCGATAAGGCGCTGGTCAAACCCGTCCAGATTGCCCAGCATGCGATCGCGACGGTCAAAGACAACATCGCGCACTTCGTTAAACTGGCGGCTGATCTCTGCTTCTAGCCGGGCTAGCTCATCTATCGTCTCGGTGGCGCGATTGCGGCTCTCGCCTTGTAATTGAGTCATTGTCTCGGAAAACTCTGCAGCACTCCGCTGTACAGATTCCCAAGTGGTGGTTTTACGGGTATCTAGGTCATCAATCAGTTGATGGAGTTGATTGCGGAAGTCCTCTGCGCGATCGCTCATTTGACTGAGAGTTTCAGCCTTTTGTCCATCGACCTCAGCCTGCAAGCGATCAAACTGCGCCATAAAGTCATCGGCCGACTGTCGCAGCTGGCTGAGAATCTCGGCCTTATCGCCGTCAATCTCGGCCTGGTAGTTGCTGAATTGCCCTAAGAAGTCCTCTAGAGAGCGCCGCAGCTCGGCTAACATACTCGCCCGTTGGGCCAAGACCTCATCTTTAATTTGGCGAAATTGCTCTTCAAAATCCTTGGTCGAGCGTTCCATGGTCTGTAAAGCCAGATCGCGATGGCCTAGAGTGCTGGCTTGCATCTCATCTAGCTGCTTGTCGACCGTTTGTTGGCGATCGCTCATAGCATCCATGACTCGCTGCTGATACTGCTCTAGCTGCGCCTCTAAATTGTCCCGTAGCGATTCGAAGTAGGGCTCAAATCCTGCTTGCAGTTTAGCCAACTCGGCGAGGGTGCGATCACGGTTTTCTTCAACGCCAGTTGTTAGCTGTTGTAGCTGTTCGGCAAAGCCACTGGCGGTAGTCCCTATCTCAGTTAGGGTGTGGTCTTTGGTTGTTTCTACACCCCTAGACAATGCCGCTAATTCTTGTTGAAAGTTTTGGGCAGCTTGTTGCACAGAGGCGAGCACCTCAGCCGTCTGAATCGCAGCGTCCTGATTTACCGTGGCCGCCTGGTCATGCATGTGTGACTTAATGAGCTGGGCTTGGGAATCAACATCGCTTTCCAGGTCAGCCAGCGTTTTGGAAAGAGCTGTAACCTGGCTTTGCCAGTCTTTTAGCGTATGGGTCTTCGACTCGGTGATCTCATCCAGAGCTTGATTCAGCAGACGCTGCTTTTCGGTAAGTGTATCCCTAAAGCTCTCGGCCCTCTGCTCAATGTCATCGCTGATATCTTCCGCATCCTTAAGCACTGAATTAAGCTCGCGGGTTGCCGTCCGGATTTTGTGCTCCAAATCAGTCATCTGATTGAGCTGACTGCGCACTACTGTAGCCACCTCTTGCACGACTGATCGCCGTAAAAACCACAGCATGACTACGCCTAGAACCAAGAGCAGCGCGAGCGCTGCCAAGAGAATAGAAACTAAAGTCGTAGCACGCGTAAAGGCTAGATTGGCTTCCTGCTGTAAACGCTCAAGTTCGGCCTGCTCATTCCTGGATGTTGACTGAGCCAGGATGGGGGCTGCTTCTGACGGTAATGCCGCAGTCAATATCACTCCGCCACTGACTAAGCATAAAGCAAGCAGAGTCCAGTCTTGCAGGCGCTGAACTGAGTAAGTAGAAAGTCGAAGCCGCATCATTCTTGCGATCATTCTCAAAGCAACGGACCAAATGCACTGCGTCCAAGGATACTCAAAGGGCAGCTCGAGGATACGCTTAGCATACCGTGAAGCTTTGTCATGTAGAGAGTGTCAGCCCAGTGGATCGATCCCAGCTGTATCCAATGACGCTTATCAGCGGTTTGCTCTGTAAGCAGAGTGCATGACAGTCATAATCGTTGCGAAAAAATAATTCACTGGCCAGCGGCAAGATGGATACGCTAGCGCATCCCGATAGATTGTCCATCGCTGACTCGTTTACGGCACAGCCAATCTGTTTTACGGGGTATAGTGGTGGCCGTCTGGCATCTTGGTCGTCCCGTCACACAGAGCGCCGTTGAGGGACAACCCTGAGACTCGAAACAGGTTGGCGTGATAGAGGCAAGTCGCGTTCAGCTTAGTCCCAGTTAAATTGGCTCCGGTCAGATTGGCCCCTTTGAGGTTGGCCTTGGTCAGGTCAGCCCCCTGCAAATTGGCCCCGGATAAATTACAGGCGCTGAGGTTAGCCTTCCCGAGACGAGCGTATCGCAGATCAGCCCGCGACAAGTCGAGCTGGCTCAGCTGCCCGGCTTCCAGGATTGTGCTGGCTAGCTTGACATCAGCAAGATTTCCTTGCCTGATGGTGATCTCTCTTAAATTGGAACGGCTGAGATTCCCATAGGGCAGGTAGGCTCTGGAGATGACTGCATTAGACAGGTTGATTTCGCGGAGGTCGCATTCAAACCCGTCTACGTCTTCCATCTGAACGCCAGCGAACTGGCGCTCTCCGGACGCATATTGAGAGAGTAAAAATTCAAAATCTAAAATAGCCATAGAATCGGCGATCGCAATGAAATGCCTATCAAATCTTGAACAACTAAATTCGATGAGTTGAAGCTTTTGAATACTGAAGCTTCAGGAACTTCATGACTGTTAAAGAAGGCTAAATAACTTAGTTGAATTCGAGTTTGGGCCTTGTATTAAGCTCAGCAAATAGTTGAAATCTGCCCCACAAAAAAGCACAAGGTATTTTCATGATGATCTGTCAGATTTGGGCTGCTGGCCCCCAACACCTCTCCAACTCTATATAACAAAATCAACAAAGCCGCTTAGATACAGGCGTCTTTAACCCAACAAAGACAACCGACGATTGAGTAGAAGTTCTGATGAACTGATTTACATAAGGCCATGCAATCAACAAAAGTAAACTTTTCTTAACGTACAGTGACTTGATAACTTTTGGCCTTGGCTTAAAGATGTCTTTTGATTTTGCGGTCAATGCTGCGTTGATGAAATAATCTCTTTTGTTCAAGATAGTAATAATGCGCAAATATTATTCGCTAAGGTGCGACATAGAGAGTCTTTAAGAAGTTTTTGCTGAGGTATTAGATCTGTTTATGCAGTTTATATCGATGGCTAAACTATTCCGCCGCGGGCGTGATCGCTCATATTGTCTATCTGCGACTTTCCGGTTAATCAGCCCAACCTATCGGTAAGAGAAGTTGATATTTAAGACCGTACTCAATAATTGTGACCTGGCTTTAATCGGTCGAACGCCCGCTTCGTTTGTGATGCTTTTTGAAAACTTTTTTGAGGGCTGAACCTGAAGCCACAGGGACTGCTAAATTTGAGATATGAGCCAGCCCGCTTCCATTGCCGAATACTTTCATGAGCGTACGAAGTATGACCCTGCGACGATCGCTCAAGCTCAAGCGACGATGCAGGGGCCTCAGCCCGATCCGTTCAAGACCTATCGATTAGGTACCGAGATTGACCTTAAGCCTTATCTTGACGAGGCGACTATTATCCCATCGGCTTCAGCCGAAACTCGGGCTTGGGCGCGTTTATCGCACTTTCTGATCAACGTATATGGGCTTACCGCTCAGGTCAAAACGTCGACAGGGCAGAGATTTTACTTGCGAGCTGTTCCTTCAGCCGGGGGCCTTTATCCTACTGAGGTCTATCTGATTTCGCGGGGCAGTGGTCTGTTGCCCGCTGGACTTTACAATTACCAGGCCCGGACGCATGCTCTCTGGCGATTTTGGAGTGACCACGTATGGCAGGCTCTGCAGGAGGCGTGTTTTTGGCATCCTGCCTTAGAAACCACCCAGGTCGCCGTTATTTTGACCAGTGTCTTTTACCGCTCAGCGTGGCGATATCAAGATCGGGCCTATCGGCGCATCTGCCTCGATGCTGGCCATGTCTTGGGTAATTTAGAACTTGCCAGCACTTTGGTCGATTATCGTCCCCATCTAATCGGAGGTTTCGCTGACCTGGCGCTTAATCAACTGCTTTATCTGGAGCCCGGCACAGAAGGGGCGATCGCCGTTGCCGCCCTCGCTAACTTACTTGAAGTAGAGCAAAATTTGCCCCGGTTCACCACGACCCAACCGGCTTCTCACAACCATAATCTTGCTCAAATCGCTGATGGTGATTTACTGCCTCACATGCATCAGGCCACCTGCATTGAGCGCGATACCGATTTTCGGTGGTCAAGCCGCCGACCGAGTGTCACTGGTCAAAGTAGCCCTGCTGAGGCCACCGTTCCTGCCGATAAGTACAATTTCCCTTTCTGCCTCAAAATCTCCACTGCTACCGCTCCGATTGATTGGGACCATCAACTCCAGGCCCTGGAAAAAACGATTTTGCGCCGCCGCTCTACACGCAAATTCACCGGTGGTTCACTCAGTTTGACTGAGCTCAAAGCCTTGCTCGATTTTGCCTATCAGCCCCATCATTACATTGAGCAAGGGCTAGACGGGGATCCAGATTTTTGCGACTTGAGCTTGATTCAAACGTTTGTAGCGGTTTCCGCGGTTGAGGGATTAGAGGCCGGCTGCTACTATTACGCGCCGTCGCAGCCTGAAATTCGGCAAATTCGGTTTAGAAACTTCCGTCAAGAACTGCAGTACCTATGCTTAGGTCAGGCTCTAGGCCATGACGCGGGCGCGGTCATCTTTCATACCGCAGATCTAAAGGCCGCGATCGCCCGTCACGGAGATCGTGCCTACCGCTACTTACACCTCGATGCTGGGCATCTGGGCCAACGGCTCAACTTGGCAGCGACACGGCTTGGTCTCGGAGCTAGCGGTATCGGCGGTTTTTTTGATGATCAGGTCAATGACGTTCTCGGCATTCCAGCAGACGAGGCCGTACTTTACATTACAACCATTGGTCGACCTACTCCGGCATAAGTGCAGACAAAGCAAGGGATGCTCCCCGCTCTCAACTAAAAAAGTCAACCACTACAGCGCATCCAGATCGCAGTAAGCTGATCAAAGACAGTGCAATTAAGTTTCTTTCATGGTCACAATTAACGAAAACTACCTGAAGCTAAAAGCCGGTTATCTATTCCCAGAAATTGCCCGCCGGGTCAAAGCCTTTGCTGATGCCAACCCAGACGCGCCGATCATCAAGCTGGGGATTGGTGACGTCACCGAACCGCTGCCTGAAGCTTGCCGCACTGCGATGGTCAACGCTGTAGAAGAGATGGGCGATCGCGAGACTTTCCGAGGCTATGGTCCTGAACAGGGCTACGAATTTTTACGCGAAAAGATTGTCCGGCATGATTTTCAAACCCGGGGATGCGATATTACCGCCGATGAAATTTTTATCTCCGACGGTTCCAAATGCGACTGCGGTAATATTCTCGATATTCTGGGCGACAACAACACGATTGCTGTCACTGACCCGGTTTATCCAGTCTATGTCGACACCAATGTTATGGCGGGACACACCGGTCCCGTTCAGGAGGACGGCACCTATAAGGGGTTAGTCTACCTGCCGATTTCCGCTGATAATAACTTTACTGCGGCCATTCCTGACCAAAAAGTTGATCTGGTCTATCTTTGTTTTCCCAACAACCCAACGGGGGCAGCTGCGACCCACGCTCATCTGCAACAGTGGGTAGACTATGCCCATAAGCACGGCTCATTACTTCTGTTTGATGCTGCTTATGAAGCGTTCATTACCGAAGACGACATCCCCCACTCTATTTACGAGATTCCTGGTGCGCGAGAATGCGCCATTGAGTTTCGCTCATTTTCCAAAAATGCTGGTTTCACCGGTACGCGCTGCGCTTTTACGGTTGTACCCAAAGCGATTAAAGTAATGACTTCCGACAGGAGTAAGGTAGAGCTGCATCGTCTTTGGAATCGTCGTCAATCGACTAAATTCAATGGCGTCTCTTATATTGTGCAGCGGGGTGCCGAAGCTGTTTATAGCGAAGCCGGGCAAAAACAGGTCGACAAACTGATTCGGTTTTATTTGGAAAACGCTCGCATCATTCGAGAAAAACTTTCTGATGCTGGCATCCAAAATTATGGTGGAGTGAATGCTCCTTATGTTTGGGTTAAAACTCCCCAAGGTCTTTCTAGTTGGGATTTCTTTGATAAGCTATTGAAAACCTGCCATGTTGTTGGTACGCCGGGATCTGGATTTGGTGCAGCGGGTGAAGGATACTTTCGGATTTCGGCTTTTAATAGTCGAGACAATGTTGAAACGGCTATGCAGCGGATCAGTGATAAGTTCAGAGCCTAAGTACATAAGCTGATCTTGACAATTGAAGTTTCTATCTAAAAAGAAGGAGTCGACCATCGGTCAACTCCTTCTTACTTATCTAGTCAGCTCTAGTCAGCCAAAACAGGGAACCAAAGGCTGCTTTGCTAAGCTGCCTTGACACGCTTTTGTAGGAAGAGTGCGCCACCCAGCAGACCTAAACCCATGAAAACAGTAGGCTCAGGAACGCGAGTCGCATCGGTACCCACAAACTTCCAATCAGGACCGTTGAACTCTTCTTCACTGGTGAAGCGAATGGCATCTACCACAGCGTTATCAACTCCTAAGTCCTCAAAAATGTTAATGCCCAAAGAACCGACATTCTGAGCGGCGGAAATCTCAGTCGTGTCAATTTGGAAACCCGCATCAAACCACATGTCACGGGTAATTGTCAGGCTGTTGCCAACAAGTTGACCGGCTGCATCTAGCGCTTGAATTTTGAGATCGCTATTGCCGTAGGTCTCACCGGTGCCACCGCGCTCCCAAATAAGCAGGTTGTCAATCACTTTGCCAAACGTCAGGTCGATTTCGAAGAAACCTTGTTTCTCAGTATCAACAATATTGTTCAAATTATTGTTGGAGAGGTTAGTAACGATATCTGCAGCTGCAGCATCTTCAACCGCGACACCTGTTGTCGCAGTATCACCTTTATCTGCACTTGCCCCCCCGTTGATCTCGCCACCGTTTTGATTGATTACGGCAGCCGTCACAAACGAAAACTCTTCGATGATTTCATCACCAATCGTCACGGACTCGAGCAGAATGTCACCGGTTGGTGCATCGTTCTGAGAAAAAGTTGTTTCAAAATCGAAACCAATGGCGAAGGCATTGCCGGCACCGAACACAGACAGAAGAGTCCCGGTCGCAAGACCAGTTGCCATAGAGAGCTGAGAAAAAGAAAAAGTCATAGTTGCCACTTGAATACGACTGTCACGATTCGAAGATAGCGTTTGCAAACAGGAGGAACGACAGAGATGTTACCCAATAAAGAAATACACTAGCTTCACGAATACTTGAGAAATCACAGAGAAAGCTTCCGGATGAGCCTGTTTTGTATCGGCTTTTACACATTTTCTTGAGTGTCTAATTTTTCTTGGTCTAAGAGGCATTGCTCAAGATGCTTGCAGTTCGGTCTTTTTGCTAGCTTCTGGCCGGACGTTGACTCCTTTTGAGAAGCATTTTGCGTGTATTTTCGAGGCCATTTTCAAGTACTTACGGGTTTTTTCGACAGTGCTGATTTTCTGGCCGATTGCTTTGGCCGATTGTTGCTGCGGGCTCCAATTAAGTGGTGTCTTGTCCTCGACCTCGGGATTGCTAGAGGGCGGGTGCGTGGATAATTGAGATGGCAAAGTTTTCTTTTGGTCTCGTGCTATGTGTGGCCTATTTGGCTGGTTTGTTGCTGAGCCCGATCGCCGCTGTAGCCATATCTGAGACATGGGCTATGCCCGGGGCGGGGCTCGTTGGCTGTATCTGTCTCATGCTTTGGGGAGTGATTGCCCCACGCAGGCTCCGGTTGGGCTGGAGATCGTGGCAATGGGGGTGTTTGGGCGTTGTTGTGTTACTCGCCGCAACTTACCTCATCGTCAGAACTCCCACAGCTGGGCCCCAGGATATTAGTCGGTTAGTCTCCCGCGCCCAGGCGATCGCCCCTGACCATGTCATTGTAGGGCGGTTAATTGAAGAGCCCCGGCTTAACCGAGAGGTCAAAAGTCGCTTTAGCGTAGCCGTTGAGCAATTACAGGTGCTCGATGCCGTTGGTGAGATCACGTTTCAAACGCCAGCTCGAGGTCGCGTTTACATGACGGCGCCGTTGCTCCAGACGACTGGTTTACATCAGGGCTATGCCATCAAAGCCAAAGGTCGCCTCTATCTGCCGGCCCCGGCCACCAATCCCCATGGTTTTGATTTTCAAGCCTATCTCCGTCAGCGAGAGATCTTTGCCGGATTTGTCGCTGCAGAAATTCACTATCGAGAGCAGCCGTATGGGGGGCTGTGGCGCATCCGGCAGCGGATTGTGCGAGCACAGGTTAGGGCTCTGGGCAGTCCATTGGGACAGTTGGTGAGCGCGATGTCGCTAGGGCGCAGGGCCGTTGACTTGCCCAGTGATATTCAGGATTTGTTTGCGCGGGTGGGGCTGGCTCATACCGTGGCAGCGTCAGGATTTCACGTGACGCTGCTGTTGGGGACAGTGCTGGCGTTACTGCGATCGCAGCCTGGACGGACGCAGGGAATCGTTGGCGCTGCGGTGCTGCTTGGCTATGTCACATTAACTGGTATTCAACCCAGTGTGGTTCGTGCGGCCATGATGGGCAGTGCTAGCCTGGTTAGCCTGGCTACCCAGCGCAAAGTAATTCCCAGTGGAGCGTTGATTGTTGCTGCGACTGTAATGTTGCTGGTTCATCCAATTTGGATTTGGGACATTGGTTTTCAGCTCAGCTTTGTCGCCACTTGGGGCTTAATCGTGACGGCTCCTAGAATTACCCAGTGGTTAGATTGGCTACCGACGACCCTGGCCTCGTTAGTTGCGGTCCCCATTGCGGCTACTGTCTGGACGTTGCCCATTACGCTGTTTCACTTTAATGTCTTCTCAAGTTTGAGCATTGGCCTCAATGTTATTACCGTGCCTTTGGTGACGGTCATTAGTTTGGGCGGCATTTGTAGCAGTGCGGTGACGCTGGTTGCTCCCTTTTTGGGAGAGCTGTTAGCTAACCTGCTCTATTATCCGGCTCAACTCTTGTTGACGTTGGCTCAGATTAGCAACAGCCTACCCGGTAGTTCCATCGCCATTGGCCAAATCCAGCTTTGGCAAGTGGCTGCGCTTTATGTAGTTCTTAGCTTGACCCTGCGATCAGCGCCGCAAATGCGTATGGGGCTCAAACCGTGGCTGGTGATCGCTTTTGTTGCTGTCATTATTGGCCCGATTGGTTGGCGCTGGTTTTATCAGGATCAAATTACTCTGCTCGCCGCAGGTGATGAACTGATTTTGGTGCAGCAGTATCGCGGACACACAACCGTGATCAACAGTGGTGATAGCAAAACTGCGTTTTACACTGTGATGCCCTTTTTGACCCAGGCAGGGGTGAATCAGATCGACGAGGCGATCGCTCTATCCTTGAATGCGGATACCGATTACCAAGCAGGCTGGCAAACCCTCGCCTCTCGGATTCCAACTCAGCATATGTATAACCGGGGGGGGACGAAGTTGGCAGGGCTTAGTAGCCAAAGACATGACTTGGAAGCTGGTGTGACGAGTAATTTGGCCCATCTCACGGTTCAACTCTTGGGGATCGAGCATCCCGTTGTGCGCCTCAGTCACCAAGAAAGTTGGCTCTTGCTGCCACCTTTATCTAAGGAGCTACAGCAATACTTGGCTGCTGCTGGATCTGTCCTGCAGAGCGATGTCCTCGTGATGTCTGGAGATGAACTCAGCCCAGAGTTGCTAGCCATGGTCAGTCCGCATACGATCATTTGCTATGGATATACTTTTCGAGCAGCGATCGAGCGTGATCTGCAGCAAGCCGGCATCCAGACCTTCTGGACTCACCGAGATGGAGCGGTTATTTGGTCGACAAACCAGGGATTTCACGGCTACGTAGAAACAAAACACCGAAATGTGATGCCATGGGGATAATTACTTTTTCCATCAGAGGTTAAAATACACACACCTGGAGAGGTGGCAGAGTGGTCGAATGCGGCAGACTCGAAATCTGTTGATGGGTCAAACCATCCGAGGGTTCGAATCCCTCCCTCTCCGTTCTAATTCCCATCCTGTAAAGTTTTCTGGGCTTCTGCGATCTGGATCAGCGCAGCGTGGTAACGCTTATCGAAGTTGAGGACAAAAACAACGATCAGCCGTAAGTCCTGACCAATTAAGCTTTGGAACGCATGAAGTGAAGCTACCTGCCCAAGCGGCACAGCCCAGAAGAAAGTATCCCATTGGTCCCCCTGAGAGGGTTTGAGCTGGGTTTGGGCTTTAGCGATCGCGGAATATTTGAACTTCCCGCAATTCTCGTAGATGTCATACTAGATGCTTCCCCCCCATTTTGCTTGCCCATGACGGCTTCTACCGATTTCCTTGCCAAGCTCAACCCCTCTCAGCGCCGCGCCGTCGAGCACTTTTGCGGTCCTCTCCTGGTGGTAGCCGGAGCCGGCTCCGGCAAGCCCCGGGCCCTTACCTTTCGCATCGCTAATTTGGTGCTCAACCATCGCGTTGATCCGGAAAATATTCTGGCGGTGACCTTTACCAATAAAGCCGCTAAAGAGATGAAAGAGCGGATTGAGGTGCTGTTTGCGGAGCAGGAAGCCGAGGCCAAACATGGCAAACGGCTGTCAGCCTTGCCGGAGTATGAGCAGACTAAGCTCAAATCCCATGTTTATAAAAATGTCACCAAGTATCTGTGGATTGGCACTTTTCACGCATTGTGCTCTCGCATTTTGCGCTTTGATATTGAAAAGTACCAACATCCCAACGGCTACACCTGGAAAAAGACCTTCTCGATTTTCGACGAGTCAGATGCTCAGAGCTTGGTCAAAACCATCGTTACCAAAGAGCTCAATCTGGACGATAAAAAATTCAATCCCCGTTCTGTACGCTATGCCATCAGCAACGCGAAGAACCAGAACTTGACCCCTGATGAGTTTGAACAAGAGCAATCGAATTACCGAGGACGGACGATCGCCGACGTCTATCGCCGCTACGAAAAAGCCCTAGCAGAAAATAACAGCCTTGATTTTGACGACCTCATTTTGATCCCTGTCAAGCTATTCCAGCAAAATGAATCGGTGCTGGGCTACTGGCACAATCGCTTCCGCCATATCTTGGTGGATGAGTACCAAGACACCAACCGCACTCAGTACGACCTGATTCGCCTCCTCACCACCAACGGCGAAGACATCCAAAAATTTAACGACTGGCGCAACCGTTCTACCTTTGTCGTGGGCGATGCCGACCAGAGCATCTATTCTTTCCGGGCGGCCGACTTCACCATTTTGATGAATTTCCAAGATGACTTTGGGGATGGCTTAGCGGACGATGACACCCGCACCATGGTCAAGCTGGAAGAAAACTATCGCTCGACCTCCAATATTTTGGAAGTGGCGAATCACATTATTGAAAACAACACTGAGCGCATTGATAAGATTCTGCGGGCCACGCGGGGCGAAGGGGAAACCATCTACTGCTACAAGGCCGATGATGAGATCCACGAAGCAGATTTTGTGGTGGGCCAGATTCGCAATTTGGAATATCAGCATCCGGAGCTCAAGTGGAGCGACTTTGCCATTCTCTACCGCACTAACGCCCAGTCCCGTGCCTTTGAGGAGGTGCTGACGCGCTATAGCATTCCTTATCAGGTGGTGGGCGGCCTGCGATTTTATGATCGCCGCGAAATTAAAGACGTGCTGGCCTACCTGCGCACCATTGCCAACCCCGCCGACACCGTCAGCATCAAGCGGGTGATCAACGTGCCCCGGCGCGGCGTGGGCAAAAGCACCCTTGATAAGCTCGACCAAGCCACCCAAACCCTGGGCAACATTCCCCTGTGGGAAATTCTCAGCGATGATACGTCTGTCAAAACTTTGGCTGGGCGATCGGCTAAGGGCGTCCTGCAGTTTGCCGAGCTCATCAAGAAGTATCGCGATCGCCTCGACAATGCCAAAGGCTCTGAAATCATTCAAGACTTGCTCGAAGATTCTGGCTATTTAGAAGCGCTGAAGTCAGATGATACGGACGAAGGTCGCGAGCGCTTTGCCAACGTGCAGGAGCTATACAATGCCGTTCTGCAGTTCGAAGAAGAAAATGAAGACAATTCCCTAATTGGGTTCCTTGCCAATGCGTCACTAGCGTCTGATTTGGACGATGCCAATGAGGGCAAAAATGTAGTCTCATTGATGACGCTGCACTCGTCTAAGGGATTGGAGTTTCCGGTGGTGTTCCTCGTCGGCTTGGAGCAAGGCCTCTTCCCCAACTTCCGCTCACTGGAAGATCCTGCCGCCACGGAAGAAGAACGCCGCCTCTGCTACGTCGGCATCACCCGCGCCAAAGAACGCCTCTTTATCTCTTACGCGCGGGAACGTCGCCTCTATGGCCACCGCGAGCCAGCCAGTCCATCTCTCTTTCTCGGTGAGCTGCCCACCGACTACATCACGACCAACGCCGGACTGGGGCTACCCCAGCGCATGACAACCCCCATCCGCGATGCCCGCAAACAAAAGGAGATCGCCGCCAAGCCCGGCAGCGGGGCACATGAATTTGACTGGAATGCCGGTGACGTGGTCGTGCATCCCTCCTACGGTGCGGGGGAAGTGACCCATATCTTTGGCGCCGGCAACAAGATCTGCCTGGCGGTGAAGTTCCCCGGTCAGGGCCGCAAAATCATTGACCCGAAGTTGACGAAGTTGCAAAAGGCAGAGTGACCAAAGGTGCGATCGCTATGATTGAGTAAGCGTTTTCCATCGGAGAGGCTGAGCTAAAACGATGACTGCTCTCACGCTGAATTTGCATCCTGTCGTTCAGTTGACGGAGGCCGCTTTTAAGACGCTCTGCGCCTCAAACCCAGAAGCCAAATTAGAACGCACCGCCACGGGAGAGCTAGTCGTCATATCACCAACGGGCGGGGAAACCGGACGTCGCAATCTAAATATCTCTATGCAGTTGGGACTGTGGAATGAGCAAACAAGATTAGGCGTCGCGTTTGACTCTAGTACGATGTTTCAACTACCGAACGGGGCGTTTCGTTCGCCTGATGCCGCTTGGGTCGAACTGTCACGTTGGCAAGCTCTCACCCCCGAAGAACGGGAGGGCTTTTGTCCCCTGTGTCCTGATTTTGTGATTGAACTCCGCTCTCCCAGCGACTCCCTCAACCCCCTTCGCGACAAGATGGCCGAGTACATCGACAATGGCACTCAACTCGGCTGGCTCATCGATCCCAAAACTAAGCAAGTCGAGATTTATTGTTCACGCACCTCTCCCGAAACTTTAAATGCGCCTCAGGTAATTGCCAGTGAGCTTGTCTTAAAAGACTTTCAGCTCAACCTGAATTCTATTTGACTTAACTGCCTGAGTTCTGGCCCCAAGGCACCAGCTCTATTTCAACTCCATATTGTCGCTTTATTCTATTGGCATATATACCTTCATATTCAAAGAGTCTGAGTAAAAGAAGTTCCAAACTCCAAACGCACAGTTTCCAAACATCAATTTTGAAATCACGAGATAATGAGAGAAAAAGCTCTCTGTTTTCCTTGTCAGGATGAGTGATTATGTTGCGATATTTCACCATAGATTGTGAAGCATCTGACCTTTTTTGCTGGCTTGAAGTACATCTTAAATTATGTAATTCCATCGGGATACTTGGGGGAATTTCAGCTCATAGAAACAGTTCCCGAATTTTGTTTGATGCAGACAAGGCACTATATTTTGTTTTACTTAAAAGAGCATAGTTTTCGACTAGAATTGCCGACGCCAATAATTCAAGTGCCACTTGTGCCAGTACGACGGATCCTTCAATTGAACTAACACTTGAATTAGCATCAACATACCTATAGATTGCAAGTTGTATAACCTCTTTCCAGTTTTCATCTAGCCATAGCTTCATGAAGCCTTGAAATGGTTCTTCGAATATATGTCTACGACTTCCCCACCCTAGCCATGAGGCGTCTTTACGAAAGGGATCTATCCGATAAAAATCCCACATTTGCCAGACAGGATTGTCGTTCTGATCGAAACCAAATGGTAAGCACGGACCAGTCCATCGACCAACTGAGAAGGAGCAATACCAACATATCGCATCCAAAATTGAAAGAGCCTCATCAGAAGTGAAAAAACCTCCATCTTCTTTCTCTATCTTTCCAATATGAGTAACTCCAAAACCAGACTTCTCTTCTAGAAGACTAAAGATATTTTTGGAATTCCTAACTGCATCAATCGTGATTTTCCAGCCATTAGAAAGTTGCAAGATGATTCGAGAGCTAGAACTTCCATCTGCAAAACAAACAGGCTTTCCAACGACACATTGAAAGTTAGGAAGAAGAAATTTAACGTATTTCAACAAATCGCCGGCTGAGTGAATTATTCGTTCGCCAATTACACCTGAAAGACGTGCCGAATCGCCTTGCGTACTACGACTTATACTTCGATTCGTGATTATTCCTCGTTCGATTTTAGTGCCATCATTAAGTCGTAAGGATATGTCTTCGCGACCATTCAGCTTCTGAACTTCGGTACTTGGAGGATTGTTAGTGGTAAATCGTACTTGTGGTGAAGGCGACCATATAAACTCGATCAGGGTATTTCACACTGAATGAGTTTTCATTTTGACAAAAAACGGTTTCCCCAGAGTAGAGATGTATTGGATCTTCTGAAGAGCCAAAAGAAATATACTTAGGAAGAGGAATCTCACCGTTAGGAAATTCATTAGATGATGGAGTCCTGAAGTGGTTCATTTCTGAACGTTCATATTATTTTTGTTCTGTTCATTCTAGTTGTGCAATAGCTCTTCAGTGATAATGAATTCCTGAGAGAAGAGCGAGATTGCTACAAAGTCACTGGAATCGGCCCGGAAGCCATCATGTTAGAAGCACAGACTCAACCGCTTACCTTTGAAGAATTCCTGGCGACCTATCCAGAGGATGGCGGCATTTATGAGCTGATCAATGGAGAAGTCGTTGCGGTTGAGTCGACCGGAAAGCATGAAGAAGTAGTCGCGTTCCTGGTAGCAGAATTCAACTTTGAAATTCGTCGGTTGGGTTCGCCTTATGTGTTGCTCCGCACGTGTACCCTCAAACCGGCAGCTCCCAACACTGGCTACAAGCCCGACATCACCGTGTTGAACAAAGCTGCCTTATCAGAAGAGCCTCGGTGGGAGGCCGCTTCCACAATTTTGCGCGGACGGTCGGTGCCGCTAGCAGTGGAAGTTGTGAGTACCAATTGGCGTGATGACTACGATCATAAACGGGCCGACTACGAAGCAATGGGCATTCCAGAATATTGGATTGTGGATTATTTGGGACTAGGGGGACGGCGATATGTGGGAATGCCCAAGCAGCCCACCGTTACGGTCTGTCAATGGGTGGATGGCGAATATCAGATGCAGCAGTTTCGTCGCGGCGATCGCCTCCTTTCCCCAACCTTTCCAGAATTATCGCTTGAGGTCAGCCAGATTTTTGAGGCGGATGCTTGATGGCGACCAGTGCGTGAGGGCGCGATCGCCCGTCAGGAGTTGCTGGTTTTGGGGACCGAAGTGGGAACTGCGATCGCCCGTCTCAAGTATTTGCTTGGGAACGATGTTGCAAGCAACATGGATGCCAAAGTCATCCTTAATTAAGCACGCGCCATCAATATCTTCATTAGCCAACTTTGCTTGATAAGCCCGTTTAGCGAGGTCAGAGTAGATATCGGGGTTCGGTATCAGAGAATACGCCTCAACCGGCTATTTGCGGGCAGATCTCTGCCCATATTGGGGCTGAAAAGTACCATCAGCCTACTTTCCTTAAAGGCTAAGTTCATCGAAATTTCATGGTTATGCGGAAACCACTGAGACATGAGAACGCTAAAGATTACAGGATATTACGGAAGTCGGTAGTCCCATCGGCGTGTGAAATTTGCATAAAGGAAAATTGCAGAATCTGCTTGCAATATTCATGGATCTTACGGGACGCTTTGCAGGGGCCTCTCAGAGATCTTCATGATGACAGACTCAATTTCCCTATGCTCTGATGGTGCATGTCTACCGAAACTAGATTGAGCTCTAAATCAAACCGCAAAAAAGCAATCACTGATTCATATTGGCTTTACGAAATTTTGACTTTCCCTGGTTTTCAGGCGGTCAATTTTTTGAGTCTTTTTGGTTCTCTAAATCAGTGCATCAGCTTTAGAAGAGGCGAGTTTTCTACAGGCGATCTGATTGAGTCGAAATCTGAAAACACCTTCAGGGAAAATAAATGAAAACGCTTTTTATGACTGCGATGGCGGCCACTTTAGGCTGGTCAGGCGCACTTTCGGCCGAGGCCGCAACCTTTAGCCAACTAGACACAGATCTTAGTAGTATTGTCAAATTTACCCCAGCGACTTCAGAAGCTGACCTGATTTCGCGGGGTGCTACTAGTGTGACCATAGGAGCCACCACAATCTATATCGGTACCGACCAAGTTTCGCCGATTAATCAAGATCCCCTCATTACCAGCTTTACCAATGGGGTCCGAAACTGGGTACGTTATTATGATCGCTCCGGGGTTGATGCCAAGGGCTTGGGGCTGCTCTGGGACGAAGACTCCGCAAATCTTTATGGGGTGTTTACTGCGGATGGCGGTTCCCAGGGAGCTGATACGTTTGGCTCTGTGACGCAAGGTGGATGGCTGCCCAGTTATGGGTTTGGGGGCGGTCCCACAGCCAGCGTCTTGCTGAAATTAGACCCCAATAGCGGAGCTGTGGAAACGGGCACTTATGTCTATGCTCAGCTACCTGAGCCAAATCAGAACACGAACTCCGTCATTCCCACTGGCATTGATTTTGTGAATGGGGACTTTGTTTTCTTTGGCAACTCTTTCTTCACACCGCTGGATGTAAATGGCGATCGCCTCGAGAACCGGACACCGGGACTGGGCAGTCCATTTCCCTATCGGCTTGTCCTGTCGGCTGACTTGACCACCGCCAAAAGTGCAGAAGCCATCGGTTGGGACGGGGTGACTGAGTTTAGCCCGCTAACCACCGAGACCGGCGATGGGACTAATGACTCCGACACCGGCGATGGGACAACCGGGGAAGACGCAACTAATGGCGAAACCACCGGCGACAATGGCTCCGCAGGGGATTCCGAAGACAACAACAATACTCCGAACACTGGCGGCATTGTCGATGATATTGGTGATGGCGCCGCCGGCGAAACGGTCCCTGAGCCAGGCGTGTTGGCTGGTTTACTGATGGCCTGCGCTGGCATGGCGAGACTCAAAAAGTCCGATAGCACTCACTCAGCAACGTAGTAATCACGCGATCCTGACTGCTTGACAGCGGCTGGCAGCTCTAGCAGGGCTGCCAGCTTTTTGATTGCTGCATCGCTCAGTGGCGTTTGCGGGCTTTCCAAGTGCCACCGTACCCGTAGTGGGGATTATTTTCTCGGATGAGCGGCCAGCAGCGATCGCACACAAACTGCCATGTTTTCGTTGCATCGGTCTGGACTCGATAGAGCGTGCTGGCAGTCCGTTGACAGCGATCGCACGCTTTTTGTCGCAAGCGTCCCATAATTCTCGGCGTGATTAGTTGGCTTTGGCCAATAGGTCGTCTTTATTAGCGTCTCAACACTATCAATAAGTGGCAAATGAGCCGACTAGGAGGGCCTGACCGCGAGGCCTGGGCTCATGAACGCGCCCATACTTTGATCTCGCCGTTCCAGTCGCCACTGATGACAGTGCGATTGTCGGGGGCAAACACCACCGACCAAACCCACCCAGAATGGTCACCCAAGATGCTGACCAAACGACCGCTGTCAATGTGCCAAATCCGCACGGTTTTGTCGCTGCTGGCTGTTGCGAGTAGCTGACCGTCAGGACTAAAAGTAATACTGTCAACCGCGGCTGAGTGAGCCTTGAATGTTGTGATGCATCGGCCGCTATTCAGCTTCCAAAAACTGACTAAGCCATCGGCCCCAGCGGTTGCCAGTAGCCAGTTGTTCGGACTGGTTGCCAGAGAGTTGATCTCGGTTGCGTGCCCGGCCAATACGTGATTGGTGCCTTGGCGACGCAAGCGATGAATGCGCACTTTCTGATCTTGTCCACCACTGACTAAGGTGCTGCCGTCGGGGCTAATAGCGAGCGATCGCACCCAATGTTGATGGCCAGTGATGGTTTTTACACAGCGACCTGAGCTCAATTGCCAGACCCGAATGGTTTTGTCTTGGCCACCGCTAAACAAATACTGGCCATCGGGACTAAAAATGACTGCGCGTACCCAGTCAGTGTGTCCTGACAGGACCGTAACCAGGGAGCGCGATCGCACATCCCAAATCCGAATCGAGTTGTCATTGGCAGCGCTTGCGAGCCAGCGCCCGTCGGGGCTAAAGACCACACAACGAATCCAGCCTTCATGGCCGGTTAAGAACGATAAACAATCACCCTGGGGCAGTCGCCAAAGGCCGACTTGCTTGTCACCGCTCCCACTGGCGAGACAGTTACCGTCAGGGCTGATCGCAATAGACCGGACCCAATTCCGATGTCCTCGCAGCGTTTGTTGGCAATGCCAACCGTCACTGGCAGACACTTCAGGGTGTAGGGCGTCAGAAAGATTAGTGCCCGAGGACCGCGAAGTCACCCATCCGCCTTGAGGAGCGTGTTGACATCGTGGATTGTGAGACAACATCATCATCGTTGGGATCACAATTACAGCATCGAAAATCTGGACACATCCTCACTGGCCAGCCCGCAAAAGCCGTGTTATACCAACTCTCTGTAATACCGCTACAGATTTGAAGATCCCCCACTGTCGCTGCCCCCTTGAAAAAGGGGCTTTGAAGAATCTCTGGGTAGTCGTGATTCGCAGAAATAGTATTAGTAGACGATGGCTGACCTCGGTAAAAAACTACACATTTCAGCGTGACATTCCGTAAATTTTCTAATGAACCGCCCGTAGGGTACGGCGAAAAGTAACGCCCGTTGCCGCTGCTAGGCTGATTGCAAAATCTGGTTTGGGAAAGAACTCGGGTGGCAACGCTGGCTAAGAAACCGACCTTTGTCTCACATTACGCCACCAACAATGACGATCCCCGGCGGGCGCTATAGCAGTGGCGTACCTCCCCCCTTGATAAGGTTGAAGGGGGCTCAGATCTCGCGATTGCCATTGCCACCCACCCTCGAGCGTGTGTTTGACTCGCTAGATTTCATTGAGGACCGGGATCAAATACAAGGCAATAAAGGCTTTTGCGGCATTGGGATCGAGATGATTGAGCGATCGCACAATTTCGACGATGGTCTCACCGGTCGGGTCGGTGCGCTCATGGACCCAGCGATAAACAACCGTCCGTTCCATACCCATGGTGACAGCCAGCTTATTTTGGCTAATGGCGTAGGTTTCTAAGGTTTCTTTGAGGGCGCGCCCGGCTCTTCCCATGCAGCTTGACTCTTCACCATAAGGTCGACTCAACAATTCTTTGTGGGGTGGATTGTCTAAGTGCCCAGCAGCCAATCCATAAACCGACTAAACGACTGCTTAATTTGCTCCCGACGTCGCCATTTTTCAAAGCTGCGGCGATACTGCTGCTGGTTCGGCCAGTAGGTTTGCCACGCCTGTAGAGTCAGCCCTGCCCCCCAAAACAAAAAGATATACAACGCCCAAGAAAGCGTACCAGCGGTCATGCCGTTTAAGGCAAACAGCACCAAATTGATTACAGCAAACCGGACTAAATGACCTTGAAACCGCTGGCGTTGATACTGGTTAAACGCCTGCATTTCGCTACTTTCGCGCTGTTGCAGCGCCCACTGCTGCTCCGCTTCAACAAGGGTGGTGGTCGAAATGCCCAGTTCCTCAGCGATTTCTAGCAGCTGGAGGCGGGTCATCTCGCCCTCTTCTGTCTGGCGGGCGATCGCAATCTGCAAGATTGCCTGGGCTGCTTCAGCTTGATAGACCGCTGGCTGATCTGGATTGGAAGGGACCGTCGTCGATTCAGACATGCGGATAGACTAAGCGAAATCCTGTGATGCTTCTGTCTCTGTTATAGAAAATTTTGCTGGACATTGGGGGCGTCGTGGCGTTTTTCCGAGTAACAGATAAGTCGCGATCGCCGCCCCATCACAGAGTCAACCACGCTTCCCCCTGGCTGGGGCTAAAGATGAGGCAGAGCTCAGCCAACTAGGTCAGGATCGCTAGGGTGGCTAGTAAGAGCAGCTGCTGGGAAGTCCGAACCGTTGTTTAGACTGTGTCCAGTCGTCATTATCGAAAAAAAATGGACATACAGCGAATTTCATCCGGCAGCCCTTGGGAAGCTAAAGTTGGCTACTGTCGGGCACTGAAGGTAGGCTCGCAGATCCTGATTTCTGGAACGGCCCCTTCAGATGGTCAGGGGGGAACCTTTGCCCCGGGCGACCCCTACGCGCAGACAATGCGCTGCTTTGAGATCATGCGATCAGCGTTGCAGGAGTTGGGAGCCGATTTGTCACATATCGTCCGTACCCGATTGTACGTGACCGATTTTGCCCACTGGGAGTCCTATGCCCGGGCTCATCAAGAGCTATTCGGTGAGCATCCTCCAGTGAGCTGCATGGTAGAAATCAAAGGGCTGATCAACCCCGACATGCTGATCGAAGTTGAAGCGGAGGCGATCGCGCCTTGACTGCTCCTACAGTCAGTACTCCTACCATCAGTAATAGACAGGCACTCGTGGGGCAGTCTCAGGGCCCAACCGAGAGCTAAATTCGGCAGCGTCCCGCAGCAGCATCGCACTGCAAACGAGCCTTGCGCTCAGCCACCAGCGTCTTGAGGCTTGGCCGCCCCGTTACCCTGAGGCGCAAATCAGCCCAGAGGTCATAGAGCAGGTCGACGATTGGGCTAATAATCGGCCAGCGGGTGGGGGCGTACATCCATCCTATGCCCAAAATGCTGTAGATACGACGAAAGACCTCTACGTTTTTGATGATGGTACCGTCGGGCAGCAGCGCATGAATGCGGCCCATGGCCGTCTCAAAGTCAATGTCACCGTGCTCCGCTGGAGTGTAGCTATCGTCGGCAATATCAACGAACTTGACTAAGCCACGGCCGGCATCTTTTGCCTGTAAAAAATTGACTTCCCTCATACAGAGTGGGCAGTCGCCATCGTAGAGCAACTTGATTTGCCAATTGTCCGCTTGTTCCGGCTCTGAGGCTATCGGACGATCGCTAGGGGAGACAGAAGTCATAACGTTGATTGCAACCAGGTCTAGGGAGGTATTCTTATTTTAAGAAATATTGCGATCGCTGGGAACGTGAACCTTAAATTCATCCCAGTCGTCTCTATGCGAGTCTGTCATGCTGATTGCGTCAGCTGCGAGTATGGAAAGCGCAAGGGATCATGGCAGACTAAACACTATGTGACTGATTTGTTGATTGAGCCAACCTATGCCCATTGTGACCCGGGAAGAAAATGAAGCTATTTTGACAGCGCTTCTACAGGGAGGGGGGCAAGCTCGCCAAGCGGCTTCGGCATCCTTTGAGGTCTTTGAGAAAGGTCGTGAAGACTATGTGACGACCGTCGATCAAGCCCTTGATGAATATTTCACTCAGACCTTTGCTCGGGAGTTTCCGTCGGATGGCGTCATTACAGAAGAAAATCAAGACTCGGCTGCGGCCTTCCAGCAGCAGTGTCAGCGGCTATGGTTGATTGATCCCATCGACGGGACCGAAGATTTCATCAATCGGGGCCAACATTATTCGGTGATGGTTGGGCTGTTGGCTGCTGAGCAGCCGAGGGCGGGTTGGGTCTACGCCCCCGCCCAAGGGCGATTGTATTGGGGCGGGGCTGACTGGGGGCTCTTTCAGCAAGATAGTCAGGGCAATCAAATCGCTTTAGAACCCCGGATGCCAGCGTTGGGTGAAACTGTGACGATGTTATTGGGCGATCGCGACCAGCGCCGGTTTGGTACCGCGATCGCCCAACGTTCTCCAAAGCTGGTGTTTGATGCGATCGGTAGCTTTGGGCTGAAAGTTTTGGAGGTTATCAAGGGCCAAGCAGGTCTCTATGTCTATCTCAATGGCCGGGTCAAGCTTTGGGATACGACTGGGCCATTAGCTCTGGCAGCGGCAGCGGGGTTAGTGATTTGCGATCTTGATGGTCAGCCCATTCGCTTTGATCCTAACAGCATTTATCCGCAGACCTTAATTCATCGGCAGCCCATTGTGGTCGGTTGGCCTCAATATATAGAGGCGTTTGCACCTGCCATCCGCCAGGCCGTTATTGACGTTCGCCAACAAGAACTCGGGCTCCTCTCAAGCTGAGTTCTTGGCGGTGGGTTTAATAGCTCACAGGATGCCTTTATGACATGGTGATGGATATTGCTGAGGGTTTGTGGGTAGTATGGGTGCAAGTTTATCGCCGTTCAGCTGCGATCGCACCTGATATCGCACGGCATTGGTCGTTTTTCTCCTGTTGATGTAGCCCCATTATCTTTACTCCCATGCAGCCAGAAGCCTTTAGTGAGCTTTTTCCCCTCTTCGAGATTGCTAGTCCTGAAACTGTCGAATGGCTCCTATCAGTATCGACCCAGCATGAATACCCCGCCGAAAGAGCCGTCTTGATGGAAGATGCATGGGGTAATGCGGTCTACTTCATTGAGTCCGGTTGGGTAAAGGTACGTCGCCATGCCGGTGACAGTGCCGTAACGTTAGCCGTTTTAGGTCCAGGAGACTTCTTTGGCGAGATGGCCATTTTAGACGAGTCCCCGCGCTCTACCGACGTGGTGGCCTTAGCTCCGGTCAAGCTACTAAGTGTGTCTGCCCAGCGCTTTATTCAAACCTTGTTTAAGGATTCTCAACTCCACCACCGCATGTTGCAGTTAATGGTGCAGCGCCTGCGGCTGACTAACTTTCGCTTTCAGCTGCGTAATCAGCCTCCAGCGGTCAAGCTGGCCAATACCTTAGCTGCACTAAGTGAGGCCTATGGCCAACAGAGCGATGATGGAATGCTGATTTTCAACATACCTGCGGATGATTTGGCGGATTTGGCCGACATTTCAGAAGACGAAGCCAGCAAGATCATGGACAAGCTCATTGAAAAGGGCTGGATTAAAGTCAACCCTGACGAGGGCAATATTTTGTTGACCAATGTCAAACAATTGAGTCAGCTCGCGGGCAAGGGCTAGTTTTGACGAGGCCGGTGGGTTCAGGGTGGGCCACCAGATTGCAGACATTTGTAACGAGCACTGTAGCGTTCGATTACAGCTCCAGCAACCCTCGCAGAAACCCATGTTACGGTGAACCTAACTCATTCCTGAATGGGGCTATCCAGCGGTCCTTTGCTGCTAGCAGGGCGATCGCTTGCCGATAAGCCGGCATTAAGTCATAGGCTATGCCGATCTGACCAACAGCAGTCTTTGGCCGTTGCTGGCTCAGGTTTACGACATGGTTACCGCTCCGTTCGGGGACTGGTTACTGATATCTAAAGGAGCGCATCATGGACCTCCAAGTTCCACCTCCACCTTCTATTTCGCCTCGGCAGCTAAATTTAATGCGGGTTGTAGCCTCAATGGCATGGAGTGACGGCAACCTGGCCGAGGAAGAAGTTGAGTTAATGCTCAAGCGCTTTAGCAGCTTGTTCGCCAGCAAGCCCGAAAGGCAATCTGAACTGCAAAAAGAGCTCCGCGACTACCTAATGCAAAACATTCCCTTAGAAGAGTCCGTGCCGCATTTGCAGTCTCAGGCCGAGCAGGAGTTTGTCCTGCGTGTAGGATATGAAGTGATCAGTAGCAGTTCCCGCACGCCAGAGGAAGCGCCCATTAACGCTGAAGAGGCGAGTGCCTACAATCGTTTAGTAACTCTGCTGAATCTGCCTCCAGAAAGGGTGCAGCAATTAGAAGAAGAAGCGAAATCTGCTGACCCGGCTGATTCTCTGGTAGAGAGCATGACCCAGCAATTGCAGCAGTTTTTTGGTCAAAATTAAACGGATCGCACAACCAGGATGTAGCAGCAGTGGGGGGCCTTGGTAATTTGTGCCCTCCTATTGCCGATTTTGGCCAGCCGTCTAATCGCGATTCATAGTAGTGTTTTGCCAGTTAGATTGTTGGGTCGATGGGCTGTGGGCTGATTGATGTGTCCATTTGCTTGTCGGGCTGTCCTTGCAGGCTTGGGCATGTCACGGGTTGGCCAAAGGACGAACGCGGCGCAGCAGGAAGCGCTCAAGTGAATGTCAACTCAGTGAGAGCAACGGACCCTGAGGTGAGACGTAAACAGTTGACTGGAACTTTGGCTGCGGAGACTGCGATCGCGTCGGTGGTCGGCAGAGTTCTCTGGTCGGTAAGCTGATCTCAATATTGCAAAACGGTGGGACCGATTGGTCTCCTCCGCGATCGTTGCCCTTTGACCAAGCGGTGCTGTCCACTCTTTCCACGTTACTAGTGGAACTCAGGGGGCGCTGGCCGCCGAATCGAAGGCTCATCATTTTCAGGGAACAAATATTCACCGTAGCCCTTTGACCATGGTCCTTGTCGCAATCCTTTCCACGAACTGATGAGAGCAGATATCGTTTGCACCTAGTTCGCGAACTCCTGTGAAGGCTTCATCATGTCCTTAAAATTTCTTGGTTAGGGACGGTTATGATCAGGGTGATAGCGCAATGTTACCGATTCGGTATATTGGTCTCAACTGGCCATAATTGTCACCACTCTATATGGCCGTTCAGTAAGCCGTCGAAAAGGGTAGCATTCTATCTAAATGGAGAAGATCTGCCTCAAGTTCTTGTGTAGTCTAGCCTAAAAGCCTTCATAGCAAGCCGCTTAAACGATTGACTAACTAGAACGTTCTCCGTACCGGTTCAGTAGATACATCTGATTCCCGTAACAAGAGTGACGGCTATTTTGTCAACCCCGATCGCGCTGAATTGGCCCCGTTGAAGTTTAAAGAGTTCAAGAACTTTTAGTGGTTTCCACTGACTTTTGCAGATGTCTGCTGTAGAAAGGGGGTAATGGAGTCCTATTTTTCTGATTTAGAAACTGGATCGCTTATTGTTTGGTTACAGGGGCGACTCCTTCTGATACGGATAGCAGAAGAGGATAGGCCGTTTTGCTAGCGGGTCAAAGTTGATTACAGCAGGTTGAGAAGTTCATGTGCGACGCATGTGTATGTTTCAATACCAACCTCTCCTTAAAAAGCTAGGTTTATACAAGTATGGCAAGTAAAAAAGCATCTCCGCTCCGCGAATCCTTTCAAAAGGCTGTTTTGACTTCTCAGGCAAGGCAGCTTTTAGCTTATGAGAAAGATTCGCTATCCAAACGGATTGAAATTTTGGATGTTGGTATTGATAACCTTGGGGGTGATGAGTTCCTAAGCCGCTTAAACAAAGGTGTCGTGTTTACGCCAAATGTTGACCATTTGATGCGTTTGCGTAAGGACCCGGAGTTTGTGAACGCCTATGATGCGGCTGACTATAGGGTTTGCGACAGTCAGATTCTGATGTATGCGTCTAAGTTTCTGGGGACGCCCTTCCGAGCAAAAATCTCTGGCTCAGATTTGTTTCCGATGTTTTGCGAGCACCATCGCTACAATCCCGATATCAAAATCTTTTTACTAGGGGGAGCTGAGGGTGTTCCCCAACGGGCGCAAAGCCGAATCAATCAGCGGATAGGCCGAGAGATTATTGTGGCTGCTCATTCTCCTTCCTTTGGTTTTGAAAAAGATGAGGCTGAATGTCAGCGCCTTATTGAAATGATCAAGCAGTCTCCGGCCAATGTCTTGATCGTGGGTGTGGGTGCTCCTAAGCAGGAGAAATGGATTGCTAAGTACCGCGATCAGCTCCCTAATATCGATATTTTTATGGGGGTTGGCGCAGCGATCGACTTTGAAGCGGGCAATAAGCCGCGATCGCCCAAATGGATGAGTGAAGCCGGTTTGGAATGGCTTTATCGTCTGGCGTCAGAACCACGGCGGCTCTGGAAGCGTTACCTGCTGCAAGATTTACCGTTTTTGTGGCTGCTGATTAAGCAGAAAATTAAAGCGTCTTAGTCTCCCAAATGCCTAGTTTGAGCGGTCAAGCTTTGTTTTGATGAAGCTTGACCGCTCGTTTTGCCATGGATGCTGCTGGCGAAATCGCTCGGTAACAGTCGGCGATCGCGATTCACCCCTTGCCCTAAGTAAGAGTCCCCCGTAACCGCAATAGATTCTAAATTTGCTGCTCCCTAACCCAGCAACATAATTGTGGTGTCCGCTTGTGTAAACGCCTGGCTTCTGGCTGTATCTAGGAGACAAGTTTTCCAGACCAAGAATGAACGCTCTGCCAAGGGGATAAAGTGCTGCCTATGGCTAAGCCAGATTCTTCGGTGCCGACTTGATAGTAGTGTTTGTTTGCCGATCGGCTTGTGGTTTCACGTATAGAAATATTGCAAAAGGTCCCCGTATTGGCTCGCCTACCCTCCAAAATTTGCGGCCTGAGGCTGGGTGGCCGCTCCACCATAGGATACTCGAGAGGGTTCTTAACAAACATGTAAACCGTGAGAACACGGGAGAAAGTTTAAACCTTACATAACCCGGCTTTTATGTTCACAGAGTACATTTACTATGTAAATCTATGGAATCTATTGAGAACAAAGAGACAGCTTGGGTGTCGCCGAGCTCCTTGTCCAGCCAGAGAGCAGTGATGGAAAGGAGCGGAGAGGGCGATCGCTATCCCAAACATCAATTCTTTAGTTCGAAAATCGACAACAAATGCCAGGCTAAGAAAGCTTTGCCCTGCCAACTCGCTTTAGGCCTAAAATTTTTAAGTGCGATAATTGAGACTTTACACTACTAATAATTAGCTGGTCTTGTCGATTTTTACTTGGTTAAAGTAGATCGATGTTTCTTCGCATAAAAGAACTCTCTATGGCTTTACTTAAAGATTGCCTTAAGATTAAAAAATCTTAGAAGCACGAAAACCCTAGTTGGATATTAAGCACTAAAATATAGTAGCTAAATTTTAGATTTTAGCGAATAAATGCCTAGAATTGAACGTATCAGCCTATTTATGGCCTGTCAAGGTGATAGGCATTAAGATTTTATCCACACAAAAGTATACGTCTTCTACGAAAGGCTGTGTTGTCGAGGTGGTCGGAATTTTTTTATTCATTGGAAAATTAACCCTCATTTAAACTTCACATATTCGTGAAATAACCGTGAAGCCGTAAAACTCTATACGGAACGAGTGTGAGTGCTGGATGATTTTTGCCTGAGAAGAAGATTAATTTTGTTCCTCCTTGGGCGGATTTTGATTGGCATGCAATCGATTGGTTTTGAGTTTGTGACTCGTTGCGGTGATTTAGAAGGGCGGCCCAACCCGAATTCGCGACGGGGCACAACGGTTATTAAACAGGATGAAACAATGGCAAACATTGGAGAAACGACGGCGCTAATTCCTCAGGCGGGTAGCTCCTACGCGCCTGAACATTTGCAGGATGGCGGCAGCGGCGATACCGACTTTCCCTATGGGAATTTCAAAGCCTTGGCCACTGTCGGCGAGATTGACCCGAATAACGGCCACGTCCTCACCGGCTATCCCGATGGTCAAGCGGCTTGGTTGCAAGACGAAGACACCATCCGCGTGGCTTATCAGTCAGAGTCATACGCGACTCTGACCAGCTCCGAGGCTGAGACCTATGGCTGGGTGATGGATAGCGGTGTGAGCTTCACGGGATCACACGTTCATACAATTGATTACGATCGCGCTGCCTTTGCAGACTTCCTCAACAATGATGCAGCTGCCAGCGAAATGTTTGAGAGCGCTGGTCATCTGTTCGGCACAGTCTATAACGTATTTGGTGAGGAAGTTGACGGTAAGAACTTCGACCCGACCGACCTCAGCGCTAAATGGGGCAACCAAACCCTGGCAGACGGTACTGTCGTTGAGTTTGACTCCGACCAGCAGCTCACTTTAGGCGAATGGTTCTTCCATTCTTTTTGCGGTGCCTACTACGAGCAAGCCAATAAGTATGGCGACGGCATCGGCTTCGAAGATGACATGTGGCTAATGGCCGAAGAGTGGAACATCGGACAATTGTTCGAAGAAGCGGCTGCGGCTGCAGGCATCACTGAAGAGAACGCCCGCCTCTCCCCCGGAAGAGATTTCTTCACCACCACCATGGGACTCGCTTCCATGGCTGTGGACATCGAAAACGAGACGGCTTATACCGTCCCTGTTTTGGGCCAGTCTGGCTACGAGAAGATTTTGCCGATGAACTCTGGTCACGAAGACTATGTAGTTCTCGTCATGGCCGGTTACAACCTTGAAGTTGAGCCAGCACCATTGACGATTTACATCGGTAAGAAAGGGGTTGACGCAAACGGCGATGCCTTGACTGAAGATGCAAACGAGCGGGATTCATTCTTGGGTCGTAACGGTCTGCTATACGGTCAGCTTTACGGCATGGCACTGGATGACGCTACCTATGCGGATCTGGGCATTGAGGCCGTAGATGCTGACGAGTTCATGATGGATGCCTACGCAGTTGATGCGGATGCACCTAACAGCTTTAGCGCTCGATATGTTCCCACTAGCTTCCGTTGGGATGGCTTCGATACGCCTGAGGCTGCTGCAGACACCGAGATGTTCCTGTGGGAGCAAGATGGCGACACGCTAGCAGATGGCACCGTTGAGGCAAATGAGCAGCCCGACGGCTACACCTACTTCAACGGTGACAGCAAGACTGAGCACCCTGCAGTTGATCCTGACATCACTAAGCATCGTTACGTCCAAAACTTGACTGTACCTAGTGCGCAGTTAGGCATCGAGTTCACCGATATCGTTAACGAATTGGGGAACAATGACGCTGACGGCAACGGGTTGCCTGACTACCTGTCTGCGGATGTAACTCGCATCCTTGCTGGTGTCGACGGTGCACTTACGCTAGAGACTGGTGGTAAGGGTAAAGGCCACATTGGTCCTAACAATCCCGATGGTACCTTGACCCATGCGACTCACCTAGAGATCGAAGAAGCTCGGATGCACCAGCCCGATGGTCTCCAGTGGATCAAATCGTCTGATGGTGACTACCTCATCGTCGACGAAGACTCTGGCAACGACTACGGTGAGCGGAAGTACATTCTGCCTATTGATTCTGAGACTTTGCAGCTCGAAGAGGAAGGCACTGGCTATTTCTTGGCTTCTGCTGGCGGTTCCCTCAACCCCCGGGCGATCGCAGAAGTTGCCGCAATTCCCGAAACCTTTACTCGAGGAACTAGCTCTGAGTTCTCTGGAACTTGGAACGTGACTCACCTGGTAGCACAGAAGGAAGACGGCAGTTTCTACACCCAGGAAGAAATTGCTGGAACTGGCGCTCAGGAAATCATTGAGCAGTACACATTGGCCGAGCAGACTCTACTCGGTGTTTTACAGCACCGGGGTGAGTCTAGCGGCATCATTGCCGAGCGCAGTGGTGACCAGGGTGGTCAAATCTTCTTGTTCAACGTTGATCTCGGCGAAGACTCCACCGGTGGTGGTGAAGATCCTTTAGCTGAGCTAGTTGACTTGACTGGCTTTGATGGTGATGTCTCTGTCAACATTACCCTTGAGCGTGAAGCGGCGTTTGATAATGTGGTGCGCTTCTACGAAACCGACGCTGACGGTAGCGTGGATGGCCTCCTGGTGGGCGATGCCGGTTACGAAGATGCGGTGCGTGAAAACCTGCTCGACGCTAAGCTGGCG
>JBHJHA010000009.1:0-14496 GCA_050331235.1 Leptolyngbyaceae cyanobacterium
GCTTCGGCGAGCAAGCGACCCACATGGCGACCGCTGATACTCTCCACAATGCCTTGTTTGACCAGTTCATCGGCTAACTCGCGGGGCGTCCAATGACTCAGAGGACGTCCATATTGCTCGGGCGGTGCACAAGCTAACGCATACAACTGGGTGATCTGCTCCAACGTAAACGTCGCGGGGGCACCGGGACGGGGGGCATCGGCTAAGCGCTCCAACACTGGTAACTCAGAGGTCTGGAGTTCTTGCCAGCGCCGCCGCCAACAGCGACTCAACTGCTCCCCGATGCCCAAATCCCGCGCTATTTGACCTTGGCTGTCTCCCTCGCTGGCACGCAGAATAATCTTCGCTCGCAATGCCAGTTGTTGGGGGGTACTCGGTCGCTTCACCAACTGTTCTAGGTCACGGCGCTCGGTTTCACTCACAATCAGGGCGGGAAGGGCGCGGCCAGGCATCAGACTCAATCCTCTAACACCAACTCCTTGAGGATATGCGCATTTCCGCCGCGCGGTACTAGATAGAAAGTCTATAAAAAGTTTTACGGAAATTCGCTAACACAAACGTCAACTTGGCAAAGTAAGTTCGGGAAAAAATGGTGATATCCCGTCTAAGCTATTCCATGACATCTTTACGCCAAATGACATGGATATTCAGTGGCAAGCTGCCAGAACCTACGAAGACATCCTTTACGAGAAAGCGGACGGGATTGCCAAAATCACCCTCAACCGCCCCCACAAACGCAATGCTTTTCGTCCCAAAACAGTGGTTGAAATGTATGACGCGTTTGCAGATGCGCGCGAAGACACCTCGATTGGAGTGGTTTTGCTTACAGGGGCAGGTCCTCATACTGATGGCAAGTACGCATTTTGCGCTGGCGGTGATCAGAGTGTTCGTGGTCAAGGGGGCTACATTGACGAGGGGGGAATGCCCCGCTTAAACGTCTTGGATTTGCAGCGCTTGATTCGCTCGATGCCCAAGGTGGTAATTGCCTTAGTCGCGGGCTATGCCATCGGGGGCGGACATGTATTGCATATCGTTTGCGATCTCACTATTGCCGCTGACAATGCAATTTTTGGTCAGACTGGACCTAAGGTGGGCAGCTTTGACGGCGGATTTGGTGCAAGCTATCTAGCGCGAATTGTTGGGCAGAAAAAGGCGAGAGAAATCTGGTACCTATGCCGTCAATATTCTGCTCAGGAAGCCTTGGCAATGGGCTTGGTCAACACAGTTGTTCCCGTTGAGGCTTTAGAGGCTGAAGGCATTCAATGGGCCCAAGAAATTTTGGCTAAAAGCCCGATCGCAATTCGCTGTTTGAAAGCGGCCTTCAACGCTGACTGTGATGGGCAAGCCGGGCTACAAGAGCTGGCAGGCAATGCAACCCTACTGTATTACATGACTGAAGAAGGAGCCGAAGGAAAACAAGCTTTCTTAGAAAAGCGATCGCCTGATTTTCAGAAGTATCCGTGGCTGCCATGAGCCATGAAAAGAGGGGGACAAAGAGCCCCCCTCTTGCATCTCACAAAGGTTTGTTAATAGCGGATAAGATTCAAATGCTAGACCCTCTCTTGTGCAAACTCCGATGCCAGGTGCTCCAGTCCAGCGTGGTTTAGCACAATTCCCTGAGGCCAAATTGCGACCTGAGGCTGCGTGATCACATCAATCGGTTCGGTGAAGACTGGGTCCGCTAATGGACAAGGGGCCCAACTTCCCCGCACGGAGACATTTAACTGTCCACAGTGTCCTCCTCGCCGGCCTGCCAAAGTAAAATAGCGGCAGCGCTGACAGCAAGAAACTTCCAACTGAGTGGCATCCATTTGAAACTATCCAACAACTTATCAGTGATCATTCTCGCCAAGCTTTTAACCTTCCTTTCGGAGATAAAAAATTAGCGAAGCCAGTGTTATCAGCGATTCCAAGACTTCCCAATGCCTTGCTTGAATTTAGATTCTCTTCATCTTTACTTAAAGAATCTATAGTTGCGTCAATCAGAGGAAAAGCCACTCCTTATTGCCTAAAGATGCTTTGGGATCGAATCCAAGTAAAATCTTAAATATTTTAGAAGTCTCGTGGATCTGTGCTTTTGAGTGTTGTTGACCTTCTTGTAGGAGCAGGAAATCAAAGAAAGTTACAAACATCAAAATGTACAGAGATGGGATTTTTGCCTCGACAATTTCACTGAACTTGCCTGCTCAAAACTATGGACTGGAACTGATTGTTCGTGACGTCACCGATCTAAAGCTGCCGGTTTTGGTTCTGCGGCGTATGCCACTGCTGAGCAATGCAAATAGAACACATGTGCCAGCGGTGGATTTCTTGAGAAGGGCAAGGACTTTGACAATGGGGACATTGGCTCTGCTGTGCCAGTTGTGATCGTGCCTGTTGCTCCCAGTGAGCAAAAGCCGCCGCCACTGTTTTTGTCGTTCCAACGCCTGACTTGTGAGTCGCTGGAGTCCAACTGGGGTGCTGGCTCAGCGAGGGAGGGGAGGATGGCGCTGCGGTCTGGCTTAGGCGCTGCCACTCAGCCGTTGAAAAGCGTAGATCACGTACGGTGGCTTGAGTTGTCGGTAAGGCTTGATGCAGCTTATGTAAAATACGCGATCGCTCGAACATGAGGTTTTGCGACCAAGAGGCACTGGAAACTGTGACTTGTAAAGCATGCCGATGAATTTTCGTGGGCTGGCTATGCTGAGCCACTGCAGGGCCTACCAACTGCGGCCATGCGGCCAAGATTTGCCGCAGTTGGGCAGTCCCTCGCCACTGAGGAGAACTCTCTAAGTTGCTCATCAGAATTTGGATGGACTGCATTTATCTCACCTTGGCCTACGGCCATCATCCTAATACTTAAATCTTTGCCAGGAGCATGGGTTCTCCCGAAAACCGCCACTAGTAGAGGGCAGTGAAGCGTGTGCGGCTCTAAATATAGGTGTTTTCCATCCTCATCGGCAAAAGTTTTCTCGATAGTCTGCTCTTTTTTAGGCAGACGTTGCTATAACTAAATGCGAGTTATGGCTGGTGTCGATGGTCTGTTCGAGCCAGCTCGGACATTAGCAATGTTGCCTGATTGCTCCATTCGTTTGGTTGATATGTTCCGTTTTTGTAAGACGAGCCCATGACATCTTCTGCAGCTTCCCAGTCCTCTTCCGATGCTACCCACTATGGACAACAGGTCCTGGTGGATGGCATGCAGCCTGTGTTGCGCAGTACGCTATCAAGCCTCAATGTCAATCTTGATTATGAGTTGGCTCGGTACCGTTATGCCAAGCGCGGTGAAGCGCCGGCAGGCGTAACGCCACCAACTTTTCAGCCCAAGCGGCGATCGCTCGATTTATTTACGGCACCGCCGAGCCAAAAAACACCGACTCCCCATCAGGGCCGCGCTGGTGTGGTGCCCCCACCGCCGCCGCCTAATCCGCGGCTACAGCATCCCACCACTGATGCCGTTGATTCTCCGTCGGCAGTGGCCGCTCTCAGAAGTGCGATCGTGCGACAGCCAGAACCGCCCCAGGCGAGCTACCTTGCCTCTTCTGAAGCTCTCTTGCAAGGGCTGGAAACGCCGCTGCCCGCCCATGGCAACGACCCCATTGCTCGTCCTGACACGCGCAGTTGGACCGCTGCGCTCACGACACCTTTAGGGCTAGGGGCTCTCATGTTACTCCTGGTCGCCAGTGCTGGTTTTGGGTTTGTATTGGTCAATCCGTCGGTTGCCGGTAATTTGTTTCAATACACCCCTCTGGCTAGATTTTTTCAGCCAGATTTAGAGGCCGAAGAGGCCGTTGAGACTTTGGTAGAGGATGGCGATACCGATATCACGGCGGAGTTTTCAGACCCTCCCCTGACCTCATTGAGCCCCGATCTATCCCGCCGGGAATTTGCTGATTTGGACCTCAACACGCTGAGCAATTTGCCGTCTAGCTCAACTGCTGATTTGGCGGGTGACACTGTCCTGGAAGAGGAGGATGCCCAGGCCAATACTCGCGATCGCTCCGAACGTGAACGCGGTCAATCATCAAATTTAGCTGAGACTAACTCGCCTCAGCGCGTCAATCAGATCCCTCAAACGACTACCCCAGCGCCGCAACCGGCGGCGCCGATCTATCAGCCACCAGCGACGGCTCCCATTCAGCCGGCGCCTACCGCCGCTCAACCGTCACCACCAGTCAACCAACCCTCCGAGGTGACTTCCCAACCTGCACCTCCAGAGGTTCCTATCGCGTCTAGTTCAGCGCCTGCGAGTTCTTACTATGTGGTGACCGATTACACCGGTGATCCGTCCTTAGATGAGGCGCGAACTGTGGTGAGAGATGCCTATGTTCGCAACTTTGATATGGGGGCGCGGATTCAAATGGGAGCATTCAATACCTCAGAAGGTGCAGCGGCATTGGCTGAGGAATTGTCTAGTCAGGGCATTGATGCAGAAATCTATGAACCTGAGTGACCTGGCTTCGAGGGTGGCTGATTTGATGGCGGGCGCAAGCGTCTCCCCCCGCTACCTCGCGGCGAACTACAGCTACAGCGATTTTGGTGATGTTCCCGTTCTAGGCTATTCAATCTTCAAACTGTCAGATACTATAGATAAGCATCTTGCGGATGTGGCGGAATTGGTAGACGCGCTAGATTTAGGTTCTAGTGTCCTCGTGACGTGAAGGTTCAAGTCCTTTCATCCGCATTTGAATGTATGAGTTTTGAGAGCTGAGGTCGTTGTGGCTGTTAATTAGGCTATTGCCTGACTTAGGGCGCTGACACAGTGTGAGGACATTCACTGGTAGGATCATCCACAGCCAATAATAAGTACCATTATGCTGACGATCGCCCTACCTAAGGGAGCCCTGCTGACTGAAAGTATCGCCCGTTTCCAGGCGATCGGGTTGGATTTTAGTGCTTTTTTAGACAAGTCCAATCGCCAATTGCAGATTACGACCCCCAACGGCAAAGCCCGTGGGTTGCTGGTCAGGGCTCAGGATGTGCCAGTGTATGTGGAATATGGGCAGGCCCAGCTCGGCATCGTGGGCTACGATGTGTTACGCGAAAAGCAGGCAGAGGTAGCCCAGCTAGCGGATTTAGGCTTTGGACATTGTCGGATGTCAGTGGCTGTCAAGGCCGAAAGCGCCTACCGTTCGGCCTTGGATTTGCCAGCACACTGTCGTGTCGCTTCAAAATTTGTGAACTGCGCCCGGGAATACTTCCTCGGTCTTGATTTGCCGGTGGATATTGTGCCTTTGTACGGCTCGGTAGAATTGGGACCAATCACGGGCATGTCAGAAGCTATTGTTGATTTGGTATCCACCGGTCGGACCCTCCGTGAGAATGATCTGGTAGAGCTGGAAGTCTTGTACGAAAGCACTGCTCGTCTAGTAGCGCATCCGATCAGCTATCGGGTCAATCCTGATGGGTTGTCAGACATCATTAAAGCGCTACGTGACATGAGTCTCACTCCGGTTTAGCGCCTTCACTATGGAGGGGAACCTGACCAAAGCGTTACCTGAGATACAGTAAAGGTGGACTTGCTTCCAAATTTAGCTAACAACTCGTTTCCGCATCAGATGCGGTTTTGCTCAAAGGCGAGAGCTGCCTCTGCTCTCTAGAGAGCTTCTATGCGAAATTTGGCCCTATGGGCATCCCTGACTTGATCTGTGAAGTGAGATGCCGGCGGATTGTTAGACAAGATGCGGATGTCCGACAGCAGCGATCGCTTAGCTTGACTATATGACTTCAGCGACTGATTCCAAGACTTCCGGCAATACTGAAACGGCCAAAAGCCAGAGTAATAGTGACTGGCGCCTGTTTTTGCGCCTATGGCCCTATATCCGAGCGCAAAGAAAGTTTTTGTGGTTGCCGTTCATTTTGCTGGTGCCCCTATCATTGGCCAATGCGCTCCAGCCGATTTTGATTGGGCAGGCGATTTCGCTGATTCGGCAAGAACCGGTGGCCTGGTTTTTACGCGATCGCACTCTGCAAGGCGGACTCAATATCTTAGTGGGGTTCTTGCTGGTGACCGTTGCGGTGCGGTTGACTTTAGATGGTTGGCAGAGTTTCCTCGTGCAAAGGGTCGGTCAGCGCATCACAGCCAACATTCGCAATGACCTGTTTCGTCATGTCACAGCCCTAGCCGTACGGTTTTTCGACCGTACCCCTGTCGGCAAACTGATTACTCGCCTGACAAGCGACGTCGATGCCCTGGGGGATGTATTTTCTACTGGGGCCGTAGGTATCTTTAGCGATATTTTTTCCATCGGTGTGATTGCCGTCACGATGTTTTTGCTGCAGTGGCAGTTAGCCCTCATGCTGATGGCGATGTTGATTCCCGTAACCTGGCTGATTATTTACTTTCAGCAGCAGTATCGCAAGGCTAACTATCGAGCCCGTGAAAAGCTGTCTGAGTTGAATGCTGCCCTGCAAGAGAACATTATGGGCATCGAAGTCGTCCAAATGTTTCGTCGCGAACGGTTCAACAGCGACGTTTTCCGCAAGACTAATCAGCAGTACGTGCGTGCTATCGACAAAACGATTTTTCATGATTCTGCGGTTTCCGCCACCCTGGAGTGGATTGCGTTAGTGGCGATCGCCGGAGTGCTCTGGCTCGGGGGCTATCTGGTCATGCAAGAGTCCTTAACTTTTGGGGCGTTAGCGTCATTCATTCTCTTTGCCCAACGCTTGTTTGATCCCCTGCGGCAGTTTGCGGACAAATTCACTTCCATTCAGGCAGGGTTCACGGCGGTCGAACGGATTACCGATCTCTTTAGCGTGCCCATCGAAATTCAAGATCCTGGACGCTTGACGATCGCGTCATCTAAGCCCGTGGAGACAGCGGCACCGAGTCCGTTGTTCAACGGTTCGGGGCATGCTCCAGTTGCGGCGGCGATCGCCGCTCAAAACGCAACAACCCATGATTTGGAGTCTGTTGAGCCTTCTGAGATTTGTTTTGACCATGTTCTGTTTGGCTATAAAGTTGATGAATACGTCCTCAAGGATCTCAACTTCAAGATTCTGCCTGGAGAAAAAGTTGCGCTCGTGGGGCCGACTGGAGCCGGGAAGAGCTCAATCATTCGACTCCTCTGCCGCTTATATGATGTCAGCCAGGGAGAAATTCGTTTAGATGGCACCAATATTCGCGACCTGCCCCAGGCCGAGCTCAGACGCCGGATGGCAGTGATTTTACAGGATGGTTTCCTCTTTGCTGGCGACGTCAAAAGCAACATCACCCTGGGAGAAAGCTATCCGCTGGCAGCAGTCAAGGAAGCCGCCGAAAGAACTAATGTGGCTCAGTTTATCGAGCAATTGCCCCAAGGGTACGACACTCAGCTGCGGGAGCGAGGGACCAATCTCTCGGGAGGACAAAAGCAACTCCTCGCCTTTGCGCGAGCGGCTATCCGCAACCCGAGCATTCTCATCTTGGATGAGGCGACGGCCAATCTAGATGTGGGCACCGAGGCCCTGATCCAGGATGCCCTTGAAAAGCTCCTCCAAGGTCGAACTGCCATCATCATTGCCCACCGGCTATCAACGATTCGCCATGTGGATCGTATCCTCGTCCTTAAGCAAGGGCAGTTGGTGGAGCAGGGCAACCACGAATCACTACTGGCCGAAGATGGCCTTTACGCCAGCCTTTACAAGCTACAAATGCTGGAAACTTAGGGTTGTAGCACCATGGAACGCTAGGTCATGGGGCTTCAGGTGCTTGGCTTGGTGCCAGGCTTTTGATGTAACCGATGTCAGCTTCATTAAAGCTTTATGAGTGGCTCCGAATCTTCAAGCAAATGCCAATTTCTCCACCCAAGCTGGCCAGCATTTAGAGAATATACTCTTGACAGGAAATACCCTGCACCCAACCGTCATCGAGCTCCGGTGAGAGAGTGCATCAGCGCCTAAAACACGGCCTATCTCTCGGGCGGATTTTGGTTGCTACCCATTGCCTAATTTGCATGATGCCTGTCCCGAGACTTATCGCTGCCAAAGGTGAGATCTTGATTGGACAGCTTTGCCTGACCTGGCTTGGGGATAGACCCTGCAACGTCGGTTGCCATTGAGACAACGCTTTCTGCCCATGATTTCCAGTTTCCCTCGTACCTATAGTTGGGCCACTCAGCGAAAGCGTCGATTTTCTGCTTGGCTACTCTTTAGTGCGACCTTGCTAACCGTCATTTTTGGAGGCTGCGGTTCTTTACCGTATGACACTTTCGCGTCTCCCCCGGATATTTTGATTGATCAGTTTGGCTATCGACCAGGCGATCGCAAAGTTGCGGTCATTCAGCAAGCTCATGCCAGCCCTGAAGATGAGCCGGCGCTCTACCGTCATCTCAGTGACGACTACCAAGTCATCGAGGTTAACCATCCGAGCCGTATTATTTTCGAAGCGCCAGCTCAACTGTGGAACGATGGTAAAATTCATTGTCAATCGGGTGATCGCGCTGCTTGGTTTGACTTTTCGACCGTGCAAAAGCCAGGTCAATATGTTATCCGCAATGCTCGCACGACAGCGACAAGTGTACCCTTTGAAATCTCCCAGTCGGTCTATCAAGATGTACTGGTCACCGCCACCCGCATGTTTTTTTATCAGCGTAGTGGCTTTGCCAAAGAGACTCCCTATGCAGATGCTCGCTGGACTGACGGAGCTGCTTTCTTAGGACCGAGGCAAGATACCGAAGCCCGGTTTGTAGATGATAAAGACAATCCTGACCTTGCCCGAGATATGCGTGGCGGCTGGTTTGATGCTGGTGATACGAATAAATATGTGACGTTTGCGGCCCAGCCCATTCATCAGCTCCTAGAGGCTTACACCCGCAACCCAAGCGTTTGGACTGATGATTTCAATTTGCCAGAGTCCAACAACAACATTCCTGATGTCCTGGACGAGGTGCAGTTTGAGCTTGATTGGTTTCAGCGTATGCAGGCTACCGATGGTGGTGTCTTTATCAAGCTCGGCACCCTCGAAGCCGATGCGGCCAAGCGACCGAGTTTAGATAAACGGCCACGGTTTTACGGGCCGAAGTGTTCTTCTTCAACCATTGCTCTGGCGAGTACTTTTGCCCACGCTGCCTTTGTTTTCCAAACTATTCCCGCTCTACAGCCCCAAGCGACGCAGCTACAAAATCAGTCCCTGCGAGCGTGGGATTGGTTTATGTCAAACCCTATTCAAACAGAATGTGATACCCAAGAGATTAGAGCTGGAGATGCTGACCGTCCTGAAAATGAACAGATTGGGCTGGCGGTCATTGCGGCTGTCTACCTCTCTCAGTTAACCGATGATGAGCGCTTTCATAACTATGTTCGCGATTACTTTCGGGAAACCCGTTCCCTGACTGACGCCTACGGTGCCCTGTATGAACCGTTTGTAGTGGATGCGTTAATGGCTTATCAAGTTTTCGGCTCTGCTCCCTCCGAGGTCCGTCGAGCAATCAAAGCCGCTTTAACACAGCAGTTTTCCCAGACGCCTGAGCTGTTTAGCAACTCCCCCCTGGCTCAAGATCCTTACCGAGCCTTTCTTCCAGACGATCAATACCACTGGGGCAGCAACGTCGTCAAAAGCAATTTGGGCAACGTCAACTCTGCCATACATGATTACGCAATTGATGCGGAAAACGCCTCGGTTTATCGCGATCGCGCCCTCAACATCCTCCATTACTTGCACGGTGTTAATCCCCTTGGCATCGTTTATTTAACCAATATGTACGAGCACGGAGCCGAGTTCGCGGCTAATGAAATGTTCCATGAGTGGTTTGGTAAAGGTATTTACAGCAATGCCAAAACCTCGCCCAATGGTCCAGCCCCTGGCTTTCTTACTGGCGGTCCTAACAAAAACTATACCGGCTCCGCCCCTTTGGCTGATCGTCCCCCAATGCGGGCATATTTAGATGAAAATGATCCGGAATTGCGTATGTGGGAGATTAGTGAACCTTCGACTGGCTATCAGTCTGCCTATGTTCAGCTGTTGACAAATTTCCAGGCATCCAGTGGATAACTTTCGAATGGCTAAAACGCGTTGCGCTGTCTGTCGTGATACGCACATCATGAGTTCTTATAGACTTTACTGCTCTCTTTTATGCCAGTAGTCAGCTTGTATTTTTACTTTCTTCAAGGGCTTCTTATTGATGTCTACCAAAGTTTCTATTTGTATTTCCACCTATAAGCGTCCAGAAGGACTGACCCGTCTCGTCAATGGGATTAACGATCTTGAGTTCGAGACTGTAGAAGTGCCAGATATCGAAATCTTGGTTGCTGATAACGATAAGGCCGGCTCCGCGCAGGCGATTTATCAGAGTCTGAAAGAAACGTCGAGGTGGCCGTTGACTTATTCAGTAGAGCCACAGCAGGGGGTAACCTACGCTCGCAATCATTCTGTCAGGATGGCGTCAGATCAGTCTGAATTTTTGGTATTTATCGATGACGACGAAGTGCCTTCTCGCCTATGGCTAGATCGGCTTTTGTCGACTCAAGCCGAACATCAGGCGGATATCGTTACGGGACCTGTCTATCCTAAGTTTGAATCTAACCAGCCTCCCCAGTGGGTTACAAAAGGTGGCTTTTTTGTTCCAGGTGAACAGGGAACTGCAACTCCGGTTTCCGTGGCTTTCACTAACAATGTTTTAGTCAAGACCAGTCTGGTCAAGCCGCTTAGGGAGCCCTTTGACCATCGATTTGCCTTCCGCGGTTCAGAAGATGCCTACCTGTTTATGTCTCTCTATAAACAAGGGGCAGTCATCATTTGGAATGACGAAGCTTTCGTGTATGAATTCATCCCCGAAACCCGAACTCGAATCAAATGGCTGCTAGATTCTGCATATTTTGGCTGGAGCAGCCATAGTGTCGTGGAGCGAGAACTATTCCCCTCGCTCAAAAAACAGGGCGTTCGTTTAGTCAAAGGGATTTTGTCAATTATCTACGGAGCATTGAGAACAATTCCCAGCCTGTTTTTGGGTAAGCATGAGCTAGTTAAGTCGCTAGTTTATTGCTCTCGCGGCTATGGCACATTGTCTGGGTTAGTGGGTGTTCATGGCGGATGGGGCGGGACCAAGCGCTAAGGTGATGCCAACAGAATACTTTAACTGACTCGCCTCAACTTGAGGCGAGTCAGCAATCTGAGTCATTAAAGTTGGCAACTGAATTCTAAAGGGAAAGTCGATTCAGCATAAAGCCCTTCAAAATTGGCCGTTCCTCGTTTGCTCAACATGATTTGAAGGTATTCTTCCGCTGCGATCGTGATTCTTGGTCACAATACCTTCAGAGAATAAAACAGTTAAAGCTCCCTACCGAAGTCGTCTCAATAGTTGACAGATCTAGCTCTTTGAGGGGTCCGTAATCAGCCCTAAATCCTTGACTATAACCCGCATTTCTCGGGTGGCTTTGATTACAGCATAGACAAAGATACAGGCAGCTTGCCAGTTTAAGAGAATACGGAAGTCATTAATGCCGAAGGCAACTGCCATCATGAGCAGAGCAAAAATGCAGAATCGCAAAATTTGCCCAACCTTGTACCAACTTCCTTTGCTATAGCGATAAACAAAATAACAGATCCAGCGCGAAAGGGTCTGAGCGGCAAAGAACATGCTGCCAACTAAATTAGTCATCGTCAAGACGAGGAAGCCAAAGCTCTTGTAAATTTGTAAGAGTGGATAAAGCCAAATTCTTGTGGATTTGTTGACATAGTTGTAAACCCAGAAGGTGAATCTAACGAATAAAAGGAATGCCATCCACTTGCCTAACTCAATGGTGGAGATCGCATAATCCAGTGACTGCATAGCATCGTTGAACGCTAGCAAATTCCAAGCTGGATTGATGTTAGCTAACTGCAATAGAATGACGCCCGGTATGGAGAATAAAACTACCCAAATCCACGGTTGATAAAGATCAATCCGGTCTTTATTCCTCAAATATGAATCCGTTAGGTTAGGCGTACTTTCTAGCTTTTCTGCAATGAGGTCGTTTTCCATGTAGCCGATCTCATAGACACACCAAAAAGCAGACATGAGAAACGCCATGCTGATGGCATGTAGCAACGGACTGGGGCTAATCCAAGTCGTGGCCAAACAGAGGAACACTAAATCTTCAGCCAAAATGACTTTTTTGAGATAATTTCTATTGAGTTGTTTGACCTTCTCTGTGTAAAAGAAAGGAAAGTAAATTTTTCCCATAGCTCTCATATACTTCGCCTCTGGCCACAGTGTTAAACACGGCTTCGACGCTTTTCTCAAAAGGGGTAAATCGTCCTCCGAGTCAGTCACTACAGCAGCCCGTGCTAAAACCGACGGCCCTAGTTCGTCTGTCACTAAGGCAAGTTTGCCCCGAAAGCGATCCTGCACACCTTGCCAAAACCGACAGGCGATCGCCGGCTGCATGGGTAGCGGCAAACAATCGACTATAGGCTGAATAATAAACCGATACCCGTTGGAAGCTACAACGACATGAGAAATTTGACTTACCTTGGCGGCCTGCAGAAGTTCCTGGTTAGCGAAGTCACGCGCCAGTCGCTTTGCTTTAGAACGCCACACCAATGGTGTCCAGGGAAACAAAATAGTCGATATGACGATCCGAAACCAATCCCTTGATATGTCACCGCGAAACTTTGGGCTTGGTATCCAATTCCAAGGCTTGATAAAACTCAAAGCAAATAGTACTAAGGCCCCCAGAAACTTTGGTTGCAGGCTATTTAAATACTCTTCCGTTGAGTTTCGGAGAAACAGAGTTTCATCAAAATCGAAAATAAGAACTTCATTTTTTGATAGTGCGGTAATGGTTTTGAGTGTGGCATCAGTCGCCTGAAAAGAGACGCTTGCTGGAGACGGATTCTGAATGCTTTTAACCATTTGGATAGCCTTTAAAATAACAGCGAGAAGTCTATTTCAGATAATAAATTGTCTCTAGAAAAGGGTGGCCTTTAAATATCGACTCTTTCTCTAGCTTACTTTCAGTATCTCTATAATTCCCATATTGACATAGCGGCGACTAAACCCTAGGTGCCCAATTTATAATGTCAAGCTTCTATAGCCAGGTTGATCACAGCTACTGACCTAACTCCTATGGCGTATAGTCTATCGACGGTGTTAATCATTATTAGGACAGTAACCCTGAAGTTTTTTGATGATCAGAATGATGCATTCTAGAAATTAGGAATACTTGACAGGCGCGGACTGTAAATCTACTGAGTTTATAACACTCTCAAATTTATGGAAGTATAAAGGTTCTATAAACCTCTAAGTACTTTGATAAAGAATAGGTTTAGATATCGCTCGCAGACCTACATCACTATTGAGATTTGAACCAGTTGCAGTCCATAAAGGGGAACAGCAGCTTCAACCTCAGTGATCGCGGCGTAGGTGCGGTAAAAGCTATCGTTCGCGAGTCGAGTGAATGCTTGTCGTCCTCATCTTCCAAAGAGCAACGATCTTTGATGACGTTTATCGACCATCGTCATGTTCTCTTTTTAAACTGGATGCGTCTACTGTCGGTATCCGTCACAGTCAAGTCTAAACACGGTGTCCAACTGTTGCTTCAGACCTCATCGCCATCAATCCGGAAAGACATGCAGCGAAGTTGATGGAGAATAGATTGAAAAGAGAACATGACGCTGCTGAAAGTCCCAACTCCTTGTTTGGCTACGTCTATTGCGATGGGACATGTCTCTGACGCGTATCTACATAACTACGGTTACCCATAAAATGAAAATTTTAGTTACTGGATCGTCAGGCTTTTTAGGGAGGTACGTCGTCGCAGCAGCCTTGCAACGGGGACATGAAGTACGGGCCGTTCAGCGTGATCGACCTGGACGATCGCCCTTACCATGGGAAGCCTCCTCAGCAGTTGAGACCTTTGCGGCAGACTTACTAAACCCGCAGTTAGATCCGTCAATGCTGTCAGGCATCGATAGCGTTATCCACTTGGCGGCCTCCAAGAGCGGTGACTTTGAGACGGCTTACCAAGGTACGGTTCAGACGACTCAAAACCTACTCAAGGTAGTCGCAGCACATCTGATCAAAAAGCTAGTGCTCATCAGTAGCTTCTCTGTCTATGACTACAGGCAAATCTCTCCGGGAACTGTGCTGAGCGAAAATGCTCCCATGAGCGAAGACCTGTCTGAGCGTGATGCGTATGCTCAGACCAAGCTGGCTCAAGAACAGCTAGTCCGCCAACATGCAGCTCAGCATGGGTATCAAATCTCAGTCATCAGACCAGGTATGATATTCGGCCGTGGGGCCCTTTGGAATGCTAGTCATGGTCATAGAGCGGGCCCAGCTTGGTTGCTGATTGGCGGTCGGCATGTGATGCCACTGACCTATGTAGAGAACTGCGCCACTGCAATCGTCCTCGCAGCCACAGCCGCAACGCTCCCTGGAGAAGTTTTCAATATCGTGGATGATGATTTGCCAACCCGACGAGAATACACTCAGGCGATCTCGGAGCAAGCGGTCGACAAGCCAAGCATCATGCCAGTTAGTCAGCCTCTACTCAGGGGGATGGCTTCAGTTGCCAGCACCATCAATCGCACCTTGCTGCAAAATAAGGTTAATC
>JBHJHA010000010.1:0-84194 GCA_050331235.1 Leptolyngbyaceae cyanobacterium
GTTGGGTGCCACACGGGGGTATAGGGGGGATCCACAGGGGCTTCGATGTGGTTGGCCGCAATATAGCGATCGATGGTGCCTTTGATGCTTTCAGCAACAGCGTCGGCTTGGTCTAAATTCTCCGCCAGGGTCCCGTCAAAGGTCAGGGTTGCCCCTTGAACATCCGTTATTCGACCATAGAGCTGCATGCCTTCCAGAGCGAAGTGACGCAGATCAATCTCCCGACCGCCTCCCCGTCCGGTGACATAGTGGTTGGTCTTGTGGCGCACCTTTTCTTTTTGGGGATGCTTGTCGATGGGGATGTTGTAATAGCCCATCTGCTCTAGCCAGTCCACCACATCCTTCCCTCGATAGCGACGGGGTGATCGCGGCGCGCCACCGACACACAGATGCACCTGCCGCCCCGCGAGATGCAGATCTTCGGCAATCTGGCAGCCCGACTGCCCCGTACCGACAATCAGCACGTCACCGGGGGTCAACGCCTCCGGATTTTTGTATGCCGAGGAATGAAGCTGGGCGATGGATGGCGGTAAACAGCTAGCAAAGTCAGGGATTTTGGGCGTGTGGTAGCCGCCGGTGGCGATCACGACTTGGCTCGCGGTAAACTCCCCCGCTGAGGTGCTGAGATAAAACCGGTTGCGACCGTCGGGACGGATGCGATCTACTGTTACTCCCTCTTCAACCGGTAAGTCATAGGTGCGGGCGTAGCGTTTGACGTAGGCTACAATTTCGTCCCGCACCATAAACCCATTGGGGTCATCGCCCTGATAGGGAAAATCTGGGAGCTGACACTGCCAGTTGGGCGTCACGAGACAAAAAGAATCCCATCTTTGATGCTGCCACGCGTGGGCAATCTGATGTTTTTCCAGCACTACGTGGTCAATGCCGCGCTGTTTGAGGCAGTAGCTGATGGACAAGCCCGCTTGCCCGCCGCCCACAATGATGACCGTGTAGTGCTGCATGGGTTGAAAAAATAAATACTGTTTCAAACGCTAAACGGTCTCTCAGCAAAACCCTGTAGCCCCAGGCACACAATGACAAAAGCTGTGACTAAGGGGAGTTCACCCTGAATGTGAACCACTGGCCCTATCTCCTCCGTAGTGTTAACGGCAAGGACGGTTGACGGTTCATCAGTTTGCCCCGACAGGGGGCAAGGAAGCGATCTCCCTCCTATCACTTTCGATAGGATTGTCGGGGTAATTGAGTTCTCAACCTGCCCATCTCAGCTAAACCCTGTCAGTAAGTACAGACCTCAAGGTTTTGTTGTGGCTGATACAAGTCGAGGTGAGACGGCCCCGTAAGGTACACATCAACCCGAGCACGGCTAGGTTAACGCATGGGTCTGAGATTCCAGGCCGAGCTGTGCTGCTACTATTGAGGATTTTTTCCATGCCTGAGGTTACTGCACCCGCCCACAAGGCTGGGGACTATTTTGTTGATTACGAAGAAAAGGTGTTTCCAGATGTTCAGGCTGAACCCGGCGAGAAGGCCTTAGTCACGTTTCATACGGTGGCCTTCGAAGGCTCCATCGGTCTAGTGAATTTGCTCCAAGCGACCCGTCTCATTCGTAAGGGCTTTGAGACCTCAGTGTTGCTTTACGGACCTGGTGTCACCCTTGGGGTGCAGCGAGGGTTTCCGAAGCTTGGGGACGAAGCCTTTCCTGGTCATATGGCAATGAACAATCAGTTGGTCAAAGTGATGGAAGAAGGCGGTAAGGTTTATGCCTGTCGTTTTGCCTTGCAGGCGCTGTATGGCCACGGCGAGCCTTCGCTGATTCCCGGCATTACTCCCATCAACCCATTGGATGTGTTGGATATCGTTTTGGTTCACCGTAAAGAGGGAGCCTTTATTCTCGACACCTGGACGATGTAGCGCAGTGGGTCAAGTCCTTGGCTAGAGGGGCCTGACTCCCTGACTTTCGTTCGATTGGTGATATTCCCTAGAGTTGAGTCGCTGCCGCAGCGCGGCTAGTTTTAACCTATGAATCATGTGAAAACCGTTCGCGCTGCGGCAGTCCAAATCAGTCCGGTGCTGGACAGCTGTGATGGCACTACGGAGAAGGTGCTAACGGCGATCGCCGCTGCGGCCGAGCAGGACGTGGAGCTGATCGTCTTCCCCGAAACCCTAATTCCCTACTATCCCTACTTCTCCTTTGTGCTACCACCGGTACTGATGGGCAAGGCCCACATGGCCCTGTATGAGCAGGCGGTAGCGGTGCCCGGTCCCGTGGTGGACGCCGTGAGTCGGGCCGCTCGCTCCTATGAGATGGTGATTGTGCTGGGGGTGAATGAGCGAGACAACGGCTCGCTCTACAACACTCAGCTCATCTTTGATACGGACGGCTCGCTGCTGCTCAAGCGGCGCAAAATTACCCCGACTTACCACGAACGGATGGTCTGGGGGCAGGGCGACGGCTCCGGTCTCGTCGTCGCCGAGACGCGGGTGGGTCGGGTTGGCGCCCTGGCCTGTTGGGAACATTACAACCCCCTGGCCCGCTTTGCGCTTATGGCCCAGCATGAGCAGATCCACTGCGGGCAATTTCCCGGTTCGATGGTGGGTCAGATTTTCAGCGATCAGATGGAAGTGACCATGCGCCATCACGCGCTGGAGTCGGGCTGTTTTGTGGTTAATGCCACAGGCTGGCTAACAACCGAGCAAAAGCAGCAGATTACCGCCGATGACAAGTTGCATGGGGTACTGAGTGGTGGCTGCTATACCGCCATCATTAGCCCCGAAGGGGTGCCGTTGACTGACCCCATGATCGAAGGGGAGGGCATGGCGATCGCCGATTTAGATTTTTCACTCATTACCAAACGCAAACGCATGATGGACTCGGTGGGGCATTATGCCCGTCCCGACCTGTTGAAGATGCGCGTCAACGGTGAGGTTTGGTCGGTGCTCGACCCGCCTACCTCAGCGTCTCCCGTCGCCAGCCCTCCCGAGCCGCTGACCTCAACTGAATCGTCTGACTCTGAACTCCCTGTTTAACTTTCTTTTTTGCCGTCATGAAAAAGCAGCAACTGATCACCGAGCTTCAAACCACAGGCCTACGACTGATGGAGCAGTCGGTGGGTGCTCAAGGTCGACAGGGCGGAGCGGGGCCCTCTGATCACAAAGCGGTAACGGTGAATGGTACGACCGTCATGGTCCCCATCTATACAAGTACGGCCAGCGCCTCACCCTATGCAGCGGCGGTGCAGCCGGGGCAGCAGCGGGCGACACTGACCCACGCTGAGTCGGCGATCGCCGAGATTGAGTTTCCTCACCAGCCTAAGTTTTATAGCCTTCAGACTACCGACGGCATTCCCTATTGGAAAATTGCCCTGCTGCACAGCAACGACGTATTAGCAACAACCGTGCAGCAAACCTGTATGCGCTATCGCGACGAGGCCACCGCCTGCCAATTTTGCGCCATTGAGCGATCGCTGGCGCAAGAGCGGACCATCGCTCGCAAATCCCCAGAGCAGCTCGCCGAAGTCGCCGAGGCCGCCGTGCGGTTAGACGGGGTCAAGCATTTGGTCATGACCACAGGCACCCCCCATACTTCGGATCGCGGAGCAGCCTATCTGGCGGAGTGTGCCCGTGCGGTTAAAGCGCGAGTCGATCTACCCATTCAGGCCCAGTGTGAACCGCCGGCTGATTTTGCTTGGTTTGATCGGCTCAAGCAAGCTGGCGTCGATAGCTTAGGCATGCACCTAGAGGCCGCCGACCCCACAGTCCGCGCTCGCATCATGCCCGGCAAAGCAGAGGTGCCGCTGTCTGTTTATTACGACGCCTTTGCGGCCGCGGTCGCTGTCTTTGGTTGGGGGCAGGTGAGCACCTATCTGCTAGCAGGCTTGGGGGATTCGTTAGAAACGCTAACGGCGGTTTCCGAGCGGTTGATTAATTTGGGCGTTTATCCGTTTGTGGTGCCCTTTGTACCGATCTCCGATACGCCCCTAGCGCACCATCCCGCCCCCAGCACCGACTTCATGATGGCGGTTTATCAGCGCGTTGGTCGCCTGCTCAAGCAGGGGGGCATGACCGCTGACACCATCAAGGCCGGCTGCGCCAAATGCGGGGCCTGCTCGGCCCTCTCTACCTTTGAAAAGTAGTACTCAGCTGAGATTGAGGAGGCGCTAGCGATCACCCGTTAGCCGTGCTGTGTTTTAGGAGGAATTGTGATGTCTTTACCTCGATATACTTTTGAGCTTGCCCAAGCTCCCCACGATGTCAGGGCCTATTTTCGTCTGCGTCGAGAGATTTTCTGTGAAGAGCAGGGGCTGTTTGCGGAAGACGATATTGACGCCACGGATGACGTGGCCTATTCCATCATTGCAGTCGAGCATCATGTCTTGGCCGGTCGTCAGGTGGTGGGCATTGTGCGGATTTACGAAACTGAGGAGCGGCTTTGGTATGGCGGACGGCTCGGGGTCAAGCCAAACTATCGCCGGGTTGGCAGCATTGGCAAGGGTCTGATTCAAAAAGCCGTGACTACGGCCAACGCCTGGGGCTGCGATCGCTTTCTTGCTACGGTGCAGTTACAAAATGTGCGTTTTTTTCGGCGGCTGCACTGGGCATCTCTGCAAGAGTTAGAAATTTGCGATCGCCCCCACCATTTAATGGAGGCCGACCTCGCCTTTTATCCGCCGAGTCAAGAGCCTCGCCCAGCGCAAGTCGGGCTGCTCCAAGCTTGTTAGCGTTTGTTCCCGTACCTGTTGTATCCCTCTAGCCTGTACCGCCGTGTTGACCGATCTTGCTGAGCAGCTGCGCCAAACCTTAGGCATCCGATACAAGCAGGACATTCAAACGGCTGCCCACAAGCTAGGACAGTACGTATCGGCTGGAGAAAATCAGGCACCAATTTTGCTGGGGGACGACTGTGCCGCCATTCCCCGGGGCGATCGCTACCTGCTGCTAGCCGCCGAGGGGTTGTGGCCTCAACTCGTTCAGGCAGAGCCGTGGTTTGCCGGATGGAGTGCTCTGCTGGTGAACGTCAGCGATATTTACGCCATGGGGGGACGGCCGATCGCCGTGGTAGATGCCCTGTGGAGCCCTACGGCGGCGGCGACTCACCCCCTGTGGGAAGGCATGTTGGCGGCTTCCCGCGCGTTTAACGTGCCCATCGTTGGCGGCCATACCAATTGCCAGAGCCCCTATGCGGCACTGTCAGTGGCGATTTTAGGTGAAGCCAATTGCCTATTAACTAGCTTTGATGCACAGGTGGGCGATCGCTTGGTTCTAGTTGCGGACTTTGAGGGGCAGCCCTACCGCGACTATCCCTTTTGGGATGCCGCCACCGCTAAAGCGCCAGCCGACCTCCAAATTAATTTATCACTGCTGCCTCAAATCGCAGAGTCGGGTCTGTGCGATACTGCCAAAGACATCAGCATGGGGGGCTTGGTCGGCACCACCCTGATGCTAATGGAGACCTCCCGGTGCGGGGCGATTTTGCAGGTGGACCAGATTCCCTGTCCAGCGGGGCTATCGCTCCAGCGGTGGCTCACCAGTTTCCCCAGCTATGGGTTTTTGCTCAGCGTGCGCCCCGAAAGGGTCTCCGCTATCCAGGCAATCTTTCAGGCGCGAGGGCTAGTATGTGCCGCGATCGGAGAGGTGGTGGCCCCCCTGACCTTGACCCTCAAAACGGCCGCCGAAACCGTGTATTTTTGGGATCTGCAACAGGCACCGTTAACCGGGTTTGCCCCTGTAGGCGCTAGCTAGATGGTGCATGCCGCGATGAAAATTGCTCTCCTCACCTATTCCATTAAGCCGCGAGGCAGCGTGATGCATACCCTTGCCCTGGCGGCGGCACTGACGGAGCGGGGACACACGGTTTGGGTATTTGCCCTAGATAAAGATGGTTCAGGATTTGAGCAAACGCTACCCTTTATGGTGCAGCTTGTCCCAGCCCAACCGGCACCTGGGGACATTGATCAGCTCATTCAGCAGCGCATCCGTGAGTTTGTTGACGGCTTTCAGGCGGGGGTGCCGGCGTTTGACATTTATCACGCGCAAGACTGTATTGGTGCTAATGCCCTCTTGATGCTGCGAGAGGCTGGCGTCATTCCCCACTTTGTCCGCACGGTCCACCATGTCGAAGCGTTTCACAGTCCCTACCTGCGCGCCTGTCAAGACAGGTCAATCTATCAGCCTGATTTGTGCCTCTGCGTCAGCGATCGCTGGCAGCAGGTATTGGCCCGAGATTACGGCATCCAGGCAGCCCGCGTCATAAATGGTATTGACGTTCAGCGATTTTCGCCTGTGCCCAGTGGACAAGAGACCGCGCTTAAAGCGCGCTATGGGCTGACAGGAAACCCGATTTACCTGACTATTGGCGGCATCGAACCCCGTAAAAACTCCATCGGTCTGCTCCAGGCCTTTGCGCAAGTACTGGCAAAGGTGCCCCAGGCACAGCTGGTCATTGCCGGGGGGGCTACGCTGTTTGACTATCAGCCTTACCGAGCCCAGTTTTTCGCTGCGGCAGCGGCCCGCCAAATTGATCTCCACCGCGCGGTGGTCTTGCCTGGGGTAGTTGCCGCCGCTGATTTGCCAGTGCTGTATCGGTGTGCCGACGTATTTTGTTTTCCCTCATTGCAAGAAGGCTGGGGCCTGGTGGTCATGGAGGCGATCGCCTCCGGTTTGCCCGTCGTGGTTTCCCAGCAGCCGCCGTTTACAGAATTTTTAGCCCCTAATCAAGCCCTTTGGGCTGACCCTCAGAGCGCGACGAGTATCGCTAAAGCCATGCTGGCAGGCTGTCACTCGGACATGACTCAGATGGTGCAGCGGAGCCAAGCAGTATTATCGGATTATCACTGGTCGCGTTCCGCCGCTCTCCATGAGGGGCATTATCAAGCGCTGGTGCAGCAGCTTGCTCCTACCGGTACGAAGGGCCACGCACTACACGGTTTGCGGGGCGATGCTTGATTCTTCCGTCTGCACTTTGTTCCCGTTCACTGCATAAACCACCATGCCAGAAATCAAATTTCAAATTAGATGGCCCGACGGCTCGCAACAAACCTGCTACTCGCCTTCGCTGGTAGTCAAAAAATACTTAGACCCGGGTACTCACTATGCCCTCGACGACTTCTTGGCCCGCTCCCGGGAAGCGCTGAAAATTGCCAGCGATCGCGTTCAACAGAAATATGGTTTTCCCTGCGGTCGTGCCCTCGGTCAGCTCCAGGAACTTGAAACGCGCACGGCTCAATTCACAGATTTAGCAGCTCCCCAGGTCGAATTTATTCAGTTTATTGAGGACTGGTAAAAGGGCACTCTCGAAAAGTTCCAAAAGCTTGATGGCACCGAAAGTTCTATTAACAAGACCTGTGAGCCGCCCTGCCGTCAGATTCCATCGGCGTGGGATCAGCGTGTCTAGCCTTGCCTCTTGCGGCATTATTTAGCCAATAGCGTCATCAAATTCAGTCAAATCTTTCTCTGGCACCCCTTCGCCGGCAAAGAGTTCTGCCGTCCGCTGATGCGCTTTTTCTCGAGCTTGGGGGGTGATATTCGTAGCGATGGTAGCGGCGACCGTCGTCAATGCGGTGAAATCATCCGTAAATCCGACCGCTGGCAAGATATCTGGCAGCATGTCAACCGGCAATATCCAGTAGGTCAGGGCACCAACGATTTTGAGCTTAGCGGTTGTGGGGGTTTCGGCATCGTGGAGCGCATACCACAGCACAAAGGCTTGCTCCACCAAGCCCTGACCTGCTTGAATGCCAAAGGCTTTCATCTTGTCTAAAAATCGGCGATCGCTATATTTAATATCATCAGTCGCCGCTGAATCGTCAGCACGGGCCAGCGCTTGGATCGGAATGCCAACCCGCTGCATCCGTTCGCTGGCTGCTTTGACCTGACTAACAGCGGCTGGACTCTGCTCCTCCCGGGCGATCGCCAGCGCTTGAATATAGTTGTGAACCGTTTCCACCTGAACATCATTGATTTGGAGGACATCCTGGGCAGTTATGAGGGCCTGTTCTTCCTCCGGGGTCATGATCCCGTTAATCCGAATCAGGTTGAGAATGCAAAAAATCAGCCCAAATTTCAGTTCCTGATCGGCATCTGCCAGCTTCGCCAAGGACTCTACCAGGGGCGGCGGCTCGTAGGAATACGACTGCAATTCCGCTTTTTCTGACTCAGAGAGGTTTTCGGCCTCTGGGCTAGCAAATACAAACTTCAGTTCTGCCTCGTCGAGCTGGTTATCAATGGCCGCGATCGCAAAAAGGACTGCCAAAAAAGCCAGGGTGTCCTCGTTGGAGAAGGGCAACCAGTCTTGCACACTTTCGACTAGACCGGAGGTAGTTTGGCGCAGATTCTGACTGACATTCGCCGCAGCGGTGCCAACGGATTGGCCGATGCTAGCAGTCGTTTTGGCGATATTTTGACCTAGGCTACTCGCCCGCTGAGTGGTGGTTTTGATCGCTGAGCTGAACCAATTTGCCATGACCCTCAATCCCTAAACTGAAGCCTCATCGAGGCGGCCTTTTTAGGAATACCATTCTTGATACCCAGCGACATCTTTCTATGTAGTGATGACGGTCAAGAATCGATCCAGTCAGATGATAGTTAGAACCGTCTTATACTATTTCTGCAAATCACGACGACATACAAATTCTTCAAAGCCCCTTTTTCAAGGGGACAGCGACAGCGGGGGATCTTCAAATCTGTAGCGCTATTACAGAGAATTTGGTGTACACCTCGAACCCTAGACTTTTGCCCCGCTGCTACGGGAGCCTAGCCGTAGGGCCGGGCGCGTTCCTTTGCAATCGACTAATCCCGCCGAGAGTTAGAATCCGGCTCGGGTATCGATGGGGCAAGTCTACGCTGGTTTAATGACCAGCTCGATTGCCCGAAGTCATTCAGTTTGGGCAGATGGCCTAAATTGCGACCTAATCGGGACAGAGCGAGACCACGTTGCCGTAGTAGGCGAGCAAGCTGTAAGTCTGTAAATGGCAAAGATCTTGCTGAATTGCGGCTTGCTGCTGCTCGTAAGTCAAATCAAGAGGCGTTTGGCCCAAGAGAATCTCAATGAGGCTCGGCTCATCATAACCAATGCGCACAAGTTGGTAGTCATCTTCAAACTCTAGGGTAGTGGCCAGGGCGGCCACAGCCTCCGGGCGGCCACTGGTGCCATCAATCAGGTTGTACTGCTCCGCTTGCTCAGTACCAAAGATATAAGCCCCCATTTCTTGACGGAGCGTTTGCTCAGAGATGTCCCGCGTCTCAGAAACATGCTCGACAAAGTTATCGTACTCATTGTTGATATTGGTGCGAAGGACTTGCAGCTCCTCCTCATTGGGTTGACGAAAAGGATTGCCGAGATCTTTACCTTTGCCCGCTGAGATCACAAACTGCTGGATGCCCCCCTGGGTCGTGACGCCGCCCCCGAGGAGACCGCCGTCGATCGCGACCGGACTGTCAAAATAGACCAAGGTGGGGCCAACGACGCCAATGCTGCCGATCAAACTGCCAGGGGCGGCAAAAATCTGGTCGGCGGCCACCATTGACCAGACTCCCCCTGAGGCCGAAAGCCCCTCAATGTAGGCATAGATGGGTTTTTCAGTCGTCGCTTTATAGTCAGCCAGGGCTTCATAAATCACGTTAGAGCCGACTACGGTGCCGCCTGGGGTGGAGATGCGCAAAAAGACTCCCTGGACGCGTTCGTCCTCAGCGACTTTTTCCATGAGCTTTTGAAACTGATAAGCATAGGTGACGCTAGAGTCGAGGCTAAAAAATCCGGAATTAGAAGGGGTGTTCAGGATGGGGCCATTGATGCGAAGTTCTAACAAATAGTTATCGCTGTCTTCGTCACCATCCACGTATCGAAACTCTAAGGTGTCCTCTTCTTCCTCTGTTGAACTGCTAGAAAAGTTGGGAATGCAGCCGGTGACTCCTAAGCCAAGGGCAACTAAGCTTATGGACAATCCTAAGCTTTGAAAAATGCGATTCATGAACCTCGTTTCCTACTGAAAATGTGACGCGATTTTTGGCCTATCGCTATGGTAAAAGCTAAATCAGGATTTCCCGTGTAATCTGCCTCAAGATGGTGACATTAGAAAGACTTGCTAACACTCCTAAGTAAAGCCTAGAAACCCAGAAGACTTGTCCCGGGTAATTTTGACAGGGAGGGGAAGGTGCGTTCCATGACGGCTGGAGTCCAGCGATCGCCCACCAGGGCCTCGTCGCTACTCACTGGGGGGCCTGTGGGGCATACCAATGGGCGATCGCCTGATTATGCACGTCTCGCCAGGGGAGGTTGTGCTGCTGGGCCAGCGCTGCACAGTCGGCGTACTCAGGATGAGCTTTGAGGGGGCGATCGCTGCCTGGTTCATAGGCTACCTTCATCCGGATATCGCCCAGGGGAGTGGTCAGCACGACGATGGCTCGCCGGAGCCGTAATCGGGATTGGTGCATGCGGCGGACGCCTAAAGTGGTCGTCTCTCGCCACAAAGCCGCTTCGCAGGCATCCGCCTGCTCGGGGTAGACGATCGCCTTAATTAGGTGACCGGGTCGCGACTTTTTCATGGTGATGGCTTGCACAAAGACATCCAATGCTCCGGCGGCGAAGAGGCGATCGTACAGATAGCCGATCGCTTGTGGAGCTAGATCGTCAATCTGCGTTTCCAGTACGGTCACGGTTTCTCGTCCGGAGCGTGCTTCGACGTCAAGCGCGGTAGGTGCAGCCACCGGGAAATTTGCCTGTGTCGCCGGAGCCAGCGGGGGCTCATGGTGAGCATTGACGACCGGTGAAGCCACTCTCGACGATGAAGAGTGCTGGGGCTGGTCGGCAGCATATCCCATCCATAAGCGGAGGACATTGGGAACGGGCAGTTCTTTGCTGCCGGCACCCAGCCCGACCTTCTGTAGCTGCATCGCGGGTGGATCGCCAAAGTGAGTCGCCAACTCAGTGGCGATCGCGGCCCCAGTTGGAGTCACGAGTTCCCCCATTAACCCGGCATTGTAGAGGGGCACTTGGGCCATTTCCATCAGCTTCAGCACCGCCGGGGCCGGCACCGGCAATCGACCATGGGCCGCTTTGACAAAGCCCTGACCAGTAGGCAGCGGGGCACAATATAGAGCGTCAATGGCTAACCAATCGAGGCCGACACAGGTCCCAACGATATCGACAATGGCATCGGTGGCTCCAACCTCATGGAAATGAACCGCTTGCGGATCGACGCCATGGATCGCACCCTCGGCCTGGGCCAAACGCTGGAATATGGCCAGACTCCACTGAGTCGCCCGCGCTGGCAGGTCCGCGGCCTGAATAATATGTTCAATTTCCCGGAGATGGCGGGCGGGCGGCGGGTGAGTGTCCCCCGAGTCATGGGATAGGACAACATCAACCTTGGTTGCCGCAATGCCGTTTTTGCGAACTTGACGGCGGCGTAGTTCCACCGGTTCAGGCAAATTGAGACGGGCAATCAGCCCCTGAAGATCGACTAAGGGCATCCCAGCGCTGACGATCGCGCCTAAACACATATCGCCCGAAATCCCCGTGGGACAGTCTAAAAAGGCTAAAGTCTTCATACAAAATCGTCATTGCGCCATCACTATCTTCCATAATGAAGGCGACTTGTGGTTGACAGCTTAACTTAACAGGGGGAAATGACACCATGGCGATAACCTACTCCGTTCATCCTGAAACCCCCCAGCCCCGCCAAATCGAGGCCATTCGTGATGCGCTGCGCAGCGGTGCCATCATGCTCTACCCCACTGATACGGTCTATGCGATCGGCTGTGACCTAACGGCGAAGCCCGCCATTGATCGAGTGCGACAGCTTAAGCAAACTAGCAATGACAAGCCCCTGACGTTTATGTGCTCGTCATTGTCAAATATTGCAGAATACGCCTACGTGAGCGATCCAGCCTACCGTCAGATTCGGCATTTAATCCCTGGGCCTTACACTTTTTTGCTGCCAGCAACTAAGCAAGTCCCTAAACTTGTGATGAGTCCCAAGCGCAAAACAACCGGAATCAGAGTGCCTGACTGTCCCATCTGTTTATCGCTCATCGAAGCTTTAGATAATCCAATTGTGTCTACGTCTGCCCTGTCCCTGCTGGACTTGGACGCCTTACCGGTACCGTCCAAAGCAGAGCTGTTTGACTGGGTCGGTCCCCAGGTCGATATCATCGTCGATGACGATCGCGACTTGTCCTACGGGTTATCTACCATTTTGAATCTGGTTGAGCCCGCGGACCACACCATCGAGCGGCGAGGCCTCGGCTGGGAGCAGGCCGCAGATTTGGGCATCGAGGTAGCAGAAGCCGCGATCTTATCAACCCACTGATGGTCTAACCCGCGATCGCCCGACCCGATCAAGAAATCAGCAGGTCGAGCTCGCTATCGGTCAAGTCCGCAGCGCCAACGAGCTCAGTCCGCACCGCTAAGTAGCGTCCGGTGTAAATGCCTGACCGCTTAAACCGGGGATTGGAGCGGCCAGCCTGGACATCCGCTTCGGTATAGGCGTCTCAATTCCGGGGCGATCGCACCCTTGTGGCGAGGCGAAAACATGTCTTGGGAAAGCCTCATATAATCCCTCAAATCTCTGGAGCAAAAGATACTGACATTCAGCCAATTTTGATTTGGATTTTGACATCTTTTAGGAAGTGCGGTGGTTTGCGACGTCTGATAGATGGAAGGGGGGCGCTGTCCTGCCAAAATTAAGACCGCTGTTTTGCTCGATGGGGCGATGGTAACGAATGAAAAGATTAAAAGGATTTTTGACGCTGCTGTTGGCTATGGTGCTGTGTCTGACGATCGCCGGACTGAATAGCCCTGCCAGCGCTGATGACCACACGGCGATGGAGAGTCCTGTTGCTGATGGCGGTCTTGTCCGGGTCAGGAGCGATTTTAGTGTCAGCGAAACAGGCGACCGCCTCGAAGCACTCATCGCTGATCGCAGCCTGACCCTGTTTACCCGCATTGACCATGCCGCCAATGCCGCCTCCGTCGGGAAGGAACTCCGGCCCACCGAAGTGGTCGTATTTGGGAATCCCAATGTGGGCACGCCGCTGATGCAGTGCAGTCAGTCGGTGGCGATTGACCTACCGCAAAAAATGCTGATATGGCAAGATGCTGATGGACAAGTCTGGCTCGCCTACAACGACCCCAACTACCTGGCGGCGCGGCACCAAATTGAGGGCTGCGAGCGAGTGCTCGGCCGGATTAGCCAGGTTCTGGGTGACTTAACCCAAAATGTGGCGGTAAGGTAATTCAGCCTCGGGAGCTGAGCGACTCTGAACGGGTGGCAAGTTCGCTGCTGCAGCTTAAGGGAGTGCGTTCGCAGGCACATTTTCACGGTGTGCCCTATGCCTCGACCAACCAGTAAAAAGCACACTTAGGGTCTCTAAGTGTGCCGACAGATTGAGCTCTTGCTGTCTGACTGACCCCTGAGAGCGATCTTTGTTCCCAAGGGGTATCGGGCAGTGACTGAGCTAGTCTCCGCTTTGCTACCGTCTATGAACGGCAGTGATCGCTAGTTTTTACCCTGCGTTAGGATAGCTGCAGCAATCTTTGGTTTGCGGCTACCTTGGCATCATTCAGCACTGTGGATTCTCTACCCTCATACCAGTCCCCGTCTCCTCGGTCTCAGCAGACACCGACGAAAGGGCGGCGCTCAGCGCTTGTCATCGCATTGGTTTTATTCGGAGGGGCTTGGCTGTTCTCCACTGTGAAACCTCTGATGTGGGGGCGATCGCTGCGTTTGCTCCCTCCCCTCGCTGAGATTGACTCAGCACCGCTCAAAATGGCCGGTGGGGATCCCCATATCCGGGCACTGATGCGGACTATTTCCGTCGCTGAGTCTCACACGGCTGAGCCTTACCACACCCTCTATGGCGGACAGCGGATTAGCGATCTGACCGAGCATCCTGACCTGTGCGTTGATATTGTGGCTGGCCCCAACGTCGGCAATTGCACCACCGCGGCTGGGCGGTATCAATTTTTGACCACAACCTGGTTAGAAAAAGCCCAACAATATCATCCTCAACCGCCACGGTGGTATTCCTGGTGGGCGGACTATAGCTTTGAGCCGGCATATCAAGATGAAGTGGTGTATCGCTGGCTCAGCGATACCGTGGCTTGGAATGCTGATATCGCCGATTTGCTGCGGCAAGGCTACCTCAGCGAAGTGCTTTATCTGCTCTCTGGCACTTGGACGAGCCTCGGCTACGGTATCGAAGACAACGCGGTAACGCCCTACCTGCACCGAGTGTATGAGCAAATGCTGGCGGAAGAACTGGCAACAGTTCCATAGCTGCCTGCCCTGGTCAAAAGCACATTATCCAATGACCAGATGGCTAGTTCCGACCATGTTTCGGCAGTTTCTCCAGCCAACAAAGCCTAAAAGGTGATGCCGATGATGGCTGCCCCAAACCAGTGGTTGCACTTTTTGAGGATGGACAGACACCATCGGGCTTAGCGGCTGAAGGTTTTAGAACAGGCCAATCTGAGTCAAAACCCAAACCAAGATGCTGTTGATTACGGCAAGGGCAAACGCACCGATGATGGCGCTGATGATGCCCCAGCGCAGGCGAAACCCGGGAACGAGCCATGCGGCCAAGCCAAAGACAATGATGTTAATCAACAGAGGAATCAAGCCTAAGCTGATGATGGCACCAAATGTGCGCAGCCCCTGGGGCAAGATGTGATACAAGCCGTTCAGGATGCCAATGATGGCTCCACCGACCAGGGCTTTAACGGGGCTATCTACTTCTACCCCGGTGGGTAATAGGGAAACTAGCCATAAACTGATGGCCAAGACAACAACGGTAATTAGAAATCCAATAATCATTTTGGTAAATTCCTCGTCCTTACAGATGATTTCGCTGGCTAAAACCGCAGAGCAGTAGACATACGAAACCCGACGACTACTTCAACTTGAGCGGAGAATGCTTCAAGCATTTACAGGGTCAGAATCTAGCAGGTATCTCTAAGCTTTAGGCCAGCCAGTATTAAAGGGGCTGTTCAACATTACTTTACTTTATTCAAGCACTGGAATTATTCCAAGCAAACGTTAAAGACAGATGAAGGAAGCGATGACGACTGCTTTTTGGTCCGTTAACGGCCATTTAAGACGCTGACACATATCAAGCTAGGTTTAACTCTGGGGCAAAGTTGCTTGGGGGGGAAGCGGTTTCCAGGTTCAGGCCGAGTGATTTCTCAATGCTAAACTTTCAACTCGTCACCTCTGCACGGCTGCCTTTAAAGACTGTCAGTTGTGGGGCCGCCGTTGAACCAATTGATTCAACGGTAAAGCCCAAGGTGACTGTATCGGTTCACGGGGGATGAGTTGCGATCGCCCCACTCAGAACAGTAAGCTAAGCGACACCCCAAGGGAGGTAAAGCAGGCGTCGTGGCACCAACGGAAAACAAGATTCAGGTCGGGCAGCTGGAGTGGTTTTATCGAGAGTCAGAGCCATTGACGGCGATGGATGCCCCCCCGGTCGTATTGCTACACGGGCTTGTGTCGCAAAGCTATAGCTGGCGTGAGGTGATGCCCAAAATTGCCGAACAGGGACGCCGGGCGATCGCCCCCGATTGGATTGGCCATGGATTTTCCAGCTTTCCGGAGAAACGGGACTTTGCCTACACGGCCAACGCCTTTGTGACTGAGTTAGAACGGTTTTTGGAAGCGCTAGAAATTGACCGTTTGCACCTTGTGGTCCAGGGATTTATGGGGGTGTATGGGGTGCTGTTTGCCCTGCAAAATCCAGCACGGGTGGAGCGACTTGCTATCGTTAATACCCCATTAGCCCCCTCTGTGAAGTTACCCGGTGCGATTCGCCGGATGACTTTGCCCTTGGCAGGGGAAATGATGACCCAAGATCCCCTTCTGGTCGATCGCACCTTAGAAGGCGGTGGGCCTTATCAGGTGGATGATCAGGACCTAGATGTCTATCGCAAGCCCTTTTTGAAAACTTCGGCAGCGGGGCGATCGCTCCTGTTTACCCTGCGCAACTTTAGGCTCGCAGATAGCACCCAAGTGATCGCCCAAGCCTGGCCAGAATGGTCCCAGCCGACCCAGCTAATCTGGGGAGTTGCGGATCCTTGGGTCCCGGTGGCGCAGGCAGCCCAATGGGTAGAACAAGTGCCCAACGGCGAACTCAGCCGCTTGGAAGAAGTCGGTCACTATGCCCAAGAAGACTGGGCTGATAAGGTTTCTCAAGTTCTTGTGCCCTTTCTCCGGCGTCAATCGCTAGAAAGTTGAGACTGGCTTTACTTAAATGGCTTACGGATCTACCTCGTGGGCACATGAATTCTAACGATGGATTCTGATTGATCGAGGGGTCTGCCGCTTACCATGAAATACGTTGTGGCGTAGGGTATTGCTTTGAGTACACCCGGTTGGCTGACAGGTTCTCCCCAGCAAGGTTGGCATACCTTGCTCCCCCAAACCGCCTTGACCCAACTCCAGAGCGATCGCGCCCAAGGCCTAACCGCCGCCGAGGTCATCCACCGTCGAGAGCAGGTGGGGGCAAATGTTTTAGAAGAAGTGAAAGGTCGTAGCAGTTGGCGCATCCTGCTGGATCAGTTCACCAACATTATGTTGCTGATGCTGATTGCGGTGGCGGTGATTTCTGGAATCATCGCCCTGCGCAAGGGGGAGTTGCCCAAGGACGCGATCGCGATTTTTGCGATCGTCATTCTCAACGGGTTGCTGGGCTACTTTCAAGAAAGCCGCGCCGAAAAGGCCCTGGCTGCCCTAAAGCAAATGGCCTCGCCACAAGTTCGAGTGGTGCGCGAGGGGCGGCCTGTTGAGGTGCCTGCCCAGGATTTAGTACCGGGCGATATTTTGCTTTTGGAAGCGGGGATGCAGGTGGCAGCGGATGGCCGACTACTCGAAGCGTCTAACTTGCAGGTCCGTGAGTCGGCGCTAACGGGAGAAGCCGAAGCGGTGACCAAACAAGCTAACAACGTTTTAGATGCAGATGTTAGCCTGGGCGATCGCACCAACCTGGTCTATCAGGGCACCGAAGTGGTGTACGGTCGGGGGCGCGTGCTCGTTACCCAAACGGGGATGCAGACCGAGCTCGGACGGATTGCGGCGATGTTGCAGTCCGTTGAGACTGAACCGACCCCCCTTCAGGTGCGGATGGATCAGTTGGGCAATACTTTGGTCACGGGATCGCTAGTTTTGGTGGCCCTAGTGGTGGTGGGCGGGGTCATCCAAGCGGGCTGGGGTGCGTTTGAAGATTTGCTGGAAGTATCGCTAAGTATGGCCGTGGCTGTCGTGCCCGAGGGCCTGCCCGCCGTCATCACCGTAACTTTGGCAATCGGCACCCAGCGCATGGTGCGACGCATCGCCTTAATTCGTCGCTTGCCTGCGGTGGAAACCCTGGGCTCCGTTACTCACATTTGCCCAGACAAAACCGGCACTCTGACTCAAAACAAAATGGTGGGGCAGGTCGTACAAACGGCGTCGCAGCGGTATCAAGTGACTGGCGAGGGTTACTCACCCCAGGGGGAGTTCGACCTGCCAAAGGGCGGTGCGATCGCCCCTCTAGAACACCCTGAACTGGCGGCGCTGTTGGTTACTGGTCTCCTGTGTAACGATGCCGTCTTGCAAAAAGAGCAAGGGGAATGGGCGATTTTGGGTGATCCCACCGAAGGGGCCTTGGTGGTATTGGCCAGCAAAGCCGGGCTCAACCAGCAAACCTTGATGCACCAGCATGAGCGTGTCGCCGAGTTTGCCTTTTCCTCCGAGCGCAAGCGCATGAGTATCGTGGTGCGATCGCTCGAGGAGACTCAGCTGGCCTCATTTCTACCCGACGTGCCCTATTGGTTGCTGGCCAAAGGTTCGCCAGAACTGTTACTGGAACGCTGTGAGCTGTGGCAGCAGCAGTCGACCCTGATCCCATTAAATGCTGCTGCCCGGTCTCAGATCGTGGCCCAAAACGAAGCCATGGCCGCCCAAGGCCTTCGTGTGTTGGGTATGGCCATGAAACCTCTAACCGCCCCCCCGGCGGCTGACGCCGATGTCAATGCCGTAGAAGCCGGATTGGCCTGGCTGGGCTTAGTTGGCATGATTGATGCGCCGCGCTCAGAAGCCAAGCAGGCGGTGATGCTGTGTCAGCAGGCCGGCATCTATCCGATGATGATTACCGGCGATCATCAGCTGACGGCAAAAGCGATCGCTGTGGATATGGGCATCGCCAAACCTGACGCGGCGGTGCTGACCGGTAAGACATTAGAAAAGATGGATGCATCAGCCCTGCAGACGGCCGTCCAGACGACTCAGGTGTATGCTCGGGTCTCGCCAGAGCACAAACTTCGCATCGTTCAAGCACTCCAAGCGCAGCACCGCATTGTGGCCATGACTGGTGACGGGGTAAACGATGCCCCGGCCCTAAAACAGGCCGACATCGGCATCGCCATGGGCATCACGGGCACCGATGTCAGCAAGGAAGCCAGCGATATGGTGCTGCTTGATGACAACTTTGCCAGCATTGTGGCCGCTGGCGAAGAAGGGCGAGTCGTTTACGATAATATTCGCCGGTTTGTGAAATACATTCTGGGATCAAATATCGGTGAGGTCCTCACGATCGCCGCTTCCCCGATATTCTTGCCAATTCTGGATGTGCCGCTGACGCCCCTGCAAATTTTGTGGATGAATTTGGTAACCGATGGCTTCCCTGCGTTGGCCTTGGCGGTGGAGCCGGCTGAGCCCGATGTTATGACCCGTCCGCCCCACGACCCAAAAGAAAGCATTTTCGCCCGCGGTCTCGGTAGCTACATGTTACGGATCGGTGTGGTGTTCAGCATCATTTCCATCTCGCTAATGTGTTGGGCCTATTACGAAGTGCAAAATCCCAATATTGCCGGTGATCCCGAGCGCTGGAAGACCATGGTCTTTACGACGCTGTGTCTGGCCCAGATGGGCCATGCGATCGCCGTCCGCTCAGATGTGCGCATGACCTACGAAATGTCCCTGTTTTCCAATCCTTTTGTGCTAGCAGCCGTAGTCATTACTACGACTTTGCAGCTTATGCTGATCTACGTACCCCCGTTACGCAATTTCTTTGGCACCCAGGTATTGCCACCGATGGAGTTGTTGATCTGTTTTGGTTTCAGCATGCTGATGTTTGGTTGGGTCGAAGGAGAAAAGCTCTATCGCCGCCTGGTGAAATCACACCTATAGGGGCTCATACCAATTTCTGTAGAATGGCACTACCGATCGAAGCTCCGCCACTCCCTTAAAAGGGGTTGGGGATGGGTTTAATATGTGTAACTTTGATTCAGAGAATGGGTATTGTCCGATTTCTACGAATCACGACTCCATACAGCTTCTTCAAAGCCACTTTTTCAGGGGGGCAGCGACAGCCGAGGCAACCTTAATTATTTAGCGCTTTTACAGAGAATTGGTATTATCCGTCACGTCAGATTCCGATGGATGCGATCGCGAGCCTGGTTGGCATTGCTACCGCAACTCGCGCCAATCAGGCTCATATCAAATATTCTCTATCGTTAAGCAAGCTGTTGCAAGCCCGTCTGTGAAACGATGGATGCCCCACTCAACAATCTCTGTAGCTTGGTAGATGCTACCTTTGACGCTTTGTCGTACCTTAATTTTAGATTGAAAATTGAGGTTCGCGTATGGACGTCTTTCAAAATTATTTGCTGATGCAAACTGGCGCTGAGAGCGCGCCCTACTTTTCTGCCATTACAATCGTTTTTGGTGTGGGCTTTATTGCGGCTGTCGTTATTGGCTCAATTGCGTGGTACAACTCTAAGCGCCCCGTCGGTTGGGAAGACAAAGAGCGTCCTGACGTTGTTCCTGACATCAAAAAGTAATTGCCACGCAGCTTACATAACCAATAGGTGTAGGCCGCTTTTTGATCGCGACAAATGTGCTTGAGCCGCTTTCCTTTCTTCACTGGGAAGCGGCTTCAGTCTTCTCAGCTCGAAGAATCGCCGCCAATCTAGCAGTGATTTTCCTTCGCAGGCATCGGTGAAAAGCTGCTGACTCGACTCCCGATAGTAGAAGGCTACAAAGGGCCATTGATAAGGCCGTTTAGACCGTAGACTTGGCGGCTGCCCACAAAGGGCACGAGGGAAACTTCTCGTTCGTCGCCAGGCTCAAACCGCACCGCTGTCCCTGCCGGAATATCTAGCCGCATGCCCCGAGCTAAATCTCGCTCGAACTGTAGTGCCGTGTTGACCTCAAGGAAATGAAAGTGAGAGCCCACTTGAATGGGTCGATCGCCGGAGTTGGCAACCGTTAGTATCAGGGTTTCGCGTCCGGCATTGAGTTCAATTTCTCCTTCAGCGGGCAAAAGTTCTCCAGGGATCATTAATGGTCTCCAGTTTGGCAAATAACGAATGGGTCGGGTGATCGCTCACGGTTTAGCAATTAGGCGTAATGAATTCTAGGAAATCGGATTATGTACCGTCACTAGCTTAGTGCCATCGGGAAATGTCGCTTCTACCTGTACCTCGTCGATCATGGCGGGAATGCCCTCCATCACATCATCTTGAGTCAGCAGTGTCGTGCCATAGTGCATCAAGTCAGCAACCGTGCGCCCTTCACGAGCCCCCTCTAAAATGGCTGCTGACAGATACGCTACCGCTTCTGGATAGTTAAGCTTGAGTCCTCGCTCTTTGCGACGTTCGGCGAGCAGTGCAGCCGTAAAAATCAGCAGTTTGTCCTTTTCCTGGGGTGAAAGTTGCATAGGTGCCGATGGGTTGTAACGAGTCTGACAATACGCTGAAAAGCCCGTAAATACTGTGCCAGATTAACTGATTTTTACACTTGTTCAGACGATCTAATTCCCAATAAATCAACCTGTTGGGATACTTAAGGGAGAGCCGTAGTGTATGATAATTCGTTAAAATTACGGAAAGCGGCTTTGTAAAGCAGTTCCATTTCCTCGGCGCGCCACTTTTTTAAAGTCACCTTACCGTGATTCGCTCATGTTTTCTCAGTTACGCCGACTGAGCCCCCTTTGCCCATTGTTGTAGACGAGATGCAGGACTTTAAACCTCAGTTATCCACTCGGGATGGTGAAACCAGGCGGTTATCACCAGATTCCGAAGAAGTACAAAAAGAGCTTCAGCTTATGCAAGATACCCACTTGCTGCTGAGGAACATGGCTGAGCGAGAAAAGGCGACCCTTAAAACAATCTTGGACGGTTTGTATGAAGTCGGGTCGGCGCGACTCATCAACAAAGAGGTGAGCATCAGCGCTTTGCGGGGACCGCTGAAAAAGATTGCTCACTTCAGTAAGCCGGTGTTTCGTCTCTTTGCTTGGCGCTGGGTAAAGCGGAACTGTCCAGAGTTAGTGACCAATTGGCTCTATACCCAAGCTCGCTTTGGTGAACGCTCTCTTCTGTTAGAAGCCGTTGAAGACAATATTCAGCCGATTGATGTGCTGCCCTCTCGAGAACCGCTGCCCCTAATGGGAGACACCGAAGCGGAGGAACCAGAGACGCTTTCTCCCATTGTGGAAAAACAGGCTGAAGAAATTTTGCTACTCCGGACCCGGATTACGCGGCTTTCTATTGCGCTTTTGGTGCTGTCTGGTGTCGTCTGCCTCAAGATTTTTGTTTGACCGTTGCTGGGCTCAACGAGTACTCGTTGCCATCTGAGAGGTTTTTTCCCAAGGGCGATCGCTTTGCATTGAGAGCGATAAGTGACTCACTGAGGTCAAAATTTCCTATTCTGTAAACAAACCATTGCACGGCAAGCGGGGTATTTGTGAAACAGATATCGAGCCCTTTTAAGCGAATTTGGCAGCGCTTTACCGTTAATGAATCGCAAATTGCGGAGCATTTACAGGCCGTGCGGCAGCAATTGCCTACTACAGAAGTGATCTTACTGGGCAAACCCCAAACGGGTAAGAGTTCTATTGTGAGAGGTATGACGGGGCAGTCCGTCGATATCGTAGGGCAAGGATTTCGGCCTCATACCCGCAGTACGCAACAATATCCTTACCCATCGGCGGAGCTGCCACTGCTCATTTTTACCGACACTGTTGGGTTGGGAGATATCGAACGCAACTCCGCCGAGATCATCGACGACTTGACCCAAACCCTGAAGGCCGACGTGACGAGATCGCGCATTTTCATTCTCACGGTCAAAGTCAATGACTTTGCCAATGACAGTTTGGCTCAGGTGATTACCCGGCTCAAGCAAGATTTTCCCCAGATTCCTTGCTTACTGGTGCTGACCTGCCTACACGAGCTGTATCCCTCCCCAACGGATGAGCATCCAGACTACCCGCCACAGTTTGACGCCATCGCCCGAGCCACTGCAGCAACGGAAGAGAGCTTTGGTCATTTGAGCGATCGCACCCTGCTGCTCGACTTTACCCTAGAGGAAGACGGCTATGATCCCGTGTTTTACGGACTGCCGGCCCTGCAATCGGCCTTGGATCAGTTGCTGCCTCAGGCTCAAGCCCAAGCCATTCACCAACTGTTAGAAACTGACGAGCGGGGCAGGGCCATTGGCGACTTATATCGCCGCGCTGCTCGGCACTACATTAGTGCGTTTGCCGTTATGGTGGGGATTGCCGCCGCCGTGCCCCTCCCCTTTGCCACGATGCCGGTGTTAACAAGTCTCCAAATATCAATGGTGATCGTGCTTGGCCGAGTCTATCAGCAGCCACTGACCTTTGGCCAAGCGCTGAGCGTCATCGGCACCCTGGCGGGAGGCTTCTTTGCCCAGGCGATCGGTCGAGAGTTAGTTAAGTTTATTCCCGGCATTGGCAGCGTAATTTCCACCTCGTGGGCCGTGGCCTACACTTGGGCGCTAGGCGAGGGGACTTGCCTGTATTTTGGCGATCTGTTAGCCGGCAAGAAACCCAATCCTGAGGCGATTCAAACACTGATGGGCTCAACCTACAAACAGGTTAAGCAAAACTGGCAGCACGCCCAAAGCAACCACTCGCCTTTAGCGGCTGAATCTGCCCCGAGTGCCGCCTCGAGGCAGATTCGCGATGATGTCCCTAATCGCTGATGGAGGAGTTTGCCATGCTGAAGTTGCAACAGTGGCAGTGGGGACTGTTGATTGCGCCCCCTGTGCTATTGGTCGGTGGGTTGGCCGTTTTAGCCGGGATGCAGTTGCAGACCTGGGGGGTGAGTTGGGTTTGGGGCCTAGTTGCCATTGCTGTTGTGGGGTGGCGATGGCTGTTGAGCCGCTGGACCAAGCCCGATGCAACGGCCTTGCAAACTCAGTTATCAACGGTGCGATCGCAGCTACAGGAAACCTTAGGCGAAACGGCTGAAACCGTCCCCGCCACAGAGGTTGAAGCGGTCCTACAGCGAGCCTTAGAAACCACCCAAGCTGATGCACCCCTATGGGAAGATTGGCCAACCTTTGCCCAGCGTTGTCAAACCCTTGTTCAAGACGTGGCCCACCTCTACCATCCCGAGGAAAAATATCCGCTCTTGAATATTTACGTCCCCCAGGCCTACGGGTTGATTCGCGGAACGGTAGATGACTTGGATCGCTATATGTCGGTTGCAGCGCCCGCGCTCAATCAAGTAACCGTGGCCCAGGTATATCAGACCTATGAGACCTATCAGGCGGTAGCGACTCCAATGCGCCGGCTGATGGCGATCGTCGATTTGAGCCGCTGGCTTTGGAATCCCATTGCGGCTGTGGCTCGTGAGATTGGTCGGCCCCTTAGTCAGCAAGCCAATCAACAGCTGTTGTTGAACTTTAGCCAAACCCTGAGGGAGACTGCGCTGACCCTGTTGTGCAAGCAGGCGATCGCCCTGTATAGCGGTGATACGGCTCTGCAGGTGTCGCCTACCCTTCCCGCAACGGAGCAAAGTCAAACGTTGCGATCGCTCATGGAATCGGCAGAGTCAGATACCGATATCGCTACAGAACCCCTGAATCTGTTGCTTGTGGGTCGCACCGGCGCGGGCAAAAGCAGCTTGATCAACACCCTCTTTCAGCAAGATCGCGCTGCGGTGGATGTGTTGCCCAGCACCGACCAAATTACCCAATACCGGTGGGAAACCGCCGCTGACGAGGTGCTTAACCTATGGGATTCTCCTGGTTACGAGCAAGTTGATCGCCCTGACCTGCGTCAGCAGGTACTTGAGCAAGCGATTCAGGCAGACTTGATTTTACTCGTCAGCCCCGCATTAGATCCGGCCTTAGAGGTTGACGTCGCCTTCCTCCAAGCACTGGCTGAGACGGGCCAGCCGATCCCCAGCATTTTGGTGTTGACCCAGGTTGATCGGCTGCGACCCATTCGTGAGTGGGATCCGCCCTATGACTGGCAGCAGGGCGATCGCCCTAAAGAGCAAAACATCCGCGCGGCGGTGGCCTACCGCCAAAGTCAGCTTGATGCCTGGGTACAGGCCGTGTGGCCCCTGGTGACTCAGTCCCAGGCTGACGAGCGAACTTCCTGGGGCAGCAATGCCTTAGCACAGGAGTTGTTAGCGGCGATCGCTCCGGCCAAGTCACAGCGCCTCGCCCAATTTCTCCGCAGTCGTGAAGCCCGCATCACCGCTGCCATTCGCTTAGTCAATCGCTACGCCGTACAAATGGCAAGCGGTCAGGGCGTCATCGCCTTGGTTAAAACTCCGCTATTTGCGTTTCTCTCGGCCCGCTTTGCTGGCACGCCGGAGCTCGGGACTCTGCTGGCCCAGTCCCTCCCCGCCGAACAAGTGCCCGTTGTCGCCAGCAAGATCATGCTTACTTATGAACTGGCGGGACTGCTCCATGAGCGCGATTCCCTGTTTCGCCCTGGGGAGATCCTTCAACTCTGGCCGATTTTACTTCAGGGCGGCGACCATCCTCCCGCCCAAACTGCCTGGGCCTGGGGGCAAGCTCTGGTGGAATACTGGACTAAACACCTCAGCCTGGAAGGGCTAAAAACCCGCTACGCAGACTACCTTAATCAGCCCCAGGTCCTGCCGCTAGAAATCAGCGGCTCTCCCGATGACTGAGTTTCAAAGATGGTGACCCTTGAAAACCAGATTATGAATTGCAAGTTGTATTACTGGCCAGTGCCGTTTCGAGGCAACTTCATCCGTGTGTTGTTGGCAGAGGCCGGCGAAAAATATGACGAAGCCACGGATGAGGAAATCGTGGATTTGATGTCGCTACCGCTCCAGGAACAACCTCTGCCATCTATGGCGCCTCCTTTTTTTTACGATGGGGATAGCAATATTTTTCTCAGTCAAATGCCGGCGATTGTGATGTATCTGGCCGACAAGCTCAACTTGCTACCCGATGACCCGTGGCGATCGCACCTTTGCCTCAAATTACTATTAGACAGCAACGACGTGCTGATTGACATCACTAATTGGAACGGTACGGCCATGTGGGATCGTGCCTCTTGGCGGCAGTTTCGCACAGAGCGCTTAAAACGATGGCTGGAGCTATTTGAGCAGCTGGGCCAGCAGTTTGGGCTAGGGTCCACGAGCGTCTATCTGCTCGGCGGGACGCAAATCACGGTGGCTGACTTGGCTACCTACGCCCTGTGGGGTACGATGACTCGCTGTTTGCCCCAGCTTAGGGCAGATTGCCAGCAACAGGCTCCCCATATATATGAGTTGTGCCAGCAAATCGAACAGCGCCCAAAAGTTCAGCAGTTTGTCAAAGCCCAGTTAGCGAAGTCCGACGATTTGTACTGTGGTGGCCAAATCGAAAGGTCCATTCGGCACATGCTTGAGCAAGACGCCACTAATGCTTCTTGACCCCTAGGGATTGGCCCGGCAAGCCGAGCAGATCAAGCCACATAGAGCACCGCTTCAGCTTTACGTCGCTGCGATAAACCTGATTTGTTTGATTCCCAGCTGCTGGCTGCCCTGGCTGTCGTGCTTGTGCCCAAAATGCAGCCGCTAGGCCCAATAGAGCAGTGGTGATCGGTAAATACTCAAATCGTTGACATAGTCGATCTAATCAAGCTGGCCCTTTCTTATTTACTCGCAACAACTCCTGCCGAACTTCGTAGTCGTCAATCTGGAGCCACCCTATTTCGGATGTGATATCGCAGATTACTCCGATTCATCTTTCAATTGTGCACTGCCTCAATAAGCTGAGACAGATCCGTTTTTCCCGCTTCCAGCCAACCTAGAGTTTGCAGCCTCTCTAGCTCGTTAGGAGATGGAGTCGAGGTCTGTCGCAGGCGGCGCCCGCTTTGCCACAACAGCGGTAAAGCGCTGAGGGCGATCGCCACTGCGACAACCGTACCGATGAGAGTATCAGCCCACACCCAATGGCAAAACGTGACCGCGATCGCCGCTAAAATTGCCCCTACCGAACCGAGCAGGTCGGCCAATACATGTAAAAAGACACCTCGAATATTGAGGTCTTGGCGCAAGTCACCATGCAGCCAATATAAATTCATCCCGTTAATGAGCAGCCCTAAGCAAGAGGTCACCAGCATCGGCCAACTCAGAATTTCAGTGGGGGTCCCTTGCCAATGGGTCCACGCTTCGCGCCCAATCCACATCGCCATCGCCAATAGTGCAAATCCATTGACTAAGGCCGCTAACAGCTCGACCCGGTGATTACCCCAGAGCACCGATCGCGATCGCTGGGCAAAGGAAGCCGCTGCTAGAGCAATGGCGATCGCGAATCCATCCGTCAGCATATGACCCGAGTCAGCCCGCAGGGTTAGGCTATGGCTCAGCCCACCTACCCAGAGCTCGACGCCGGCAAACAATATCACGCTGGCCATAACCACCAAGAGCCATCGCTGTTTGAGTTGGGGCTGGCAGCAACTAGATGGATGAATCGCTGAATGCTTCACAGAATGAACTGACCGATAACAGTAAATTAGCCTAAGAATACCCTAGAGAACTCTGTCGCTAAGGTCGAAATTTTGGCCACTTCGCAAATGCAAGCCTTGAATCCGTTGACTCGTTACAAACATTCCCCGCGGGCTGGCTCAATGACCCTTCTCTCCTGACTCGACTTAGTAAGCCAGCCACGGGTTCCCGCTTGAGCAGGCCGAGACGCCAGTCTAAGCCGAACTTTGACGAGGCTCATGGTTCGCTGCGATCGCTTTGGCTTAAAAGATTTCATTAAACATGGCTTAAGCGGAATGTTAAACTGGCATCTGCGCTTTAAAGGACTGCAGGTCTCAATGCCTCAGCGAGTCTTATTTATTAGTAACGGTCACGGGGAAGACAATCACTCTGCTTACGTCATCCGAACATTGCGAGAGTTAGCCCCGGAAATCGACATTGCGGCCATTCCTATCGTGGGCGAAGGGAATGCTTATCGCCGCTTAGGGGTGCCGATCTTAGGCCCGACTCAGGTGCTCCCCTCGGGCGGGTTTACCTACGTCAATCGGTGGCTGCTACTGAAGGATATTCGGGCCGGTTTGCTCAATCTCAGCTGGCGTCAGATTCGAGCTATTCGACGCCACGGCCCCCAGTTTGATTTGGTTCATGCCACTGGGGATTCGGTTGGTCAAACCTGTGCCTACCTGACCGGGCGTCCTTTTATCTCCTTTATTTCCTGTTTGTCGGCTTTGTATGAGGGCCATTTACAAACGGATTTTGTAATGCGCTTTGTGGTGCGATCGCCGCGCTGCCGCGCCGTGATTACCCGCGACCCCTACACCGCGGCTGATCTCAAAAAACAGGGTTTCAGCAAGGTGCATTATGGGGGCATTCCCTCCCTCGACTGGCTCATTCCCCAGGGCAAAGACCTGCAGCTCAACCCAGAGCTCCCCATGGTGGCACTGTTGCCGGGCTCACGTATGCCTGAGGCCGTCCGCAACTTCAAGTTGCAGATGCAGTTCGTGGTAGAAGCCGTGCGGTTAATGGGCGCAACGGTGCAGTTTCGGGCCGCGTTGGTGCCGGCGCTGATGAGAGAGCTTAGCACCATGGCCGCGGACTTAGGCTGGCAGTGTGATGACGGCAAGCTGACCTATGAGCTAGAGAACGGCACAACGGCAGCAATTCTTTGCTATGACGATGCTTTCAACGACATTGTTTGCCACACCACATTGGTGATCGGCATGGCCGGTCTGGCGGTCGATCAGGCGGTAGCTTTGGGCAAGCCGGTAATTCAGATTCCCGGGGAAGGGCCGCAGTTCAACTATGCCTTTGCCGAGGCTCAAGACCGCCTACTGGGAATTTCGGCCCAAACGATTGGCTCTGGCCCCGCCAGCCCAGAAACGCTCGTCAACGCTGCCCGCTGCCTGCAAAAAACCCTGCCTGATACCGACTATCTGGAGGCCTGTGTGGATAATGGCCGCGATCGCTTGGGCATTCCAGGCGCTTCTAAGCGCATCGCACACCTGATTCTAGACAATTTGCGATCGGGCAGCGCTACGGTATCGGCTGACCTTCGCGCCCAACCAAGAGGAACGATTACTCCGTGACCGCTATCCCCCCTCATCAGCGCCATAGCTATCGACTGCTGATACCGTTTATCCGTCCTCACTTAGGGCGCTTTATTGTTGGCTTTGTCTGCATCTTGGGCTACGTACTATCCACCCTAGTGCTGCCATACTTGGCTGGGCAAGTAGCCCTGTACATCGGCCAGGGTGATATCCAGCGCATTGGTTACTGGTTAGGGTTGGGAGCACTTATCTTCCTGGTGCGCAGCATTTTTCAATATTGGGAAAACATCATCATGATCCGCGCCTCTCTAGACGTGGCGCTGGATCTCAGACAAGCAGTGTATGCGCATCTGCATCGTCTAGGACTGGACTACTATGAGCGCAACAAGACGGGCGACCTGAGCTACCGCCTCACTGAGGATATTGATCGCATCAGTGAGGTCATCCACAAAATGTCGCAGCAGTTCATTTCTTGCTTGCTGCAGCTCATTGCCATTCCCATTTACATGCTGTATCTCAACTGGCAGTTGACCCTGGCCGGACTGGTGATTGCTCCGTTGATGGCCTGGTTGATTGGTGAGTTTGGCAACCGGCTGCTCAAACTCTCGCGTCAGAGCCAAAGCCAAATATCAAGCCTATCGGCTTTGTTGACTGAGGTATTTGGCAGCATGCGTTTGGTGCAGGCTTTTGCCGCCCAAGATTTTGAAAGGCAACGCTTCAACCAGGAAGCCTTGCACAATCGCAATGTGCGCTATCGGGCCGAACAATTGAAAGCGCTGCAATACCCTGTCGTGGGTTTTCTGGAAGCGATTGGGATTATGTTTTTGTTCTTTTTGGGAGGCTGGCAGATTGCTCAGGGAAACCTCACCCCTCAGGCGTTTGTTAGCTTTTTGGCCGCGATCGCGCTCCTGCTCCATCCGATTGATTTGGTCACCCAGCATTACAACGAGTTTAAGCAAACCGAAGCCTCGGTAGAACGGGTCTTTGAGCTGATGGCTATATCACCGACCTTAGTGGAAAAAGCCGGGGCTCAGCCACTGCCGCCAGTAACTGGCAAAGTCGAATACAGTGACATTTCCTTTGCCTACGATCTCGATAAGCCAGTTTTACAGCATTTTGACTTGCGCGTGCATCCGGGAGAAGTGGTGGCCTTAGTGGGTTCGTCTGGGGCAGGAAAAACGACGCTGATCAACTTGCTGATGCGGTTCTTTGACCCGGTGGATGGTCAGGTCCTCATCGATGGCATCGATATTCGCGATGTGACTATCGATAGCCTGCGGCGGCAGATCGGCATCGTGCCCCAAGAAATCACGTTATTTTCGGGCAACATCGCTCAAAACATTGCCTATGGAGAGATATCGTCCGATTTTGAGCGCATTCAAGCCTCAGCAAAGCTGGCTAATGCTCACAATTTCATTAGCCAGTTTTCCCAGGGCTACCACACCTGGGTAGGCGAACGGGGAGTGAATCTATCAGGGGGGCAGCGACAGCGCATTGCGATCGCCCGCGCTCTTTATTTCGACCCGCGCATTTTGATTTTAGATGAGGCCACCTCTGCCCTGGACTCTGAATCTGAGGCATTAGTGCAAGAGGCGCTCGACCGAGCCATGAAAAATCGCACCGTATTTGTCATTGCCCATCGACTCAGCACCGTGCGCGAAGCTGATCGCATCATCTTTTTAGAAAAAGGCACTGTTCTAGAGTCTGGCACCCATGACGAGCTGCTGAGCTATGGCCAGCGATATGCCCAGTTCTATACCCAACAGTTCAAGCCTTAGCGGCACTCCCCTATGGGCTAGGTGAACCAGTGAAAATGGGCATTCACAAATTCTGTGAATGCCCATCCGAGCTTGACTAAGCTCTGCGTCTTCGAGTTAGCTTTGAGTTGGCAGCGACGTCATCCTATTCGTAGAGCCACGCCTTGGCAGTAGATTCCCAGCTTGCCAGTTCGCCGTCTTGGAACCACAGGGCGATTTCTTGATTGGCTGTCTCAACTGCATCAGAGCCGTGAATGAGGTTGCGTCCTACAGTGATGCCAAAATCCCCACGAATGGTTCCCGGAGCTGATTCAATGGGCTTGGTAGCACCGATCATCTTACGGGCGGCAGCGACGACACTTTCGCCTTCCCAAACCATTGCCACCACGGGACCAGAAGTAATAAAGTCAACCAGCCCAGCAAAAAAAGGCTTGCCCTCGTGCTCACCATAGTGCTGCTTGGCGAGTTCTTTCGATACCTGCATGAGTTTCATCCCCACCAAAGTAAAGCCCTTGCTCTCAAAGCGGCCGATGACCTCACCGATCAGGCCCCGCTGAACTCCATCGGGCTTGATCATAATAAACGTGCGTTCCACAGATCCGAACTCCTAACATGCGGACAACCCTTTCTATGCTGTGTAACAAAGGGACGTTTGTAAAGGTTTGGGGGCGACAAATCCGCTAATCGCCTGCTGTAGAGCGCAGATTTCAGACTAGCATTGACATATACCAACATCTTTCGTGGCGGGGACGAACTAATTAGGCATGACGTTTACCTCGGTGCTGAGTCAAATTCAGGGGGGGCTAATCGTGTCTTGTCAGGCCCCGGCCCAATCTCCCCTCCATGATCCGGCAGTGATTGCCGCCATGGCAGCGGCGGCGGTTAATCAAGGGGCGATCGCCGTTCGCATTGATAGTCCTGAACACATTGCTGCCGTCCGAGCGCGGGTATCTGTGCCCATTGTTGGGTTATGGAAGCAAGTTATTGCCGGTTCTGACGTATACATCACCCCGCAATTTCACCACGCGCAAGCGGTAGCTGCAGCTGGGGCCGACATCATTGCCATCGACGCCACTCTGCGATCACGCCCCGCCGGGGAGCAACTGCCCGACCTTGTGCACCAAGTCCACGCCGATCTACAAAAGCCGGTGATGGCAGATATCGACACCTTGGTCTCTGCTCAAGCTGCCGTGGCCGCTGGGGTTGATCTGCTGGGTACCACGCTCTACGGCTACACTCAGGAAACCCAGACAGAGACGCCTCCAGGGTTTGATTTGCTCTCGCAATTAGTTGAGCAGCATTCCTTACCGACGATTTGCGAAGGCGGTATTGCCTCCCCTGAAGCAGCGCGCCTGGCCCTCGACCTGGGGGCCTCTGCCGTAGTAGTAGGTACGGCCATTACCGGCATTGACATTTTGGTGCAGCGATACTGCCAAGCTTTGGCCGCAACCTAACGTGCTACATCATGCATGGATTAAGAGTTCTTTGGCGGAGCGTCGTCATAGGTGACATTGATTTGCACCTTTTTCTCATAGAGGCGGTTCAGCCATTGCGGATCAAGCCGGAGGTGATACATCACTTTGAGCATTTGATTCAGCAATGCCTGTTGATAAACCCCGCGATCGCGATAGCGACGGGCTGATGTTTTGACCGTTCCTGGCAAAATCACTGGAGCTCCGTACTGCCGCAGCTTTTGACTTAGAACGGTATCTTCAAAAATATCCATATCGGGTACGCCGCCGATGGCCATAAGGCGCGATCGACGCACGGCGACGCAATGATCCAAATACAATATCTTGCCCCACCGGGGCCGAATCGTTGAGGAATACCAGGAGGTATACTGCAGCAGCCAATGCTCCAGATCAAACTGGTGGCGAAAGCCAGCCCAGGCCACATCAGAATCCTGAAAGGCTTTATCAATTTGATCAATCGCCGTCACCGCCGGTAGTAACGTGGCGGGGTGATGTAACAGGACAATATCCCCCTGACTTGCCTGCAGACCAATATTTAATCGCTGGGCCCGATTTTGGGCAGTCGTTTCGATCACACGAAAGCCCTCGGCAGCTTGCAACTGTTCCAGGGTGTCATCCTGGCTCGGGCTTACTACTGCGAGCAGTTCAGGATTGCCCTGCTGCGATTGTAGATTATGGATAATGTGGGGCAGATAACCGTGACGTAACTCATTCACACAGGGCAAAACAACTGAAATCACGGGCCAACCTTGAACTAACGATACAGGCTCTAAAAGTAAAGCTTAAGCAATCTCATCCTGGAGAAAAAATCGTTTACGCTGCAACCGCATGCCTCATTTTTCGAGTTTTATCGCCATGACGACTGTGCAGATTGAAATCCACCCTGACCGGGCCGCTTTAGTCGATCGCTCTTTAGAGTTAGTCAAACAGCATATCAATGCAGCCGTTGCCGCTCGAGATACCTGCGCGATCGCCCTAGCGGGGGGAAGCACCCCCAAGCCGCTCTATGAAGCGCTAGCAAATGCGAATCTTCCTTGGTCAAAACTCCAGATTTTTTGGGGAGATGAACGATACGTCCCCATTGAGCATCCCGACAGCAATGCGGGCATGGCTAAGACCGTCTGGCTCGATCAGGTGCCCATTCCAGTGACGCAGATTCACGTCATGCCAACGCACTTAGAGCAGCCGATGGAGGCCGCGATCGCCTACGAAAAATTGCTCAAGGATGCATTGGGGTATCAGCCAACCTTTGATATCGTGCTGCTGGGTATGGGCGATGACGGACACACATTGTCCCTGTTTCCCCATACGTCAGCGGTCAATGAGCGCGATCGCCTAGTGACCGTCGGCGAAAAAGGCGGAGAGCCCCGCCTTACATTAACAGCATCATTGGTCAATCAGAGCCGCTGCGTCATGTTTTTGGTGGCTGGCGGTAATAAGCAGGCTGCGTTAGCTCAGGTTTTTGCCCCCGAGGGCGATGACATCGCCTATCCTTCTCGTAAAATTCAACCCCAAGGTGAACTTTGGTGGCTGCTTGACTCAGCAGCCGGAGAACCACTCAAGTCTCGCCCTGATGTGAACTTTTTCTAACTCGCTCCAACCCCCTCTAAAGCGGCCAGTCTCAGATGAAATATCCCTAACCAAGAGATGGAGATGATCCCAGAAGCGGGCCTCAGGCGACAACGATGGGAGCACAAATATATTTCTTAAACTAATCTCCCAAACCTCGACCGTAATACCGGGGTTTATGGCAAGATATCAAACATGGCTATTTGGCCACTCAACTTATTGACCTTTCAGATTCACAGAGAGTTGCTTATGACGCTGCAATTAGGCGATACCGTACCTAATTTCACCCAACAATCATCCGCAGGTGAAATTAACTTTTACGATTGGGCTGGCGATAGCTGGGTTGTGTTCTTTTCTCATCCCGCCGATTACACTCCTGTTTGCACCACTGAGTTAGGTGAAGTCGCCAAGCTCAAGGGCGAGTTTGAAAAGCGTAATGCCAAGGTGATAGCGCTCAGCGTAGATGGTGCTGAGTCCCATAAGGGATGGATTGGCGATATTGATGAAACCCAGGGGACTGCCGTCAACTATCCCATCATTGCTGATGAAGACAAAAAGGTTTCTGACCTGTACGGCATGATTCATCCTAATGCTGACGATAAGGTCACTGTGCGCACCGTATTTGTGATCGACCCTAACCATAAGCTGCGTCTCACTATCACTTATCCCCCTAGCACCGGGCGTAACTTCCAAGAAATTTTGCGAGTTATCGATTCACTGCAGCTGACTGATAACTACAGTGTGGCGACTCCGGTGAATTGGAAAGACGGTGAAGACGTTGTGGTCTCTCCCAAAATTTCCACCGAGGATGCGAAAGAGCGTTTCCCTAAAGGGGTTACCGAAATTAAGCCCTACTTGCGGATGACTCCCCAGCCCAACAAGTAAGCTGACAAGTTACAACTAATCGTTGTGGAAGATGCTCTCTGTTTGGGGAGCATCTTTTTTATGGGCATAACAACAAAGGATAGACAGGTGCAAGGGCCAAGATACCGGCAAGGACTTTGTCCCAAACAATCCGGCGATTGCTCACTCAGTCTGTCCAGATTTGCTTGACAGCTTCAGCAATGCGGGTCAAATCTTCATCGAGCAGAGGCGGCCACTCGACTTGTTTGAGTCGCCCAAGATTGTAAAGCTGACGGCTCTCATAAGACAAGATGAAAAGTGCATGTCCTAGCGATCGCTCAACCGTTGGTTCATTAGTTAGCGATTGTGACAGCGTTTTGAGGGCCAGCAGTAGTGACGTTGCCTGCCCTGGCACCGGGGCCTGCCCCTGACGTAAACACTCAATGAATGATGTTTGCCCAGGTACGGAGGAAAATGCTTGCGCCATTACAAATTGCCGTGCCGTATCAAAGTCCATAGCCGCCAACCCCTCAGCAAAAACACAGTTTAGCTTGTTGCGAATATATGAGCTACGGGCACCCTAAGGCCGACGGATTAAGCCCAAACGGTTGCCCTGAAATTCATGGAGACTTTATCAAGAAAACTCTGAAGTCTGTGATGAAACTGCGAAATGTGATAGCAAATGCCCTTGATTTTAGCGGTGATCTTTAGCATCAAAGAAGAATTGGCGACCCTTTCACCTCCCACGAGAGCTGTAGAGTGCACATTTCGTTCATACGGCGGCTAGACCTCTCCCTTGCCTGAGACATCACAGCATCTACCTACCGCTTTATTTTGCTCCTTAAACTTGACAGACCTATGGCAGAAACGACGCATCCGATTCCTTTTGTCGATCTCTCTTGGCAGCATGCGCAGGTCCAAGATCAGATTCACGCTGCATTGACGGCGGTTCTCGGCCGGGGTGATTTTGTCTTAGGTCAGGCGGTCAAAGATTTTGAACAAGCGTTTGCCACTGCTTCTGGCGCTGGACATGGGGTCGGTGTGGGCTGTGGAACTGATGCCATTGCGCTGGGTCTCTCCGCCTGTGGCATTGGCCAAGGGGACGAGGTGCTCTTGCCGGCAAACACGTTTGTAGCGACGCTGATCGGCATTTTGCGCGCCGGGGCGACCCCAGTCTTTGTAGATTGCGATCGCGAAACTGCGCTGATTGACCTAACGGCGGCAGCAGCGGCCATAACCTCCAAAACCCGCGCGATCGTGCCAGTTCACTTGTATGGGCAGATGGTGTCTCCGGGTAAGCTCAACGCGTTGGCCCAGCGCCACGATCTGATTATTTTCGAAGACGCCGCTCAGGCCCACCTCGCGGAGCGGGAAGGGATCCGGGCAGGCAGTGTTGGTACAGCCGCAGCTTTTAGCTTTTATCCTAGTAAAAATCTGGGCGGCATTGGCGATGGAGGCATGCTCCTTACCCAAGAAGCTCTCGTGGCCCAGACCGTGCGGTCGTTGCGCAATTATGGTGCCGTTCGCAAATACTTTCATACTGAGCCAAAGGGGACTAATAGCCGTCTAGATACTTTACAAGCTGCCGTTTTAGGGCTCAAACTGCCGCTGCTTCCCAGTTGGAATCAAGCACGTAATCAAATTGCCCAGTATTACGACGAGCGTTTGGCCGCGTTCCGGGAACTTGACCTTATGCCTATGCGCAATGACAGCGGTACTGGCCATGTTTATCACCTATATGTCGTGAGAGTCACTGCTGATTGCCCGATTGATCGCACGGCGCTGCAGCTCATGTTGCAAGAGAGCGGCATTCAAAGCGGTATTCATTACCCGGTCCCTTGCCATTTACAGCCAGCATTCCAATTTTTGGGTTATCAGCCAGGGGCGTTTCCCCAGGCTGAGGCCCTTTGCCAAGAAATCCTTTCCTTGCCAATGTATCCCGGTATGCGGCTCGATCAGGCTGACCGAGTCGTCGAGGCGATCGCCCAAGGAATTCACCAAAAGTTGCCCATAGCTACTTTGACCGCTTGATTGAGACCCAAAGCCATGACATTAAGCAACTCATTTGATAAAAAACGGCTGCCGGCGCCCTTGTCTATTGCTCTCATGGGGCTATTAGTGCTTATGTACGGTCCCTTGCTATGGCATTGGGTCGATGGCTGGCTCAATAAATCCATCAGCATTCAACATGAATACTTTAGCCATGGATTGATTGGTATTCCGTTTGCAGTCTATATTGCCTGGGGTTTACGGCCACGGTGGCAGGCCCTACCGGAGCAGATGCACCCTGCCGGGATTGGCCTCCTGGCCATGGCCAGTGCACTCTATCTGAGCCAGCTCACAGACTGGATGAATATTTCCTTACCGCTGATGCTGGCAGGAATTTGTCTAACTCTCAAGGGGTGGCCGGGGTTAAAACTAATGGGATTTCCGCTGGCTTTAGTCGCGCTCGCTACCCCCAGTCAGCTGCCCTATTTGATCGAGCCTTACATTTTGCCTTTGCAGCACTTTATTGCGAGTGTTGCGGGCTTTTTACTCATTCAGGGCGGTGTTGATGTCACCGTTGATCAGATTTATCTCAGAGTCAATGACCAAATGGTCGAGGTCGCACCTCACTGTGCAGGACTAAAGATGCTGTTCACCAGTTTGTATGTCGCGCTGATGCTGACTTACTGGAATGAACTTTGGCCTTCTCGACTACGAACCGGGGTTTTCTTAGCAGCGACGATTGGCATCAGTGTCACTGGCAACATCATCCGCAATGCGATGCTGAGCTATTTCCACGGTACGGGGAATGCCGATGCTTTCTACTGGCTCCACGATAGCTGGGGCGGCGATCTCTATTCGGCTTTGATGTTGCTCTCGTTAGTGTTTGTGTTGCGCCTCGTCCAGAGTTTTGTCCCAGCTACTCTCTCACTGGATATTGAGTCAGAGGCTGCGGTCTAAATATTTCTTGTAGTTGGAAAAGAGGCTGATTGTCATGTCACAAGCGACTAAACCAATGCCCAAACAGTGGTCGATAATCCAAGGAGGTCTGGTAGTTATGCTGGCCGCTGTGATAGCGATCGCCATGCTGCCTAGTTATTTCAGTGGCCAATGGCCCTGGAGTGCTGACCTGCCGCTCCCCCATCTCAGCCAAATGAGGGACCTGATAGAGACGCCATTAGAATTATCCGGTTGGGAGTCGACTTACCATCAGGAAGTCACCATTGGCCGCAAGTCTTGGACAGTAACGGAATATCGTCGCTTGGAGAGCGGTGCTGACCAGCCAGAAACGTTTGCTTTACTGCTGCGACCACAACTCGCGGTCGACCAACAGCCGGAGGTGGAATGGGTTGATCTTAGGGGGGCTCAAGGGTGGCAAGTAAGCGATCGCCACACCGTTCAGTTTGAGGCAATAACCGACGGTGCATCTGCTCCGCTGGAAGTTAAAACTCGCTATCAGAGGGGCATCGACGAACGTAACACACTGGCCGTTATGCAATGGTACGCCTGGCCTCAGGGTGGACACTTCGCTCCAGGACGGTGGTTTTGGGCGGATCAGGCACAGCAGTGGCAACAGCGGGAGCATATGCCTTGGGTGGGGGTAAGTGTACTATTGCAGATCGAACCCGTGGGCAATATTCGACCGCACACTGATACGGTTGTTGAGATTGCCAAAGCGGTTCAGCAGAGTCTACTGGCGTCAACTTTTCGGTCTTAAGCTATCCCTGACAAGGGAGCCTACCTGAACAAGTGAGACTTTAGAGAAGATGCCCCCTTCAAAGTGGGCAAGTGGTGCTAAGGGTTGGGTTATGTGCAGCCCTAAGAGAATTACCCGGATGTTTAAACCCCTGCTAATCGACAAAGGACTATCCCGAGTAGCGAAGATGACGCTGAAGTATATGAACGGGATCAGTGTGATTTAATGAGCGTTAGCCCGCACTCGTTCCCACGGATGCAATCATTTATCAGCTTGATGTGACTGGATATGGCCATCACAAATTTTGGCTTAAAGCCCCGTTGGCATTGCTATTATCTTTGGACCCGCATGAGTACGTTGGCGATCGCGTCAGTGGTGCTGGGAACGGCGAGTGCCTATGCTGCTACAGCTGATTCCTATGCAACGCAACTGGTAACGGATGCAGGCTGGCGCGTAGCTAAAGTCGATCACCTCAAGCAGCATCAAGCGACCTCAGACTCGAACCTATTAGCCCCCAAACCGGTAGAATCCGTCACGCCAACAATGACGGGACAAACACTGCCACCAGAAGGGTTTACTCCGGACTCAGATTACACAGCGCCTTTACCGTTGCCGACTCAGCCACTTCCACCGGCAGCCGATGATGCGCCTCTGCCCCCGCCCAATGGTCTACCTCCGACGGATAATCCCCTGCCGCCACCCGGCACAAATGACTTGATTGATAGCGTATTGGGTCGCCCACAGCCCCCAGAGTTCGATAGTTATCGATTAGGCCCTGGAGACTCGTTTTTTGTCAACGTCCGCCAGTTTCCAGATCTCAGCTTTCAAGCCACGCTGGATATTCAAGGTAATGTCATTGTGCCGTTGCAAGGCGTGGTGTCTTTTCGGGGTTTGACAATCGAAGCGGCGGAAAATGTTGTAGATCGAATTTATGACCAATATGTCATCAATCCTGATGTGAGTGTGACCTTAGTGGCCCAGCGTGGTGTTGAGGTCACCATTCTCGGTGAGGTTGTGCGTCCGGGCTACTATCCGCTGGCGGTGCCACAAATTTCCACTGCAATTCTCTCAGCGGGGGGAACCACTGGCACCGCCGATCTGCGATCTGTTTTGGTTCAGCGACGCTTGCCCGATGGACAGCTTTTAGAGCGTACGATTGACCTATTTACACCGTTAAAGGAAGGTCAAGAAATTCCAGATGTAGCCCTACAAGACGGTGATGTGATTTTGATTGATCGACTAGACCCGGCGGCCTTAGACGAATACGATCGCGAATTGGTTGCTCGTTCTACCTTGGCAACGCCGACTATCACCGTGCGGTTCTTGAACTATGGCTCTGGCAGCTTGGGAGGCTCCACGTCAGGCTCCCTCACGGCGATCGACTTACCCAACGGCAGCCGCTTCGCTGATGCACTCATCAGAGCGAATCTGAATCCGGATACGTCTAATCTGGGCGAAGTGGCCCTTATTCGCTTTGATGAAGAGGCCGGCCGCGCCGTCACAACCACCCTCGACGGGAATGATGCATTTCGGGGCATTCCCGCCGAAAATCCTCCGCTCATGGCCAATGATGTAATCATTGTCAATCGGACAATCCTAGCGAAGTTGACCTATGCTTTAAACACCTTCACGCAGCCATTCAGAGATGTACTGGGGTTCTTGCTGTTTTTCGATCAGTTAGCTGATTCGACTGAAAGTCTGTTTGGTCCTTAAGGGCTTTCTCTTCCTTGCAACAGCGTTTTTAGCCTCGTTACATTCTCATCACATTTAGATATCTGTCCCCCCTCATCGCTTTTTTCCTGCCATGGTAATGCCCCTATTAAAACGGTATGGTCTCGCCCTCCAGCGTTATAAATGGGTGGCAGTTGCGGCATTTTTAGGGACACTGGGGGTGTCAAGTCTGCTGGCCATACAGCCGCCCCCAGCAGAAAGATACAAATCTAATGGCGTGTTAGTGCAAAACTCGCCTGTGGTGTCGTTTACCATCACCGGGGTTGAACTGCAGCAGCAGGGGCAAGGAATTATCACCCAGGAGTTTTTATTAGCAGACATCTTGCTGGACCGGGTCGCACAACAGCTGGCAGCCCAGGGCATAGAGACGACGCCTGAACAAATTCGCAACAATGTCGAGATTTTTATTAATACTGGCGGCGGTGAAGAGGGAGGCGAAGGCAATGTCTTGCAAAGTGTCAACGTCGGGTACACAGCTAATTGTCCTGAAAAGGCGGAAGCCGTCTTGTCTGTGCTATTTCAAGGCATGGTAGAGCTGAGCCGTGTGACCAACCGGGCCCGCCTAGGGACTATTGTCTCAGCTTTAGATGAACGTCTGCCCTCCATTGAAGCAGAATTGCGAGAGGCCGAGCAGGCCTTAGAGGCCTACGATCGCCTCGAGGGACCTGCTATTCAAGCGGCTTTAGATGGCAGTCTCCTAGGAGCAATTTCGAGTAGCCAGGAGCAAAGACGACAAAATCTGATTACGTTGGCGGGCATCAACGCCCAAATGCAAAGTTTGCAAAATCAATTGGGCCTATCGCCAGATGCTGCATATGCGTCGTCCGCTCTGAGTGCCGATCCGATACTGGCACAGCTCCGAGCCAATATCTACGAGGCCGAGTCACAGCTCAAGGTGCTCTCGCAAACGTTGCGTCCGGCTCATCCGACGATGGTCGAGCTTCAAAAAAACCTGGATGCCTACGACCAACTCTTGCAAGAGCGAGCGGCAGAGGTGATCGGTGGCGGGGGGCGACTCGCAGCGTTGCCCAGTGCGGAGGTCGTTCGACAAAACAGTAATTTAGATCCGGCGCGAGCACAGTTGGCCAATCAGCTGGTGGGGCTCAAGACCCAGCGGGATGCACTCATTACCCAGCAACAAGTTTTGGCCCAATCAGAGCGACAGCTCAGAGAAGCCTATGCCAGTCTGCCCAATAAACAACTTGAACGCGATCGCTTAGCTCAGCAAGTAGCGCTCAAGCGAGCTCTTTATGACCAAGTGCAGGCAAAACGCATCGATGCCCAAGCCGCGGAAGCAGAAACGGTCAGCAGTCTGTCGGTGGCGAGCCCCCCGGCTACGCTGCCAGTGCCGGCGGAGGCAACCCCTCCCATTGTGATTCTGATTGCCGGTGCCATTGTAGGACTAGGCTTAGGCGGAGGGATTGTCTTCCTCCTCGATATGTTAGATCCCACCATTCGCATCTTCGAGGATCTCGACAAGCTTTTCGAAGATCAGGATATTCCCTTACTGGGTCTAGTACCGGAGGTCAATCCGCGGCGCGGTGAGCCGGTATTGATTACTGATGTTAGTCATCCCTGCAATGAGATTTACGAACGGCTTCGCAGTAATCTACAGATTGCTGGGGCTGAGCGTAATGCCGGCAAAGTGCCCAAAGCGGTGTTGGTAACCAGTGCGATCGCCAATGAAGGTAAAACCACCACTGCCTACAATTTGGGAATTGCTTCTGCCCGGGCAGGCCGACGAACTCTAGTCGTTGAAATGGATCTACGGAATCCTTCCCAGGCCAGGCGGTTGGGCGTTCAGCTTGATGAAAACGCCGTAGCGGAGCCCCTGCGCTACTATGCCGGTCGTCTCTCTGATCCAGTCAAAATGGTGCCTGCTGTCGCTAACCTATATGTCTCGCCAAGCGTTGGCCCACAGCGCAATCCAGCATCGGTGATTGATGCCAGCGAGATGAGTCGCTTTCTCAAGGATGCCTACGCTCGGTTTGATTTCATCATCTTTGACGCGCCCCATTTTACTGGCAGCAACGATGCCGTGCTGCTGGAGCCCAGAACCAATGGCATGATTGTAGTATCACGACCGGGCACCTCACAAAAACCCGTGCTCACAGCCATGCTAGAACAGCTTGAAGAAAAAGAGGATATTCGCCTATTGGGCGCTGTGATCAACGGTGCCGATATTCCGATCGCGGCAGCTCAGATGCGAGACGACTCACTCGTCGTCGCAGATGACGAGTTAGAACCGGAGGGTACTGTACCGCCACGCTCTCGTCAGGTCCCAGTGGGCGTACCAGTTGATTTTTAAGCCGGCTTAGAATTCCTCAAATCTGTTCTACTTCTCGGCCAAACGTCAGTGCCGACAGCAGCAAATAAAGAAAGTCTGTCATCATGGCAGGATGCAAGCGGATTTGATGTCAAGTTGGTCTTGGGTATGGGGTTCTGGGGATAGGGGCACAAACCGGATTTATTCTATCCATCTGTACACTGCTATCCGTGAGCTCCGAATCTCAATCTCCGATCTTGGAAAGCCGGAAACTTCCTCGAAGCGACTCCTTAAGCCCTGCTCGGCCTTGGGGATGGGAAAAAGGATAGGCAGAAAGCCCAAATGTACAAAGGGCAAGGGTTTGGTGCCTACGACTTGAAGCAGAAATAACCCTTCAAGCTGAGCGGCCAAACTGCCTCGCCCAATGAAAAACTTGCGATCGCGCTGGATTAAATAAGCGTCAGTAAATAGATCAGCGCAAAGAGTACAATCCAAACGACGTCGACGAAGTGCCAGTAGATTTCTGCCATCTCAACGCCAGTATGATGCTCGACACCATAGTGACCTTCACGGCGCGATCGCCACAGTACGCCCAAAATCAGCAACAGCCCAATAAAGACGTGGAGACCATGGAAGCCAGTCATCAGGTAAAAGCAGTTGCTAAACAAGTTCGTCTGGAGACCATAGCCAAGGGTCATGTACTCATAGACCTGCCCGACTAGGAAGATGGCCCCCATGGCGGCAGTGATGGAATACCACTTGCGGAGCCCTTTGACGTCTCCCTGTTTGATTGCCGTATCGCCGTAGTGAATGACAAAACTGCTGGACACCAGAATGACAGTGTTGATGGCAGGCAATAACAACTCAACTTCCGTTTCTTCTGGGGGCCAGGCCGCAGCTTCAGCCCGATAGACCAAGAAGAGCACAAAAAAGCCCGCAAACATCAAAAATTCAGAAGACAGGAAAGTCAAAAGTCCTAGAACTCGGAAATCGTGATGTTCAACCTGTTGGACTTCAGCCGGGATGGTATTTTCGGGGGTGGATTCTACTGCGCCTTGCATAAGCTCTCAGAGATAAATGAATAACAAGATGAGGCAATAGAGACGAACTTTATTGGTTCGTCTCTATTCACAGAATTTCGTTACGAAGAAGACACCTTAGCTGGTTCCTCGCCATAGTCGTAGGGCCCTTCAGTCAGCACGGGCAAAACTTCCCAGTTTTCGATGATGGGTGGTGACTCCGTTGTCCATTCCAAAGTTTTGGCATCCCAGGGATTACCAGAGGCCTTTTCGCCCTGGCTCCAGCTCCAGATCGCGTTGATCAAAAAGGGTAGAACAGAGATGCCAAGGACAAAGGCCCCGACTGTGCACAGGATGTTGATGGCTTGAAACTGCGGGTCGTACATGGCGACTCGACGCGGCATACCTTTGAGACCAAGTTCGTGCATGGGCAAAAAGGTCAAGTTGGTGCCGATAAACGTGAGCACAAAGTGCAGCTTGCCCAAAGGCTCGTTCAACATGCGCCCAGTAATCTTGGGGAACCAGTGGTAGAGACCCGCATAGAGGCCAAACACTGAACCGCCAAAGAGCACGTAGTGGAAGTGGGCCACAACGTAGTAAGTGTCATGGACGTGAATATCTACCGGAGCGGTTCCCAAGGTGACGCCGCTCAAGCCGCCAAACACAAACATGGCGAGCAGGCCGATCGCAAACAACATGGCGCTGTTGTAGCGGATCTTGCCGCCCCAAAGAGTAGCCACCCAGCTAAAGATCTTGACCCCTGTGGGTACCGCCACAATCAGCGTTGATACGGTGAAGAACATCCGCATCCAAGGGGGGGTGCCGCTGGTGAACATGTGGTGCACCCAGACAAACAACCCGACTAGGCAAATGGTGAGCGAAGAATAAGCGATCGCCTTATAGCCAAAAATCGGCTTGCGGGCGTGTACGGGCAGAACCTCTGACATGATGCCGAAGATCGGCAGAATCATTAGGTACACCGCCGGATGGGAGTAAAACCAGAATAAGTGCTGATACATCACCACATCGCCCCCAGCTTCAGGCCGGAAGAACGACGTGCCAAAGTTGATATCAAACAGGAGCAAAATCAAACCGGCGGCCAGTACGGGGGTCGAAAATAGCGCCAGAATGGAGGTTGCCAAAATTGCCCAGCAAAACAGGGGCATGTCGTTCCACCCCATGCTGGGAACGCGCATTTTCCAGATGGTGACGATAAAGTTGACAGCACCCAAAATTGAGGAAGTACCGGCAAACACGATCGCCAAAATCCACATGGATTGAGCGGTATTAGCGGTGATGAGGCTCAGGGGAGGATACGAAGTCCAGCCCGATTGCGCCCCACCAAACAGAAAACTGCCGGCAATCAGACCGCCTGCCGGTACCGTTAGCCAAAAGGCCAGGGCATTGAGCTTGGGGAAGGCCATGTCGCGGGCCCCGATCATGAGCGGCACGAGAAAGTTGCCGAACCCACCGATCGCACCAGGCACGATCCACAAAAAGATCATGATAGTGCCGTGATTGGTCAACATGGCGTTGTACAAATCAGGGCTCATAAAGTCGGACTGAGGTGTTGCTAACTCTGTCCGCATCGCGAGGGCCATCGCCCCCCCGGCTAAGTAAAAGATAAAGGCGGTCACCAAGTACTGAATACCAATGACTTTGTGATCGATGTTAAAGGTGAAGTAGTGGTACCACTTCCATTTTTCAGGATGGGGAAACGACTGAAAGCCAGTCATTTCTCCTGTGAGATTTGCTTGTGCCATATTATGGATCTAAGAGAGCAATTATGATGCGGTCAAAGCGAAGGAAAGTTAATCGTTGAGATGGGCTAATAGGTGAGCGTTGACACCGGCCGCTGCGCCGTAGGGCGCGAGGTACTCAGCATTGGTCATCTCAGCGGGGTTAGCGGCGATCGCCGTCTCGGCAGTACCGGGAATCGCCTGAGCGACCCGAGACTCGACCCAGTGGCGATAGTCAGACGGTGAATGTACGATGACCTGAGTTCGCATGGAGCCATGGTAGCCACCGCAGAGCTCAGCGCAAACGACGGGATAGGCACCCACCTTATTTGCTAAAAACCGGAGTTCAGTATCTTTGCCAGGGATGGCATCCTGTTTTAGCCGGAACTGAGGTACCCAAAAAGAATGAATGACATCCTTCGCCGAAATATTGAGCTTGATGTCTGCGTTCACAGGAATATGCAGTTCGCCATCGACGATGCCGGTATCTGGATAGGTAAAGATCCAGGCATATTGCATCCCAGAAACGTTGACCTCCAAATCGGCGGACTGTCCCTCTTTATCAATGGGCGCGCCAATGCCGTAGACCGATTTTGCCAGTAGGGTTTCACCCTCGCCATCGGTTGCCGTCATGGCCTGGTTGAGGGGGGCCTCAGCCGCTTGCGCAATCATCATGCCGTGGTCGTGGGCCACGTCACCGGGGGCAAAACCGCCCATCTCTTGGAAGACCTGGACGCTGTAAATCCCTAGGCCAATGACGATAACGGCAGGAATAGCGGTCCAAAAAGCTTCCAGAGGGAGGTTGCCTTCAATGGGCAAGCCGTCAGTGTCATCCCCCTTACGGCGACGAAACGCCACCATGCAATAAACAATGGTGCCTTCTACCACCAAGAATAAGGCGGTACCAATCACCATCATGACGTTGAAAAAGTTGTCGACCAAGACGGCTTGGGCGGATGCCTGCTCAGGTAGTAAGCCATGGTTGAAGCCCACCCAAAAACTGATCAGGGTGACCAACACGCCCACTGTCAGTGTCCATAATGGAGCGGGAATTTGTTTCATAGCGATCGCTCCCAACGGGAGTCGTGTTGATAAGTGCAGGTCACTGCCATCACACAATGACCACTGGCAAACATCCTAAGCAGGGGAATCGGATCCCGGGGGCAAACTTTGGATTTGCTTTACCTAAAGGGAAAAAAGCGTTACACACTGAAACAAGTGGCTGCGTCAATTGGGCGATCGCTGGCATCTACTAAGCTTGTTATGCAGTAGTCAGTTGCCGTCAAATGGATCTAAAAAGCAAGCTGACAAATTATCTGGATGTGCAGGGGCGGCTGAAGGCATGGCCCTCGCGGCGCAATCGGCGGCAGTTTCAGCGGTGGGCGCTGGAATATCTCATCGAGAAGTTTAAGCAGGATCTCCTCTACAGCGAAAAGCAGGTGAACGAAATCCTCAATCAGCACCACACCTTTGGTGATCCGGCGCTGTTACGGCGAGAAATGTTTGAACGCAAGCTGATGAATCGAACCAGGGACGGTGCAGCCTACTGGAGACAAACGCAATGAAACCAGTAGGGCCGTCTTGGCCTCATAACGTAAGTAGCCCCGATCTAGGACGTCAAACCATCATTCATTGCGAGAATAGCTGCCTGGGACTTGAAATAATGCCAATTCTGCAAAATAGCACTGCAGATCGAAAATCCCCCGCTGTCGCCGCCCTCCGGGAAAGGGGACTAAGCCCAAACTGTATGTAACTGCCAACTTTTCAAGAGGGTTGGGAGATGAGTTTTATTAGGTGTAACTTTGATTCAGAGAACTGGTATAGCCTCTATCCCATCGGCTCAATCATTTCGGTCGCAAGGGCTGGAAGATTTCAACAGGACTCCTATGTCCCCCTCTAATTTGGAACAACTGCGTCGAGATTACCTAAACAGCAAGGAAACATATATCGCGGCGCTGCAAGAGCATTATTCAGTACTGCAAGGTTGAACATGCTCGCCTAGTAAAACAGTTTGGCGACCCAATGACCATGGCCTACTTCAGCGATCGCTTTGGCAGTGGTAGTCAGTGGGCCCAAGCGGCGGACTGTGGCAGCGCGATGGGGCACAAAGTACGAGAACTGGCAGCGGAACTAACCGCCCTCGGGGTCATCGTCTCAGAGCCGTAGGATCTCGAGTCTGACAGCGAGCGACTTTATTTGTAGCTGTGCTATTTGTAGCTGCGCTGGGTTAGCTCAACATTTTCAAACTGCAGGTCTTCGCGATGGAGAGTCGGGGTGCGATCGCGCCCCTGGTATTGCCAAGCGGCTACGTAGGCGAAGTGTTCATCATCCCGCTTGGCTTCGCCATCAGCCGTCTGATACTCCTCACGAAAGTGACCGCCACAGGACTCTTCGCGGTGGAGGGCGTCCCGCGCCATCAGTTCCGCCAATTCTATAAAGTCGGCAACGCGCCCGGCAAACTCCAAATTTTTGTTCATGCGGTTGGCCTCACCCGGCACCCTGAGATTCTGCCAAAATTCTTCCCGCAGATCTTGAATGCGGGCGATCGCGCTCTCCAAACCAACCTGATCACGGGCCATGCCGATGAAATCCCAAACCAACTGCCCCAGTTCGCGATGGAAAGCCATCACTGTCTTATTGCCGTGAATCTGTAAAAGCTGCTCGATCTGCTGCTGAACGCTGGCTTCGGCGGCGGCAAACGCATCATGCTCAGTCGTAACAGGCTCCAACGGTTGACTGGCCAGATAAACACCCAACGTTTGGGGAACTACGAAGTAGCCATCGGCTAGTCCCTGCATCAGAGCGCTGGCCCCTAGGCGATTGGCTCCATGGTCAGAAAAGTTGGCCTCGCCCAAAACAAACAGGCCAGGAATTGTGCTCATCAAGTGATAATCCACCCATAGCCCGCCCATGGTATAGTGCACCGCTGGGTAAATGCGCATAGGCATCTGGTAGGGATTTTCCCCGGTAATGCGCTGGTACATGGCAAACAAGTTACCGTATTTGGCCGCGATCGCCGCTGTCCCCTGCGTAGCGATCGCGTCGCGGAAGTCCAGATAAACCGAAAGGCCGGTCTCGCCCACCCCCCGTCCAGTATCGGTCATTGCCTTTGCATTACGCGAAGCGACATCGCGGGGCACTAAATTACCGAAGGCGGGGTAGCGTCGTTCTAAGTAATAATCGCGATCGCCGTCGGGGATGGCGTGGGGCGGCCGGCGATCGCCGGGTTGCTTGGGCACCCACACGCGCCCGTCATTACGTAGCCCTTCACTCATCAGGGTCAGCTTTGATTGATAATCGCCTGAAACAGGAATGCAGGTGGGGTGGATTTGGGTATAGCAGGGATTGGCAAAATAAGCCCCCCGCTTGTGACAGCGCCAAGCCGCTGAGACGTTGGAATTTTTGGCGTTGGTCGACAGATAATACACATTGCCGTAGCCGCCGGTGCACAGCAGCACCGCATCGCCGTGGTGGCGCTCCAACGCTCCGGTCACCAGGTTACGGGTGATGATGCCCCGCGCCTGATTGTGAACAACGACTAAATCTAGCATTTCCCGACGGGCAAAGAGCTTAATTTGCCCTATTTGCACCTGTCGCATCATGGCGCTGTAGGCCCCGAGCAACAGTTGTTGCCCCGTCTGGCCCTGAGCGTAAAAGGTACGCGAGACGAGCGCCCCGCCAAAAGAGCGATTCGCCAGTAGTCCCCCATATTCTCGGGCGAAAGGAACGCCCTGGGCTACACACTGATCGATGATGTGGTTGCTGATTTCCGCTAGGCGAAAAACATTGGCCTCGCGGGAACGGTAGTCGCCGCCCTTGATGGTGTCGTAAAACAGTCGCCACACGCTGTCACCGTCATGGGGATAGTTCTTAGTAGCGTTGATGCCGCCTTGGGCGGCAATGCTGTGGGCGCGCCTTGGTGAATCTTGAATACAAAAACTTTTAACCCGATAGCCAAGTTCGGCCAGGGTTGCCGCTGCCGCTGCCCCCGCCAGCCCTGTACCCACAACTAAGATGGTGTGCTTGCGTTTGTTGTTTGGACTAACCAGGGGGCTATGCTCTTGAAAATGAGTCCACTTGTCGCGCAGGGAACCAGCAGGAATGCGGGGATCAAGCATGGAGTCAGCTAAAAATAGGAAATCGCGATCGCCCTGACAGATCGGTGCATACGCTCGGCGATATTTCGATCCTGACTCAAATTTCAGGGTTTGTCAGAGGGCAGCAACAAAAAGATCGACAACTACCCGACATGGTCCATAGGTAGCAATTCTCAATCAGCCGCGGCAAACTCATCAAGAAAGGTCAGGGTAAACGAACGAGTTGACGATGAAGCTAAACAGCGATAGGTAACCGCTAACCGCTAAACGACCAGCTGATGGCCATCCGTTGCCGCGAGGTATTAGTCTACTCTAGACTTAGATCACAAACGATATGTCCAGATTGTGAGCTATCGCGACATCATTACGATTGAGTCCGATAAGCGTGGTGGTAAGCCCTATATTCAGCGGATGCGGATTTTGGTCTATGATGCCCCGGGTTGGTTAGCACTGGGTATGTCTACCGCTGAGATCATTGACGATTTCCCAGAATTAACAGAAACCGACATTAAGGCATGCTCAGAGTTCGCGGCTGATTGTGAGCATCGTTTAGTTGCGTCAGTGAGTGCTGATTGAAACCCCTGTTCGACTAAAACCTCAGCCACAAGCTGGTCAATCGGTTAGCTGATATTTTCCCTGAATCCTGCCACGCTCGATTTCACAATCTAGCTAAGAAAACAGATACTGAGATTTGAGGATTTGCTAAGCTCAGTGACTTCTGCATAGCGACACAGGCTGCAGATTTCCTTGAAAGAAGTCGACTTACGGCTCTCCAACTGACGTTGTTTGGTTTCGATGTGGTAATGACCAACTAGAGATGTTGAAAATCTAATACGGGCTGGAGCCGAAGCAATTTAAGGGCTGCTGACAAATATTGACCTGCACTGTCTAGAATTGCATTGACCCAAGAATGAACGATTTTGGTCAATGCAATTCAATTAATTCCTTCGCCAACTCAATTGATTCATTACCAAGTTTAGAATTCTCCTTGCTGAGGATATACTTTAACGCTTTAAGATTGAGATTTTCTCGAAAGATGCGCCTCATCGTGCTGATCCTTGTTTGAATTGAGCTATAGGTGTAAACACAAACCGGAATTACATTCATCAAGTCTTCGCCATTTGCATATGGTTCATAGTAATCAACAAAGAAGCTTTTACCCATCCTACTTAAAAGATTTTCAAGCAAGACTTGTTCATCTTCAGAGACATGAATTTCTTTTCTTTGTGGTTCGACTCCCTCTTCCGTCAAAAATGAAATATTGTACTTGGGTTCGTTATCGTGACTTTTCTCTGCAAAAAACAGAAGCTTGAATTCTTCGATTTCTGGAATCTCGGGAGAAAGTTGATCATAAAAGTTATAGATGTAAACACATTTTCGCTGGATTTCTTCTTTAACTATTTTGACGACAGGATGCGATTCCGGATCTTTATCCATCAAATAATTGAAATGAGCTGGAATCAAGACAATATTCCACAGGGCAGAGAAGAATAGTGGGTGAGAGGCCAGCCCCCATACATGAGAAATAATGTAATTCTTTACTGTACTATTTTTTCCATGCTGATAGCATGACCAAGATATTTTTTGATTGATCGCCTGTTTTCATGGTTGCCATCATTGTCAATTTTAATATTGAATGCTGGATAGGCAGGTAGACGTGCTTCATTGTCCTGATTGACTGACAAAAGATGTGTTCTGTATCGCTGAGATGCTTGTCAGTAGGGCAACAGAGCTAGAGAAGAGGGAGTCAGCATTCTAGAATTAGATACCACTCAAACCCTAAGAATGCTGTGAAAAAAACTCCCGCCTCTACCATGCCTTGATGAGTTGGTTGGGTCAAGGTGATAACTGGGCACACCTGAGTCACCTGACAACGTGTCTAGCGATGGTATCGGCCCTGATTCAGAACGGCGAAGTTAACCTGACACGATGGATTGCCTACATTCCGTGCCGAGGGCACTACGCTCAGAGCAAGCAAAGACGAGGCAGACGATGGCTGAGTAATAGTCGCATCAACGTCCACCGCCTCTACAAACCCATCATCCAAGCCGTGCTGGCAGATTGGCAGGAAGCTGAGCTCTACCTCAGTTTGGATACCTCGCTGTTTTGGGACGAGTACTGCCTGATGCGCTTAGCGGTGGTGCATCGGGGCCGAGCCTTGCCGCTCGCTTGGCGAGTTTTGAAGCATCCGAGTGCTTCGGTCGCCTTTGGGGATTATCAGCAGATGCTGAGTGATGCCGCTCACTATCTGCCCGCTGGCGTCAAAGTGGTGTTGCTGGCCGATAGAGGCTTTATCCACACAGAGTTGATGAGCCTCGTTGTGCAGCAACGGGGTTGGCACTATCGCATTCGGCTCAAGAGCACTGCCTGGATTTGGCGCACCCAGAAGGGGTGGCATCAGCTCAAAGACTTTCACTTTGCCCCCGGCGAAGCACTCTGCTTCCAACACGTCAAGCTACACAAGAGCCAGGGGTATGGTCCGGTGCATCTGGTCTTTGGCCGCAACAACGTCAACGGCGAGTTCTGGGCCATTGTCAGTGACGAGAAGACGAGTCTGCAAACCTTTCGAGAATACGGTTTACGCTTCGACATTGAAGAAGCCTTTCTCGATAACCAGTCCAACGGCTGGAATCTACAGAAGTCAGACATCCGCTCCGTCTGTGACCTTTCCAGGCTGTTCTTCATCTTGGCGCTAGCCACGCTCTATGTCACCGCTCAAGGTATCGCTGTCGTTGAGGCGGGCAGGCGGCGCTGGGTCGATACCCACTGGTTTAGAGGCAACAGCTAGTTTCGCATTGGCTGCGAGTGGGTGAAGGCTGCTTTGCCGCAGGGGTGGCGCTTAACTCAGCAGGTGCGCTTCTGCTCTAATCGTGATCCTGAACCGGCGATGGCCTCGAGAAGGCAGCATCAACACCATACTCAGCGACTGGAGTTTACTGTGCGCTCTTTTAGCTACAAACCTGACTAACTTTTGTCAGTCAACCAGTTCATTGTCTCTTGTCAAAGCAATCGCTTCTGCCTTATTACTAATACCCAAAGCTTTATGATGGGATGGAGAATATCGGATGGGAAACTTGCCACCTATTTTATAAAGCTCGATCATCTCTTGGTTTCTTAGCCAGACAATTCCCGGAGGAATAAACAAAGTGCTCGCCAGAAATGCTTCCACAAAATCATCTTGATTTCTGTATAGTGAAACGAGTTGGTCTATTCCGTCGATCATACCTGCCTCTCCAAGCTATTTCTGAAGGTTTCAAGGTTTCCTCGTCCCACAGCATTTCTCCGAAGGTGTCGTCCTTCAACCGCTTGTTGTCGTATTTTGGGCAAGGATACTCGCTTGAGCAAAGATATAGCCGAATTCTTTCGCTTTTCCGTTATCCCGCAAGGGTACTCTTGCAAGCTTTCACTAAATAATAAATAAGTAGTTCCCTGGCGTAGAGTTCCATCTATTCCCAGAGGTTTGTATAGGTGTATTTTGCCGACGTCAATGCTTTAGGGACTCAGTAATCATGGCGATCGCCCCTAAGCACATGATGAGTACAAATATCCGACTAAAAAACTGTTCTAGAAATGTGACCATTAGATCAGAGATCAGCGTTAGCTCTAGCACTATGGAAATAATGTAAGCATGGTGCAGCCGGTCAGTGCCAGCAAAAAGTATTTCAAGGCAAGGGTGGCTAGAGGCAGCAGAGAGACTTGAGAAGAGCGCTGTCGCATAGTGAGGGCCTTAATAGAGAACCGTGTGTGAAGCACCGATGAAGGTATGGTGATCTCAGTATGGAAATCTCCACCGGTTTCTCCCGTTCAGAGCAGTCAATTTCTGTAATGGCCCGCAAATCGTCCACTCAACTGTCCAAGAAGAGCGGTTTTGTGGGCCTTTGCTCGATTGCATGGTGTGACGGTTGGCAGTGAGGCCAGAAAGTATGACCAATTGGTTACAAAGCTAGCCTTGGAACCCGAAGTTTTTCGGTATAACCAGCAAGAAAGCTTTATAAGAAACCGATGGTACATATTGCTGCCGAACCCTATGACTATCCACTACCCACGGGCGATCGCCTGGCGCTAATGATTATTGACATGCAGCGCGACTTTTTGGAACCGGGTGGCTTTGGGGCCGCTCTTGGCAATGACGTTACCCCCCTACAGGCAGTGGTACCCACGATTCAAAAACTACAACAGCTATTTCGCGATCGCGGTTGGTTAATCATTCAAACCGCTGAGGGGCATCAGGCCGATCTGTCTGACTGCCCCCCAGCAAAACGCGATCGCGGCCAAAGCGATCTCAAGATTGGTGATCGCGGTCCCATGGGTCGCATCCTGGTATTAGAGGAACCAGGCAATGCGATCGTCCCTGAGTTAGCTCCTCATCCTGGTGAGATTGTTATTGGCAAACCTGGAAAAGGCGCCTTCTACGCTACACAGCTTGGCTCCATTTTGCAGCAGCACGGCATCACCCACCTGATTTTCACTGGGGTCACGACAGAAGTGTGTGTGCAAACCACAATGCGCGAGGCCAACGATCGCGGTTACGAATGTTTACTGGTCGAAGAAGGGACCGCCAGCTATTTTCCAGAGTTCAAACAAGCCACCCTAGCGATGATCAGTGCTCAGGGCGGCATCGTTGGTTGGACAGCGACTTTAGAAGACGTATTGCAGGGGCTGGCAGCCATTCTGACCTCGCCTGCCGTTACGCCTCACTCACAAGCGAAAGCAACTTAACCCAAATCCATCGAAAGGCCAATCAGCAGTCAAATTGACTATTTTGATCCTTCAAAAATCACGGATTGAACTTGGTCTAATCCGGAAACCTGACCAAATAGCTTTTCCGAATAAGCTATCAGTTCTTCATTTCTCAGTAAGCTTTGATAAAGATCATTACCAAGAAAATGACGCCAACGTCCGGTCACATCCATCTTAGATGGGTCTCCATCATGAACAATACCGTCGAAAGAACTACCGCCAGCTCGCCGGGCAACTTGATTGAAACCAGCATCGGTGAAAGTTAAGCCTATCTGCTGAGCAATCTTCTTTCGATAGCTATAATCTTCAACCCAATGATTATAGTTGACACAGACCTTTTCTTCGGGCAAAAAATTCGTCTCCCCCAGGAATTCCTTAGCGTAAGATATCCAAATATCCGTAAAACTCGCGTATGTAGATTTAACGCTCACAAAGCCTTTTTTGAGACGACTAGCGAGCAGGTTAAAAGGATCGCGCATAATCAAAAGATCAACTCGCCGGGCACTTTTACCTACGTACCAGTCATGCTTTCGTTCGAAACCTGACTTAACAATCTTATCTAAAGAGTAATCTTCATAATTAAAAATCAAATAGTCTTTTTTCTGAAACTTTCCGATAGACTCAAGCCGAACTTGCTCAATCTCTTTAGGATACTCTGGATAGTGATCGCTAAAATATTCATACTCATGGCGAAAGGGATTTTCACTCAGTGGGACGTCGTTTATATGTTTGAAACGACCAGTATTTTGGTCGGCATGCTGTTTCTCAATCCAGTCAATCAAGGCGTGATTTCCACTGCGTCGTAAACCAACCATGCGAATTTCAGTTTGGTTGATGACACCCCACAATTCCGGATTCTGAGTTCTTAGCCGGACAGCGTCCTGAAAGATATGTTTAAATTTACGATTTAGTTTTCTACTAGCGTAACCAGGTTTACGCAATGACTTTTTCCAAAGAGGATCGTCGTAAATTTTTTTCTTTATTTGCTTATCCATTAGCGCTCTCCATTAAAGTTCTTTAAACTTTCTATACCAGTTCCTCACGGACCTTAATACCATTTCTTTTTACAATGTATGCAGGTATACCAACAACTACACATCTGTCAGGAACGTCTTTAACCACAACGGCGTTTGCACCGACAGTTACATAGTCACCAATCGAAACTCCTCCGATTAGCTTAGCGCCCGCAGTTATGCGAACATGATTGCCGATACAGGGACGGCTATTACGGTCACGGTAGCCAATGGTCACTTGTTGGTTAACCCAGCAATTTTCTCCCAAATCAGCCATAATGATGGTGCTGAAGGCATGCTGAAGAAATAATCCAGGACCAATACTGCAAGAATGCTCGATAAAAAGTGTAGTGCAGCCTTGATAGATTCTCTTAAGTATCCAAACAGGGATGCGGCCGAGGAGGTTGCCTTTGCCCAAACGAAAATAATAAAGACTACGAAACTCTGGTAGTTTGCTGATCAATCGACGTCGATTTGCGCGAGGAGAATTGGTAGGGAACTCAAGAATTTCACTCCATCTGTTAACGTCCGCAATGATGATGTCCTTTTCAGTGGTCAGCAGAAAAGGTAACTCTAAGGGTATGTAAAGTAACTCTACCCAAGCCTCCCACCAGCTCCTGAGCAAGGTTTTCACAGTTGCAACCTCTAAACCTAAACCCAGGTTACCCATTCAAGGCTCCTCCGTCACAGCTGTGAAGACTTTTCCGCTCCACAAGCCAAATCTCAAAAAGCCCAAGAGCACAGGAGTAGACCGCCAGCTATTTTCTAGAGTTCAAACAAGCCACCCTAGCGATGATCAGTGCTCAGGGCGGCATCGTTGGTTGGACAGCGACTTTAGAAGAAGTGTTGCGGGGCCTAACGGCAATGCCTACCTCGGCTGTTACGCCTCACCCGTAATCGAAAGTAAATCAACCCAAACACGGGGGCAGATACCACCCGGTGTTACTTCGGCTTCAGGCTCAAGGTGAATGATCGAGTTGAGCACTTCTCTGAAATCGCCCGCCACCGTTGCCGACTCAATACTGACCCTTTCACCCTGGTTGACCAGCCAACCGTCAAAGGGCAAAGAAAACGACCCTTGCAAAGCATTGACCCCGGCATGAAGCGCTTGCACTTCGTCGATGAAGACGACATTTTCAGCGGTGTCTAGGCTTAAAGCCGCCGATGATGGCTCGCCTGGCATAACGTGGTAAAAGTTAGCATCTACACTGACCTTGGCCCCGATGCTCGCATGACCTGTAGGTTCGGCTCCCATGCGCTTTGCCGTACCTGCACTATGCAAGAAATTAGCTAAGACACCCTTGTCGATAATCGGTAGTCGGCGGGTGGGCGTTCCTTCACCGTCAAAGGTTTCAATGCTGACGTTGTCAGGATGGAGGGCGTCGTCGTAGACGGTTAGCAGTGGGCTAGCAACCTGGTTACCCAACGAATCTGCCGTTGATAAACTCCGATTATCCAAGATGCTCTGGGCATTGAACAGGTTGGAAAACGCATCTAGCAAGCTCAAAAAGGCCTCGGCTGAAAAAACGACTCGGTATTTACCTGAATCAATTTTTTGATAGTCCAAATGACTCAGGGTTTTTTCCGTCGTTTCTTGAATGCAGGCGTCGATGTCCAGTAGCTCAAGCCCGCGATCGACCTGCATGGCGCCGGCGGAGCGGGGCTTTTTACCGGCTTGTTCCGTTTTGCTGTAGAGATAAAGGGACGCATAGCTACGCTCTTCGCGCCGCTGGGCCCCCTTACTATTGAGATAAAACCGATCCACCTGGCGTTGGGCCATGCCGTTGTAGGGGACTGACGCGATCGCAGGATGCGCGTTTAAAACGGCTTTTTCTGCTTGCACCAGGGTTTTGATCAGCAATTGCACATCGCTGGAGGGTACTGTGTCATAGTCCACCGCTGCTACTGGCTCAGTAGCAGCAGGACTGAAATCTGGAACATGCTCCTTAGCCCCAAAGGCCGCTGCCGCCGCTGCCGTCTGTAAAGCCAGATTCATCCCATTGGGATCAACGTCCGTAGTGGTGGTAACACCGACCAATCCTTCATCGTTCCAGACTCGTACAATCACGCTTGATCGCTGAGACGCCTTGACCTGCTTAGGCTCACCCTGGTCAACCTGGACGCTGGTTTCATCTACGGTAGAACCATAGACGTCGTATTTTTGGATACCGTGCTTTTTCGCACTTTCCTGAGCGTAGGTGGCAATCTCTTGAAGCGATGGCATAGCAGATTTGAGCTCTCAGATATCATTCACCCTCTCATTCTAAGGGGCGGCGCTGCTGGGTGAGTCAATGTTGTCGAAGGGATTGACTAGGTCACCAGCCGCTGACCATCTTAATCAACAATAATAGTTTGCCACAATCCCTCTAGATCGCAGCAGACCAGAACGCAATGGCAAGCTTGTTCAGTCAAGGATTGAAGGTGGGGCCGGGGCCTGATCGTTGCAGCGGTGAGGGAGAAGGCGAGTCAATGTGGGTGCGATCGCGGCAAATCTCCACAGCGACGTTGCCGACAAATTGAGGTACTGGGGGAGATAGCTTAGTCAGCTTGACTACGATTTCGTTAAGACGTTCATCACTGCTGAGAACAGTCTTAGCAATCTCGCTTGCCAAGGTTTCAATTAGGTTGAATGGGCGATATTGAATGATGTCTTGAACTGCCTGCACCGCTGTGGAGTAGTCGTAAGTATCAGCCAAGGCATCAGACGTTCCGGCCGCCGTTAAATCCATCGCCAGAGCGACATCGACTCGAAACCATTGTCCTAATACGTTTTCTTCGGCTAGGGCGCCTGAGTAGCCAAACGCACGAATATCGCTGATGTAAATCTTGTCCATTACTTGGTTCTAGCCTCTCCCTAAGCTAGCTCTCGCTGCCTACAAGGCAATCGTCAATTTTGCACGCAAATCTTAACAAGCATCGGCGCACGCTCATGTTCAAAGGCCGGTATTCGCCAAATCTTCACGATTTTATGTGATTTTACTGACTATTCAAATGGGCAAAACAGGATCCAGGCACCACCAGAGGCCAGGCTCACAGTAAAACTCTTGCTATCGACTGACGCGAAAACGTGCTTTAGCCCAGAGTTTTATGAGTGAACGGTCGAGCTTCGGCCCCGGCGTAGGTGGCCACAATATGGCCATCGCCAATTAGGTGATATTTATAAGTTACCAGCCCTTCTAAGCCGACGGGTCCCCGGGGCGGCATGGTCTGAGTGCTGATGCCAACCTCAGCACCAAAGCCGTAGCGAAATCCATCGGCAAAGCGCGTTGAACAGTTGTGATAGACCCCAGCGGCGTTGACTTGATTGCGAAAGGCGGTGGCGGCAGCAGTGGACTCTGTCACAATCGCATCGGTGTGACGGGAGCCATAGGTGTTGATATGAGCGATCGCCGCCGCCGCCGACTCCACCACCTTGATTGACAAGACCAGGTCGCTGTACTCCGTTTGCCAGTCTGCGTCAGAGGCGGCAATGATGTGAGGCAAGGTGGCTCGGGTTGGCTCATCGCCTCGTAGCTCTACGCCCTTGGCTTCCAGGGCTTGGGCAACCTGGGGTAAAAACGTTGGGGCGATCGCTGCATGCACCAGCAACGTCTCAATCGCATTGCAGGCTGAGGGATACCCCACTTTGGCATCCACCGCGATGGCGATCGCTTTGTCGAAATTTGCCGCTTCGTCAACATAGAGGTGACAAATGCCGTCCGCATGGCCCAACACCGGAATGCGGGTGTGATCTTGGACAAAGCGCACGAACGCATTGGAACCCCGGGGAATGATCAGGTCAATGTGGCCTTCCAAAGCCAGCATGGCCCGAGTTTCTTCTCGGGTAGTGAGTAACTGCACCGAGTCAGGATTGACACCGGCGGTCTCCAGCCCCGCATGAATGGCTCTCACCAAAGCCTGACAGGAGCGCACGGCTTCTTTTCCCCCCTTGAGGATGACGCCATTACCCGATTTCACGGCGAGGCTGGCAATCTGCATCACCGCATCGGGGCGCGACTCAAAGATAATGCCCAAGACCCCGAGCGGCGCGCTGATCCGCCTCAATTCCAAGCCTGTATCTAACTCCGTATGGAGCTGCACATCCCCAACCGGATCAGGCAGCCGTGCCACGTCACGCACACCGGCGATCGCCCCCTGAAGTTTGACCGCATCCAGCTTCAAGCGATTGTAAAGGGGCTGAGCCAAATCATCAGCGATCGCCGCCTGACAATCGGCCACATTTGCCGCCAAGATCGTTTCGGTTTGGATCGTGAGCGCTTCAGCAATGGCATGGATCGCCTGATTTTTTTCCGCTGTAGTCAACAGGGCTAATTGCCGGGCCGCAGCTCGAGTGAGTTCGGCAATAGGGACGAGGTTGACCGAGTCATCAATATGGTCGTTGACTTTCACTGGTGGTACCGTCATATCCACTTTCCTGAACCACTGTGTAAGGAGCAATTTTAACAAACAAGCCTGGCTCGCTAACGAGCCAGGCCAAGAATGAGCAAAACTGGTTTTTGCTTGATGTTTAGATGAGCGTTAGCTCCGGGTATTCCGCAATCATTTCGTCGGACGTCAGGGTTTCACCGGAGGCTTGGGGCGTCCACAAGATCTCGACGGCCAAAAGGCGATCGCTCGACACTGCCCCTAGCGTGCTCAAAGCTTGACGCACATCTTGGGGCGAAGACACCTTAGGCAGACCCAACTTACCCTGGGTCGCGACAATGACCGATGCCACAATATATTCACCGGGCTTAGTCTGGGCGAGTTCACCAGACTCATTCGCTGCCGCATCAGCCTGCTGCAGGCGGTTGTTGACGTTACTCATCGTCTCACCCGTGAATTTGCTGCGCTCTGCCAGCACCAACTGATTGAACTTTTGCTCCGCCGATAACAGTCGAGTGGCATCGGTCGATGCTGTGGCGTACTGCCAGTACTCTGGATGACGCAGCAAAGCCAGAGTTGCTTCCTGAAGCACCTGGGTCAAGCCCTCAGTAGAAGAGGTGTCAGCAGACTGGGCCATCCGGTTTAAATCGTCTTGCAAGGAGCGCGCCTCAGCGAACAGACCAATTTGCAGCTTAGCGACAGAAACCGAAGGATTGTCAGCCCCAACGCTGCTATCACCGCTGCCAGTTTCACGGACTGCCCGCATGATGAAATTGGCTAAGCCGATGAACAAGACAATGGCAAACAGCCCACCAAAGCCGCCGCCAAAGCCAAACAGCGGAAACAGGAAGGGAAAGCCAAAGCCGCCGCCAGGATAATAGCCGCCACCGCTGGGTCCTCGATAGCCCCGAGATGGCGAGACGGTGCGGCTAGGCGCTCGAAAGCTACCGCCGCCGATGCGCCCCCCAGAGCGAGCCGCTAAGGCTCCATCCACTTGGCCAAAAAATAAAACGCCCACCAAAGCGATCGCCATTAACGGCTTAACCAGTGGCTTGAAACGACTAAAAAAGATTTGAAGCTTGTGACCCATAACGCTATCCAGACAGCTTTGTAATAACTCCATAAGTCAACACCCTAACACCAGCAAGACTGCACGGACTCTAACCACTGGCACAACATTGACTCTTATACTGTAACGCTTCTCGCATTGGCCTTTGCGTAGATTTCCTGAAAGTTTTTGTCGTTCCACTCTGCCTAGCTGCCCTCACGGCAGGTGGGCAGTTCGGTCCCATCGCTGGTGTCCTCTTCCATGGCGACGGAACAACCAAAATAGATGCTTCGCTGATGGCTTTATCAGCACTGCTGCAGGTGTCCGCTTGCAGCTCAAGGTCGGTTTATCGGGGGGCAAGGCGATTACGGCCGTGCAACAACGATGGCTGAGCTACGTAGATGGCGGCGAGTAAATCAAGTATCTTATTTAGACCAGGGATAGATATTTACTATTATCAATAGCAATGCTCAACATTCCACGCAAAGCTTCTATCGTGCTGCTGACTCTGGTTTCCTGTCTACTGGTCCTCATCACCCCTGTGTTGGCCCAGCGCTCAATTGATTTGGCCAGAGAGCGCTGGTTAAGGGTTCGAGATTTGTCGGGAGAGGTTTATTTCTTTACGGAAGATACACGCCAGCTAGCGGCTGCAGGAGATATTTTGGCGATCGCAGGTGATGGCGTCAAGACCGGTAGTGACTCCTCCTGCACCTTGGAATTTGATATAAATATAGGAACTATAGAGCTACGGGAAAATACTGAACTGATCATCCGTTCATTAGACTATGCCTCCGATGATGGGCGCGTGACCTATTTGTCTGTGCCCTACGGAAACGTAATCCTCAACCTACGAAAGTTTACAAATCCGGGGTCAGTCTTAGAAATTGAGACTCCCTCGGGGGTCAGCGGTGTCCGCGGAACTGAATTTGGCATGATTGTTCATCCAGACAGTCAGTCAACATCAGTGGCGACTCAGTCAGGGGCGGTGTTTGCGGCGGCACAAGGCACCGAAGTGGATGTCCCGGGCGGATTTCAAACCCTGATTCCCCTGGGCGAGCCACCACTAGAGCCGATTCCCATTCCTGATGTGCCACAGTTTGACTTTCGCATTGAGCAGCAGCTTCGTGATTATGTCAGGTACACAGTCTTATTCGGCCAAATTGACCCGATCAATCAGGTTTATGTCGAAGATGAGCTACAGGAAGTGACTGACGCGGGGACGTTTCAATATGAATCGGCAGCTTATCTCGGGGCATCTGTGCAGATCAAAATAGTTACCCCGCTAGGGCAAACAGCCACCTATGACATCCCATTGCTCTAGCAGATATTGGCGACTGTTGCCGGGGGCGGTATCGGCCCTGGCAACTTTCTTTCTCAGTTACGTGGGAGTGCTGTCGCCTTTGGAAAATTCGGTCTATCAGGGATTGTTTCGCCTGCGCGGCGAACACCCTTGGGACGATCGCATCGTGCTCATCACCGTTAACGACAAAACCTTAGCTGAGCTTAAGCAATATCCCCTTTCCCGAGAGCATTACGCAGAGCTCTTGCAGCAGCTTGCTCCATCACAGCCCGCAGCGATCGGCTTCAATATTCTCTTTGTCGAACCTAGCCCTGCAGACAGTCGGTTTGCGGCGGCGATCGCGGCTGCCGATAATGTAGTGCTGGCAACCGCGGTGGATGCCGAGGGAACTGTATTGCTGCCGGTGAAACCCTTACGGCAGGCAGCAAACTCTGGTGGGCACATTCTGCGGAATATCGAGAGCGACGGTTTGGTGCATCAGGTTATGCCGCAACGGGCTCAACATCAGGCCCTGAGCTTGGCCCTAGCAGAACTGTACGCCGCTAACAGCGGTGACAAAATCGTCATGCCGCTGTCAGCTCAACCGATCCGGCTGAATTGGCCCGGCCAGCAAGCGGATGTGGAGCAGTATTCCTTGATCGACGTTCTGCAGAACCGGATTCAGCCTTCTGCGTTTGCGGGCAAGATTGTGCTGGTGGGCATGAGCGCAACTGGCACTGATAGCTTGCCTACCCCCTTTGATCGCAATCCTCCGGCCAGCGGCTTAGCGCTCCATGCGGCTTTGCTGGACAATGTGTTGCAGCAGCGATCGCTACGGTCAGCCCCTGAGCAATGGTGGCTGCCGGTATTACTGCTGCTGCCGGGCATTAGTTACTGGCTGTTTGGCCAGCCTTTCTGGCGACAGTGTTTGCTCATCATCAGTGGGGGGGTGGGGGGGCTTGTCGCGAGTCTGCTTCTATTTCAAGGATTGTACTGGGTCCCGATTGTTCCTTGGTTGGTGCTCTGGGGGCTGGTTGGGGTTAGCACTATCCTCAGTCAGCAATTTAGAGCCAAATTAGTGCTCCAGCATTTGCTCGAAGATGTTTGGCAACAGTACCGGCAAGATGCAAATCTGACACTCTGGCCGACGCTGCCCCAAAATGTCATTTCCCAAGAATTAGGGCCAATGGTCTACAAGCTGGCGTTTTTGGCCAACTCCTGGGGGTGGGCACAAGAAACACAAAGTACGATCGCGCAAACCGTCCCCATCGGCTTAGTCGCGGCTGATGATCAAATGCAGATTTGGTTTTGCAACACCCTGGCGATGCAGTGGCTGCAGCTTGATCTCAAGCAATCCTTGGTGACGGCTTTGACCTCTAATTGGCTTGCCCCCTCTACGTTGCAAGCCCTGTTAAAGCAACTATGGCAAGGAGAAGTGATTGCTCCCATCGAGTGTCAACAGGGCAATCAGTGGTTTGAGCTTCGGTTTGAGCAATTAGCCGGTGCGGTTCAGTCTCACCAGCTGTGGCAGGATGAGCGGCAAGGAGTGCTGATGCTGATCGAGGATGTCACCCATCGCAAAGCCGTGGAGCTGGAGCTGAGATTACTCAACCAGCGGCTAGAAGATGAAGTACGCCAGCGGACAGCCGAGTTGGAGACGACTAACCTCAGCCTGCGGCAGGAAATCTCAGAGCGACGCCAGGCGCAGCAAACCTTGGCATATCGGGCACAGCATGACCAGCTGACCGCATTGCCCAATCGATTTCAGCTAGAGACGAGCTTAAAACAGTTGATTGATGAGTTTACGGGTGCCCCCAATACTGGATTTGCGGTCCTGTTCATTGATTGCGATCGCTTCAAGTTGGTCAATGACTCATTCGGTCATTTAATTGGCGATCAACTGCTCCAGGCGATCGCCCATCGACTCAGTCAGTCGGTGGCTCACACTGATTTAGTTGCTCGCTTTGGGGGAGATGAATTTGTCATTTTGCTCAAGCAGCTTGCCAACGCCCAAGCAGCGATCGGAGTGGCGCAGCGTATTCGCAACCAATTACAAAGCCCTTTTTTGATTCAAGGAAAAGTCATTTACACGGGCTGCAGTATCGGGGTAGTCGTTAGCAGCCGGAGCTATCAGCAGGCAGACGAAATGCTCCGCGATGCTGATATTGCGATGTATCGAGCCAAGCAAAAGGGGAACGACGTTGCCCTGTTTCGGCCAGAAATGCATCTCGCCGTGCGCTCCTCGCTACAGCTAGAGACAGAATTACGCAGTGCTGTGCTGCAGCAGGACTTGGTGTTGCACTATCAGCCCATATTCAAAATTAGCACCTACCAAATTGTGGGATTTGAGGCTCTACTACGCTGGCATCATCCTCAACGTGGCATTGTGAGTCCCGATAAATTTATTCCTCTAGCTGAAGACACGGGCATGATTATTCCCATTGGCCGATGGGTGATGCAGGAGGCGTGTCAGCAGCTCAAAACTTGGCAGACCCACGGCTGGCTACCCGACGATGCTTTTATGAGCATCAACTTGTCCGTTCGGCAATTCAACGGACCTAGCATCCTCGAGCAGGTAGATGAGATTCTGAATGAAACCGGGTTGAAGGGCCAGCATTTGAAACTGGAAATCACGGAAAGCGTCATAATGGCGGACCTAGAGATGGCGATGAAGACCTTCAAAGCCCTCAAAGACCGGGGAATCTCGCTGGGCATTGATGATTTTGGGACGGGCTATTCTTCGCTGAGCTACCTGCACAGCTTTCCCGTTGATACCCTGAAGGTTGATCGCGCCTTCATTCAGCGAATGACCGATAGCCACAAGCATCTCAGCTTGGTACAGGCGATCAAAACGCTTTCTCAGCAGCTTGAAATGACGATGGTAGCAGAGGGAATCGAAAACGTTTCCCAGTTAGAGCATTTAAAGAATATGCGCTGTAGCCTGGGACAAGGCTATCTTTTTTGCGCCCCCATGGATAAGCAAGCCCTGGAAGCGCGCTTTGCCTGTGTCTGATGCCCGGTGAGGCTTGATGTCGACCATCCTCTGATTGCCCCTAGCTATTGGGCAAAGTCTAAAAGTGCCAACTTACCCAGGGACGGCGACGGCTAAGTGCAGCCTCCAGCAAAAAGGGCTAATCATGCCTTTTCTTTCACAGTATGAATCTACCGAATGAATCGGCCCTACTCTGAGCAGAAGAGAGGGTCACTGGTCTATCCAAAAACCTGATCCCCAACTCAGATGAAAAAGGCAACCAAAGTCCAGGGCTTGAACTTTGGTTGTGAGCTTGGAATTCCATTTTGAGGCTAGCGGTTTTGATCAATTAAATCGCTATGCACAACAGAAAGTGATGTCCATATCCACTGTCTAGCCCAAGCGCGTCAATTCATCAGGCAGCCAGCTGCTTAGTCACCTTGTCCGCTTTCAGCATGTGATAGGTAATCAAGAGTTGGGTCAAGGCCAGCGGGTAGCTTTGCAGCGTTTCCCCAGTGGTGCCGACTAATTTGCCAATTTCTTGATTGCCTTCAATACTGCAAAATTGACCTAGGTAGGGAACCTCACTACAGAGAATGCGTTCTAGCTCTTGCACTTGCTCTTCGGTGGCGCGCCCGTCAATTTCGAGAACATCCACTGGCTTGCCCATGTCGCGATCTAAGACCAACCGGATCGAGTCACCGAGATGATTACCCGTGTCATCCAAAATATGGGTGAAATCGGGGTGAGGAATGGTCGGACGCAGCACTAGCTTGACATTCAGCAACAGGTCATCGGTACCGCCGTTGCCATCTGCTGGCGGATAAAAGCTCACAATGACGTCAGACCATTGCCGTTGGGGGCGGATGAAAGCTTCGGAATCAGGTTCTCGAGCTTTGAGCTGATCTAACACCTGGTCCTCGGTGTAGCCTCGTTTGCGGGTGTCGCGCTTGACTTTCCAAGTAGCGCGCACATCTTCGGGGGGCGCAAGGTAAACCATAACGTCGTAGCAGTCGCGGGCAGCTGCAGTAGAGTAGCCCAACAATCCCTCGACGATGACAAACTTACTTGGCTGAATGTACTCGGGAGGATCAAACTCGCCGGTGCTGTGGTTATAGATCGGCTTGAGAATAGACTTACCGGCTCTCAAGAGCTGGAGGTGTTGCTCAATGATGTCGAGATAATTGCAGTCTGGGTGCAGTGCTGAGATCCCCATCTCTTTCCGCTGTTTGCGATCGTAGCGATGGTAATCGTCCGTACAAATGGCGGTAACTTGATCTTCCCCTAAAATTTGCGCGATGCCGCGAGTGAGGGTGGTTTTACCCGCTGCGCTGTCGCCCACAATCCCCAGAATAATTGGACGATTAGGCATAATTCCTCCTGACCAAACTGCGTATTTTTGCTTATTCACCAATCGTTCCAATTGTAGGGATCAATGGTTATCTACTCAAGATACTTATTGATGGGGTCTTCGGAAATTAGTTATTGCAATGATGTCAAGTTACCTGTGTCGCCTCCGGCTGATGGGCGATCGCGATTCCTCGTTGGGTGCAGCTCTGGGCGGAGTCCTGTCCGCAGATCAAACGATTGTCAGCCGTTAACATTGATGGGGCAAGCTTTCCGGTAGATTGAGAGCAGTTATCGCTCAGGTTCAGTGCTCAATTTAGTCCGGATCGCCGCGATCGCCGTTGTCGTGTCTACCCTGTCAGCAAGTAGCGAGTCATCACCATGAAAATTGGTTTACCTAGGGAGATCAAAGATCAAGAATTTCGGGTTGGGCTGACTCCCGCCAGCGTGAAAGCGCTTTGCCGCCAAGGTCACGACGTATTTGTGGAGCAGGGAGCGGGCACCGGAGCAGGCTTTACGGATAAAGAATACGAGGGGGTGGGGGCCAAAATTGTGCCTGACCGGGCGATCGCGTGGTCCCAAGAAATGATCGTTAAAGTCAAGGAGCCACAGCCGGCAGAGTATCAATACTTTCGGCCAGACCTGGTCTTATTTACCTATCTGCACTTGGCCGACGAACGCACCCTCACCGAGGCTCTGATGAAAAGCGGGGTCGAGGCGATCGCCTACGAAACTATCATGACTGCCGACGGTAAGCTACCGTTGTTGACGCCGATGAGCATTATTGCTGGGCGGCTCTCCGTGCAGTTTGGCGCTCGCTATCTAGAAAAACAGCAAGGGGGACGGGGCGTTTTACTCGGTGGGGTGCCCGGTGTGCAGTCTGGACAGGTCACCATTCTCGGGGGCGGTATCGTCGGCACTGAGGCTGCCCGCATTGCAGTGGGCATGGGGGCTCAAGTGCAAATTTTAGATATTAGTGTTGATCGCCTGTCCTATTTAGAGACCCTATTTGACTCACGGGTGGAGCTACTCTACAGCACCGCAGCCCAGATTGAACGCGTCGTCCCAGCAGCGGACTTGCTAATCGGTGCGGTGCTCGTTCCTGGCCACAAGGCTCCGACGCTAGTAGATGAGACCCTTGTAGCTAAAATGCGCCCCGGCTCAGTCATCATTGATGTTGCCGTCGATCAGGGCGGCTGCATCGCCACCTTGCGCCCGACTTCCCACAGTCAACCCACCTATGTCGAATCGGGTGTTTTACATTTTGGCGTTCCTAATATGCCTGGGGCTACCCCGTGGACAGCCACCCAAGCGCTAAACAACAGCACCCTGCCCTACGTGCTGAGACTCGCTAATCAAGGATTGGCTGCCCTTGAGCAGGACGCAGCCTTTGCCCAAGGGCTAAATGTGAGCGAGGGCAAAATTGTGTATCCGGCTGTGCAGAAAGCTTTTCCTGAATTAGTTCCGGCCTGAGGCATTGTGCGCGGTTGTCACCGCCTCAGGAGATGGGGCAATCTGCGATAGCTCGATAATGTTGCCATCCGGGTCTTGAGTAAAGAGGGCCGCTCGTCCTGAAGTGCTCATCTGTACGGAGGAGTTGTGCGCTAATAAACGCTGCTTGATTGGTGCCAACTCCGTCACCTGAAAGGCGACATGGGGGTTGCGACCCCACTTTTCGGGACGTGGACAGGGTGCCTGCCACGTTTCCAACTCCATCAGGTGGAGCTGAAAGTCGCCCACTTGGAACCAGAGCCCTGGAAAGCTCAGCGATCGCGCCGCGATCGGTAGCTGTAGGACATCGCCGTAGAACCTCTGAGCACGTGCCAAATCACTCACCAAAATAGCGACATGGAGAGACTTTATAATTGAAGACACTGGCGATCGCTCCCTTGCTGGTGGCTAAACCCGTAACGTTAGCACAGCCGTCACCATGGCATAGGTAAACTGTGCTTGCTAGGGGTGTCGATAAAAACTAACTCACCGGTCCATCCATGCCAAGCGATGGCTGAGAGCCGATGATGAAATCAGATTTGAATCCATTCTATGAAGGATTATCTGGACAATACATCGGTCATCAACTGGCAGCATCCAGCCATCAGGCAACTGGCAGCTAACCTGGCCCAAGGCCAAAACACCCCAACCGCTATCGCACAGCGATGCTTTGTCTGGGTTCGCGATGAGGTCAAACATAGTGCCGATTATCAACTGAATCCGGTTACGTGGCGGGCCTCTGACGTGCTGCACCATCGCACGGGATATTGCTTTGCCAAAAGCCATCTTTTGGCAGCTCTACTCAGGGCTCATCAGATTCCAGCAGGGTTTTGTTATCAGCGGCTCAGCATCAACGACGATGGTGCTCCTTATAGCCTCCACGGTTTTAACGCCGTTCATCTGGCTCCCTGGGGCTGGTATCGCCTTGACTGCCGAGGCAACAAACCGAGGGTTGAGGCACAATTCTCACCCCCCCATGAGCAGCTCGCTTACTCAACAATACTCCCCGGAGAGATGGATTTCAAAACAGTCTTAGCTGAGCCTCTGACGATGGTTGTGCAGGCATTACAGGCATATTCAGATTGGAAGGTAGTGCGGCAACAGCTACCCGATATCACCCCAGCGATGGCTAGCCAACTCGGACTCGAGATCGTCTGATGAGACTGAGCCGGTCACTTAACAACAGCAATGATCGCATCCTTCCCAGGCTGACGATTATTGTCAGCAGTTAGCATCAATTTTTAGGTAAGTGCTAGCGTAGCCACCGGTTGCGTAATCTTTTGAAGGGTAGAAGGGAAAAATAGCCTGCCTCGCAGAGCGATCGCCATCAGCCCTTAGAACCCTAAACCTGTCGAACAATTTTCAACGGAGTAAACCCCTTGCCTTCAAACAGATACAGCTGTTAAGGCGAGAGGGCATTGCGACCCCAGAAAATGTGTCACAGGTTTGACACATTTCTTAAATACACTGCTGATTCAAGGAATTTTAGTTTTTTACATAGATAATTTGTCCCCTTTATGAAAAGTTTTGACAAAATAGAGGTCTAACTTTCCCTCAGTAGAGTTTGGTTATAATCAAAACCAAGAAAATAGCCAAGCCATGGTTTCTCATATCTTCAAAAGGGGATTGCGCAGTTAGTCAGGGCATCTACATGCATCGGATTCTGGTCATTGCAGAAAACTCATTTCAGCAGGAAAAAATTCGCTCTATTCTCGAGTTAGATGAGTCAGTACAGCTGATTAAAGCCACCCTTCGTCAAGCCAGTAGAAGGAGCTTAAAAGCTCTACAACAAGCCGACCTCATTGTGCTAGAAAATACCCGTGAGCGATCCGCTTCAGGTGTGACTGAACGGCTTTTAGCGGCATTGAAAAAGTCAGAACTGCCCATTGTCTTGCTTCCTGTAGAAGATCGCGGACAGTTTGTCGGTGGTGAAACCTTAGTGCTCAATCTAACTGAGCACAGCATTGCAAAACCTGGCTTAGCCGCTCTGATCAATCGCATTCGCGAGCGGTCAACCAATAAAACTCCACACTATCCGCAGCCCATCTCCCAATCGGCACCGGCACCAAGTTTGCTGCCATTGGCAAAGGAGCCTATCCCAAATGATGACTACGGCCAGGAGGAACTTTTCGACTTAGAGGCTGACCTGGCTGACTCCAATGCTTTGATGATCTCAGAGTCTTCTGATGCCGATGCAGGAATAAACCTTCCCTCTAAAATGGTTTCGGCCATTGTTGAAGTGGGCCAGGTTACTAAGCGACTGAAGGAACCCCTCTCCAACATGAATTTGGCTATCCATATGTTGAGTCGGGTCCGTTCGACCGATGAGCGCGATCGCTACGTCAAACTTTTGAAAGAGGAATATTATCGAGAGCTACACTTGATAAATGAACTGGATGACCTTTATAACAGCTTGGCAACCCTGCTATGAGCAAGCTGACAATCTTTCTATGGCTTTTCGCCAAGCCTGGGGCAACTCCAAAAACGTTATAGCTAGGCGCTATTTCCAATATCAATTAAGAGATACTGCGGTCGCTGTTGACAACGGGTCACACGCCGAGCGCCGCTTATCTTTCCCTGAGTGCTTCCAGCTTTGCCGCTCGATCTCTCAAAGGGGGCTTGACATTAGCCTTTACCAGTAGCTGTAGGCAGTAAATCTCATCCATTTTTTGAACGGATCTTACGTTTTTTCAACTCTCTTTGGCATCGAATGCAAAGAGAATTCCCTATCGTTAAGCTTAAAATCGTCAATCCTCATACCTTGCCTTGCCGGTATTGGGATGACTCAACTAGCAAACCTGGTGACGATGTCTGGCTAGAACAGTCGTTGACTTTACGATTGGCAGTCAAGCCTTTTGGTATCCCAAAACCGATGCTCACCACTTTGCTACATAGCGCGGTCTCAGCCTATCTATTTCCTGATGACGAGGTCAGACGTGCCCCCGAGCGATCGCGGTGACGTTGTTCTCAATGCGCCAATGGCTGCGCTCAGCCCGCCGAGTCCACAAAAACCTAAATTTACGAGTTCAAGATTGCCCCTATGATCAGCAATACCCCTCCCCAATCTGCCTCTGGGCAGTGCCCCTTTCGAGGTACCCGCATTGGCGGCGCTATGGGTTCCAAACCCCAGACCGACGATTGGTGGCCTAATCGGCTACAGGTTGAGTTACTGCATCAAGACTCTCCGCAGGCCAACCCGTTGAGCGATGTTGATTATCAAGCAGCGTTTCAGCAGCTCGACTTTCAGCAGCTCAAAGCCGATATCAAAGCCTTACTGACGGATTCTAAAGATTGGTGGCCCGCTGACTATGGCAATTACGGGCCGCAAATGGTGCGGATGGCCTGGCACGCTGCTGGCACCTATCGGATTGCTGATGGTCGAGGGGGCGCGAGTCGCGGCATGCAGCGCTTTGCCCCGATTAACTCTTGGTGGGACAACGGCAACACCGATAAATCACGGCGGCTGCTGTGGCCCATCAAGCAAAAGTATGGGGCGGCCTTAAGCTGGGCCGATCTCATGATTTTGACTGGCAATTGCGCCTTAGAAATCATGGGCCTCAAGACCTTTGGCTTTGGGGGAGGGCGCATCGACGCTTGGGAAGCAGACCGCTCTACCTATTGGGGGCCTGAGTTTTGGAACGGCAACGCCTTCGGGGAAAATGGTCAGCAACATGCGGGACATCCAGATGAGATGGTTACCCGCGATATTCGGTGGCTGGGCAATCCTGGCGATGAGTTCAACGATCTAGAAAATCCGCTAGCTGCCTCCCATCAGGCTCTCATCTATGTCGATCCCGAGGGCCCCAGCGGCGACGGCAACCCCATCAACTCCGCCCACGACATCCGTGAGACCTTTGCCCGAATGGCGATGAATGATGAGGAAACCGTGGCCCTCATTGCCGGCGGACATGCGTTTGGCAAAAGCCATGGCATGGTCGAGCCCGACAAGATTGGTCCCGCCCCCGAGGGTGCGCCTATCCAGGCTATGGGGCTGGGGTGGCAAAACCCAGAAGGGACAGGATTTGCGGAATACACGATGACTAACGGTATCGAGGGTTCCTGGACGCCTAACCCCACCCAATGGGATAACAGCTACCTCGAAAATCTATTTAGATACGACTGGGAAAAGACTCAAAGTCCCGCTGGTGCCATTCAATGGAAGCCGAGCAATCCAGCTGCGCCTAAGACCCCAGATGCGCATCGGCCGGGGGTTGAGCATGAGCTGATGATGATGACCTCAGATATTGCCTTAAAGGCAGATCCGGCGTACCACGAGGTTTGTCAGCGCTTTCTCAATGACTTTGACTCCTTTAGCGATGCCTTTGCTCGGGCTTGGTACAAGCTGACCCATCGGGATATGGGGCCGAAGACCCGCTATCTCGGTCCCGAAGTTGCGGCAGAAGATCTGCCCTGGCAGGATCCTATTCCAGCGCTAGATCATGAGGTAATTGGCGATCGCGACATCGATGCCCTCAAGGCTGACATTATGACAAGTGGCCTTTCGGTTTCTGCCTTGGTCTCTGCGGCTTGGGCCTCCGCTTCGACCTACCGCGATTCTGATAAACGTGGGGGTGCCAACGGTGCTCGCATTGGCCTCAACCCCCAAAAAGACTGGGCGGTAAACCGTCCGCAAGAGCTGGCTGAGGTGCTTTCCACCTTGGCGGGCATCCAATCAACCTTTAATGGTGCGCAGTCGGGGAACTAGCGGGTCTCCATGGCTGATCTGATTGTTCTCGGTGGATGTGCAGCGGTGGAGCGTGCGGCAAAGGATGCCGGCGTGGACGTGAGTGTACCCTTCACCCCCGGTCGGATGGATACCACCCAAGAGCTCACCGACGTGGAGAGCTTTAACTGGCTAAAGCCGGTGTCCGATGGTTTCCGTAACTATCACAATGAGGCCATTGGTTATAAGGTTAAGCCGGAGCGCATCTTCCTTGATCGGGCCCAGTTGTTGACGTTATCGGCCCCAGAATGGACCGCGATCGTCGGCGGACTGCGTGCCCTCGACCAAAATTGGGATCATTCTCAGCACGGCATCTTTACCGATCGTCCTGGCGTCCTGACTAATGACTTCTTCCGTGTGTTGACCAGCATGGACTACGAATGGAAGCCCGTCGACGATCACGAAATGCTCTTTAATATTGACGATCTCCGCACTGGCGAAACGCAGTTCACCGCGACGCGCTGCGACCTAATTTTTGGCTCCAATGCTGAGCTCCGCCAGGTGGCTGAGGTCTACGGGGCCAATGATGGTCATGAGCGCATGGTCAGGGACTTTGTCGCCGCTTGGGACAAGGTGATGATGCTTGATCGCTTCGACGTTCACACCTAATTGCCCCCATTTAGGGGAATACCCAGTCCAGCCAAGCGGTTGCGGCCCATTCTGACCGCTCGGCTGGACTGCTATAGAGTAGGTAAGTGAGGTAAGCGTAATCGTAGATGCGAATATGAACGAGCAAACTCAGTCAGCACCCCGGGTGGTAGTTGTCGGGGCCGGATGGGCCGGACTGGGGGCGGCCTATCATTTGGCGAAACAGGGGTACGCCGCCACGCTGTTAGAGGCGGGCAGCTATCCCGGTGGGCTGGTAGCGGGTTGGCAAACGGCCCAGGGTCGCTCCGTCGAGGCGGGCATCCATGGGTTTTGGTATCCCTACCGCAACATCTTTGCCCTGGTGGATGAGCTGGGCATTCAGCCATTTACGCCGTACACTCGCTCGAGTCAATATTCGCCCCATGGCTTAGAGGTCGAGTCGCCACTATTCCAGATAGAGCCCTACTTGCCGAGTCCATTAGGCACGTTCATCTACACCGACTTTAAGCGGCTGCCGCTGCGCGATCGCCTGTCGGCGCTGCCACTGCTGTATTCCGTTGTTGATTTTGATAATTCTGACGATGCCTGGCGGCGGTATGACCGCCTCTCGGCCCGGGAACTCTTCCGCCAATTTGGGGTCTCAGAACGGCTCTACAAAGAGGCTTTTGAGCCCATGCTGCTGGTCGGACTGTTTGCGCCGGGTGAGCAGTGTTCCGCTGCTGCGACCTTAGGCATGCTCTACTATTTCATTCTGGCTCATCAACCAGACTTTGATGTGCGCTGGTGTCGTGGCACGGTCGGTGAGCAAATCTTTAAGCCTTGGACCCAGGCCATTGAGCAGGCCGGTGGCAAAATCTTGGCGAACCATCGCGTGACCGATGTCATCGAAGGGGAGGGCGATCGCTTGACCGGCGTAGTATGTGGTGATGACGTGTTTGATGCCGACGCGGTCATCTTTGCCGTAGGCATCACCGGCCTGAAGAAAATCGTCGCCAACAGCCCGGCTCTGCGGCAGCGCTCAGAATTCCGCGATATTCAAAATCTTGGTGGCGTAGATGTGCTAGCGACGCGCCTGTGGTTTGACTGCAAGATTGAGATGCCGCTGCCCTCTAATGCCTGTTTTGGGTTTCATCAGACCACGGGCTGGACGTTCTTTGACCTCAACGCCCTCCATGATGAATACCAGGATGAACCTGGATCGGTAGTGGAGGTGGATTATTACCATGCCAATCAGTTTTTACCCCTCAGCGATGCAGAAATTTTGCCTTTAGTGCAGGCCAACTTGGCCGGATGTCTCCCGGACTTTGGCAAGGCCAAAATCGTCGATCACAGCGTCATCCGCATTCCCCAGGGAGTGACGCATTTTGCCCCGGGGAGCTATCGCTACCTGCTGCCCAGTACCACCAGCTTCCAAAATGTGTTTATGAGTGGCGATTGGGTCGTGACTCGCCACGGTTCTTGGTCTCAGGAGAAAGCCTATGTCACCGGATTGGAAGCGGCCAATCAGGCGATCGCCCTGTGCCATCAAGGGCAACCGGCTGACATCGTGCCCATCGTGCCCGATGAGCCCCATATCCAAGCAGCCCGCCAAGTTAATCAGTTTGGGCGATCGCTGCTGAGCCAACTCGGCCTAACCCCGAACCTCTAAAAACAACCGCCGCTCGTCCCAAGGCGCTCCCTCCCTCAACGGCGGAATCCTCAAAGGACGACCCCATCCTGTCTATCTCAAGGCTCCGCTCTGATTGGACAAACCAATGAAGGGACCGTGCATCCAGCATCCAGCACCTTGCACCCAGTACCCGACACGCCGCGTAAACCCTAGAGATCACGACAGCCCCGATCTATGCTGGATGAGCCCTTAAATTTTTTTCCTGGCGGAGATGACGAGTCAAGCCTTGCAGACAGTTGAAAAACGCAAACTCTGGTTGGCCGCGCTGAAACCCCCAATGTATAGCGTAGCGATCATGCCGATTTTAGTAGGCAGTTGTGTTGCTTATGCCGAGACGCGATCGCTGGATGTTGGCATTTTTTTGACCTTTTTGCTTTCGGCGGTGCTGATCTTAGTGTGGGAAAACATCAGCAATGATGTGTTTGACTCAGAGACCGGCATTGATGTGAATAAGGCCCATTCCCTGGTCAATCTCACTCAGAAAAAACGGCTCGTTTTCGCCATTGGCAATGCTTGCCTGCTGTTGGGCATTGTCGGAGTTGTCACCATTGCCTGGCGACAGCAAGATGCCACGGTAGTCTGGCTGATTTTGCTGTGTTGTCTCTTGGGGTATGCCTATCAGGGGCCCCCATTACGCTTGGGCTATCAGGGACTCGGGGAGATTCTCTGTTTTTTTGCCTTTGGCCCCCTGGGCGTCGGGGCCGCTTACTATAGCCAAACCCAGAGCTGGTCCGTCGGTAGCCAGGTAGCTGGGGTAATCATTGGAATTACCACCTCGCTGGTCCTGTTTTGCTCACATTTTCATCAGGTGGCGGACGACATTGCTGCGGGCAAGCGATCGCCCATTGTGCGGCTCGGCACCCAGCAGAGTGCTCGACTCGTGCCGGGGCTATGTGGCCTAGTGCTGGTGCTGGTGGCGGTTGGTGCGTTGGGACGGTACTTGCCTTTGGGAACGTTGATTGCCCTCGTGAGCGGCATTTCGGCGGTGCGGTTGTCGCGTCATGTCCTGGCCCACCACCACCAACCCGATCAAGTTTTTGACGCTAAGTTTTATGCGATCGGGTTTCACTTTTGGAGTGGGGTCTTACTCAGCCTGGGGTTAGTGCTGCCCCTCGGATGATGATTCGGCTAGCGACCCGCTACTACTGTCGACCATTTACGAGGCCATTGCAGACGGCTCACGGTCTTTGGACTCAGCGGGAAGGCTTAATTTTGCGATTTCAAACTGAGGCGGGTCAAGTCGGTTTCGGAGAGATCGCCCCTATTCCCTGGTTTGGCACCGAGACGCTAGCACAGGCCCAGCAGCTATGCGATCGCTGGCCTAAGGAATTGTCCCTAGCGACATTCCTCAGTGAATTGGCGTCCATCCCTGCCACATGGCCCGCCAGCCAGTTTGGGTTTGGGGCAGGCATTAACAGCTTCAGGAACCAGCCATCTGACCGCGCCGAGATCGATCAATCGATTGAGCGTCTATCCGCTGCTGATATTTGTGCTTTGTTACCGACAGGGCCCCAAGCCCTAGAGCATTGGGAAAGGCTGTGGCAGCAAGGCCACCGCACCTTTAAATGGAAAATTGGCGTTACCGATGCAGCCGCAGAGCTCGATATTTTTCAATCCCTGTGTGTTGCTCTGCCCACGACGGCAACCCTCCGCCTAGATGCCAATGGCGGCCTCACAGCGGCGACGGCGACAACTTGGTTGCAAACCTGCGATCGCGCCCCCATCCACGTGGAATTTATCGAGCAGCCTCTCGCGCCTGACCAGGTTTTGAGCTGGCTAGGAAAAATCGGCGATCAGTTCCACACGGCGATCGCTCTGGACGAGTCTGTTGCTTCCTTTCCGCAACTGCAAGCAATTCATCAACAATGGGGAAATCGAGTTGTGTATGTCATCAAACCGGCGATCGCGGGGAGGCCACAACCGCTGCTGGCCTATTGTCAGCACCATCAGTTAGACGTGGTCTTTTCGTCAGCGTTAGAAACTCCCATCGGGCGTCATAGCGTCTTTCAAATGGCGAAAACGCTATGGCAGGGAGGTCTCAGCCGCCGCGCACTTGGCTTTGGCATTGACCATTTTTTTGCCGATGACTGGCAGCAGCTCGAGGTGGCCACACTTTGGGAACAGCTGTGACTCCGATGGAGCTGCTTCAGGTTCGCCAAGGGGAGCCTTGGTTGATCACGGCGGCTGGTGAGTCTTTTTGGTCACGGTTAGCCCACTATCAACAGGCCCTCGCCAGCCAGCCGCCACGAGAGATCTTGCTAGTCGCCGAGCATCCGGTAGAGTTTTTGGCGGCTTTTTTAGCGGCGATCCAGTCTCCCGGTCGAGTATGGCTGGCTAATCCACAATGGGGACAGCAAGAGTGGGCCCAGGTTGCGAGCCAATGCCACGCCGATGTGGTTTGGGGCTTGTCACCCGCTATGGAGTCTACGGTGCGAGGCTGGCTTGAGCGTTACCGCCAAGATTCATCACTTCGGCCTCGGTCAGTTTCCTCAGCGCCCCAAATCCTCATCGCCACGGGAGGCTCGTCGGGCAACCTGCGGTTTGCGGTGCATACTTGGCAGACTCTAACATCCGCAGTGCAGGGCTTTTGCGCACATTTTGACTGCTCAGCCGTAGATGCCTACTGTGTGTTGCCGCTACACCACGTCAGCGGCCTCATGCAGGCGCTGCGCTGCTGGTTATCGGGGGGGCAGCTGGTGGTGCAACCCTTTCGGGAACTGCTGGACCACGGCGCGATCGCCCTATCGACAGATAATTCATTCATCTCGCTGGTGCCGACTCAGCTCCAGCGGCTACTACAGAGCGATCGCGGCTTTGTCCCTTGGCTCCAAGCGTTCGACGCGATTTTACTGGGCGGCGCGCCCGCGTGGCCGGATCTGTTGGCGCGCAGCCGCGCCTTAAACTTGCCGCTGGCCCCAACCTATGGCATGACGGAAACCGCCGCCCAGGTCGCGACCCTGCTGCCTCAGGAATTTTTACAGGGTCAATCCGGAAGCGGGCGCGCCCTGCCCCACGCTCAACTATTCATTTACAGTAAAGCAGCACAACCGCTTCCCACTGGCGAAGTCGGGCAGATTGCGATCGCGACCCCTGCCCTAGCGGTGGCTACAGGCAATACCCGACTCTCGTCCCCTTGGCTGACTGGTGATATCGGCTATGTAGACCCGGCCGGCTACTTGCACGTGTTGGGTCGGGTCCAGACCCTGATCATGACCGGCGGCGAAAAGGTTTTACCAGAGGAGGTAGAAGCGGCCATCTTAGCGACTCGGCTCGTGTCAGATGTCGCGGTCTTGGGCATTCCCGATGCGGATTGGGGCGACTGTGTCGTCGCGGTGGTAGCCAGCCCCAACGGACAAATTCCCCCGGCGCTCCCCCCGAGCCTGAAAGGCCAATTGAGCCCATACAAAATTCCAAAACGGTGGCTGGCGCGGCCCACCCTGCCGCGCAATCGCCAAGGCAAACTCAATCGACCTGCTCTGCAGCGATGGGCGATCGCTCAGATTTCCCCCACGTCTGTAACCACTGCACCAACTCCAGCGACAGCGCCTGACGCTGACGGGTAGTCGTGTCAATGCAAACATGGCGAGTGGTTGCAAAGGCCGCTATCTTGCCGTTGGCTGCCCGCAGTTGGTACTTGATCTCAAAGCTGTCGGGGCTGATTTGCATCGGTTGCAGCTCTACTCGGATGACATCGCCACACCGCAGCGGGCGATGCAAATCAGCCGTCGTATGGGTGATGGGTACCGCGACCGTGCTACCACGAAAAAAGACCTTGAGATCAACGCCAGTCGCCTGCAGCGACGCCTCATATCCCTCATGGCAAATGCTCAAAACCTGAGCAAAATAAACGACGCCAGCGGCATCTGTATCTTGAAACCGAATGGTACGTTCAAAGTTGAACATGACTGTTTCCTCTGAGCCTCCAAGATACTTGATGCCTGGGGGAACTCGTCAGCCATCTGGGTCGTCATGGATTTCCTGACGCAATAGCTGGCATACCACCGAGACGTCCCCCTCGCTTGCATAAAGGATTTTCCGATGCTGTCTTTTCCCACACCATTAACATCACGACTGAGCTTGAAATTAGGATTGGTGCTGGGCCTGTGGATGATTGTGAGCGGTGGCCTCTCTGGTTGTGTAGCCCCAGCGGTGTCAGAGAGTGAAACAGTGGAAAAACCCGATTCGGAAGTGGCGATGCCCCCTGAAATGGTCCCGCAATCAGTCAGCGATCGCGTCCTTGAGCAGGCTTCTCAGGATTTGAGCGTGCCCAAAGCAGCATTGACATTTCGCCGATTTAACCCGGAGGTCTGGCTCGATAGCTGTTTAGGATTAGGCCGGTTGAACGAGTCTTGCCTACGGACTTTAGTGCCTGGGTGGCAGCTAGAGGTTCTCTATCAAGACCAAGCCCACTTTTATCGCGCCGATGAGCAAGGAGAAGTCATTCGGCGATCAACGCTGGCGCATAACTTGCCACCCTCAATCGCTGAACGGGTGATAATCATGGCGGCGGCCGAAACCCAAAGCTCGGCTGACCAATGGGCGATCGCGATGGCTGAGCCGCGCCTCTGGGATGGCTGCCTGGGTGTCGCCCCACCGGATGCCGTTTGCGCCCAAGTGGCCATTTTTGGCTGGCGGGTGACAGCGACGGGAGCTGGGAAAACGCTGATCTATCACACCGACATGTCCGGTGATGCCATCCGCCTCAACGGAGGGGGATAAATGGCTGGCGGGTTTAACCCATTTAACGAACAACTATTGCAATGACTTGGTTGCTGGCTGGCGCTGGCGCAGCAGATCCAACACCACCTGCACCATACAAGCGAGGGCCGCGATCGAAACCAACCAAAATGAGGTCAAGTTGTCACCCCAAACGGCCACTAGCAAGAGGGCACTGGCTGAGGTTAGTCGATAGCTGCTCAGCACACGGCGAAACTTAGGTGTGCCCAATGTGCAGGTCAACCAGTGGATGCTAGCCAAGGCGATGAGCGCCACGGCGATCGCTCCACAAAATAACCATCGCTCGATCGTGGCGGGCTGCTCGGCGGGCCCATTTTCCAATAGCTTTTCCAGGCCAACGCCAGCCATCGTCAAGCTGGCAGTCAGCGGTAAGTGCAGGTATAGCCAGGTGAGCGCCGTTCCCACGTTGCCCTTTTGCATTGACCGGAGGGGGGAACCATCCGATGAGTCAAAGTAGAGCCACCACAGACTACAAGCGATCGCTAATCCCATGAGGGCGGTTAGCTCTGCGAAGGGGGTCCAGGTCAACTCCGCTAGACCGTTGACCACGCCAATGATGGCCTCCCCCAAAACGATGATGGTAAAGAGCCCAATCCGCTCTGGCACATGAGACATACTCGGAGGGACTTTAACCACCACATGTCCCGCCATTAACGGGGTCGCAAAGTCGATCAATAGGCCAGCACTCCAGAGAGCGTAGCGCCAAGGAGCAGGTATCCAAATAGAACTCAGCCAGAGGGCTGCGCTGCTGCCAAAGCCCACGCTGTACCAGTTGGCCAGAGCGCGGGCGCGGGGGATGAAATATCCCGCTACCTGATATTGACCAATCAGCAGGCTCCGCGATAAGGCATAGCATAGGGCAAACCCCATAGCCCCCGCCGCCAAGCCGTGGTGGGCGTTAACCGCCATCGCCGTGATGATGCCCATTTGAAAGAACGTAAACAGCCGATCAAACAAGGTATCGGTATCAAACCGAGTGGCATAAAACGTGGTACCGACCCAGCACCACCACAGCGGAATGAACATCAGCGCAAATCCAGCAAAGCCGAGGCCATCTAAATGGCTACTCAAATGATGGGCCAACTGCCCGATCGCGGCCACAAATACCAAGTCATAAAATAGCTCTAACCAAGTAGCGCTACGCTCTTCCGAGTCTTCATTGATTTGGCGCAGTTGGGGCCGTTGCCAGAGCGATCGAGACACTGGGGGCATAACCATATTCATTGTGAAATCAAAACCATTCTCACATCCCAAGCTCCGGTTCGAGCTGGCGGGCTGCTAAGGCGGGATCAATTGACCAACACATTTCCCCCTGTCCGCTGAGAAATTGACCAATAATAGTCACACTGACGGTATTGGATTCTGGGATTCGGGTACATGGCACGGTGGCAATTTTGGATCGATCGCGGCGGCACCTTTACCGACATTGTGGCGCAGCGACCAGATGGTCAACTGGTGGTGCATAAGCTGTTGTCAGAGAACCCCGATCGCTATGCGGATGCTCCCCTGCAAGGCATTCGCGACCTGATGGGACTAGCGACGGACGAGCCCTTTCCCGCTGGGGAAATTGCGGCACTGAAAATGGGCACCACCGTTGCCACCAATGCGCTGCTAGAACGACAGGGCGATCGCACCTTGCTGATTATCACCGATGGCTTTCAAGATGCGCTGCGGATCGGCTATCAAAATCGACCTGACATCTTTGCCCGCCACATTCAACTGCCCGAAATGCTGTATGAGCGAGTCGTTGGCGTATCCGAACGTATCGGCGCCCACGGCGAAGTCCTGTTGCCCCTAACCACTGAGGCTGAGCAAACGCTAGTCAAACAGCTACGGAATGCCCATGATGGCGGCATTCGCGCCTGTGCGATCGTCCTCATGCATGGCTACCGCTACCCCATCCACGAACAGCGCGTCGCGGAGCTCGCCAGCGAAATTGGCTTCACCCAAATTTCCGTTTCCCACCAAGTCAGTCCCCTGATGAAGCTTGTCAGCCGGGGGGACACCACCGTCGTCGACGCCTATCTCTCCCCTATCCTGAGCCGTTACGTCGATCGCATTGCCGCCGCTCTTCAGTCCCCAGTCCCCAGTCCCCAGTCCCGACCCGCCGCTCCCCAAACAGAGGCCCCGCCCCCGCCTCGCCTCATGTTCATGCAGTCCAACGGCGGCCTCACTGATGCTGCTCTGTTTCAGGGGAAAGACAGCATCCTTTCTGGGCCTGCCGGGGGCATTGTCGGCGCGGTGCAAACCAGTCTGCGAGCAGGATTCTCCCAGATCATTGGCTTTGACATGGGTGGTACCTCCACAGATGTCTCCCACTACAACGGCGAATACGAGCGCACCTTTGAAACAGAGGTGGCTGGAGTGCGGTTGCGGGCTCCGATGATGGCCATCCACACCGTGGCAGCGGGGGGCGGATCAGTGCTGCACTTTGACGGCAGCCGCTATCGGGTCGGTCCAGAATCAGCTGGGGCGTATCCGGGGCCTGCCTGCTATCGCAACGGTGGACCACTTGCGGTGACTGACTGTAATGTGATGCTGGGCAAACTACAGCCCGCATGCTTTCCCCAGGTATTTGGCCCCACTGGAGATTTGCCGCTGGATGCCGAGACTGTTCGGGAGCAATTCACAGAGCTGGCCGATCGCAGTCATCAGGTCACCGGCGACTCGCGATCGCCCGCGCAAGTTGCGGCAGGGTTCCTAGCGATCGCCGTCGAGAAAATGGCCAACGCTATCAAGAAAATTTCAGTGCAGCGGGGCTATGATATTGCCGAGTATGCCCTATGTTGCTTTGGCGGTGCGGGTGGGCAACATGCCTGCCAAATTGCGGAAGCTCTCGGCATGACGGAAATTTTCATCCATCCCTATGCGGGGGTACTGTCGGCCTACGGCATGGGCCTGGCAGACATTCGGGCGCTGCGAGAGCGATCGCTGGAGCTCCCGCTCACTGCCGATGCTGTACCCCAGCTAGAAACCGCCCTACATGAATTAGCTGCTTCCGGCTTAGCAGAGCTGCACCAACAAGGCATTGCCGTTGACTGGGAGCGGGCTGCCGCAGACCAGACCACCGCGCAGGTCATTTCCCGCGCTCATCTGAAATATGCCGGCACGGATTCACCTTTGCTCGTGCCCGCTGGTCCGCTCGCCGTCATGTCGGCTGCCTTTGCCGAGCAACATCGCCAGCGCTATGGCTTTACCCAAGCCGATAAGGCCCTCATCATCGACAGTGTATCGGTGGAAGTGGTGGGCAAAACCGAGGCTCCACAAGCCCCGCAACTAACGGCCAAGCGCACTGCGCTGCTCTTGCCCCAGGCAACCGTGCCGGTCTATATGGGCGATCGCTGGCGTGACACCCCCATTTACCACCGTGACGATTTGTGTCCGGGCGACAGCATTTCAGGTCCCGCCCTGATCATCGAGGCTACCGGCACCAATGTCGTTGAACCCCACTGGCACGCCCAATTCACGGATCTTGGGGCCCTCGTGTTGCAGCACCAACCGGTTGCTGATAAGTCATTGAGTCAGCAATCGCCAAAATCCTTTGCCCTGTCCACCCCGGACCCGGTGCGCCTCGAAATTTTCAACAACTTGTTTCGGGCGATCGCTGAGGAGATGGGAGTCACTCTGCAAAACACCAGCACTTCCGTCAATATCAAAGAGCGGCTCGACTTTTCCTGTGCCCTGTTCGACGCTGATGGTCAGCTTGTGGCCAATGCCCCCCACATTCCCGTACACCTCGGCTCCATGGGCGAAAGCGTCCAGAGCCTCATCCGCGCGCAAGGTAATGCGCTCCGCCCCGGCGACGTTTACGAGCTGAATAATCCTTACAATGGCGGCACGCACCTGCCTGACATCACGGTGATTACGCCAGTTTTTCTGGAGCCGGTTCCCTCTCCTCTTTTCTATGTCGCCTCCCGCGGTCACCACGCCGACATTGGTGGTATCACTCCCGGCTCGATGCCGTCCCAAAGCCACGTCTTGGAAGAGGAAGGTGTCCTCATCGATAACTTTTTGCTGGTAGATCAGGGGACGTTTCGGGAGGCCGAGCTGCGGCAACTGCTTACCGATGCGCCTTACCCAGCGCGAAACGTAGAGCAGAATATTGCCGATCTACAGGCTCAAATTGCCGCCAACGTCAAAGGTGTGGAAGAGCTGCGGCGGCTGGTCGAGCACCAGAGCCTGGAAGTTGTGCAGGCCTATATGGCCCATGTGCAGGACAATGCCGAAGACTGCGTGCGGCGGGTGATCGATCGTCTCTCACCGGGCCAGTTTACCTATCCACTGGATGATGGCGGACACATTCAGGTGCGGATTGATATTGACTCGGCTAGTCGCAGTGCCACGATTGATTTCACCGGCACGTCAGCGCAGCGGGCGAGCAATTTCAACGCACCGGCGGCGGTGTGCAAGGCGGCGGTGCTGTATGTATTTCGGACTCTGGTGGACGACGACATTCCCCTGAATGCGGGCTGTTTGAAACCACTCAACATCATCATTCCAGCCGGCTCGTTGCTGAATCCGACGCCACCAGCGGCAGTCGTAGCGGGAAATGTGGAAGTGTCGCAGGCGATCGTCGATGCCCTGTACGGTGCGCTCGGCGTCATGGCGGGTTCCCAAGGGACGATGAACAACCTAACTTTTGGGAATGAGCGCTACCAGTATTACGAAACCATCTGCGGCGGCTCGGGTGCGGGGCCAGAGTTTGACGGTACCGATGCGGTGCATACCCACATGACTAACTCTCGGCTGACTGACCCGGAGGTGCTGGAGTGGCGCTATCCTGTGCTGGTCGATCGCTTCGAGATTCGTCGGGGCAGCGGTGGCGCGGGGCAGCAGCGGGGCGGTAATGGCATTCGGCGCAGCCTCCAGTTTCGAGAACCGATGACGGCGGCGATTCTCTCTAGCCATCGCAAGGTAGCTCCCTTTGGGCTGGCCGGAGGCGAGCCGGGCGCAATGGGACACAATCGGTTGGTTAAGGCTGACGGTGCCGAGGTGATGCTGGGCGGGCAGGATCAAGTGGATGCCGCAGTGGGCGATCGCCTCATCATTGAAACGCCGGGTGGTGGCGGCTATGGTCGACCCACATCTAATGTGACTCGCTGATGGTTTCCTTGAGTACGGTCAATGTCGCTATTTGGGCCAAAGTCATCTCGCAAAATAGAGCCGAACAAGGCCAACTCAGTGATTTTCCAGCGCTGACAGAAAGCCGGCAACTGCTCGTAGGGCAATGGATATGTCGTCGCTAATGGCTGAATCGTTGCTGACATGGATAGACAGGCAATACCAATTCTGCAAGCTAGCGCTACAGCTCGAAGATCCCCCGCTGTCGCCGCCCCCTTGAAGAAGAGGGCTCTACACCCACTGAGTGGGAATGCCCCTCTTTTTAAGGGGGGTTGGGGGGATCTTTCCCAGGTGTAGATGCATCGTTCAATTTCAAAGAATTGATATAACTTGAGTTAGCCCTAGTGTAGTCTGTCAACCCGGTGCTCCTTGGCGACATAACCATATCTTGGGCAGCATTGGGTGAGCCCCTCTGCATCGCTGGCCGACGATGCGGAGAACTCTCGCCGGAAGCCGTTAGCCGCAGCCGTAGCCCGATGCGGAGAACTAAGCTTAAATAGAGAAAATTTGCTGAAAGGTTCCAGGTCTCAGGGCCGATCAGGCCTTTCCAAAGTCCCACCTCGGAATTCTGAACTCTATCTATGTCAGATCGCGGCAAATACCACGGTCAACGCCTCACGGCAAAACAGGTGCTGAGCTACTACGCCACCGGAGAGCGAGACTTTAGGGGAGCCATTTTGCGCGGCTG
>JBHJHA010000011.1:0-190031 GCA_050331235.1 Leptolyngbyaceae cyanobacterium
TAGCTCTGTATTGTGCCTCTATATCCAACTCAAGCACACTTATTTTCTCAGAGATTAAACTAGCAAAGAATTCAGCATTGCAGTACGTAACAATCTGAACTTCAAATTGCCTGCTAGCTAAGCCTAAAGCCATCAAAGAAATAAAGCGAGTTATCCCTCCGCTTTCCGGCTTTCCTAAAAATAGAACAACACGTAAACTAGCAGACATGCTATACCTCATTTACGAAAGCTGAACTCATCTGAAAGAGCAATCAGTGGATTTCGTCTCTCAGACGATTAAAATCCAACCTAAGAATATGGAAACTTCCTTACAATTGTCCAGACCAAGAAAAGGTGCGACACTAGTGCCGCACCTTCAGATACTCTAATTTGTCACAAAAGTCTAATAGCTTACGCTTTAGCTTTCTTGGAACCACGCAGACCAGTAAATGCTCCTACCGCAACCGCTCCAAGCCCTAACAGAGTTGCAGGCTCAGGAACAGTTGTAATACCACCTAAGCTGTAATCACTGAATTTGCCTGAGTGTGCATCAGAAGTCTCCATGTCAACGAGTAAATCGACACTAGAAACTTCCACACCGTCAAAGGGATTAAGGATGCTGAACCAGCCACCACCTGGATTAGTAGCAGGGCTCTTGGCGTCAACAGTTTGACTAACGCTTTCAGTACCGTTCGTCCAGGACCATTCAGCCGTCGTTGCACCAGTTACGAGTAAAGTACCGATACCACCACCAGCTTTCACAGTAGCTTTCTCATTTGCATTATCCGAAAATTCACCTGCCTGATAAAGGAAGACAAGGTCCAAACTTCTGACGATGGTTTCCTCAAAGCCAATACCTAGAGTTTCGTAATAGTCGATTTCCGCAATGACACCGTTGCCTCCACTATCCTCACTACCATTCTCGCGGCTGATACCAAGTCCAGAGACACCGCTTTCAGTCTTAGTTTGCAAGAATGGAGTACCTAAAGGAGCATCAGGATTATTGTCGGCAGTGAAAGTAAAGCCATTCTCAGTGCAGCTAGTTGCACGATCAGTACAGGTTCCAAAGTTGGAACCACCAGTGAAGTTGATAGACGCGGCGTTAGCCGGGGCGGCAACTAGTGCAACAGTGGCACCCGCTGCCAAACCTGCTAGTGCTGCAAAGTTTTTGATAGTCATGCTGAAAAATTCTCCTTGAGTATGCCAGTAATTTGCAATAGCAAAAAAATCTTGTCAGGTCCAATCGGGGAACTGCAGCGGTGTGCGCTGCGGGGTAATTACTGCACCTGACCTTATGTAATTACATCTACCGGGATGATGCATTCTTTTACGGAGGGTTTTACTGGAACTTTATGTATGGATGGGCAAATATAATACGTTCATATAGCGACATATACGTAAGGTCGAGATAAAGCGAGCCTAACACAGGGCATTCTGGCCTCGACTCCGGTAACATCACGCAGGCATCCCTAAGTGTCAGTTTTACGTAAAACCTAGGAATACCAGTGGCCTTGCCCGCACGCCAAATAAATTGATCACAAACAACCGCACGATCTCGATTGATGGTTGAGATTGATCGCTTGCCCTGCAACCTGACTTTGACTACAGGGCAAACTACCAACAGACTCAAAACATTCAGCGTATAGAAGTGCGCCCTAGAGCAAGCTTTTATACTGTTGCCACTGATAAGGCGAGGAGATTACTGAGCGAAGTATTAAGAAGATCCGCTAGATTGATTGCCCCCTCAATATCCAGGGGAGTGTCTTCGACCGTGATCACTCCACTGATTGACTCATCAGCTAAGGTCAGGGCCCCATCCGTTTGGGATAGAGTAGCGATCGCCTGATCAGCTAGTGACAGCACATCAACCGTTGCCGCAAAATCATCGGTGGGCGACGTGGCGAAGACATCGAGCTGTCCAGACAAGAGGGCCGCATCTACCGTCAGACCGGTGAGCGTGTCAATTACCCAGTCATCCACTAGTTCCGCGACGTCAAAGCTAGTAGCAATCGGACCAAAGTCGGAATCAAGCGTCAGGGTTGCAATACCTTCGTCTAACCCTAATTCACCGGATAACGATTCCAGGGGAACGGCAATATCCATGCCAAAGACCGGCACTTCAATATTGCCTGTAAACAGATTGACGGTGGCATCAATCGACGCCCCAAAGAGGGGGATGGCAAACTCGTATTGAGCTTCTGGACTGAACGGCACGCTGAAGTCAATCTCTCCGGCCGGCGTCACGAGGTCGAGATCGAGGCTGCCACCAGCAACGTCGATAGAGCCGGTAACGTCACCTAAAGCAGTGTCGATATCAATCAGGAAGGCCCCATCCACAATGGGAATTGACGTATCGATGGCGGTGATTAGAAACCCGAGCCCTTCCGCTGCAAACGTGGCGAGGTCAAACTGATTGACTTCATAGATTTCGGTATCGAGCGTGAGCGTTGCATCAACAATGCCGTCGGCTAAGGTCAATGCACCCGTGGCAGTTTCGAGCAGCGTACCAGCTTCGCTCAATAGCGCTGGTCCGTCCAAGCTGAAACTGAGACTCTCATCATCCGAGATCGCGAGGGTACCCTCGATGACACCGGCCTCGATGGTGAGCTCACCGGTGGCTGTCTCTAGGGGAGCGACCACTTCGTCGAGTAAAAAGGTGGCGGCCACAGGGCTAATATCTGTGACTAAATCTAATAGAGATGTATTGTCAAAAAACTCGAAATTGGGGTCAACGCCAAAGGTGGCATCAGATTCCCACAGGGGGCTGAACAAGGTTGATAGCATAACCCTTATTTAATGAAGGACATCCGCTCAGGCGTGTGCTCATCCAGGAGCTTAGCGAATTTTTGCCAGAGTGTGATCTCCCCAGTGGCAGGCAGAGAAATCGGTGGGCAATTCACCTGTTGCTCAGCGATCGCCGGGTACCCTTGCTGAGTCGGCAGGGGGCTCAGGGTCAGGTAGGGCGATCGCGATTTGGTAAATCTCTCTTTTGGAAGAGTCTGTCACCTGCGCTAGCTGTCGGCTGGCATCGGAGCGAGATAAGCCAGTGGCCAAGAGGTCAGTCAGTCGTGCCCGGATTTCCGCTGCGGACAGGGGCGGGGCAGCGCTTGGGGGCTGGCCCGCAATGACCAAGGTAAATTCTCCCTTGGGTGAGTTCTCGCTGAAATGGGCGATCGCCTCAGCTAGGGTGCCCCGCCACACTTCCTCAAACTGTTTGGTCAGTTCCCGAGTCACCGCCAGACGACGGGTCGCCTCAAAGTTAGCCTGCAAATCTTTGAGGGTCGTGAGCAATCGATGGGGCGCTTCATAGAGCACCAGGGTACGAGGCTCTTGACTAAGCCGAGCAATCTGTTCGCGGCGATCGCGCCCCTTAGTCGGCAAAAAACCTTCGAACACAAATGGCTGAGGGGGCAACCCCGATACACACAGCGCGGTGATGGCCGCCGTCACTCCAGGAATCGCTACCACAAGAATGTCTGCATCCGCACAGGCTTCAACTAACTCAAATCCCGGATCAGAGATACCTGGCATCCCTGCATCACTGACCAGCGCTAGGTCTTGGCCGCGATTTAAATGGAGCAGCAAGTCCGGCAATCGCTTGCGCCAGTTATGGGCGTGATAGCTCGTTTGGGGCGTATCAATTTGAAAGTGATGCAGCAGCTTGCCCGTGTGACGGGTGTCTTCAGCGGCGATGAGCGCAACCTGCTTAAGAGTGTCAATCGCGCGGAAAGTCATATCACCGAGGTTGCCAATGGGCGTCCCCACAATATATAAGGTGCCATTACCATGAATGTCGGTCACAGCAGAATTACTCCGGTGGCTGTGCTTCAGAATAACGCCTGTTGCTTAACCCAAGAGAGAACCGAGATGAAAACCGGGATCTTTGCTGGACTGATCACCCTGGACTGCATTTATCAAACCCAGCGCCCCCTCCAGCCCAACGAAAAGCAAGTTGCGGATGCGGTATTGCTGGCCGCGGGTGGACCAGCGACCAATGCCGCGATCGCCTTCAGCGCACTGGGGGGGCAGGCACGGTTAATCGGGGCGCTGGGGCAACACCCCCTCGCCGCCGTCATCCGAGAAGATCTAGCCCAGCACCAGGTAGAACTGGTCGATCTCACGCCAGATGGAACGACACCGCCCCCCTTTTCATCGATTGTAGTGAATGGGCCAACGGGCGATCGCGCGGTAATTTCTCGCAATGTGGCAGACCGCCCAATGCCTCAATCGTTACCACCAGGAGAGGGCATGGGGTCAGCCGACTGCCTGCTGATCGATGGACACCAGATGGCCATCGGACAGCAACTGGCCCAACAAGCCCAACATCGACAGATCCCCGTTGTTGTAGATGGCGGCAGTTGGAAACCCGGCTTTGAGTCAGTACTGTCTTTGGCAGACATAGTCATCGCTTCGGCCAATTTTCGGCCACCGGGGTCCGGTCCGGAAGCGGCGGCGATCGCCTATCTTCGCTCGCTCCACGTGCCCGCGATCGCCGTGACCCGAGGCGGGCAGCCGATTCTTTATCACACCCCGACGGCCCATGGGGAGTTGCCTGTTCCCACGATTCACCCCGTTGACACGCTGGGAGCTGGGGATATTTTTCATGGCGCTTTTTGTGCCGCCTTTGCCCAAACCCAGGATTTTCTCCCGGCGATGCGGCAGGCGGCTCAGGTAGCGGCCTTAGCTTGTCGATTTTTTGGGACTCGCCAGTGGCTAAAGCACCTGCCGTCTAAAAAATAATCTCCCTCTGACAGTCTGTAGAAACTCGCAGGGTAGACTAAGGCTGGATTTTTGGACGTAGTTAGTTGAGAGCACCCATGGCATACGAAAAGGAACTCGCGATCGCAAAAGAGGCCGTCATCGCCGCTGCCAAACTTTGTGAAGCCGTGCGTCGCGACATGGTACCAGAGGCCATGGAAAAGTCAGACAAAAGCCCTGTCACCGTTGCTGACTACGGCTCCCAGGCCATCATTTGTAAAGCGCTACAGGCCGCTTTTCCCAATGACCCTGTCGTTGGGGAAGAAGACGCCGCCGAGCTCAAAACCCCAGAAATGAGCGATCGCTTACAGCAGGTAACCCGGTTTGTTTCTGATGTCCTTGGTACGGTCGAGGCTGAGGCTGTTACCCAGTGGATCGATCACGGCAACGGAGCCACCGCCCGCCGGTTTTGGACGTTGGATCCTATCGATGGCACTAAGGGCTTTTTACGGGGCGACCAATACGCGATCGCGCTGGCCCTGATCGAAGATGGCGATCTTAAGGTCGGCCTCTTGGGATGTCCGGCTTTAGCCTTTGGTGATGCAGCTCCCGGATTACTGTTCACCGCCATCCGAGGCGAGGGCACCTACATGCAATCCCTCAGCGGTCGCGAAACTCAGCAGGTGAAGGTCGTCCAGCCCGGCGATGCCGAGCGTCTCCGATTTGTAGAAAGCGTTGAAGCCAGCCACGGCAACCAGGCAGAGCAAGAAGCTGTAGCTAAGGCCGCGGGCATCACCGCTGACTCCGTGCGGATGGACAGCCAAGCCAAGTATGGGGCTGTGGCCGCCGGAGAGGCGGCACTATACCTCCGTTTGCCGTCTCCCAAATATCCTGACTATCGCGAAAAAATTTGGGATCACGCCGCTGGCGCGATCGTCGTCGAAGAAGCCGGCGGTCGGGTCACAGACATGTACGGCAAGCCCTTGGACTTTTACACTGCGGCCAAAATGATGCACAACCGCGGCGTGGTTGTCAGCAATGGCGCTCTGCATGAATCAGTCCTAGAGGCCTTGGGTCAAAAGGGCTAACGCTGATTACTCAATTGTCTGCGGGGTATTCGTCAGCTGTATCGCGTTGCTAACTCAAAACGTCGAGTCCCTTGCGGGCATACTCTACCCTCAACTTGAGTCCCAGCGTAACTTGCTTCATCACCCAGTAAAAGATGGTCAAAATCATAAACGTCACGACAATCACCGCCAGCGGACGTTTGGATGTCAGCGTATTGAGAGTGATGGCGAGAATGCTAGTAGGATCGATCAGGAGATCCCAGCTATTTAATCGCGCAAATCGACCGAGGTAGATTCCCAGAGCACACAAGGCGTGGAGCCCCAATTCACTGGGCAAAATCCACTGAGAGAGGTGTTTGTGCTTCAAAAAGTAATTGAGATTGATCAGCGACGTGACATAGGCCTCAAACCCGATCAGCATGGCCAACATATGCAGCGGGATGAAAACTAGCGCCACGACCCAAACGCGAATTTCACCATAGCTAGTTCCACGGATGAGGTGAATCACATCCGTCAACACATAGGGGGCGTTAGGCAAAAAAGCGATAAAAATAGCCAATCCTAAGAGCCATCGCCCACTTTTTGACAGGGTGGTCTGTCGAGAAAACCAAACGCTGGTGACCAATACAACCGCTACCACCAGCCCTAACCATGCTAACTGCACCATGACTTTAGCGCCCCCCATTTGCAAAACATTCCAACTCCCCGAGAGGGAGCTCTTGATGCGGTGCAGTCGAGCACTGATGCCGATGAATCCGATGGCCCCTGTCAATAGCCACGCCAACTGAAACTGACGTGGCGAAATCACGGTCGAGCGAAAAAGCCGAAAGCTCAACAGCATGGGAATGAAGGCGAGGAATAAGTTCCACGCGATCCACCCGCTATAGACATTATTGAGCCCGTTATAGATGTCCAAAAGCAGCGATCGCATAGCAGTGGCCGTTCGTTGTCATTCAGCTGTTATCTACTCTAGACAGTCACCCTGTAGGATGGGCAAAACTCTGGGTGATTTCTGACGAAAACAGACCTCCAGCGCTCCCGGCCTCTTCAATCGCGAGCACACTAGCCCTAAACGAGTTTTCCCCTATTGCGATAGACGCAAAACTATCGCCGTTTTGCTAAAACACCCCTTATGCTCAAAACGGAAACGTAATCTTAAGCAATATGGGCAAAAAACGTAAATCCGGCAAGGGCAGATCATCCAATGAGGACGTCACCACTATGCAAGTCAAGTTGCCATTTCTAGAAGACGAGGGCGACGACGAAGAAATTGACCTGTTGGATTACAACTACGCTTCGCCTGGTAGCCTCCCGGGCACGCTCAATATTCCCGACGATGCCGAACCAACGGAACTGGTCTTGATCAGCTTTGATTCAAAGGATGCAGTGCAGAAGAAGCTCAACACGCCAGAAGAGTGCCTCCCGTACCTCAAGCAAAATATGGTGTGCAGGCTCGATGTCCGGGGGCTCGGCACCGAAGCAACTTTGCGAAAAATCGGCGGCATCTTAAATCTGCATCCGCTATTGCTCGAAGACGTTGTGAATGTGCCCCATCGGCCCAAATTGGAGTTTTATGAAGACCATCTGCTCATGATTGTGCATATGGTGCGTCCGTCTAAACGGGGGCATGGGTTCATCGCTGAGCAGGTGGGCTTTATTCTCCGGCATCACGTATTGCTGACGATGCAAGAGGAAAGTCTGTGGGACTGTTTTGATCCGGTGCGCGATCGCCTTCAGCGCAACCTGGGACTTTTGCGGCAGCGGGGCTCTGGGTATCTGGCGTACACGCTGTTGGATACGCTGGTAGATGGCTATTTTCCCGTTTTAGAGCAGTACGGCGAATATATTGAAGAACTCGAAAACGAAGTCGTGATGCGGCCTAGTCGCAAAACCCTGCAAAAGATCCATGAGCTACGGCGTCAACTCTTGATGCTGCGGCGGTATATTTGGCCCCAGCGCACCGTGATTAATAGCCTGATTCGCGATGGGAGCGATTATCTCACCCAGGAAAATCGGATTTATCTGCAAGATGTATACGACCACATCATCCAGATTTTGGACATTTTAGAAACATATCGAGAGGTATCCTCCAGTTTGATGGATGTGTATCTCTCCTCGGTCAGCAATCGCATGAACGATGTGATGAAGCTATTGACAGTCATTTCGACTATTTTCATTCCCCTGACTTTCATTGCCGGGGTCTACGGTATGAACTTTGACCATGATGCCTCTCCCTTCAACATGCCAGAGCTGGATTGGTATTGGGGTTACCCCCTTTGTCTAGGCGTTATGGGAGGCATCGCGATCGTCCTTATCGTCTTTTTCTGGAAGCAAGGATGGTTTGAAAACTTTTCTGCACCGCCCCCCGAAAACGACGCGTAAGCTGCAAAGTCATTGCGCTAATCAGGATATCTTTTTCCCAATCGCTTCAGTTCGCGACAGGACCAACAGAAACCCCAGCAAATAACGTCTACAGCCAGCCGCAGTGGTAGGATGTCGATGCTTTGAGCCACTTAACTGTCGATCTACTGCAATGGTGTTATGGATCTAAAGTCGCTGATTCGCGAAATTCCTGACTTTCCAGAACCGGGCATTTCTTACAAAGACATTACGACGCTATTGAGACATCCGACTGGGTTAAAACATGCCATCGATTTGTTGGAACGTCAGTGCGGCCAGCTCCAGCCTGACTATGTTGTGGGCATTGAGTCCCGAGGATTTATCTTTGGCATGCCCGTCGCTGATCGGTTGAATGTGGGATTTGTGCCGGTGCGTAAACCTGGCAAGCTACCAGCGGCCACCTATAACATCAACTACGACCTAGAATATGGCTCCGACTGTTTAGAACTGCACCAAGACGCGTTCACCCCTGGGAGTCGTGTAGTGATAGTTGATGACTTGATTGCTACAGGCGGCACCGCGATCGCCACGGCCGAACTCATAGCTAAAGCTGACTGCGAGCTGGTGGGATTTGGCTTTTTGATTGAACTTTCGGGCCTAGGGGGTCGTACAAAGTTGCCCAACGTGCCCATTATTAGCCTAGTGCAGTATTAACATAAAGGGCATTATCGGTACTTTTGGCTTTATGACCTCGTCAGATCCTTCTCGTCCTCAGCGATCGCCGGTTGAAGTGTGGTATCTCGCTCAAAACTTTCTCACGAGCGAGACTAGTCTTTATATCCTGAAGCGAATTTTGCAGGCGCTACTGACGCTATTCCTCGCCTCCATTTTTAGCTTCTTTGTCATCCAGCTATCGCCGGGTGACTTTTTAGATCTCTATCGCCAAAATCCACAAATCTCTGCCGAAACGATTCAGCAGCTAGAGCAGCAGTTTGGGCTGGATCGGCCTGTTTGGGAGCAATATTTTCGGTGGCTCTGGCAGGTCGTCTCCAAATTCAACTTTGGCACCAGCTTTGCCTATCAGCGACCGGTGGCAGCCGTTCTGTGGGAGCGGATTCCGAATACACTGCTATTGTCGATATCGTCGATTGTGCTGACGTGGGCGATCGCAATTCCGTTGGGAATTGTAGGGGCAGTCAAGCAAAACAAGTTCATTGACCAGTTTTTGCGGGTCACAAGCTACCTGGGGCAGGGATTACCCACCATCATCACGGGCCTACTGCTGCTGTTTTTTGCCCAAATCACCGCGCCGCTATTTCCCATCGGTGGCATTACGAGTATCAACCACGCCGATCTCACGTGGTATGGCAAGATTCTGGATGTCGCTTGGCACTTAGTCTTGCCGACCCTCGCCCTGAGCATTACCAGCTACGCCGGGCTCCAGCGCATCATGCGTGGCCAACTGCTCGATGTGCTCCGCCAAGACTATATCCGCACAGCGCGCGCTAAGGGGCTACCCGAAGACCGCGTTATTTACGTTCATGCCTTGCGCAATGCCATCAACCCTATGATTACGCTGCTGGGGTTCGAGTTCGCCAATATCTTGGCTGGTGCTTTCATCACCGAAAATTATTTCAACTGGCCAGGGTTGGGGCGGCTGATTTTACAAGCGGTGCAGGCCCAAGACCTGTATCTCGTCATGGCGAGCTTGATGATGGGGGCCGTTATTCTCATTATCGGCAACTTGCTCGCCGATATTGCCTTGACTTTTGTCGATCCGCGGATCCGGCTGTCGGAAATGAACTAAGTCTGAGCTACCCCGTGAACCGCCTCCGGCGCTCCTCGTCGGTGGGATTAGAATCGCCCGAGACAGGCTCCACTAATTCACCAGGGGCGACTCGACGTTGTGCAGCGATCGCAACCAAGCTGCTAACTGTAAGCCATATTCCTCGCCGGCAATATCGCGCACGTCGTTGTGATCGGCCCGGGGCACCAACCAAATTTGTTTATCCCCTGGCTTAGCGTCATAAAGCCGCTGACTCATCCATGCCGGCACGGTAGCATCAGCGTCACCGTGGATAAAAAATATCGGCAGCGTTAGACGGACAATTTTGTCTAATGAAGCAAATCGCTGATTAAGGAGCCATTTCGGAACAATGCGGCTGTAGCCCACCTGATCCATCATGTCTGCCATGGAGGTAAAGGTGGATTGGATGATAAGTCCCGCTGCGGTTGGATAATGAGTGGCCAGATCAATGGCGATCGCGCCCCCGATAGAGTGACCAAAAACCACAATATCCGCTGCCGCAATCCCCCGTGTTGTAGTGAGGTATTGCCAAGCCGCCACAGCATCTTCATAGACCTGGGCCTCATTAGGAAGGGGACCTCGACTAAAACCGTAGCCTCGATAGTCAATGACGAGTGCTGATAATCCCGCGTTGAGCAGCGGTAGCACCTGCCGCAAGCCCCCTTCAACATTGCTAGCGTTGCCGTGAAGACTCAAAACCGTTTTGGCATCTCCCCGCTCAGCCGGTATCCACCAGCCATGCACGCGATCGTCTCCAACGGCAATCCACACGTCCTCATAGTTCAAACCCACCATCGCTGGCGTCGCCGTGGGCGCTGGCTGCGGAAAAAAGATGAGCCGGGCTTGACCAAGCCATAGGGCAGCACAAAAAGCGATGTAGGCGATTGCGATCAAGCTCAAAAGCCCCGACACCAGTTTCAGCACCACGCTCGCTCCTAGGGTTACGCCTCCCGCCTGTTCGCTAGCTTAGCGTGCGTAATCAAATAAAGACGATAGGCAAATTTGCCAACGATACCTAGCCCAGTTGCGGCGACTGATGATGCCATTCCGTAGCCTGTTCGTAGGCGTAGCCCAACTCAAACAAAGTTTGCTCTTGGAGTACATTGCCGATGAGTTGGAGCCCAATGGGGAGACCTGAGTCACTAAATCCACAGGGAATACTCATGCCCGGTAACCCGGCCAAATTAACAGGAATCGTCATTAAATCGATGAGATACATGCTGAGAGGATCCTCTCTCGTACCCGCTTCAAAGGCTGGGGTCGGGGATGTCGGGCAGATCAAGGCATCCACTTCGGCAAAAGCCGCTTCAAAGTCACGCTTGATTAACGTGCGGACCTTCTGCGCTTTGAGGTAGTACGCATCGTAATAGCCTGCCGACAGGGCATAGGTGCCAATCATGATGCGGCGCTTGACCTCGGCTCCAAAGCCCTCGGCCCGCGTTTTCGCATACATGCCCACAAGGTTGTCTTCGTCTGCTCGTAGGCCATATTTCACACCGTCATAGCGAGCCAGGTTAGAAGAGGCCTCGGACGGAGCGATGATGTAATAGCTCGGTAACCCGTAGCGAAAATTAGGACAGGAAATAGTCTTGACCGTGGCCCCCAACGCTTCAAACTGAGCGATTGCAGCTTTCACGGCCTTATCCGCAGCGGGGTCGAGCCCTTCGCCAAAGGTTTCCTGAATGATGCCAATGGTGCGACCTTGGCAGTCCAGCCCCGGTTTCAGCGTTTGGGTGTAGTCGGGCACCGCAACCTTGAGGCTAGTAGAGTCACGGGGGTCATGGCCCGCGATCGCCCCTAGCAAAATGGCGGCGTCCTCAACCGTACGAGCAAAGGGACCAATCTGATCCAGTGATGACGCAAATGCCACCAGCCCAAACCGTGACACCAAACCGTAGGTTGGCTTCAGCCCGACTACCCCGCAAAAGGACGCCGGCTGACGAATCGAGCCGCCGGTGTCGGACCCTAAGGCAATGGGGCATTCGTCAGCGGCTACGGCGGCGGCTGATCCCCCGGAGGAACCGCCCGGCACGCATTGTGGATTCCAGGGATTGCCGGTTGTTTGATAGGCCGAGTTCTCGGTGGAGCTGCCCATGGCAAACTCATCCAGATTGGTCTTGCCGAGGGCGATCGCCCCTTGGTTTTGCAGGCGCTGAGTTACCGTTGATTCGTAAGGGGGCACAAAGTTTTCGAGCACTTTGGAAGCGCAAGTCGTCCGAATACCACGGGTACAGAGGTTATCTTTGAGCCCGATCGGAATCCCTTCTAATAAGCCGAGGTCTTCGCCAGCAGCAATTTTTTGATCCACCGCCTGGGCCTGGGCGATCGCCGCATCTGCGGTCACAGTCAAAAAGCTATGTAACGTTGGCTCCAGTGCCTCAATCCGATCTAAATAGGTTTGGGTAATCTCAACTGCAGAGCGTTCTTTTTGCGTGAGTTGACGGTGTAACTCGCGAATCAACGACATAGGTGGCCTCAGATTGCGCTGGAATCAGCAATGCATTATCAAGCTACCAGTATAGGAAAGGACGGCACCTCTCACCGGCTGCCTGAGAAATTGCCTCGCCATCGTTCTCGTTCACTGGTGGTCACTCGTTCACCAGACCCCAGTGTTACGAGCAAGTCCCATTAGACGCCCTACCGGCAACGCCAGGGGAATAGGCGGTGGGACAGCTTGAGCCTGACTATCGAGAGTCAGAGCGGCAACTTAGCGCTGGGTCATCAGATTTTCAAATTGGTAGCCGACAGGACACTCAACCGGTCCCCAAACGCGATACCTTGTTTCGCAAGTGTGTGGTGTGGGCTTTAGGGGAGTCGGGGCATTGGTACTAGGGGACAGTCTCAAGAATTCATTGGCTGGGCGCGTATGGAATGTGCCCCTGGTTTTTGGAGCGGGTCTGCTGTCAGGCATCGCCGCCACGGTGGCAGTGAGCGCCCTGCGACCCACCCTGACTACTATGTGGCTCCAGCAGCCACCCACCGTAGCGCCGACCGAGCCCGAAACTGCCGAGGCCACTTCCCCCATTGCCTCTAGCCCCAACCAAACTGTGCCTGATCTCGCCCCCTACTTTACCGATGTCGACGCCGTGCGATTGACCCGAGAGCGGCTGGAACGGGAGGCGATCGCAGAGGCCAACCTCAAGCGTTCTAAGGAGCTAGCTATTCAGGGTATCGCCGTCCGCGATGCGGGCCGTGAAGATGACGAGGAAACCCTAGCCGAACTGCAGCACCAAGCATTTCTGTGGGAGGCCGCACTGCGACAGCTCGACCAGATTCCCGAGGAATCGATGCTGGCGTCAACGGCTGCGGAGAGACGTCAGGGGTATGAGGCGATCCTTGGTCCCGTCCAAGCCGATATTGAGCAGCTACAGTCCGCCTATCTGGCCGAAATTGCTGAGGCAACCGGGCGACCGCACGCAATTCGCATCACAATTTGTCATCTCTCCGGCAAGTGTCACGATTACAAAGGCGATCAGCCGCCCGCAAGTCCGGCTAGCCTGATCAAGCTACCGGTCGCCGTGGTCCTCATGAAAAAGGTAGAAGATGAGGGCATCGATCTGGACGAACCGATGTACATCGACTCCCACAACTGGACGGAAAACGCTAACGGGGCCAAGATTTACATCAAACATGAGTACCCGATCCGCGAAGTAATGGTGCGGATGATCAAAGAGAGTAATAACATCGCTACGAACCAGCTGGCGGACTATTTAGGCTGGGAGTACATGGACAAAACCTTGCAGGAATTGGGCTACGAGCAAACCAAGATTCGCACTAAGCTGACGGGCGACAATACTCCCCCCACTCGCAACCGGGCCGTCGGCCGCAATGTCATGACGACCAACGAGGTCACGGAGATGATGCGCCAGGTTTACACATTTTCGGGTCCTGGCTCTGAGGAAATTTTGGATGCCATGGTCGGTCAGTATGATTGGGACTTTGGCTATGCGGCGGTCAACCAGTTGCGTAACAAGCGCGTCGCGTGGATCGGCGAAAAAACTGGGCAAAACTCCAACGTGATTGGCAGTTCCACCGCCGTTAAAATTGACGACGAGCGCTATGTGCTCACAGTCACCATTGACAACAGTGCCAACCAAAAAATGCTGCGAGAGGTGATTGGTAGTACGATTCAGCATATTTTGGACGAAGGCCACCTCGTAGCGCCAAGTCGGTCTTAGGACGTCCTGGAAGTCGCCTCATCTTTTCATACGGGCGATCGCACCAGTCAGGACGGCTAATTGCCAATCAGAAATCTATGGTCTTTCCAGATCCCGCCGCCGCTGCAGAGGATTGTAGAGCCCAATTTCATTATTTTGCTGGGTTGCATACTGCTGCCATAGGTCCAAAGGGAGAAATCTGCCTAAAATAGTGACAAAATCCGATTCTTTTCCTTAATTCACTGTTATCATCATTGGCGCTTCTACCCAGAACCTCATGTCCGCGAATTCAGTCCTTGTAATTAGCTAGACTCAATCCCGTATCGAGCTTCTGCCGGGCGATCGCCCCTCTTTTCAACTCTTTTTTTGAGCTCTCATTAGCATGGTTGACGCCACAGAAAATTTATCTTCTGAACGCCTGGCGACCAAGGCCCTCGCAGCAGCTGGGCAATTTCGAGCGATCGCTCTCTGGCTTAACGAGCCGCTAGTGCCCCAAGGGGTTTACGCACAAGTCTGTCAGGACAAGCGCCCCGGCTGTATTCGCATCACCCTCGAGTTTGAGCGCACGCCTCTGCAAAAGCCCCTCACCCAGTATGTTTGTCATCTCATGTGGCAGTTAAACTCGCCGCTGATTGAGGGCATTCATCTATTGGCTCGCCCCGTTGGGGAACGGCAGTTGGCTTGGCAGCAGCGCGTTCGCATTGTCACCCCGGCGCTGAAAGCCCGGCTCCAGCGGGAACGGGGACAAGCCCCGCCAGCTGCCATTATTCCGCCAGCCTTAGTCCAGGGCACTGCCCTGCCGCGTTTTCCGGGGTTCGACCTATCGAAGCTCACGGATCAAATCAAGACGCTGCGACCATTTATGCTGACTGGCTCGGCTGTGGCCGCGTTTGTCTTTGGCTGCATGATTGAAGTCGTCATGTCGTCGAAACAGGAACCGGCTTTACCCTTTCAGGCCAAGCAAGAGGCCAACGCCGTGGAGTCAGGGAAAGCTGGTCTAGCACCCAAGGCCCCATCGCGGGAGCCCCAGCTACCTGAGTTTCAAACTGATACCAAGACGGTGCTGGCCGACCGCCCCGCTACTGGTCATGCCGGGCAGATAGACACAGCGGTGGCTACGACCTCTGTATCTTACAAAGTGCAACCAGAACGCGATCGCCCCAATGTAGTGAACGCTGCGCTAGAGCCCGTCGGGGTACTCAAGCATGAACGGTTGTCGGCCCCTCAAGATCCCACCATCACCCTCGCCTTCGGAGGAGATGTTGATTTAGACGGCCTGCCCTATGGCCAACTCGAATACGATGGTCAGCTGCTATCCGGCTTACCTGGGTATCGTCAGGCGGATTTGGCCATGGTGAACCTCCAGGACCCGCTGAGCCGCTCAGCTACGTCTTTAGAAGAGGAACTCTTAGAGCGGCAGCGTCCAGACGCCATCAACTTGCTCAAAGAGGGCGGCGTCGATTTAGTCAATCTCACCGGGGAAAAAGCTCTCTCCTACGGCGAACAAGGCTTGGCAGAGACCCTCAACACCCTTGATCGCAACGGGATTTTTCGGGTCGGTGCCGGACGCAGTGCGCGCGAAGCTCGCCGTCCAGAGATTGTTGATGTCAAAGGTCAGCGCATTGCTTACCTCAGCTACGATCGCGATTTCACCCTGGCCGCAGAGGCTGATCTGAGTGGCGTCAACGCGGTCGCCATGAAAGATATCATCCAGGATATTCAAGCCATTCGGGACGAAGTTGACTGGTTGATTGTCAACTATCGCTGGTCAACAGAACCGCCGGCGACCCCAGCGGAGTCACAAACCAACTTAGCCAGACTTGCGATCGACCAGGGGGCCGACCTTGTCGTGGGTCACCATCCACAAAAACTCCAGGGCGCAGAGCTTTATAAGGGCCGCCCCATTGCCTACTCCCTAGGGGATTTTGTATTTGGTCAGGCGGCCGAAGCGCCCACCGCAGAAACGGCGCTACTCCAAGTGGCCCTGCGACCCGGACAGATGAAAGTAGAGCTCGTACCCGTTGAGGTCAAAGCGGGGCAGCCCCAGCAAGCCAGCGGCCCTCAAGCCGAGCAAATCTTAGCCAAAATTCATGCCGCGTCCCAAGATTTTCGGGAACCGATGCCCGCCTCGGTCGTGTTGGATGTGCGTCCTGCTGGGGCCGCAGACATCACTCCGGCAGAGGACGACGGCTTTACCGCTGAAGAAGAATCATCACCCGCTCCATCCACAGCCCCTGCTGAACAGCCACTCCCAGAAGCCGATTTAGAAGCACCGCCATCAGAGCAGGCACCACCAACCGATGCCGCCCCCCCTGAGCCCTTGCCCGCAGAGACTGCCCCGCCGGATCTCGAAACAGTCCCAGCAGACTCTCACGACATTGAAATTGAAGAATTTTCCGACGATTTGCTTAAGGACTGGGGACCCAAAGACAGTCCCAATACTCTTTATGAGCCTGAGTCTTCGCTTCCCCCAGATCTCCAGGTAGCCCCTTCAAAGTCGGTTCCAGCGCCAAAACAAGCGCCCTGGCGATCGCCTGAACGAACCTCCCCTAGCCGCTCCGACGCCCCTCCAGCTTCTCCATCAGTGCCGGTGGCACCTCCATCAGCAACGGACAACCCACCGGCACCAGCCCATGAGACCGTGCCCGCCCCCCCTCCCGATGACGCGATTGGCCCCTACAGTGAACCGTTAGTCGGACCAATCAGTTCTTTACCAGAGACTGCCCCTGATATGAAACTTGCCCAAGCTCCAGAGCTTCCACCTGCCAAAGCTCAACCGGGAATGCCCGAGGCGCGCATTTACACCCCCCTCAATCCGGCAGACTCGAGCTCAGCCGAGGCTGTCACAGAGGATATCGACCTGCTTGAGGCGATCGCCCAATCTGAGGCGTCCCCATCCCCCCAACCTCCGCCCGACTAGCGATCGGACTGGTTTTTAGACAGCCCGTGACCGGCGATCGCTACCGCGGTTGCCTCGTTGGCACGTCTGGGCAGTACACTTCTTGGCGGTTTTCAGCAATCTCAATGGGCGACTGATTTGACGTGAAATTTGTATATCCAATCATTGTTGATTGGATATACAAATTTCCTAAAACGGTTGCATTTTTGCATTTATGCGATACGCTTTGGGCGGAATCAAAACTTTTTTAATTCCAGTCCTTTTGGCCATTAAGCTGAAGTAATTGTTAACGATATTTCTCGCACAGCAATTGTCGGTGTATCGCGTTTTTCGGAACAAATTCTAATGAACGCCTCTCATAACTCTGATCCTCAACTCTATTCTGTGGCGAATCCTGGACGGGTTACAGCACCTGCCAATTATTCTCCTTCAGTGCCAATTTCAGTCTATCGAGAACTCGCTTCTGAGCTGAAAACGACCCAGACCACCCTTGATGCCCTAACGCAGCAAAATCAACAACTCCTCCGACAAAACAAGCTACTGCGCACGGAAATTCAACGATTTGTTCAGTCAGCCGAGCAGTTAGGACATTTTGCGGGGGTGATGCCCCAGGATTCTCCGGTTCCACCCCCGGTGGCGGCGGTTGCCGAATCTGCCGCGGGATTTGCCTTTGCCACTGATGCGTTCTCCGTCCACACCGCCGAGGAAGCAACGTCTGGGCAGCCGGCGGGTCCTGAGCCTGCAGTCAGCTCACCGGCGTCTCTCCGAGCCGAGTCGGTATCTCCCCGAGCCGAGTCGGTAGCAGCGGAGTCACAGTCGGCCGCTGATTCGCAGCCGGATCCCCCAGCACCCAGCGCCATTGTCCATCGTCCCAAAGCCAAAAAGCGCGATCACAAACGTCCCACTGCCGCTGGTCAGCAATACCGGTTGTTTACCGAGCAGCCAGATGAGGGGCGACCGCTCAGCCGTGTCGCCTCACGCTCGGATCTAGGCAATCTTTGGCTTGCCACCACGATTCTCTTAGTAGTTGTTTCTGCATTTGGTGCTGGCTTTTTAATCATGCGGCCTTTGCTCAATCGTTAAGTTATTCATCGCGTCGATCAGAGCTTCCCAGACATTCCTCTTTGGTGTGACTGAGCGGCTTTAGGGTTGCGCGATCGCATTTTTGCCCCATTCATGACCCTAGTCTCTAGCTAGAGAAATTGGAGATCGGTCGAAATGTAGTGGAAATTACAGTATTGTGCCTATAGCCCCCGCTAGACATAGGGCTGCACTGCTTTTTAAGCAGTAGTTGTGTGGAGCCTAATCATATGAAGAAAATCGAAGCGATCATACGCCCTTTTAAGCTCGATGAAGTCAAGATAGCCTTGGTCAATGCCGGCATTGTCGGTATGACAGTATCCGAAGTCCGAGGCTTTGGACGACAAAAAGGGCAGACTGAGCGCTATCGCGGCTCAGAATACACCGTTGAATTTTTGCAGAAGCTAAAAATTGAGATTGTGGTCGACGAAGACCAAGTTGACATGGTGACCGAAAAAATCATCAACGCGGCTCGCACTGGCGAAATTGGCGACGGCAAGATTTTTGTAACCCCCGTAGATAAGATTATTCGCATCCGAACAGGCGAAGAAAATACCGAGGCCGTTTAAGGGTTAACTGCACGGGCAAAATTAAAACCTCTGACTGTAAACCCTGGCAAGCCAAGGCAATCAGGCAGAGGTTTTTGCTCTTTAGACTCCGGTAATTTATAGCCGGCAGGCGCGATCGGTAGGGCCAAAGTTTCAGCACAGGGCGGCGACTCCAAAGAGTTATGCCCCGACTGCAATCCTGGATATAGGTCTAATCAAAACTGAGGCTATTTCCCAGTAGACTAAATCTTTTGCAAGCTTGCGATCCCATGCCTCAAAATGCCGATGAAGCGGTCATCACTCAACGACTAGCTACTTACGCCCGGTTTGGCGTGCATTTAGGACTGGACCGAGTTCAACGGCTACTGACAGCGCTAGGGCAGCCGCAGACACAGGTTCCGATCATCCATGTAGCAGGCACCAATGGTAAAGGCTCCGTTTGTGCCTACCTTGCATCTGTGCTGCGGGAGGCGGGATACCGCGTAGGTCGCTACACGTCCCCTCATTTGGTCAGCTGGTGCGAACGCATCGAGATCAATGGTCAGCCGATTAGCGCCATAGACCTGATGCAGGTACTAATCGAGGTTGAGGCAGCGATCGCCCCAGACGAGGAGGGTCCTACCCAGTTTGAGGTCGTCACAGCTGCTGCCTGGCTCTATTTTGCCCAGCAGTCCGTTGACATTGCGGTCATTGAGGTAGGGCTCGGTGGCCGACTAGATGCGACCAATGTGGTGGACCATCCCCTCGCCGCCGTGATCACATCCATCAGCCGTGAACATTGGCAGCGATTGGGGCCGACCCTGGCAGATATTGCGCGGGAGAAAGCAGGTGTCTTGAAACCGCACTGTCCCAGTATTATCGGTCCCTTGCCACCAGAAGCTGAGGCAGTGGTGTTGCACCGAGCAAAAGCTCTTGGTGGCTCGATAGTGCGACCAGTGGCCGCTCGCAGAAATGCCCGAGGGGAAGGGATCTATGAGCCGCCCGATGCTTCTGGAGAGGCCTCGCTGAGATATCAATTACCCCTGCCGGGTATTCATCAACTGACCAATTCGGCGATCGCGATCGCCACCCTGCACATTCTGCGTCAGCAAGGTTGGTCTATCTCTGATACGGCCATCCAATCGGGCATTGCCAAAGCTCAGTGGCCTGGAAGGTTGCAATGGCTAACCTGGCAGCCCGACGGAGGGCCAGGCTATCCCTGGCTCATCGATGGAGCGCATAATCCAGCTGCTGCTCAGGTCTTGCGCTCATATATCGATGAACTACAGCAGCCAGATGTTGCTCCGTGGATAGGCGCGGATTTACAGCGCCAGGGATTGGTCCTGCCCTGCCCGACAACAACGACTTGGCTCATCGGTATGTTGTCAACCAAAGACCATGCTGACGTCTTAAATGCCTTATTGCAGCCTGGAGACCATCTGCATTTAGTTCCTGTCCCTGACCATACCACCGTGCCACCGGAACAACTCCAGGTGATCGCTCTGCAGGTTTGTCCCAATCTCGCCACCTGCCAAGCCCACACCTCGCTGAAATCAGGACTGCTAGCCGCCATCGCCCATCAAGATACCCTCAGGGTGCTTTGTGGCTCATTATATTTAATTGGCCATTTCTTTAAGATGGAGTATTCATAGCTCGCTTTTGAAGGATCTGAAAGTAATCAGGATAATGATCAGAGCCTTATCCAGCAGTCTTTCTGATTACTTAGAAATTAGTCAGCGTTCGCATATCTAAATCTTTGGCGCAATGCACTCTGCCTTAAATATTTCAGCCGCGGGTCAATATTGTTGTATAGACGTCCTACTGCGAACCATAGCCAGGTTTTGTCGCCAATCATCCCGGATTGCTTGTAGCCAGGTCCTGACCTGACCTGGCTCCCTGCTGCTTCTAACTTCTGCCGTGGCCAGCGAGGTCGACAATCATGAGCTCTCCGCAAAATAGGCGATGTTTGTCTGTAGACTTCGTGAAGTTCAGGCTTAAGGGTTGCAGAAAATACTGGGAAAAGCCAAATTTAAAACGTTGCAGCTCGGTAACATTACTGTCCCATTCTCGTCTGGCTAATTAATGATTTCTGCCAGTCGCAAGTATTTCCGTAATGACGCCAAAGTTCCCCGTAGGTTTACGCAGCTGTATTGTCATGAGGTCGTCTGAGTCGTCACTCTTCCCTTTGTGAACCAAGGGTCGTCGTGACGTTGCTTCTGTCTGAGGGTGCATGGAAAAAGGCTCAAGTGGTAGGTCAAGCTAGAGTCCTACGATTTTGCGCTTCGTTCTGAATTCATCGGAACGGCTGGAGAGTTATTGCGTCAACTTATTTCGTGGACTTAAGGGTAGATATGAAGGCTGCGCATTGCAGACATATCCCAGGGTTGCTCAGTCTCATTGCTTTACTGGCGCTGCCTGGGGCAGCTGAGGCGGCAACGCTGATTTTGGGTGCTAGCAGCCAGTCTCGCTACAGTCAAGACGGCACAGATTTTGCTGCGTTTTTTCCGTCAGAGCCTATTGGCAATACCTTTACCGGGTTTCAAGATGAGTTGGAGTATCGTGCTTACTTTGTCTTCGATGTGAGTACTATCTCTTCTCCCATCGCGAGCGGCAAGCTAAAACTGATGAATAAGCGATACTACTCATCTGCTAACAGTGAGGCGATCGCCCTCTACGATGTCAACACTCCGGTTGCCAGTTTGGTGGGAGGCGTCCAGCAGCCAGAAATTTTTGACGATCTGGGTGAGGGAACGGTCTACGGTAATGCCACAGTGTTTGCCACGCCCCCACAGAATGACTTTGACAATGTAGTCGAAGAGTTTTTTGAGGTCACCCTGACGTCAGCAGCCATTCAGGACATTAATCAAGCAGCGGCTCAAGGGGATGATTTTTTTGCGCTCGGTGTGCGATTAGTAGAAACGGGTGAGCCTTCCCCCTATGTCTTCACAACCCCGATTGTGGCTGGGCGCACCACCGAGGGCATCATTTTTTCTGGCGGCCCCTATGACCCTATTCAAGATTCAGAAACTCTGGGAGAGCTCATCTTGGAAACTGCGCCTCCACCCCCAACAGATGTTCCAGAGCCCGCAGGGGTTATGAGTATTTTGGCGCTGGGCAGCGCTGGAGCGATCGCCCAGCGGTTAGCTAAGCGGCAGCCGCCTCGATGAGGTCGGTGGAATCAGCTGCGGGACTGGGAAACATGGTAAGTGATGAACTGCCGCAAAATCCCCAGAGTTTCCGCGCGGAACTCAGGCAGCATCGGCATCTCCGAGAGCCCCAGAGAGGTGCGATAGATACTGCCAATGACAAAGTTCCACCGTTCGGTGCGATCGCGAATGATCGTCTCTAGCTGCGGCTGTAGCGATGCCACCATATCAGCGCATTGTCCAACGAATAGCTCACCTAGCCCCGCGGGTAAATCCGTGCAAACCTCTTCTGAGAGGTAGGTCTCAGCCTGAGCACTAATGTAGCGGGTATACGCATCTGGGCCTGGATTGGTGATAGTCAATGCCGCGATAGCGATCGCTAAGACCGTCGCACTGAGAAAAACAGAGAGTTTCATAATTGACGATATATCTCTAGCAATACCTGGGTATTCCGCACAAAGCGGGTCCAGACCTTCAGTCGAATATGGCCGTTTTTCGCTTAGTCTAGCCCGTCTTAGGCATGATTATTGGCATTACCCAATTCAGCCGCCGGGACGCATAACCTACGCCAATTTTTTTCCAGGCTCTTGTCAGCAAAACGGGATGAAATGCTATATTGAGAAACGCACATGGCGAGCGTAGCCAAGGGGTTAAGGCAGCGGATTGTGGTTCCGCCACTCGGGGGTTCGAATCCCCTCGTTCGCCCTTAATTTTTTACACCACAGTGCCGTTGGGAGAAGCGAGTATGGCTCTCTTACGCAAGCCGTGGTTCAATCTTCTAAAACTTCCTCAGTAATATTTCCTGTTGGATTCAAGGCCCTCCTCAACAGACCAATCGCTGACTGTGTATCGGTTGCCGGGCTCATTTTCGGGTCAAATATCGGTAATAATGCCATAGCAAATGAGCCACTGCGCCACGATAGGGTTGTAAGGTCCTTGTCTGGGCGACTAAAGTTTGACGATTCGGACGAGCGTCCAAGCCGCTGAGGTGTTGGAGTCCTTTTTGAATGGCTAGATCCGAGGCAGGGAAGCTATCCAGTCGTTCTAGGCAAAATAGCAAGTAGACTTCCGCTGTCCAGATACCGATGCCTTTAACCTGAGTCAGTTGGTTAATGACATCGCCATCGGACAAATGCGGAAATGCCTCCAACTGCACTAGTCCTGACAAAATTGCGGCCGACAACCGACGGCAGGTGCCCACCTTAGCACAGCTTAACCCAAGTTGCTTGAGGGTGGCTTCAGAGGTATAAACTAGGCTTTGAGGAGTCATTTCTACCTGCTGATATAAACGTTCAAAGATGGCCTGAGCGGCCCATGACGAAAGCTGTTGCCCTAAGATAATCCGGATTAAAGAGGGAAATCCCCTGGGCCAACTGCGCACCGATAGAGGGCCGGCGATCGCCTCAATGGATTGCAGCTTCGGATCGCGATCGTACACAATCGTCACGGCCTCCCGGAGCAGTGGGCTGGGAGGAAACAGCGCCTCCGCTCGGAACCGAGAGACTTCATTAGGGTCCATGGTCATCAATTAACAGTAGCAAATCAACACGGCAAGATTTACGCATGGCCCCCTTGCATCCCCTAAATCTTGGGGGAAAGTTGCATACGATCTTGGCCCTTAATCTCCAGATTGCATGCAACTGCGGAAGTCCCATACGGGCTAGTAACCGATAGGGGTTGGCAGATTGAACCAGAAAATCTGGAACCTGGAGTCTCAGATCCAACCGCCAACAGTTTGTGAAGGAAGCGCCCCTTGACATCTTGCTGCTGTCTCCATCGGTAAAGCCACCATTGAGGCTGAGCGCGAGTTCGGAGCCCCCGGGGAAGGCAATTTTCTACAAAAATTCAGCAAGCTGATTCAAGCATTATCCAGCACAGTCCTCGATAGTAGTGATTGTAAATAACGCGTCACTGACGTGTTTTTAGCAGAGGAGCAAGGCTATGGATTATTACACACTGGGTAACACTGGTCTCAAAGTCAGTCGTTTAGCCCTCGGCACGATGACCTTTGGCGATGATTGGGGATGGGGGGCTGATGAAGCCAATGCCCGCCAACTATTCGACATTTATCTAGAAGCCGGTGGCAACTTTTTTGACACCGCCGATCTATACACCAACGGCAATAGTGAGCGCATGCTCGGGCGATTCATTCAAGAAAGCGGGACCCGCGATCGCGTCGTCATCACCACCAAGTTCTCTTATAACGCTGAGCCCAATAATCCCAACGCAGGCGGCAATGGCCGCAAAAATATCCTGCGCGCAGTCGAAGGATCCCTAAAACGGCTCAATACTGACTATATTGACGTTTACATGCTACATACCTGGGATTTGGTAACCCCGGCAGCCGAGGTCATGCGGACCCTGGATGATCTCGTCCGCTCGGGCAAGGTGCGCTACATCGGCCTATCTGATGCACCGGCTTGGTATGTCGCCCAGGCGCAAACCATCGCTCAGGAGCGCCATTGGGAGCCCGTCAGCACGGTGCAGTTGGAATACTCCCTTGCGGAACGTCACATCGAGTTTGAATACACGGCGCTGGCACGGCATTTAAGTCCAAGTATCATGGTGTGGTCGCCATTAGCCAGTGGGTTGCTCTCAGGCAAATATCGCCCGTCTGAGCAAGGGGGCGAGGGTGAGGGGCGGTTAGCCATGCTGGCTGGTAGTGGCAATCCCGCTTTTGATAAATTTACTGACAAGAATTGGGCGATTGTGGCGGAATTAGAAAAAGTGGCCCAGGAGTTGGAGCGATCCATGGCTCAAATTGCTCTCAACTGGGTCGCCAATCGTCCTAGTGTTGCCTCTGTGATTGTAGGTGCGACCAAGCTACACCAGCTCAAAGACAACTTGGGGGCCTTAGACTTTGCGATTCCACCAGCGCTCCATCAGCGACTAGAGTCTATAAGTCGTCCAGCCAGGCAGTTTCCTTACACCTTCTTTGAGCCCAGCCTACAGGGCATGATCAATGGTGGTGCCACGGTTGGCGATAAACCTCAGTCTTACCAGCAGGCTGTCTTGGTCGAGGGAGCGGGAGCAGGAGTCAGCTAGAACGGCAAATTCCCCTAACGGAGACACCGATCACGATCGCTGATCGGGGGCTGCGCTCGTTGGCGATCGCAGAAGCATCATCCGCGCCCATCATTCCGTGGCTGGAGGCACAGCAGTAGCCGTTTCAGCCGCAGCGAGCCGCGCCAACTGCTGCTGTAGCGCTTGGTAGTCGGTACGAGACATCGCGACTCCACCAGGGGCTACAAACTGCTGTTCTAACGGTCCCAAAGCGACGGCCACCTGCGCTTGGCGCTCTAGGATTTCAGCGCTGGAGAGGAGATCACTAAGACCATAAATCAAATCTCGGATATTGTTACGAATCGCCGGATCGCCTGTGAGCTGGTCAACGTCAGACAAAACTTTTTGGGCTCCTTGGAACACATCTCGTGCTGAGTCCAACGTTTGCTGGAGTAGAAGAACATTTGCTGGCTGGTTAATCGAACCAGTCAGGTTACGAATATCCACCGAAGCATCACGAAAATTGGCCGAGGCTTCAGCCGCGTTTGCCGACAGTGCTCGCAAATCTTCAACCAGTTGCGGATCTTCAATTTCGTTCGCCAGGTTGTCCAGTATGCCGGAAAGCCGCTCGCTACCCTGACTGATATTGCTGATCGTCGTGGTCAAGTTCAATCGATTAGCCGCGAGCAACCCCCGCACGTCAGTCGCCGTGAGCTGAAACTCCTGGGCAGCGGCAGCGGCGCTGTTGGTCGCCTGCTGCACTGAGTCGCTCAACGGTGCGACTTCCGATTGGGCCGCGAGAGTCAATTCAGTCAGTTCGGTGGTTAGCTTTGTAGCCTCTTCGGTAAAAGCAGTCGTATTGTTTAGAGTTGCTTTCAAACTGCTGATCAGTTCTGGATCAGCCAATGCCGTTGCCAGGGTCTCAGCGGAACGCAGTAGCGATTCATAGCTAACTCCGGTAACGCCAGCCAGCTGGTCACCATCGCAGATAATCGCTCCGGCCTCACAGTCAGACGCTGTAGGACTCACGTCTTGTTGCGCTTCAGTCAGCTCCACCATCGGCGTGATATCAATCGTAGTCTCGCCGATAAAGCCTGATTGGTTAGCGGCCACTCGCAAGTCTTCTTCTGGGATCCGGAGACTCGCCTGGGTAATTTCTAGCCGCACATCGACCTCGTTGCTGCTGGGTTGAATATCGATGACTCGGCCTACCGGCACGCCTCGATAGCGGACAGCCGTACCGACCTGCATACCGGCCGTGTCTTTGAAGGTAACCACCATGTTGTAATTGCGATTGCCAGGATTGAGGCCCCGAAGCCAGAGGACTAAGCCCCCAAATAACCCCACCCCAATTAGAATTAATAGCCCCACAGAGCCTTCACGAATTGCTCTTGCCCGCATTTGAATACTCCGTTACCACACCAATGGAAACACGCTCGCGTAACAATTAGTCGAGAATTACTGAACTAGCTGAATGGGGCCCTCAACGTTGCCACTGAAAAATTGTCGGACAAACGGGTTGTCAGTTTCATCGATTTCGGCGATCGCCCCAGTCCATTGAATTTTACCCCGGTGCAAGAATATCACTCGGTCTGCCGTCCGGCGGATCGTACTGTCTTGGTGGGTGACGATGATATAGGAGCTGCACCCCCGCCCCCGCTGAATATCGCGGATCAAATCCTCAATCACGGTAGAGGCGATGGGGTCGAGACCGGCAGTCGGTTCATCATATAGCAGCAACGCTGGTCGATCAGTCGGATTTTGGGGGTTAGAGACGATCGCCCGCGCAAAACTCACCCGCTTTCGCATGCCCCCTGACAGCTCAGCGGGGTAGCGATCAGCGATGCCAGGCAGTCCCACCATGTCTAAGACATCTTCCACCAAGCCATGAATTTGTTGAGCCGATAGATTGGAATGCTGATACAGCAAAAACCCCACATTCTCTTCCACCGTTAAAGAGTCGAACAAGGCCGCTTGTTGAAACACCATGCCAATGCCGACAGGATCCTGGGCATCTTCAATTAGTCCGATGCGCCGCTCACCCGCAACGTAGATATCGCCTTCATCTGGTGGTAACAGGCCCGCGATAATGCGTAAGATGGTCGACTTGCCAGTCCCCGATGGGCCAATAATGGCGATCGCTTCCCCACGGTACATAGTGAGATCAAGCCCGTCGAGAACGCGGTTGGTACCAAAGGTTTTCGAAATTCCTTTCAGCTCAATCAACGGCTCATTACTATCGCAATCACTAGAAGCCTGAGATGAGGATGGGTCAAAAAGTGCATCTGTCATAGACGAGCTCAAAAGTGAATCAGGCAATAAAGCTGCAGTTATAAGGACAGGTCAGAAAGTGACCGAGAGCGGCTTCACACGCTTTCCTTTTAATGTTAAAGATTAACAGTCAGAATAGACGCCGACTAGTGACCCGCTTAGCTTGGCTTTGAGATATCATGCGTCGCAGCTTTGCCCTGTCAGTCTCCATCATGGCTGATTTATTGTGAAAGCTATCCTTAGGACATGTTCTTTAACTCCTTGAACAAATCGTTCTCTCAGCTTCTGCGTCGTTTACGTAACGAAACGAATCGGCTCACGCCCGCTCCGCCTCGCCAAGTCAATCGCGCTTTGAAATGGTTGGCCCCTGGCTTACTCGTTAAGCGGTGGTTATTTCTGAGTGTTGGCGGCGTTTTGCTGGTGGGCGTGGGAATTTTAATTTCCCTTAGATTAACTCCAGTCTTTTACACTGTGCAATTTTTGGGGTCAACGCTCCGGTTTTTGACTCAACTTATTCCAAACTAAGTCAGTGGCCCCCTCGCAATTGTGATGGGTCTTTTGTTCATTCTTTGGGGTCAGACTCGGACCCTCGGCGCGATTACTGAAGTATTGTTACCGGGCAACGAGACTGAATTAGTTGACGTACTCATGCAGGAACGTCGCCTGTCTCGCGGTCCCAAAGTCGTCGTCATTGGCGGGGGCACCGGACTCTCCAATCTATTGCGCGGGCTCAAACAACACAGTCATAACATTACCGCCATCGTTACGGTGGCTGACGATGGTGGCTCTTCGGGACGACTTCGCCGGGAAAACGGCATCCTGCCCCCAGGCGATATTCGTAACTGCTTAGCGGCGCTAGCTGACGAAGAAAAACTCTTGACGGAGCTGTTCCAATACCGCTTTAAGGCTGGTGGTGGCTTGGTTGGGCATAGTTTTGGCAACCTGTTTCTCACGGCAATGAATGATATTACCGGTGATCTCGAACAGGCGATCGCGGCCAGTTCCAAAGTATTAGCCGTCCGTGGTCAGGTATTACCGGCGACGCTAAGTGATGTGAAACTATGGGCCGAGCTGAGCGACGGACGCCGCATCGAAGGGGAGTCCCAAATTCCTAAGGCGGCGGGCAAAATCGTCAATGTCGGCTGCTCACCGGCCGATCCTCCAGCCCTGCCGAAGGCGATCAAAGCTATTAGAGAAGCTGATTTCATCGTCTTTGGCCCCGGTAGTCTGTACACCAGCATCATCCCTAATCTGTTGGTTCCAGAGATTGTTGATGCGATCGCTACCCGAGCCGTGCCCCGGATTTATGTGTGCAATGTCATGACCGAGCCGGGTGAGACTCAAAGCTATGCAGTTTCTGACCACATTCGAGCCATTGACACAGCCTGCGGCAAGCGCCTGTTTGATGCGGTCCTGGTACAACGTCGCGCCCCGACGGAGACAGCGCAACAGCATTACGCCAAGACGGGAGCAGGCCCCGTTTATCTAGACCGAGAAACCGTTTTGAATGCTGGTCGACGCATCATCCTGGCTAACGTAATGGAAGAGTCCCCTTATGGCTCAGTGCGTCACCATCCGCAGCGGCTGGCGCGGGTTTTGATGCGCTGGTACTCGCGCACCCAGGGTCTTTGGTAGCTCTGAGGATTAGATATCGGGCAAAACCGCTGATGCTAGGCGAGGCGTAACATGACAAAATAACGGTTGCTTTCGACCCCGTTTATTGATGACCGGGTTTAATAGGAGATTGCAAACCTCTGGAGTCCCCCATCCGGTGAATTCTGCTGCTGATCCGTTACGCCGCCGCTGCTATCGTTTACTACTGACTTGGTTATGGATCAGCCTTTTGGTATTAGGCGTTGAGGTGATCGCCGGTTGGACAACGCGATCGCTGTTGCTCTTTGCCGAAGCACTCCATACGTTCATCGATGCCTTTAGCATCGTCCTTAGCCTAGTGGCTGTCGCCTCCGCCCAACGTCCCTTAGGGCGAGAGGTCTGGGGACATGGCCGGGCCGAGGTCGCTGGCACCCTGGCCGTGGTTTCGCTCTTGGGCTTCACCGGTCTCAGTCTCATTTTCACAGCGCTACGCCAAGGCACCAATGCCTTCACGGGCTCCCAAGTCCCTCTCCAGGTCATGATTGAACGCCCCGTGGTTTATCTGATGGTGGCTTTAATTGGGCTCCTGTTGGCGATCGCCGTTTATGCTTACTACAAGGTCGAGGATTTTGGCAGTTTAGCCCTGTCGCTCCACACCCAACATGTACTCAGCGACGCTTGGCTGTCAGGGGTCACGTTGGCCGGTCTGATTGCCATTTGGCAGCAGCAGACATGGGTTGATCCCTGCTTAGCTGTCCTGCTAACGCTGTTTGCTATTCGCAGTTTGTGGCAGGTGCTCTATGATCAGTTGCCAACATTACTCCGTCCCATGGCCATTGCCCCCGAGGCGATCGCCTCCCTGGTCACGCAGGTTGAGGGGGTGACCCGCTGTGTGCGAATTCGCTCGCGGGGGCTAGTCGGCCGACAGGTTTGGATCGACCTGCACCTCGTCATTCACCCTGAGTTTTTGGGCGTAGCCCACATTGTCGGAGAACGGGTCGAGGCAGCGCTGAGGCTACGGTATGGACCTCTGCAAACCCAAATTTGGTTCGAAGAATCTCAGCCCAATCCCACGGCCTATCTCAACTATCCTGATGCTGAGTGGTCAGCACCAGAGGATTCCTCTGATCGCTGGCTCGAGGGTAGATAAGTGTGAACCGAGAACTTTAGCTCAGGCTACCTCGAAGCTGCTGTTCCCGCTCAATCGCCTCAAACAGCGCTTGAAAGTTCCCCTCCCCGAAGCCCTCGGCCTGCTGCATTCCAGTGGCAGTTTGTTGATACTGCCGCTCAATGAACTCCCAGAAAAAGGTTGGTCGATCAAAGAGTGGCTGGGTGAAGGTCTGGAGGAGACGCGTGTGGGGACTGTCGGCAGGCCAATCTACCAAGATTTGCTGCTGGGCGATCGCGGTCCAGTCTCCCGCCTGTCGCCAAAAACCGGAACGGTTTGGCAACTGGGCATAATAGCTGTCGGGAACCGACAAGAAAGTCAGGCCCTGCTGTCGGAGTCGAGCTACCGTTTGGATCAGGTCTGGGGTGCGCAAAGCCACATGTTGAATCCCCGCCCCACGATGTTGGGTGATAAATTCTTGAATTTGCGAATTTTGAGAAGTGGGCTCATTGATTGGCAACGTCGCGTCACCTTGGGGATGCTGGAGCACAATACTGCGCAAGCCAGAACGCGGCGTTTCAATGACAAACTGTTGGCGGGGCGAAAACTCTAAACAGCGCTCGTACCAAGCCGCTGCCGCCGTCAGCTCTCCTTCGGCAACATTCAATACGGCATGGTCAATGTTGAGCCACGCGATCGCCTTGTCCACTATTGGGCGCGGCGAGACCAACCGTTCATGGATAGGCGTCGGATACTCAATCAAGGTATGTGATAGCCCCCCCCACCCTCGTACCCGGCACCACCGGAGATTGCCCACAGCGGTCTGGAGCGATTGAATCGGCTGCTGTAACCGTTCACCAACTTGGTGAATGTGCGCCACGAGGGCATCTAAATCCTTGACCCGAAAGGCTAAATCACCTACCCCTTCAGAGTAGCGCTGAAGAAAATGCTGGACCTCTGGCCGACCGGGGTGCGGTGATGACAACAGCACTAAGATGTGCTCATGTTGGACAGCAAAGTCACCCCACTCCTGAATGAGCGGGTGGGCGATCGGCCAAAAATCAAGCGTGTTGACCAGCCAGTCGCGCCAAGCCCGAGCATTATTCACAAAGAGATGCAGATATTCAAAATTCATCCCAAAATCAGCGTCTCCTGAGCCTACACAGCATACTGTAAGCACGGAATCTGAAGTTTGTGTAGTTGCAAGGGGGAGATTTTAGAAAGCCAGCAGCTTTTGCCCCGCCCTTGAGGCGATCGTTGCCAGAAGTCGTGATGGCATTCTTGTGAACACTCAGCCACCTGACCAACGCCACCTATTGCCCCGCAGGATGTTGCTCCAACACTCTGGCTAAGTACTTACCTGTATAGGATTTAGGGTTCTGGGCTACCTGCTCAGGAGTGCCCAGAGCCACAATTTTGCCCCCTCGATTGCCCCCCTCATGACCAAGGTCAACAATCCAATCGGCACAGCGAATCACATCCAAATTGTGCTCGATCATCAACACCGAATTTCCTTTATCTACCAAGCGCTGCACCACATCCAGCAGCTTATGCACATCATAAAAAGACAGCCCTGTAGTCGGCTCATCGATCAGATATAGGGTTTTGCCTGTGGCGCGCCGGGCCAGCTCAGAAGCCAGCTTCATGCGTTGGGCTTCTCCCCCAGACAAAGTTGGAGCCGTCTGACCCAAGCGGACATACCCAAGGCCTACATCAACCATGGTCTGTAATCGAGACGCCGCCTTTGGAATGTTTTGAAAGAAGTCTAGCGCTTCTTCAGCCGTCATTCCCAACACATCCGCAATCGTTTTGCCTTTGTACTTCACCTGTAGAGTTTCCCGGTTATACCGGGCACCTTTACACACTTCACACTGCACATAGACATCCGGCAGAAAGTTCATTTCGATAACATTGACCCCCTGACCACCACAGGCCTCACAGCGGCCCCCCTTGACGTTGAAAGAAAATTGCCCAGCTTTATATCCCCGTGCTTTTGCTTCAACAGTGGTGGCAAAGAGATCGCGAATGACGTCAAACACACCCGTGTAAGTGGCGGGATTTGAGCGCGGCGTACGGCCGATGGGCGACTGATCAATCACGATCGCCTTGTCGAGAGCTTTGAGTCCAACAATCTTTTCCAGCTGATTAGGAAAAGGAATCTTGCTGCCAAAGTTGTGCATTAGCGCTTTGTGCAGCAAGTCATTGACCAATGTGGACTTACCGGAACCAGAAACCCCGGTCACGCAGACCAACTTGCCCAGAGGAATTTCAACATCAATGCCCTTAAGATTATTACGGTGGGCGTTGATCAGCTTCAGCGATCGCTTGTTGCCCGGCCGCCGCTCAGGCGGAGTTGGGATTTTGCGGCGACCGGACAAATATGCTCCGGTCAGGGACTGCTCAGCCTCAAGTAGAGCTAGTAGTGAGCCCTCAGCTACGATACGGCCTCCGTGCACCCCGGCGCCCGGCCCGATATCGACTAGATGATCCGCCGCCCGAATGGTATCTTCATCATGCTCCACGACAATCAACGTGTTGCCGATGTCTCGCAGATGATGCAAAGTTCTGAGCAAGCGATCATTATCCCGTTGGTGCAGGCCAATGCTGGGCTCATCTAGCACATAAAGCACTCCAGTGAGACCAGAGCCAATCTGGGTAGCCAGCCGAATGCGCTGGGCTTCCCCACCAGAAAGGGTCATCGCCGTCCGATGTAGGGTCAAGTAATCTAGTCCCACATCCAGCATAAACTGCAAGCGAGCGCGAATTTCCTTCAGAACAAGATCACCAATTTGCCGCTGCCGATCTGACAGTAATGGTGGCTGGTCGGCGTCTCCCACTAAAGTAATGATCCGTTCCAAGCATTCGCGAATGGACACATCTGTCAAATCGTTGATGGTGTAAGGCCCCATACGCACCGAAAGGGATTCGGGCTTGAGCCGCGCCCCTTGGCAAACTTCACAGGGTTGATCAATGAGATATTTCTCAAGCTTCTGTTTATAGCTCTCAGAAGACGCTTCGCGGTATTGCCGTTCTAAAATGGGCAATACCCCTTCATAGGCACGGTGATAGCCTTTTTTATCCCGATAGCGAGAATCCGTCTCGATGTAAATCTTTTCTTTAGAACCGTGCAAAATGATGTGCTGCTGTTCCGGCGTCAGGGTTTCCCACCGATCCTGAATCTCAAACCCAAAGGCCTGACCGACGCTATATAGCAGTGAGAAATAGTAAGTATTATCTTTTTCTGACCAGGGGGCGATCGCTGCATACACTGGCAGCGTCGGATCCGGCACCACTAAATCTGCCGTAAAGGCCCGCAAACTACCTAGCCCATGGCAGTGGGGACAAGCGCCATAGGGAGAGTTGAACGAGAACAGGCGCGGCGACAGTTCCTCAATCACGGCACCGTGCTCGGGGCAGGCAAAGTTTTCTGAAAACACCAGCTCACTGGGCAGAACCGGACTTGATTGGGTAGCGTAATTTCCACCCTTTTCAGCGGCTCTCGGCAGAGAATCGGACAACGCCTTGGGATTAAGCGGTACCACCTTATTGGTGGTCTCGGTAGTACGCTCCGGTAGCACATCAATCACAGCAATGCCGTCTGAACGCTTGAGACAGGTCGTTAATGAATCTGCCAGTCGCTCTTGCAAACCGTCTTTTTTGACTAAGCGGTCAACCACCACCTCGATGGTGTGGACATGGTTTTTGTTGAGCTCGATATTGTCATTGAGGTCACGAATTTCGCCATCAATGCGCACACGAACAAAACCTTCGGCAGCCAACGCCGACAGCAGCTTTTGATGGGTCCCTTTTTTACCCCGGACAACCGGCGCCAAGATCTGGAAGCGGGTGCGATCAGGCAGTTCCATGACGCGATCCAGCATTTGATCAAGGGTCTGGGGCGAGATTGAGCGATCGCAGTGCGGACAGTGGGGTTCACCCGCCCGCCCAAACAGCAATCGTAGATAGTCGTAGATCTCAGTAACGGTGCCAACCGTCGAGCGAGGGTTATGCGAAGTCGATTTTTGATCGATCGAAATGGCCGGGCTGAGTCCCTCAATGGCATCCACATCAGGCTTATCTACCTGGCCCAAAAATTGCCGGGCATAAGCGCTTAGGGATTCTACATAGCGCCGCTGTCCCTCGGCAAAGATAGTATCAAAAGCTAGGGAGGACTTCCCTGAGCCGGAGACGCCGGTGAAGACGATGAGCTGGTTGCGGGGCAGCTCTAAATCAACATTCTTCAGATTGTGCTGTCGTGCGCCGCGCACCCGAATGATGTCATCATCCTCAGCAGCGGCAGCATTAGGATGATGACCGTTATGACCGTTTAAGTCAGTGTCTAGGTCAGCTTCAGTAGCGGAATGAGACCGGGGCATAGTGCAAAATCCAGCACGTCAAGAACTGCTTGCGAAACAGTTCTTCACACTATAACCTGTGGCCTCAAGTCCTGTGGGCAGGTTGTGCCGATATCTATCCGCAAGATTGAGACAAGGCAGGAGAAAAGGTCTGACTCAATGATAAGGTCCGACCGAGTAGCCGCTGGTAGGCAGTTTGGGCTGGCTCAAATTGAGGTTGTAGTTCAGTCGCCCGCTGATAGGAAGTAATGGCGTCCCGATACCGTGAGAGTGCTTCCAACATGCGTCCGTGCTGATACCAGGCCCAATGGTTTTGCGGTTGCAGTCGGGTCACATTGCTATAGGCTTTGGCTGCTCGTTTGGGATGGTCGAGCTCCTCTAACACGGTACCGAGACGAAACCAAGCCACATGGTCATTGGGCTGAAAGCGAATCACTGTGTTGTAGGCGATCGCCGCCGCGGCCAACTGCTGCTGGTTTTCGAGCGCCATGCCACGCATTAACCACATGGTGGCGTCCTGAGGATTTTCCCTAAGAGCCTGATCGCAGGCGGCGATCGCATCATCATAATGCTGCAAGGTGTACAGCTGATCGACCCGCTTTAGCGCGACGAGCAAACGTTTGCGATTATTGAGCGCCAGTTGAAAATCTGGTTTGAGCTCAATGGCACGATCATAGGCGGCCAGAGCCTCGTCAACGCGGTCGAGGTGCTCCAACACCTGACCGCGATCCGCCCAGGCCCAATAATTTTTGGGCTGTAGCTTCAACACTTCCTCAAAGGCTGTAAGTGCTTCTGCATGTTGCCCTAGCTGCTCTTGCATTTTGCCCAGCTTAAGCCAGGCTAGATAATCTTCTGGCTGGCGCTGAGTCACCGTTCGATAAGCAGCAATCGCCAACCGATATTGTGCTGTGTGTTCTAAAGCCAAGCCCAGCTTAAACCAAGCGGTTACAGCATTGGGCTGTACCTTGACCACCTTCTCGTAGGCCCGGGCTGCCTCGTGAAACCGGTTTTGCTCAAACAGCTCATCGGCCCTTTCGAGCCAAGCAATATGGGCCTCCAGCGCCTGCGAACTCATCTCAATCGGAGAAATCACCGCTGGCTGGGTAAAGGCGATCGCTTGATTCAGTGCCCGCAATGCCTCACTCGCATTCGCGTATCTTTGCCGATAGTCATAGCGCACCATCTTATCGAGTACGTCAGCCAGCTCAGGGCGTACAGCAACAAGCTCTCGCCACATCAGCTCACTCGTTCGGGGATCTTTAGGAATCCGTTTTGGATCGAGGCCTGTAAGTGCTTGCAAAGCCAAAATGCCCACCGCATAAATGTCGCTACTCAAACAAGGATGGCCCGCCAGTTGTTCATTGGGCATGTATCCTAACGAGCCAATGGCAACCGTCATACTGTGCGGTTCGTGGACTCCGACGACCTGACCACTAATTTGCTTTACCGCACCAAAGTCAATCAGCTCAATTTTGCGATCGCGACGACGACGAATTAAATTAGACGGCTTAATGTCACGGTGAATGACTTGGTGCTCATGGACCACACAGAGCGTGGTCAAGATGTCTTGGACAATTTCAACCGTTTGCGATTCGGAAAGTTGAGTGCTGCCGTTGATTTCCTCAGTGAGTAACGAACCGGCCACGAACTCCTGCGCCAGATAAAAATGCCCGTTCTCTTCAAAATGCGCCAACAGACGGGGAATCTGATCATGATTGCCCAATACGTAGAGAGCCTCGGCTTCGCTATTAAACAGCCGTCGAGCCGAGTCCAGCGAGATCCCGTCCCGACTGCGCAGCTGCAGACGCTTGACAACACAGCAAGGGTTACCGGGCAAATGTAGGTCGCTGGCCAAAAAAGTCTGGCCAAAACCACCAGCACCCAGATGCTGAATAATGCTGTATCGGTTGCCTAAGATTTGAAGGGACATGCGGTCGCACCCATAACGCCATTGGCGTAGCCTGTTTCGGTCTGTGTTCGTCAAAAAAAGCTCAACAATACCAGCTGCTCTATGAAAACAAAATCTGCCTATGCTCTAACAGGTTTTCACCGGCAATGAACAGAGTGATTTTGCTGAACTCTTGCTTTACTATCCCTGTAAGCCACGCCTGATAATACTTGTAGAAGTACACATCAGTTCCGTCACGAATGGTCTCTAGAACCGAGAGCTATCCATAGTGTCACCACGAAATTTCAAAAGCGATCTAATTCTTGCCAGCACTTTGCAAAATTTTCATCTGGTGAAGCTATCTCGCGAAGTTAATGTCCGCAAATCTATCTTTGAGAGTTGTCAGGGCAGTTTTTCCAGAGTTAATGCGGCCCGCAGCCAAGGTTGCCTAAATTAAACATCTGGTCAACGTCCTGGTTGTTAGCGACTGACCGATCAAGGCGATGTCCATCCCCCTCATTCATCACTCGCTGTCTGCGTCAGTTTTCACAGCATATACAGACCCCGGATAGCGCTCAACGGTTCCCTCAGATGGGCACGCTAGGGAGGAGGCGATCGCCTTCAAAACCCCTAAATCAGGAAATCAGTCATGCTGTTCGATCGCATTTTGGAAGATAGTCTTGGGTTCATTCGCCGTAAACTGTGGTCGGCAAAAACTTCAGAATCCTCCGCCCAACATCCTTTCCATCCCAGCAAGTCAGTGGATGGCGATTTCGGCATTATCCATCTACTTGAGCCTCGAGACACGCCCCGTGCTGTACGAACTTGGATTTTCACACCTAAGCGCAAAGATCTCAATTCAACCAACATGGTGGCAACATCCACACCGATGGACTTACACATCTACACCGACTTTTTAGGTCCCTTGCCCAGCAACACCACGCCCTCCGCATTGGAGCAACATCAACTAGCAGAAAATCAGCGGCAGCAAGGTATTTCCATCCCCACCCACCGTATCCAAATCCTAAAAGCCAGTCACTTTCTCAATGCGGATGGCTTCTACACGCTAGAGGTGTTGCACTGGCAAGATATTGACTGCTATCCCCCTCAAGGTAGTCAGCTCTCTGGCAGCGCCTCAGATATTATTGCTACACACTTTACCGATGGCCTCGCCTTTGAGTGTTTGAAGATTCCGAAGCCCTTGCAAGCAAAGCCGGATGAGTGGGGTCAGGTCATAGAGGAAATTCTGGGGGAAACCAAGGCCAAATTTCTGCCCAAATCGTTATAAATGAGCTGAAGGTGAGGAATCTTTGCATCCGCTTTCAAGCGTCCACCTGGGATATCAGCAAACATATCGAGTTAATGGGCGATACTGGGTTCGAACCAGTGACCTCTTCCGTGTGAAGGAAGCGCGCTACCACTGTGCTAATCGCCCTTGGGCTCTTGAGAATAACACGTTGAGCAGAGTTATGAAACCTCACTTTTCAGATTAAGGCACAGTCAAGGAGCCGCCAACGGTGAGACGTCGAATCACAGCCCGTCAGCATCTCACCCAATGTTGGCATTGACGTCGGTCATGCTTTGAGACTCTTGTAGATGAGTTTGGATCATCGCTTGAAACTCGGTCTTCTGTATCTCAGTTCCCTGCTTAAGATTGCCCGGCACGTCAAAAAAGATGATGCTGTCTAGGCCCTTGAGTGCCAGCATTTGAAACAAAATATGCGTTACTGGTGTGGGAATTGCCATAATCTGGGGGTTTTTTGCCATCCCTGGATCTGACGCCGCATCTTTAAGTGTGGGAAACCCATACAAAACGTTTTTGCGATTGTTGGGATCTCGCCGGTTGCTGAGAGTCGTCATGACCCAGCTTTTACTGAGGGTCTGCAAAATGTAGTATTGGCGATGTTTTAGACGATTGGCGATCGCTAGCAACACTGGCGAAATGGCTTCCACCGTTGGCCCAGTTACTCCATCATCGGGCGCATCTTGGATCAAACTTTGAATTTGTTGCTGTAGGTCGTCCATAGGTTAGGAGTGCATCTGTTAAAGAACTAATTGCGCATCACCTCATCCACGACCAAGTTAGCCCGAGTAGCCAGCACCAAATCGATGAACCGCAATGCCAGTCTATGCTAGTACACTCTCAGGGGCCTAGGCGCAGAGTGTTCGCCACGATATCACCCAAATCGTTTATCAATCCAGAGGTCATCTTTCGTAGTTAGTGCCTGAGAGTTGCACGATCAAAAGTTTCCTGTGTTAGTGTTTGAAGGATCATCTGCATCGGGGTAGTTCTTCCGACGCGTGGAAGCACTTTCAAACAAACTTTACCAAGAACTAAAGCAAACAGTTCGCGCTTCTGATAGGGATTGCTGGGCTACCACCCAACGCCTGAGCGACGAAGTGGAGCGGATTTGTGAGCAGAGTCAGCGCATTCAAGAGTCTGGAGAGGTTGATACTTGGGCTCACAATCTCGGTATGCATCGGCTCAATCAATGCTTAAAATACTACCGCCTGGGCTCTTTTAAAGGCCGAGTAGAACTACATAGTACACTGAGTGCCATCGTATACCGATACATCTCGCCCCCTCATACGCAAGCCACCTACCAAGCTCGGCTCAACTTAATAGAAGATTTCCTCCAAAATTTTTATCTAGAAGCCCTTAATGCCTTTCGCCGGGAAAACAATACTGCGATTGACTACCAGCCTCGGACCTTGCTACAGCTTGCTGAGTACATGGCCTTTACTGAGCGCTACGGCAAACGTCGCATTCCGCTACCCGGTCGTCGGAGTCAGCAGTTGATCATTCTTCGGGCTCAAACCTTTGCGAAACAGCAGCCGCCTGAGGCCACCGTTGATATTGATAAAGCTACTGACGGGGGAGGGGGTGACGCCGATGAAACCAGAGAAGCGTTGCCAACTAAGCGGTTGCGCGATGCCTTGGTTGCCCAACAAGAGGATTTACCGGAAGAAGTCCTGCGTAACCGGGTAATTGAGGCATTACTCAATTATCTCAAAGAGCGGAATCAAGAAGACTGTGCAGATTACTTCACCCTACGCTTACTTGATCTCCCTACCCCCGAGATCGAAGCCATTTTGAACCTAACGCCACGGCAAAGAGACTATTTACAACAACGGTTTAAGTATCATTTAGTACGATTTTCCCTATCTCACCATTGGGATATTGTGCATGAGTGGCTAGAAGCAGACTTAGAGCGGAATTTGGGGTTAGCACCTCAACAGTGGCATGAGTTGCTGTCAGGAATCGACGCAACCCAGGCTAAGCTCTTGCAATTCAAGCAAGATGGCCTGGATGATGTGTCTATTGCGAAAAGATTGGGGATTACATCTACTCAATTACAAAAGCAATGGACTAAGTTGCTGGAGCAGGCTTGGGAAATTCGCAACCTTTAGATTTAATTTTGCACGGTGATTTGAATTGTCCGGAAGGGGTTCTACAAGCTATGAAGAGTGACGCAGATACGATTCGGAGTTTTCTACTTGGGCTCTTAGAGCACTTTGGCCGGATAGATTCTTCGCCATCAGGGAAGGTTGACGATTTACCCGGAAATTTACCGCCAGTAGATCCTGCTTCCGCGATCGCCCCATCTCCTCGCAGCTCGACTCCGGGTTCATCCAACCCAGTCACGCGCGGGGCATCGTCAGCCTTTATATCTGTTGAAATGCCCCCCATCTCAGAACTTGGAGAGTTACCTTCTGTGCAAGACCATTTTCAGACTGTGCTTAAACGCCGTCTCCAGAGTGAAATCAGCCAAAAGCCCCCGCTATTTCCTTGGGAGACCAGCACGACCGATTATCCTGTAGAGCTTTCTGCCCAAGAGGCTCTGCCTTGGATGGCGCAGCTGCGATCGCTCGCGCTGCCAACGACCTTACCTGACGATATTTTGGCCGGACTGCTTGACCGCTGTCAGGCATTGCTAGTGGAGTCGCTACAGCCCGGTGTGCAACTAGTCCAAGCAGTCGAAAGTTTGTTTCCCCATCAGCCCCAAGCGATGGATCAGATCGCAGGCTTGGTCTTGGCCAATACCACCGTTCGCGGCACTGGCCGCACCAATGCTGAAGCACTCAAGGCCGCTTTTCCCGACGGCTACGAGGGCGCTAACCCGCAGCAGCAAGTTACCTTGACGATGCTAGCGGCCCAGGATATTTTTAACACCCTAACCCTAGCGCTAACGTCGGAGGTTCCCCTACAACGGCGGCAATGGTTGACTGCCGAGGGAACTATTACAGTCTCAGCTCACTTCCAAGCCGGCACGCCTGCCCAGGTTAGTCTGATGGCGCAGGTACCTCAGGCCAGCCAAATGGTCTTGCCCAGCTTGGGAAAATCGGTCACTCAGACCCAAGCTGGAACACTCAGCCTGACGCTACCGGCTCCAGTCAAGGGCCAAGTCTATCCCCTACAAATTTTTTATGACGGGGTGAATGCTGAGCCTTTAACCTTTGCCATATCCACTGTGGCGGACTAGATCACACCGCTTCATTCAACCCTATGGTCTGACAGCCGACTTATCGAGAAGGTGAGTCGGCTGTCAGTCTTTTCTTAATCGCACTGCCCCACGGCTGCTGTGTCATCTTGGCAGGTGGCGATCACTCAAGGTCAGTAGTGTCCAGACCCAAATACACCCGAAAGAATTGCAACATTCCAATCACTAAGCGGTACCCTTGACGCAGATTGGGCTCTATCTAAACCGGGCACCATCCACCTGATGCGGTTTCCGTCCCATTAACAGTGATGGATATTGCTCTAATCGATCCGTCCGTATTGGTCATCTTGGCAGCGTTACGCTTGGCAGCATTATGAAAGCATTTTTACTTGGTATTACCAAACTCATTTTGGGCACGTCGCTCGCCTTGGTATTGCTGTCACTGGCGGGCGTAGCCACTGCTCGCTATTTTATGGCTAAGCTGTCGGTGCTACCACCCAAGCCAGTATTTGAAAATGATGTGGTCTTACAAGCGGCAGACGCGCCTCCCCCGGAGGTTCCTCAGGAGACAGCGCCCACAGCAGCGGTTCCTCCTCCCATCGCTGAAAACCCGCCCGGTAGCTACGAGGCGATTGTGACTCAGCCGATTGGGTTAGTGATGCGATCAGGGCCGGGTGCAGAGCATCAGCAATTGGGTGGGGTAGACTACAACGACGAGGTCTTAGTGTTAGAAGCCGATGGCTCGGGGAGTTGGATAAAAGTGCGAGTCAGTAATACTGGACAAGAGGGATGGATCAAAGCAGGCAATACCCGCAGCCTCGATGAACCCGCAGCCACTCCCCAATAGAAAAGCTGACGATAAGCCGACGATCAATATCACAGCGGCGATCGAGTCAAGTCGTTTGCAATCATCCAGCAATTGGGTGGCAGGAATGGAGACCCGGATAAGACGTTTTCAACGCTTACTTCCAACCGGCTTGCGCCTGCTGCCAAACATAGGTCGCTAATTGCTCGATTTCTTTTGCCGTCAAGCGATCGCCATAGGCAGACATCGCGCCTTTACCGTAGGTGATCAGCTCAGCAATATCGTCTATTGAAGTTAAACCGTTACGTTTGAGAGCGCGTTGTTTTAGCGTTTTACCACGCCGAACAATATTGCCTCCGTGGGCATGACACCCAGCGCAGTGAATTTGAAATAGATGATTTGCGCTTACCGGGTCTGTTCTCCTTGGCTGGCTGGCCTCAGCGGCAGAGACCCATAAGGTCCAGATCATTAAGAAGGTGAATAGCACCTTCAATACCGGCCAATGCAAAGCTGTCATATCTTTTGGAGCTCTCAGTCTATACCTGCATGAATATCATAAACAGGCCAGTGACGATATAAGAATTCAGTCATTGCTTGACTGCTCAGTGGTTGGCTAAACAAAAAGCCTTGCATTTGGTGGCAACCTAGCTGGCTAAGACAGTGCATCTGCTCAACCGTTTCTACGCCTTCGGCAACTAGGCTCAAATTCAACGCCTGCCCGAGAGCAATAACGGCTCTCAGCATGGCGATATCTTGCTCGTCTTGGGGTATATCTTGTACGAATGAGCGATCAATTTTCAGTCCCGTAAAGGGTAAGCGCTTGAGATAGTTGAGCGATGAATACCCCGTACCAAAATCATCCATGACGATGCGGTTACCCAAGCGACGTAATTGATTAAGTGTCGAGACCGAAATTTCTAAATTAGAAAGCGCCACCGTCTCAGTGATTTCGAGCTCTAAAAACTTAGGCGATAGATTGAATGCTGAAAGCACCTGTTGGATATCTTGCACCAGCGTTGCGTGGTGAAGTTGCCGAGCAGAGAGATTGACGGCGACTTCTAAGCTTTCAAAGCCTTGTTGATGCCAGGCTTTAAGCTGAGAACAAGCTTGCTTGATTACCCAATCTCCTAACGAAACGATGAGACCAATTTCCTCTGCCACGGGAATAAAATCGTTCGGTGCGACCTCTCCAAGCTCAGCGCTATGCCAGCGAACTAAAGCTTCTATGCGCTGAATTCGACCACTCGCCATATCGATTTGGGGCTGAAAGCAGAGACTAAACTCTTCGCGCTTAAATGCCTGGTGTAAATGCTTTTCCAACATGAGTTGCTGGGTTGCTCCAGAGCTGAGCGTGGAAGTATAAAAGCAATAGCTATTACGGCCACTGGCTTTAGCCGCATACATCGCGGCATCAGCATTTTGCAGCAGCGCCGTGACGCTATCGCCATCGTTGGGATAGAGGGCAATCCCTATGCTGCCGGTGACGTATAGCTCGTGATGGTCAATCAGGAACGGAGGGCGTAGATTATCGGCTAACCGTTCTGCGACGCGGGCCGCTTCTTCAATCGAGAAAATTTGGCCCAAAATCAAGGTGAATTCATCACCGCCCCAACGAGCCAGTACGTCTCCACGCCGTAACCCTTCGCTGAGGCGTCGGGTCGCCTCGACCAACAGTTGGTCACCGATCGCGTGCCCGAGGGTGTCATTGATATTTTTAAAGCGATCCAAATCTAGAAATAGAATGGCGACAAGCCGGCCAGCCTGACGAGCCGCTGCGAGCATCTTGGGCAACTCTCGGTTAAATGCCGTCCGATTGGGTAACCCTGTCAACGGATCATGAAACGCTTGATAACGCATCTGCGCTTCGGTCTCTTTGCGCTTGATCGCTCCCCCAATACTGGCCGCGATCGTGACCAAAATTGATTCTTCACTCCGGCTCCAGTCCCGTTGCGGATTGCAAGCATCAAATCCAATAAATCCCCAGAAATCCCGGTCAATAAAAACCGGCACCATCAAAATCGACTCGATGTGATCGCGAGCCAGTAAAGCTTGCTCAGATTTGGGGAAAGATCTGACCCGACCTCCGACTGAGTGTCCTGCTTGAAAAGCTCGATACCACCGCATTAGGCCATACTCGCTATAGGCTTGATTTTGCCAATGGGATTGATGAATACTGGGCGAAATACCCGCTTGAGTCCACTCATAACGCATGCTCAAAGCCGGTTTGCCAGTTACCGGATGTGGATGATTTTCGTAAAGATAGACCCGGTCAGCAGCGGCCGCCATGCCTAGCGTTTTAAGGATTTTGGGAATCGAACTATCGATTTCAAGCGTCGTGAGTAGCTGTTGGCTGGCTTCGGCGACCCCTTTAAGTAGGCGATCGCGGCGCCGCAGTTCCAGTTCGGCGGCTTTGCGAGCGGTAATATCCTCCACCGTGCCCTCGAAGCCAATAATTTGCCCCTGACTGTCAAACACAGCTCGGGCGGACTCGGAAATCCAGATAATGCTGCCGTCTTTTTTGTAGATGGCGGATTCAAAGCCCAGCACTGAGCCATCCTGCATCATTTTGTCGACAAACGTTTTGCGCCGGTCCAAATCGACGTAGAGCTGTCGCTCAATATCCGTCAGCGTCTCCATAAGTTCTTGGGGAGAGCCATAGCCATAAATTTTGGCTAGCATCGGATTGACTGTCGTGTAACGACCGCTAGTCGTCGTTTGGAAGATCCCTTCCACAGCATTTTCAAAAATACTGCGATATTTGTTTTCCGCCTGGCGGAGGGAGGCCCTCGCCTGCAAGTGCTCGGTGGCAACGGCGATCGCATTGACCGCAATCCGCAACAAACTCACTTCCGACTGCGACCATTTGCGGGGTTGTCGACAATTGCTAAACCCCATGACGCCACTAAATTGGCCGTGAATACTCAACGGCAGCAGCAAAACTGATTTTTCATTGATGGCGGGCTGGTCCAGCAGTTCCTTCATTGCGGGGGGAAACTCATCGCTCACGAGATTGATACAGTTTCCGGCTTCTAGTTCGGCAATCCAATCGGCTGCCACGCCTTCACGGTCAAACGTTTGGACAGCTGGTTCATGCAAAGTTGAGGGCGTCATGGTATCAGCCCACTCCACCATCATCACCAAACGGTCACCGTTATCAGGCTCCACGGAGTAAAAATAAGCTCGATTGGCTCCAGTTACAGAAGCCAGCAATTCCAAACCCGTAACAAATGACGCACTATCCCACTTGCCATCAAAATCAAGGAGTTGCCGCTGAAACTCAACTAACGCAGTGAGATACTGCTCCCGTCGGTTGAGGCTTTTTTGAAACTCAATGCGATCGCTGACATTCTCAATGCTTCCTAGGATGCCAATCACGCGCTGAGCCGCATCATGAATAGGGAACTTGCTGACGTTGGTCCAATAATTCGGATTGTTTTTATCATTTTCCAGAGTGTCCAGTTCCGGTCTGTCCTGCGCCATGATGCGCCGATCTTGCTCGCGAAACTGCTGAGCCTCCGCCTGAGAATAAGCAGGAATTTCGTAGTCAGTTTTGCCCATCACCTCCAGCGAAGAGTCGAATCCAACGCCTTTGGCAAAAGCTTTATTACTGCCTAAGTAAATGCCATTGCGATCCTTCCAAAACAGATGCTGGGGAATGTTATCCAAAATCAGCTTGAGAAACTGTTCTCGGTCGATGAGCATCTGCTCAGCTTCAACCGTTTCAGTGATATCGCGAGTGACCGCTAATAACTGGGGCGGGCCTGCTGCCATATGGGGCGCAACCATACAGCTAATCGTCTCAAACCAGCGATAGTGACCACTGCGATGACGCATCCGAAACCGCAGCGACCCTAGCACCTGCCGACGCAGAAAGCGACGATAGTGCCGAAAGACCCGCCGGCGATCGCGGGGATGAAACAGCCAAGCCGGCGATTGACCGATGAGCTCTGCGGGGTCGCAGCCTAACAGGCTAGAGCAAGCCGATGACACATATCGGATATTGCCATTCAAGTCATGCTGAGTCACCAGGTCCAACGACCGATCCGCCAACATGCGATATCGCGTTTCACTCTTACGGAGAGCGGCCTCAGTCCGCTTTAGAGAAGTGATATCGGTAATAAATCCCTGTAGACCGATGGGCTGCCCAGCGATATCAAACAGGCCCTGCCCCTTCTCCCAAACCCACTTTTCTTCACCATGGCGGGTAACAAGGCGGTATTCAACCTCATAAATCTGTCCCTGGGCGAGCGCTGATTTGATGGTTTCCAAGACTCTCGACAAATCATCTGCATGAATGATGTCGTTGTAGGTAATCTGACTGTCGGCCGCCGTCAACTCCGCTTCGCCGTAGCCCGTCAGGCGCGTACAGCCATTACTCAGAGACTGCATTTTCCATTCAGGCGGGCCTTTCGCCGTGAACACAATGCCAGGCAGCGTATTTAGTAGCCGTTGTAAATTTTGTCGATGGGTAAATAGCTCAGCCTCAGTCCGCTTGAGCCGTAAAATTGCTCCCAAATGAGCCGCAATGGCCTCCACTAGGGAAACCTGATAGTCGTCACAGACATGGGCTTCCCTCATAAAAAAGACCAACACCATTAATATTGCGCCATCAAGCTTAACTGGGACGCCAACCGCAGCGCCTAAGCCAAACTGCAAAGCGATGTCTCGCCGCTGAAAGGTTGGCGGCGAAGTGCGGGAAACATCCGTTATCCATTCAGACTTCCCTGTGGAATAGACGCGGCCAGGCAAGCCATCCCCCGAGTCAAAACGCCACGCCCTACTGGCTTCACCAAACTGTTGGTAACCCCCGCGGGCTGCATACCAAATGCCACTGTGACGCAGCGTTTGCGCTGTGGAAGGTAGCCAAATTTCGCCAAAGAACCAATCCGTACTCGCACAAACAAGCTCTAGCAGCCGCATTAAGGCAGAGTCAAAGTCCTGAGCTTGACTTACTTCAAGCGAGATTGACCGCAGCAGTGTTAAGGCCGCCGGATTAATCGCGAGAAAGCTATCTGATAAAGAATGAGGTGGGCCAACATTTGCAGAATGAGTCATCAATCAGTGCCCAGGAAGCAGCTAATACGGCGACAACGGTTTTTCTTTATGGTGAATTCTGAATCTCGCCAGCGGGCAGCATATTCGTTAACTTGCTAAGGCTTTGGCTCGTGAGTCATTCAGCAGGCAGAAATACGAGCTAAGAATATTTTGATAAAGTCGTTTGATGATCGGTGCAGCCAATGTTACTAATGATAGTTCCCAAAATGTAAAGCTTGCGATCGCGCAGCAGCTGAGCCTAGGTCAAACACCATAGGCTAACCAAGTATTTCCACTCCAGCGGCTGACTAGCGCTGAAACCAAGCGGTGAGGGCCACTGCCAAGCCGTCGGCGGCGTCATCGGGCTTTGGTAATTTTGGGAGGTTGAGCTCTCGCATGACCGACTGCTGTACAGAGCTTTTGTCAGCATTGCCGTAGCCCGTTAGAGCTTGCTTAATTTGGGCCGGCGTAAACTCAACGGGCACTAATTGATGTTGAGCTAATACCAACATAACTACGCCACGAGCTTGGGCAACTAAAATTGTGTTGCCCATTCGATAAAAAAAGAGCTTCTCAAGGGCAACTTGATCGGGTTTGAAATGGTTGATCAGACTGTGCAAATCATCATGCAAGATGCATAGGCGATTGCCCACGGGCGTTTTGGCTGGTGTTTCCACGATGCCAAAATCCACCACCTCAGCCCCGGCTGAGGCCGCAGTCTGACCCATCCCGTCAATCACCCCGAATCCCAGAATGGCTAGCCCTGGGTCAAGCCCCAGGATGCGCTGCTTCACTACTGCGCTCCAACCGGTTGACGACCGTTAGTAGCCGCGTCTTCATCAGTTAAAGAAACCCCGAAGACCTGGCTAAAGACTTTATCTACCTTATAGCCAGAATCGATGGACTCAAGCGGATCCTTCCGTAAGCGATGGCGCAGACACATCACAATCACTTTTTGGACGTCCTCTAATGTCACCTCGGCCCGACCTTCATAGGCAGCCAAGGCTTTAGCGGCGCGGTTCGTCACAATGTCGCCGCGCAAACCATCCACGTCAAGCTCAGCACAGACCTGGGAGATCTTGATGCGAAAATCATGGTCAATCGTCACCTGTGGGAGACGGGCTTGGGCCTCGGCAATGCGCTTTTGTAGAGTCTCTTGGGTCGACACAAATTTCTCCAAGTAAGCCATCGGATCTTGATCAAAATCCGATCGTTGTTCAACAATCTGCACCCGTAACTCAGGGTCGCGCACTGTGCGGATTTCGGCATGCATGCCAAAGCGATCAAGCAGCTGGGGTCGCAGTTCACCTTCCTCCGGGTTGCCAGAACCGACCAACACAAATTGCGCCGGGTGGCGAATCGAAATGCCCTCCCGCTCAACGGTATTCCATCCTGAGGCGGCTGAGTCGAGCAAAACGTCTACTAAGTGGTCATCCAAAAGGTTGACCTCGTCAACATAGAGAATGCCCCGATTGGCCTTCGCCAAGAGTCCTGGTTCAAAGGCCTTGACCCCCTCTGACAGGGCTTTTTCGATATCGATGGTGCCACAGACCCGATCTTCGGTCGCGCCTAGAGGCAGGTCAACCATGGGCACTTTCTTCTGACTCGTAGGAAAGGTATCGGTTTGGCGCTCCCGTTGGATATCGGGATCATCAGGAGACCGGCTAAATGGATCGTCAGCTACGACTTCGATTTCGGGGAGCAGATCCGCGAGCGCTCGAATTGTAGTGGATTTTCCAGTCCCGCGATCGCCCATAATCATGACCCCACCAATGCGGGGATCGATCACGTTTAAAATCAGCGCAAGCTTCATGTCTTCCTGACCAATTACCGCAGTAAAAGGGAAAACAACTCGGCGGGGAGACATCGAACGTTCAGCAGTCGCAGTCACAAGCAATCAACTCTCTTACAAATTCTTTGAACAAGCTTTACAGGCTTTAAAGATCATTGACTATTGTGCCATAGGGATTTGCGCCATTCAGCGTCAATGGAATGAATTATCCCGTTCAAAGGCGGCGATCAGAGACAGAGCAGGATAACAACCGAGCCAATAGGTCTAGACGTTCCTCAGTTTCAGCTGAGCAAACTGCTTTGAGAAAAGAAAACTGATGTCTTCTCAATCTGTCCTCGTTTTTGTCACCGTCTCCACACTTTCTGAAAGGGCACCCTATCCTGCCATAGACAGTATTGGCCACTATTTTGGCTGAAACAGGGATTGAGCAGCACTGGTTTGTTAAGAGAAACACTTTTAAGAAGCGGCGGTTTTAGGGATGACTTCTCCTCGCTCAACATGTGAGATGGACTACTAAGGTCTGAATTTTAATCAGCTATTATTGCGACAACATGTCTTAGGCACGTCTGCCGAAAGGAACATTTTCTCAGGATGAAAGCGTTGAGACATGGTTCTGATTAGGTTTGTTTGGAGAGTATTGTGACTATCTACATCGGTAATTTGTCGTTTCAAGCAGGGGAAGAGGATCTACGCGAGGTATTTGCTGACTATGGTGAGGTCAAGCGCATTAGCTTACCCACAGATCGGGAAACAGGCCGAAAGCGCGGATTTGCCTTTGTTGAAATGGTGGATGAAGCCCATGAAGATACAGCCATCTCAGAACTCGACGGGGCTGAGTGGCTGGGGCGTGAACTCAGAGTCAATAAGGCTCGCCCGCGCAATGACAGCGGGGGCGGGGGGCGCCGCAGCAGTAGTGAAGGAGGCGATCGCTCAAACTTTACGAGCAACCCGTTGTAATCGCCCTTGGCATTCTCCTTGATCGCCCAAGTGACTATTTCCTGCAGCCAATGACTCACAACCATCTGGGTCGTAGGTGTTTTGCCCGGTTTCCCAGACGCAACACCCCGCAGTGAACGCTCCCACGACTCGGACATTCACCAACCAGTCACTGCTTTTGCGTCTCTTTTGATGGGACAAGCTCGCGCCTGTAGCGAACATGGGCAACACTTCATCAACGCTACTGCGAGACGCTACGGGCGCTCTTTCAAGGCGCGTCAGTATTGCCATGGTTGTCTGTAGAAATGGCCGATTGAACCAGCGGAGTATTATTGCGGGGATTATTCACCGCTGGACTCACTGCCAGAATATCTAACCAGTCTGAGTCACAGGGCTGTAAGAGCGCAGCTAGCTCTCCCCGGTTGTAGTAGCTCGGATCAAGCCATGCATCATAGGCTGTCGACGGTAAGATGACCGGCATCCGATGGTGAACCGGCTCCATTGTTTGATTGGCTTGAGTGGTCAATATGGTGCAGGAAAAGACTGCCTCCCCTGTCTCCGGCGATCGCCAACGCTCCCATAACCCCGCAAAGCCAAATAGTGATCGCGTCTTGAGGTGGATGAGGTAAGGCTGCTTTTGGCCTCCGCCTGTGACCGCCTGCCACTCATAGAAGCCATCGGCTACTACTAAGCAGCGGCGCTTTTGAAAGGCACTTCGAAAGGCGGGCTTATCCGCCACAGTTTCAGAGCGAGCATTGATCAGTTTGTAGCCAATTTTGGGATCTTGACTCCATCCTGGAATGAGTCCCCACTTTTTATCATGCAACTCGCGCTCGCCCGTATGTCGGGAGGCTGTAACCACAGCAACCATTTGGCTGGGAGCAATGTTATATCGGGGTTGCAAATCGGGGATAGCAGCTAGCTGAAAAGCTGCCGCAACCGCCTCTCCCGTATGAGTCTGGGCAAACCGACCGCACATGACACCACCTCAACCATTGACCGCAAACTGAGCCAAACGGCTTATTGAGCCGCAAACTGGCGTTCCATCTCCGATCTCAACTCCGCCGTCATGCCCGTCAGACCTGACTCAAATACCTCAAAAAAATACGGCTGTAGAGGACCCATACTGGCCTTAGCGGAAATGCTTTGGATGAGTAATGTTTGCTCACTCTCGTCGGCGTGAGCGATCGAGTTGAGTTGCCAAGAGCCTTCCATCTCGTCCAGCGTGCCGTCAACCATACGATAGTCAATTCGCTCCGGCGGATGCTCGGTATTCTCGGTCACGATCTTGACGCGAATGGGCAACACGCCGACTTTACGGCGATCTTTTCGTTCTACGAGTACGGTGTTCTCACGTCTTTCAAGAATGCGACTATCGACAACGGAAGATAAATGTTCGGGAAAAGCTTCATAGTCAGTTAAGACGCGCCAAACAATTGCAGCCGGAGCTTTGATAAGGGAATACACCACATAGTCTCCTTCAGCACCGGTCAGAATGACCTCGCCATGATGTAGTTCTTGCTGCTGGTCAGGGCTCAGGTCTGCCGTAAGCTGCTCCAAGTCGGTCGCGAGAGACATAAGATTAAAACTGAAATATCTGTTGTTATCGTAACGAATTATTGCATGGCTAGTTTCTCTGAAGTTCAGTCGGCGTACGTAGATTTTCCTAATCAAGTCCAAAGCCTAATGTTGAGCACGGTTACACCTGAGGGACAGCCTCAGGCGAGCTATACCCCCTTCGTGATAGACGGCGATCGCAACATCTATATTTTTGTCAGCGGCCTTTCTAGCCACACCTCCAATCTACAAAAGATCCCCAAAGCCGGCGTTTTGTTTATTGAAGATGAGGTGCAAGCGCCGCAGATTTTTGCCCGCCGCCGCTTGATGTATGACTGTCAAGTCAAGCTGATTGACCGCCATGCCCCTCAATGGGCGAGCTTAGCAGACAAATTCAAGCAGCGATTTGGCAACTTGGTTGACATGCTGCGGCAGCTACCTGATTTTCAGATTTTTCAGCTGACCCCGCAGTCTGGCCGATTTGTGGTTGGTTTTGGCGCTGCCTATGAAGTGGATAAGACCAACTTAGAGCGGCTGATGCCAACAGAAAAGTAAGTTCAGCCATTGGTTGGGACTCTTCTCAGGCGCTTACGGAGTCTACTTTGTAGGCCAAGCCTCGCCCCTTAACCTCGACTATCTTGTTATGTTACGGCTGAAGTTTGATAGCCGTTATGGGCGATAATTCTCTCTGTGGTATTGCATCAAGAGATACAGATTTACCTCTGCAGGATCTCTGGAGTCTCGCCTAAGGGTACCTTTATACGATGATTTGCTCGGCAAAACTGCCTCAGCAGACTTGAAAGTAAATAACCATTTGCTTTTAGCCCTGGGTCTGATGCAGTCAACCGCTAATAGGGCAAACTATCTTGGACACTAGCCCCGAAAATATTCATGACTGCCGAAAATTCCTTTACAAGTTCTGCGGCATCTCCTTTAGCTGCGATCGCGCTTAAGTTGGTGGGTATCGTCACCATTCTGTCAGCGCTTTTAGATTTCCTGGTGCTGCTTATTCCGCCGGACTTTCTCAATGCCCAATGGCAACTCAATGCCACGACGCAAATCGTCGATCGCGGGATCGTGCCGTTAGTCGGCATTGCGCTACTGCTCGCTGGTTTTTGGATTGACCGGAGTGCCGGCACCTCTAAATCTGGAGGTAGTTTACTCACTGATTTACGTTTTTGGACTTGTATCATCGCGAGCCTTCTCGGGCTACTTTTTTTGATTCTTACTTTTTTGCATGTCAACAACGTTCGCATTACAGCTCAGCAGGCCTTAGCGCAAGTTGAACGTGAGGCTAATCAGGCGCGCGAGCAGCTAGGTCAGCGTTTAGAAGGAGAACTTAGCCAGCAGCAAAGCCAATTACAACTGCTGTTTGAAGACGACGATCTGCTACAACAGGCAATTGAAGCGGGACAGCTGCCGGAAGAAATTCAACAGTTTCAAGACAATCCTGATGGCCTTGACCAATTTTTGAACCAGCGAGCCGGCGAAGCTCAAGAAGAGATTGAAACTGAGATCGGTACCCGCCGCGAAGATGCCCGGGGTCGGGTACGTCAAGAAGCCATTAAGTCAGCGTCGCGAATTTCGATCAGTAGCTTGCTCATGGCGATCGCTTACATCATGATCGGTTGGACTGGGCTACGACGGCTGATGAGCATGGGCAGTGCCTAACCCAAGGTTTTGTCACGGTCATTGAGGGTGATGAGTGCGGTGGGTAGAGCTGAGATAATGGCTCTACCCACCGTTATTTTGGTATTAATGCCCAGCGATCAATCATCGCGGCAACCATATTGGACTGGCACCGCCCCTTAACACTCATCGCCTCTTTTCAGCGAAATCGATGGTGCAAAAGCGAGGCTTCAGTAAACGTGCATTGCCCGGTGACATCGTCTCTGGATGGACAACTCCTGTCCCAGGCAGTACCCAATCCGAAGCATGATCACCTAAATTCGAATAGTGATGACTTGCAGCGGCTGTGGGGACATCGATATCACGCATTCATGGAGAACAGAAAATTGCGGAAATTGCCGTCCCTGCCCCTTTCGGTCAAGCTCTCTTACGGCACCGGGGAACTAGCTGCGGCTGTTCCCTCTAGTTTATCGGCCTTCTTCGTTCTATATTTCTTTACCGATGTTGCCGGTTTGACTCCTGTACTGGCGGGGGGGGTATTGCTATTCGGGCGCCTTTGGGACGCAATTAATGATCCCCTCGTGGGATGGTTAAGCGATCGCACCCAGTCTCCTTTAGGACGGCGATATCCATGGATGCTCATTGGCATCATCCCCCTTTCCATTTGCTTTGTGCTGCTATGGACAGTCCCCCCTATCGCATCTCAATGGGGATTGTTTACTTACTACGCGGTGCTTTCTTTATTTGCGTTTGCCTCTCTCACGGCGGTGCAGCTGCCCTACACCACTTTGGCAGCCGAGTTATCCGACGATTATGACGAGAGAACCGTTTTGATTGGGATGAAGTCGGCTTTCAGCATCGGTGGTAGCATCCTGGGTCTCATCATGGCCCAGGTTGTATTTGACCGGGTAAGCGATCCAGCCGCTCAATACCACCTACTGGGCAAACTCTCGGCTAGTTTAGCCGTCTTTATGATTTTGATTTGTGTGGCCGGTACCTATCGCCGCTATTGGCAAGTGCAAGCCAATCGCCCCCCCTTAAACCCGTCAGTTGCAACTACATCACTTTTTGGGGAAATGCGCAGTGTTTTTCGAAATCAAGCATTTCGCAAAATTTTGGGCCTATATCTCTGCGGTTGGATTGGCATTCAGCTTACCGCGGCAATGTTGCCATACTTTATCAGCGCTTGGATGGGTCTTTCTGAAAGCCATTTTGCGCGGATGGCTCTTTGCGTCCAAGGGACAGCGATCGCCATGGTAGCCGTATGGGAGCGAGTTGCCAGACTCAGCAGCAAACGTACCGTATTCTTGCTAGGAGCACCTTTAGCTATTCTTTCTCTCTCCGCCCTAATGACCGTTCAGCCAGGGGCGATCGCCCAAATGTATTTTCTAGGCATCATGGCGGGCATGGGGGTCGCCACTATGTACATGGTGCCGTTTTCCATGCTGCCCGACGTCGTAGATTTAGACGAACTCCACACGGGGCTGAGACGAGAGGGCCTATATTTCAGCGCTGTTGTCTTTTTACAAAAGCTAGGAGTAGCAGTTGCCTTATTTGCCTCAGGCACGTTTTTAGATCTGACCGGATTCGTTTCTAGCGCTGTCAGCCAACCACCCCAAGTACTTTGGACAATTCGGTTGCTGATTGGCCCGCTACCGGCAGTGTTACTGATTGGTAGTCTGTGGTTTGCTTATCAATATCCCATCGACCGCAGCCGCCACCAGCAAATCTTACTTGCCTTGCGAGATAAGCGACTGCAAAAAGTCGCCCTTGACCCATCGATTGGACCAGACAATAAGCTCCCCCATAACTAGAATTTTCTTCCCTGTCGACGAATAACCGTAGCTACAGCACGCCCTCAAGCAATCAGACACCCGCTGTCAATAATCTGATCACAAGCGTCTCCCGGCTCGTCCCTTGGCAAAGGGGCTGCAACGGGCGAAAATAGAAAGACTGTATTCTCGGCCAAGTCCTGTGAGCAACGTCCGCACTGTATCAGACACCAAACGCGCTTTTTACGAAAACTTCAACCGCCCGGTTACGTCGGTTTATCGCCGCGTTATCGAAGAACTCATGGTGGAGATGCATCTCCTATCTGTCAGTGGCGACTTTGCTTATGACTCTATTTATGCCCTCGGCATTGTCACAACCTACGACACATTTATGGAGGGCTACCGTCCAGCAGATGATATCGGCCCCATCTTTACGGCTTTATGCCAATCTGTGGGCTCTACTCCTGAGCAATATCGTCAAGATGCCCAGCATGCCCTCAGCACAGTCGAAGGCATGTCTCCTGAGGATTGGCAGAATTTGCTTAACAATTTATCCGAAGCCAATGCCGAGGGCCTCGCCGGCATCTTAAAGCCCATCGCTGAACGCGATCGCTTCAAATACAGTCGCGCTTTTGGGATTGGCTTATACACCCTGACCGAAAAAATTAATCCTGAGCTGCTGAAAGATAAAGAAACGCTCATGGCCTTTATGCAAGAGGTGGCTGAAGCTTTATCGATCTCATTTGACAAACTCCAGAAAGACATCGAGCTGTATCGCAGCAACATTGACAAGATGACCCAGGCCAAAGCGCTGATGGCCGAAGTTTTGGAGGCAGAGCGCAAAAAACGAGAAGAACGCGCCCAGGCAAAAACCGAGAAAACAGCAGCTGAAACGACTGAAACCGAAGCCGATGAAACTGAACCGGGTGAGCCTATTGCCACGCCAGCCAGCGACAGCGAAGATCAAGCTTCCTAGCGATCTCGCCATCTTAGTTTGCAATTGTGCTGCCGAGTGTAAACCTTTGGTCAGAGTTAAGCTCATGCCGGACAGTTCAGCTACCATAGAATAGTTCACTTGAACTACAGAATAAAATGGTTCAATATACTCTCGCCCAAAGTCCAGATATCATTCTTGATGTCGCGGGCAAAGATTCTCGCAAAGCCCGTGAGAAAGCGATGGATCAGTTGGTAGAACTGATGGATGATGGCAAGTTGCCCACTAATCTAACCAATGGATTTGACCCTCAGCAGTTTATTACAGTGAAAACGCCTGAAACCAATCCCACCGTCCAAAATCAAGAAGATGCTGTGGTGGAAGCAGTCCAGGTGCTGAGCCATTTAGCCACCTTAAAGATGAAGATGCAGGACTCCCGCGAAGCGGCCCTGCAAGTCCGAAAGTTAGTTGATTTACTCTTTACTGACGAACCTATTACCGAAGAACAGCTCAATCATCTTAAAGACGGGTTCAAAACTCTAAAAACTTTCGCGCAAAGCAACTTGAAGTACCGTGACGCCCGCTCCCAGGCAGAGTCAGCACGACAAATCTTGGATGCCGCGTTGCAGTAGCTACTGTAGCTCAGCTGTTTAGGTTGCCTCGTTGGCCTGGGCATACGTTCGTTCTTTCGGCGGTGAACCGCAAAAGTTGGGTTTCATTGCAAATTGCGATCGCATGTAACGCCTTTTCATAGGGGGCATAGCGATCATTTTAAAATGGAGGCATCGGGCATAAAGATAGCGTTAATCCTCAACCTGCTGCCTTTATTGCCTTGCGATGCCTTGGCATTTCTTTAGCGGGCTTTAGCCTCTCCATGGCTACTGTGTTACCGCTGTACCCGGAGACGTCTTACTGCCGAAGGGGTCGCCACAGACAGACAGTCCCTAGATTCCGATGGAGGTCGTTATGTATCGCAAGATTTTGGTCGCGGTTGACCACTCTCCTCTCCGAGCTTACCTATTACGCCAAGCAATTGGGATGGCTAAGGTCATGGAAAGTGACCTCATGATTGCACACGCGCTATCAGCTTACGAAGAAGGCAGTCCCGGCTTACCGATTCGGACTTATCACACTTACTATCCCATTGCCAGCAGCGTCTCATGGCAAACCTATCAGCACCGCTGGGAATCGTATGAAAGAGAAGGCCTGAATGAGCTGCGTCAGTTTGCCGCTGAGGCCGCGCAACAAGGTGTAAACGCTGAATTCACTCAAACCGCCGGTGATCCCGGTCGAGTTATTTGTGATATCGCCGATAGCTGGGGAGCCAACTTAGTCATTATTGGTAATCGAGGTCGTTCCGGACTAGGCGAGTTTCTCCTAGGTAGCGTCAGCAACTATGTGATGCACCATGCTCCCTGTTCCGTCTTGGTGGTGCACGAAGATGACATGAATCAGGCGATCGCCGCGGCAGCGGACACAGACAAGACAACTGCCGTAGTCTGAAACCAGTACATCGACTCAAATCATTAGCAGTTGCTTCCCTATCCACATAGCGCTCCCAGCTATTGACTCAAGTTTTGGAGGGCTACCGATGCTGTCGATAGCTTCCCTGACCTACACAGGGAAAGCAAACCGCAGGCAGATTGGCAAGTTTAATATCACCAAAGCGATTGGAGTGAGGGCTTGGGCCAACATCGGTAGTTCTCCGCTACAGCAGATACAGCAATGACTTCCGTTGCTTATCTCAGCAACAGATTTATAGCGCCCTACAGATTGATGCAGCGCACCTTAAACTCAGAATCCGGTCCCTTGAAACTGTACCCTGACAATCTATATTGAGTTGACTTGAACGCCGCCGTATCGGTCACGTCAGGATTTGAAGCTGCTTTGCCAGTCAGCAAAGTGCTTTATCAGACAGCCTGGCTTTTCATACTGCGCTTAGCAGCTCTCTGCAAGTCGTGCCTGACGGATTGGTAGCTGGAGCCTTTACAATTCAAAGGGGGCAGCCGCATTTAGAGTGCCATCATGCATCGAGAAAATTCCGTAACATCAGAATTTGCGCAATCGCGCGCTCGCGCTGCCCATGCTTGGCCCTTTTGGCCCGTTGTTCCCCTCTATCCCTACGGCCAGCGCCCCACTTTGATGCGCGAGGTCATTCCCGATCAGGTATGGACGCTCGATCAGTATCAAGGCATTTTTTACGTTGTTGTCCCGATTCGGATGACCGTCGTCAAACTGCGGCCCCGAGGCTTACTGGTTTATTCACCGGTTGCCCCTACTCCCGAGTGCATTGCCATGGTGCGATCGCTCGAAGCTCAGTATGGACCTGTGCAGTACATCATTCAGGCCACCACTACGGGCATTGAGCACAAAGTCTTTGTCGGCCCCTTTGCTAGACGCTTTCCAAACGCTCAAGTTTATGCTGCGCCCTATCAGTGGAGTTTTCCTCTAGATTTGCCGCTCAGTTGGCTAGGGCTGCCCGCCCAGCGCACCCACTTCCTTACGCCAAATACCCATTTTCCGTTCAGCGACCAATTCGATTTCGCCATTCTAGGTCCCATCAAACTCAATCTAGGCCCTTTCGTCGAAGTAGCATTTTTCCACCGAGAAACACGTACGCTACTACTGACGGATACGTTGGTATCCGTTCCCTATGAGCCACCAGCAGTGTTGAGTTTGGATCCCTACCCCTTGCTTTTTCATGCCCGCGATCGCGCCGAGGATCCTATCGTCGATACGCCTGCAGCCCGTCTACGTGGCTGGCAGCGCATTGCGCTATTTGCCTTTTTCTTTCGACCCAGTTCTCTACAGACTCCAACCTTCAGGCAGGCTTTGCGGGACGCTCAGCGCGCCCCTAATCGGTCTCGCAAAGCGTATTTTGGGCTTTATCCCTTTCAGTGGAAAGACAACTGGCAAAGCTCCTTTAAGGCTTTGCATGGTGAAGGGCGACCCTTTGTGGCACCGGTACTACAGACCCTGATCTTTAACCGCAACCTGGAACGAGTCATGGCTTGGGTCCAGCAGGTTAGCCGATGGCCGTTTGAGCAGACGATTCCCTGCCATCTAGATAGCCCCATCACCATGGGTTCCAAGGAATTTCAAGAGGCTTTTGAAGCAATTCATCCCCAGAGCAAACTGAGCGATCGCTCACTGCCAGCCCAAGAGTTTGCTTTCCTCAGGGAGTTGGATGCTGGGCTTGTCAAACGAGGCATTACGCCACCTAGCCATACATCAGCAATGGATGAGTAGGCCTCGACGGTCCTGGAAAATCGGCTGAGATAACTCAAGCACAGATGGTAGCGATCGCTGTCGTAGCGGCTGGCCTGACACAATAATGTACCGCGACCCACAGTCAGGTTCTGCCCTTGCATTCACCGAATCGCCCGCAGCGAGGCTATTTACGGCATCATGCTCCCTGCTTTTTTCTATCTTCTGCCGTATATTCCCCCTTTACTAAAAAGTTTTGCTCTTCACGCTGCATTGTTATGTTAGGATTAACAACCGTGGATGGTGGGTCGATGCCCGAGTGGTTAATGGGGGCGGACTGTAAATCCGCTGGCTATGCCTACGCTGGTTCGAATCCAGCTCGGCCCATCCACTCTTGCCCATGTAGCTCAGCGGTAGAGCACACCCTTGGTAAGGGTGAGGTCACGAGTTCAATTCTCGTCATGGGCTTCTTTGGTTTTTTGGATTTTGACCCAGCAGCGCATTAGAAACTCTATTTTGAGCGCTGTTGCACACTATAACCGGCATAAAGCCAAACTGTTTACCCTAATGTCCACTCTATTTAGCTAGGGGCTTCTGGGCAAAGTTACTGGCATGCTTGGGTTCGACAAAACCTTAGTAGCCAGCGTGCGCTACGGTAGATGCCTCTGCATCAAAAAACTCAGAATTTGAGGAGAGGCAAAGTCCCTCCATCGAACTAAACTCCGACATAGCTTCTCAGCGCAGAAAAACACGCGCAATGAAATTGAGCAGAATAGGTGTCATGCGGCGGTGACAGTTTGCTCATTTGTCCGTTTGAAGCAATAGGCAGTCACCGTCTCCATTGACCGTCAGTTGGATACAGGCAGAGCTTGATCAAATATCAGCGCCGGACTTTGTTCAAAGTCAGCTTCCAACTGTTCTTGCAGACTTAATTCCCAAGTCAGGTCGTATTCCTCTTCAAGGTCCGCAATTACATAGGGACGCAAGACACCGGACACGACAGCCTTTTCGCTCTGAATAACCGCATTTAGGTCGGCGTCAGCTCCTTGAATCAAGATGATGCCTTTCCCACCAAATAAACCTGGATCCTCAAGGATAAAGGTATCAGCAACCGGCACCGGTTCCACCTTGCCGTACACCGTGACAGGCTGATTGATAAACGTATCGGCATTGTTAACCAAGGTGTCCGGATCAGGCACAAGGGTAATTCTCTCAGCCACAATCAGGGGGTTGCCCTCGTACTTTTCCCACTCTGACTCTGGCACGCCATTACTTTCCAAATCCGCTTCGGAGAGGATTTCTACTGTGCCATAAATCCACAACGGAGTCGCGGCATCGTCAGGAACCTGAAAGCTGCGATCGCTTTGATTCAGCACTAGAACATTGCCCCAGTCCCGGTCTTCGTCTTCCGCGACGACGAACAGCGCATCACTAAACTGATTTTGAAACTTACCGTGAAAGTAAAACGACTCCCCAATTTGATCCATTAAATCGGTGTCTTCGTCATTGTTTTGCTCCACCTCTGAAGCATCGCCTGCTACGGGTGCATTGGCGCTGGTTTCTGCCGTCGTCTCAGGCGCATCCGCAGTGCAGGCCCCCACCGTCAAGCTCAGTCCTACAATTAGACCTAGGGCAATAGTGGATGGTTTGAGCCAATTACGTTCAAACGCGGCTTTATCAAGTTTCATAAAAAGCTTCCTCCTGGCAATGGCGGTAAATGCCAACCTGCTGATGCCAACACTAGACACATATTTATAAAAGTTTTTGCCGGACCTTTCATCTCCCCCTAGACAGGGAAGTCCAAGTTTGAGCGGCGTCTCAAAGTTCATTAGCGTTTGCGCTAACCAATTTGAAGTTTGACTGCCATCGACTTATTTGATCACTGTCGTGATGCCAATCCCAAACTTTGCACTCCCAAGACAGCGGCTGGTGAAATCAATTACAGTTTAAAGAGATGTACTAAACCGCACGATATGTTTGCAACCTGGCTCGACAATAATAGTTGGCTGTGGGAGATTGCCAATCAAAAGATATTGGTTGATCCATGGTTAATCGGAACTCTCACCTTCAGCAACACCAGCTGGTTTTTTGAAGGAAAAAAAATCGAGTCCCAACCGATCCCCACCGACATTGATTTCCTCTTACTATCCCAAGGGTTAGAAGATCATGCCCATCCAGCTACGTTGCAGGCATTGAATAAGTCAATACCTGTTGTAGGCTCTCCTAATGCGGCTCAAGTTGTTCGAAAATTTGGCTTTACTGATATCACTGTGCTGCATCACGGCGAGTCCATAGTGCGCAGTGATATCACAATTAAGGCTGTGGCTGGGGCACCCATCGGCCCAACGCTGACCGAAAACGGCTATATTGTCCACGATACAGCTACGGGACTCAAATTATTTTACGAACCCCATGGCTATCATCCTCCAGCACTCAAAGATGAAGCACCCATCGATGTAGTGCTCACGCCGATGGAAAACCTGTCTCTTCCTCTAGCCGGCAACATCATCCGGGGACTGGCTAGCGCTAGTGAGCTTGCCAATTGGCTAAAACCGCAGGTGATGCTGCCCACCACCCATGCCCAAGAAACCAAATACTCAGGACTGCTGACCAGCATCATTGGCGCTAGTGGGGGACCTCAGCAGGTCAGGCAGCAAGTTACCAATGAAAAAGCATCAATCACGGTCTTGGAGCCCAAGGTCGGAGAGCGCATTGCCTTAGATATACAGCCTCAAAGAATTGCTGTTTAATCGCTATCGACAGCGCAGAGAGTCTCGAGTCGTCACACCGGTTTTTGAGTTCGTACCGTTGGCGATCGCACAAAGTTCCCTAATCTGAGCACCATCTAGCATCGCTCCAGTAAAGTCAGCTCCAGTAATATCAACCCCCTCAAAGGTTGACCGCAGCATGATGGTGTCGACCAATATAGCATCGGAAAAGTCGGCATCAGTGAAATCGGTGGTGTCCAACATGCCGGTCGAAAAGTCAACTCCATGAAAATTAGTCCTTCGGGCTACCGAGGCACTAAAAATCGCGCCCCTAGCATCAGCTCCGGTAAAGTCAGCCTCTGAAAGATTGGCATTGGAAAATTCTGCAGCGCGAATCTGCCAATCGCGAAAATCGCGACCTCTAAGTTCTGCATTACTGAAGGAAAGCGGTGGCGGGTAATCTAACGCCAGTGCTTCATTGGCCGGGCTCCAGACCAATACCAAGCACGCGAGACAGATCATAAGGCGCTTCAGCATATACATTCTGATGACTAACGGCATACCTCATCTTAGCCAGAATCATCTCAAGAAGTCGCCCCTCAATCACACCAGCGGACAGGCAGCTGCCATAGTCAACGAGAAGGCAGCACACAAATTCAAAAACCTCGATGCTGAATGCCGTTGGTCAATCTTCAAGAAACGTCTCGCTGAAATTGATGGCTGTTGAAGCAAACGCGAACGTCATAAATACAGTAAAGATATTGTTGTGAATGGCTAATGAGCTTTCACTCATATTGATCAGTCCGATGTTGCATATCATCACCACGGGCCAAACGTATTCCCAGCGAAAACTCTCCCAAATTGTGGCTAAACCCTTTATAAAAGACGACCATGCGGCCAAAGCAACCAAAGAAATACCGACCAATCCCATGGTCAGGGTGAGATCTAAAAAGCCATTGTGAGAATTGGGGACCTTCCAGCGCAGGGCAAATTCCACGTACAGCGATTCGCCGTACTTACCGTGCCAAAATCCGTTGAAGCCATACCCCAACCATGGCCTCTGCTCAATTTTGTCAATAATGACCGGCCAAATTTCGGTGCGTCCCGTCAGCGTCGTATCTTTGCCCAAAAGCCCTAACACAAACTCAAATATCGTATAGCCCCAAACTGCCACAAAAAAAGCCGCTGCCACGAAAAATATGGTCGAGAGGATAAATTTCTGTCGGTCCCATCGAAATGTTTCAAAGAACAAAACCAAGCTAAAGAGCATGCACGTGTAAAGAAGAGAAGAAGAAGACCTCGACCCTACCAATAAAAAGCAGCTTAAAACCAGCCCAGCCCAGGCAAACTTCTTATGACTGAAAGAGGATTTCAAATAGATTAGGAAAGTCACACAGCTGAAGGTCATCGTAGGCCCAAAAATATTTTTATGCCCGTAAATGCCTCGAATGGCGCCAGCATGTTTCGCAGTCTCTAAACCGTAGCTCGGCATCAGAATAACCATCAAGATGCTCAGTACTATCACCGTGCCAAAAAACTGCACAAATAACTTCAACCGATCTTCCGCACTAAATCGAGTGGCCAGGTATAGAGCGAACATCATGGTTCCAGTCATCGCGATAGCTGCTGACTCAGTTTCACTCGGGCGGTCTGACCAGATAATCGATAGCGGAATCATCAAATAGAATATCCAATAGAAATAGTTGCCAAAAATAGCAGGAATGATTCTTTTCTGAACTTCTCTCCATTTCAACAGGAATAAGCCAGAGGTTGCCAGGTAGTTAACTAGGAAGAAAAGGGTAATAATCCCATAGTTTTCATTATTCGAGGAATCTGTGCCGTCTCCCTCGGAAGCGCCCCCCGACAAGATCAGTACCAAGATCCCGCCAGAATAGACAATCAGATAAAAAATCAGAAATATTCTTTCGAGTCTTTCAAATCTTTCAGAATCTGCGAACTGAAAAACCGGCCTTACGAAATCCTGTATAGGCTGGATTACAGAACTCTGTATCGGTTTTACAATTTCTTCTATCAGCATCTTGCAAGTCTTAAAAGTAAAAGTAGATACCTATCAAATACCGCCATCTATGGAAATGAATGATGCCTTTGCAACAGGATCGAGGTCAATAATCTGTTATTGATAGCTTCGAACGGTTGACAGTCCCCATATAGACAACATATTTGTTATCAAGCCATCATGGTAATGATCAATGATCATCGTCTTTGCGCAAAGGTAGTCCAATGGTCGGACTGCTAGAAAGTAAGTTGAATTTAGCTGAGTTGCCTTACCTCCAATCTCTGATAGCTAGTGGGGTGAATTAACGAGCTCTGGAGCTTTTGTTTTCCGGCGAGTAGTGGAATAGAGAACCTGCGACGCAACGATAATTCCGATCGCGACGATGGTTCCGGCAAACAAACCGATAGCAATAAATTTCGTTTGGTCCCCAGGATCAGGCTTGGACGGTGCGATCGCCGGTTGGATCACCCGAGTATTGTAAGTCGCCTCGTTCTCTTGAACTTCGAGTTCTTGGATACGGGTCAATAGCGCACTGTAGGTATCTTCTGCAACAGTTACACGACGTTCCAAGGCGCGCTTTTGCGCACTCAATGACGGAATGTTTGACAAGCGCTGTTGATAATCTTGTTGATAGCTTCTGAGCACCTCTAGCTGCTGCTGCAGGCCAACATATTCCACTTCGGTATTGAGAAAATCACGAATAAGGACCTGGGCAATATCGTCCTCAGCACCACCAGCACCTTGAATCCTGCCGAGTGGAACATCAGGAACGCCGCCAGCCTGAGCAATTTGCTCCTGCAAAAAGCTCTGCAACGAATCTTCCTTAGCTTGGAGCTGCCTCATAACAGGGCTTTCAGGCTTGAATTGAGCCTCCTCCGCCGCAATTTGCCGCTCGATTTCCTGCAAGGCAATGAGCGCGTTTTGGACCCCAGGATTTTGTCTAACTGTCCCAACTAGAAAAGCCTCTTGGGGAGATAGGCCCAACTTGCCCTGGATGACATTGGCTTGTGCCAAAGTACCCTCTAAATTAGACTGCACGGCGGCGGCTTGGCCCTCAATGACTTCAATCTGTTGGACCAAGGAGGAGGCTTCATCCTCCAAAACTCCTATATTATTTTGCTCCAAAAAGTCTCTCAACTGGGTTTCTGCCTGCTGCACCGCTAGCTCTAATTGCGGTAGTTGTGCTTGCAAAAACTCCTTGGCTTCACTAGCCTCTGCTCTGTTTAGGGTAATAGAGTACTCGCGATACTGATCGATGATGGTGTTGACCACAGCAGCCGCCGTTTCCGGATCATCGCTGACATATTCAATTTCAACCACGTCTGTTCCACTGACAATGCCCACATCCAAATTGGACGATAAAGCACCAGGTCTGATTGGATCACCATCTTCATCACGAAGGTCAAGGACCTCAACGGTTTCCGCAAGGATAGGTCTCGACTTAATGATTTGTATCTGAGTAGTCAAGGGCGTTTGGTCGTTGAGCAATGACTCTAACCGTGCCCCTTGACCGTCACCTAAGTCAGTCAGCGCAGAAGCTGTATCGACCTTGGTAAAGAGTAACTTAGCATCAGCGGAGTACGTAGGTTCAACCCTAGTTGACGCAAAAGCTGCTAGGGCAATACATGTTGCAAATGCCCCCACTGCCAGCAGCCCAGATTCACGAATTGAGCGGCTAATTTGTCGCATTTCTAGACCTTTCAACTCCATATCACCTGCTTAGCTCAATCAGTTTCTCTAGAGCCATTTAGTTTATCTTCCTGTAGTAGCGATTGGTGCCCAGCTTGGCTGCGGGTGTCGGATTGGTTTCACCCAAGACGAATGCGACTGCTGAGTCGACTTAAATTTCCCCAATTTAGCAATGACGTGACTCGGTCCATCCATAGAAAATTTTAGGACTTTAGAGGTTTTCGTAGAGAAAACGGTAAACGCATATTCGGATTTTCGTTTGCAAGCGAGATATGACAGACACCTCGAGTCATTCTTATCTGATCAAATTGTCAGGTGTAAGCTCTCTCGCGATCGCTCCCCTATATGCTGCCCTGAGTCGCGGTTTTCCATTCAACCCGATATCTATTAAAAATGATAGAAGCAATTTCTCCCTTACTAAGGGAATTATGGCTTTCATTGTTTGACATTTTATAATTAGATGTTGAAGTTAAAGCTTCTGCAAAGTATCCACCAACGCTCTTCAGTAAAAATACGCGAAGCCTAGTAAACCAACTAAAAAACTTACCAGGCAAGGCTTTTGGTCCCAAAATCAATTCAAGCCAGCATCTTGCCTGTATCTTTTGAAACTCATCTTACGGAATACCCAACAGAAACTTTATATCAGGCGCTCTCCTCTCAGTAATAATGCCCAGTGCTTCGCTCAAAATGCCAGAAGCAAAGATGTTTTCTCGGGCTACGCATCGAGAAACGATTGAAACGGCTGTCAAGTTTGAGGAACCAGTTTGAGGTTTAATGACGGTTGTCCTGAGCGATTAAGTTCCCGACTTGATTGGGATTCCGCCGCGGACAGAGGATCAGTAGATTGCCGTGAGTACTCTACCTAGAGAGCAAAAATCCGGGTCCAAGGTGCCGCGAAAGACCTTGACATAGGCGATTCGACGATGGTGAAGATATCCAGCTCGGCGAAAGTTCACAAGTCGTTTCTTCTACGGAAAGTAACAGAAGAGAGACATTAGATCGAAAGCGCTAGTTAGGCGCACACCGACTCAAGAGGCAGAAAACTTCGGCAGCAAACTGGCTTGGACAGCCATCTGTAGGCAACATGCCCTTAAGATGACCTGGACATAGAAGGCTATTGGCTAGCATTCGATTACATTCACCGGCAGCACGCTCACGGCCAGTCCGCCCCGTGAGGTTTCCTTGTATTTTTCATGCATGTCTTTGCCGGTATCGCGCATTGTCTGGATAACTTTATCTAGATGAACACAGTGGGTGCCATCTCCCTTGAGGGCCATTCGCGAGGCATTAATCGCTTTGATAGCGCCCATGGCATTGCGTTCGATACAGGGGATCTGTACCAACCCGGCAATGGGATCGCACGTCAGCCCGAGATTGTGTTCCATCCCAATCTCAGCCGCATTTTCCACTTGGGCAGGGGTACCTCCTAGGACTTCTGTCAAGGCGGCGGCGGCCATTGAGCAAGCCACGCCAACTTCACCCTGACAGCCCACATCAGCTCCTGAAATCGAGGCATTTTTTTTATACAGTATCGCAATCGCCCCTGCCGTCAATAAAAATCGCACAATCCCCCGATCAGTGGCACCGGGACAAAACTGTTGATAATAATGCGCGACTGCAGGAATGATGCCGGCAGCCCCGTTGGTCGGCGCAGTAACGATGCGCCCGCCAGCGGCATTTTCCTCATTGACGGCCATAGCGTAGACATTTACCCAGTCCATAATGTGGAGCGGATCAACGAGACAGGAGGCCGACTGAGATTTCAAGTGAGTATAGAGATTCGCAGCTCGTCGCTCGACTCTGAGCCCTCCCGGCAGGACTCCATAGGTACGACAGCCCCGGCCAACGCAGGCCTGCATGACTGCCCAGATCCGCAACAGCCCTTTGCGAATGGTCTCCTCTGAGTGCCATGCCTGTTCGTTTTGCAGCATTAGGTCGCTGATTGAGAGCTCATTTTGCTGACAGTGCCTCAGCAACTGCGCCGCTGAATCGAATGGGTAAGGAACTGGTGATCGATGAAGCTGATCGCCATCGACGCTACTTGCGGCTTCATCAATGATAAAGCCGCCGCCAATCGAGTAGTAAGCTCGGCTTTGCACGATCGCCCCCCAGCGGTCAAAAGTAGTAAACACCATCCCGTTGGGATGGGTGGGTAATGGCCGCCAGTGCCACTGAAAATCTGTCTTAGCCTGAAAGGGAATGGGCATTTGACGTAGGAGCCATAGAGCCCCCGTAGCATGAATGCGGTGCAAGTGACCCTCGACCAAATCGGGGTTGGCGCATTCTGGCAATTCGCCTTCGAGTCCCAGCAACACAGCGCGATCGCTACCATGGCCGCGACCAGTGGCCCCGAGAGAACCATGCAAGTCAATCTGCATTCGCTTGACCTGATCGAGCAAACCAGCCGCGGCCAACCCTTGGACGAACTGTCTCGCTGCTTTCATCGGCCCCATCGTATGGGAGCTAGAGGGGCCAAGACCAATCTTGAAGATGTCGAAGACACTAATAGACATTGATTGCTCGCCGGCTACTTTGTTTGTCCCAAGCTGATAGCAGGGAGCGTTAGGATATCTTTGATCTGCTAGTGAGTAGGTGAGCGGGATCAGCCTATCTATATCCAACAAAAACGAGCATTTACTTAAGCTCAGGCCCAGGTACAGGCACCATGGGGGCCTCTATTGGCAGATTTGTAGGTACAGTCGCGCTGCTCAGCCCCAGCTCTAAAGCAATTTTTCAACCACCGTAGCCGCTAGAGGCTGGCCAAAATATTCCACCGTCACTGCCGCTCCAGGATGGGCATACCCCAGGGGCAGATAGGCATAAACGATACATCGTCCGAGGCTGTAGCCATATCCGGCACTGGTGACATATCCCAAGACTTTGCCATCTGCGATGACTGGTTCTTTGCCCATCACTACCGCTGTTGGATCATCTAAGGTGATAAAGCAGAGCTTGCGGCTGGCGTACTCTCGACGCTGTAGCAGCGCCTCTTTGCCCACAAAATCTCCTTTGTCCGGTTTTACGGCAAAGTCCAATCCGGCCTCATAGGGATCATATTCTGTGTGAATATCTGAGCCCCACAATAAAAAGCCCTTCTCTAATCGCAGGGTGTCAAAGGCTCCTAGCCCCGCTGCGACCAGACCCGACGCTTGCCCCGCCGCCCACAGAGTATCCCACAGCTTGAGTCCGCACTCCATTGGGGTGTACAGTTCCCATCCGGCTTCACCGACGTAGGATACCCGCACTGCCAAAACTGGAAGGTTGCCAATCTGTAAATAGCGGTTGCTAAAGAATTTGAAGTTGGCCCTGGAGACATCAGCGGCGGTCACAGACTGAAGGATTGCTGGAGCCTTGGGTCCCCAGAGTCCGACACAGCAATAGCTTGAGGAAACATCGGTAATGCGCACCGAGCCATCGGCCGGTAAGTGCGATCGCAGCCAAGCTAAATCATGTCCATAGACAGAGCCCCCTGTCACCACCCAGTACTTTTCTGGACCTAAACGACTGACTGTGAGGTCGCACATGATGCCGCCATTGGAATCTAGCATCGCCGTATAGACGACCTTACCCACCGGCTTATCCACGTCATTAGCACACAGCCCCTGCAAATAGGCCACAACGCCAGGTCCCGTCACCTCAAACTTAGCAAACGGCGTCAGATCGTAGAGTGCGGCCCGCTGCCGAGTTGCTAGATGCTCAGCCCCTTGGATGGGCGACCAGTGCCGAGCTTCCCAGCCCTGTCGCGGTGGAATAGTGAACTCATCTAGCAGCGCAATGTTGGATTTGAACCATTGGGGACGCTCCCATCCAGCACTGAAGACAAACTGCGCCCCTAGCGCTTGCAGACGAGGATGAAACGGACTCACCCGGAGTTCGCGAGAGTGAGCTTGCTGCTCTAAAGGGTGGATGATGTCATATACCTCGTCATACTGCTGCGCCCCCGCCCGCATAATAAAATCGGCACTTTTGCACACGGCAGGAAAGCGATTGATGTCCATTTCATGGATATCGAGGTTTGACACCCCGGTAGTCATCAGGTCGGCAACCACTTTGCCAACGCCACCCCCATGGGTGACCCAAACCGCTTCGGCCACCCAAAATCCTTTAGCCTGGCTAGACTCACCCACCACAGAACCGCCATCCGGCGTAAACGAAAACATGCCGTTGATTTTATAAGTCAACTCAGCCTCGGCCAGCGCCGGAAATAACTCCTGGGTTGACTGCCAAGCTGGACCAAAATGCTCCTCGGTGAATGGCTTAACCGATGGCATCACCGGGGCGTCTGCATAGGGCAAGATATAGTCCGGATCCACGAGCAGCGGTTCATGTTGATAGGAGCCAATCCCCCAACAGTCGCCATGCTGACGGAAATACATCGCGTGATCTTGGTGACGCACGATCGGATAGCTCACTTCTTCGGTGGCATGGCTCAGTTCCGGGATTGGGGAGGTTTTGACATACTGATGCTGCACGGGGGTGAGTGGTATGACTTCCCCAACCATGCGACCAACGCGAGGGCCCCAGATACCTGCACAAACCAGCACCTTGTCAGTCTCAATGCGGCCCTGATCCGTGACCACGGCTTTGACTTGGCCAGCGATCACCTCAATGTCGGTCACGGTCGTGTTGCCGTGAAAGGCGGCAGCCTCAGCATCAATGGCAAATTGTGCCAAGGCCTCGGCTGCCCGCAAAGCCTTAGCAATGCCATCCGTTGGCACAAAAAAGCCCCCCAAGATTTTCGCCTCGTCTAGCAGCGGCAGCTTAGCTTTTACCGCCGCTGGGGAGAGTAAGCTGGCACCTTCGACGCCCCAAGCTTTGGCCCAGCCAAGCTTACGCTGGAGTTCGGCCAGACGAGCCTCGGTATAGGCCACTTCGATGCCGCCAACGGGGTAAAACGCAGGCCCTTCCTCCGTTTTGAGCTGGCTGTAGAGCTCAACGGTGTACTGGGCTAACTTGGTCATCGTTCTCGACGGGTTGGTTTGAAACACCAGTCCCGGAGCGTGGGAAGTAGAACCGCCGGTCGCGAAGAGAGGGCCTTGGTCGATAACCACTATATTTTGCCAACCGAGCTTGGCAAGATGGTAAGTCGTGCTACAGCCGACAATGCCAGCACCGATAACAACAAGCGTCGCATGGGATTGCATAAAGGAGGCTCCGGATTGATGAGGAATAGGCAGGAGGAGCAATGCTGGTTGACAAAGAGTTGCCTTCGCGCTTTTTGCTAAGGACTAGCCGGAGGGAGAATCTCCGACGGCTTTAGCAACCATTTGCTGAAAGCGATAAACGGTCCGCTCCAACTCCGGCGAAAAACAACCGCCATCAAAATGTGGCGATTGGCGACCTACCTGCATCCGCTCAATCATTTCGATGTCTTCGTCGTTGGTCGCTTGCCAGAGGTCAATAGGTAAATGGCGTAAGGCTTCGTTTTCGGGCGTCATCGCGTCATCGCCGACAAAATAAAAGACCATACGCTCTCGCGTCTGACTTGGCCCTAGCGGATTGGCAATAAAGACGAGAACGTAATCAGGATGTACGCCCAGCATCAAATTTGGGAAAACCGTGATGTACTCTGCCACCGTGTCTTTCTGGTGTGTGGCCAGATTGGGAAAGGTCGGCAGCGATCGCCCCGCGATGACACCACTCTTGTACAGTAGACTACCTTGCCCAACATGGATGTCACCGACATCAAAACCGAAATGGTCTTCCATGCGGGAGTAACTGTTTAACGCTGGATGCACCCAACTTAGGTGATAGCTTTCAGAAAAGTTCTCGACGGCTAACTTCCAGTTGCTGTTGCAGGTGAGCGTAACTTCACGCGGTTCTCGCCGCAGCTGACTCAAATCGTAGGTTGACCAGCGATCGCACACGGGCTGCAAATATGTGGACAGCGGTGGCGCATCGCCAGACAAGTTAACAAACACAAGATCCAGCCACTGCTCACAGCGAATCGGCTGTAGCCCCCGGCTCTCTCGGTCAAATCCAGGAAATGCATCTTTGTAGTACCCACCAAAGTGGGGCGTACTTTTGAGCTGTCCATCCAGACGATAGGTCCAAGAGTGATAAGGACAGCGAAGATTACCTTTGACATTGCAAGGGGTAGTGACTAACTGGAGCCCCCGGTGACTGCACACATTGTGAAAGGCTCGCAATTGTCCCTCGCGATCGCGTACCAGCGCGATCGGGATCCCCGCCACCTCAGCAGGATATACGTCGCCAGGTAAAGGGAGATCTGAGGCTAAACCAACGCAGACCCAGTAACGACTAAATACGCTTTGCCGCTCCTGCTGCCAATAAGCCTCATCAACATACGCCTGAGCTGGCAACCCCGGAGCATGATAACCGCCGAGGCGGAGCGTGGGAGACAGCGAGGCCGCAGGCAGATCTAAAGATACATTGGCACATCTACCCCGCCCCTTAACCATAGCGAGATCAGGCGGCAAAGCCGCAATTTCTTCTGGAGGCATTTTAATCTCTCAGACTAAAAGAAATGTACAAACGCTTTTGAACTTGCAGCACAGACACAGGCATCCGCACGAAGCGAATGCCGAAGTAAACCAGACTCTCAAAAGCTATCATTACAGGTGATAAACACATGTAATAACAAGTGAATAAATGAACAGTATCTTTGGCAATTCCCATCTTTTGTCTTATAGGAAACAGTTTTTTATTTATTTCTTCAGGGAATCTTGACCTCTGACCGTCTACTAAGATAGTTACCGAAAGCTTAAACTCTCCCTACAAAAGGATTTGAAGCAGAAGCAATCTAGTCTTCTATTGAGCTGCTTCTAAATTTTAAGGTTCTGGATAGACAGGAGACAAATCTTCTCAGGTTCTGCATCAACTTTACGGCTGATTGGCTCGAAGAGTAAGAATCCACTGCTATGTTCAAGGGAATTATCTCTAAGAAGCAGGGCTACCCTTGGTAATATCAAGCGTCGTTTTGTGCTTGTAGTGACAACTGTAATTTTGAAAACAGTTTTATTGACTAGCAGGCTCTACGTTGGCATTGATAGAGTTTGCTAAAACCTTGTGTTTTGATCGTTCACGACCGTCTAGGTTGAATGAGAGGAGGGCTTTTATCTGTCAAACTAAACCCCTAGAGCTTGTTGACAAATGGCATGCTAGACGTGGTGGGTTACACTCACGCTGGTTCCGTTAGAGCGATGGGTGCTCGTTAGGTCTGTCAGCGATGCTTTTCCGCAGCGGTACTGCTATGGCCCAGGCCGCCAGAACTTTGTAACGGGGTATTGTACTTACTTGACAAGCCCTGAAGACTGTTGAAGGGTATTGATGTGCGACAGCGGAGGCAGAGGATGTCACAGCTTTATGTGTCGGATGTAACTTTCCACTGTGAGAGTACACAGGCCGAGCATATGCCATGTTTGAGCTCAGACTGTCGAGCCATCGCTGCCTATCGATATGTTGGAACCTAAATTAAATAACCATCATGACCTCTGAGAATTATGGGCATAGCCAGCCTGAGGAGCATTTTCAACGAATGCCAGAGCATGCGCCCACTCGCCACCTTGATCGTCGACCGGGCGATCGCAACATCACCGCTAGGGGGTTCGACTTTCATCCTGAGGTGTTTTTAGTTTCAGGAGGACTAATCCTACTGTTTGTGGTGTTGACCCTCATCTTCCAGGCACCGGCTGAGAGTCTTTTTGGTCAAATCCAGTCTTTTATCGCGGGCTCGTTGGGCTGGTTCCTGATTTTGTCTGTATCTGTTTTCTTGGTATTTACCGTCTATATCGCCTTTAGCAAGTTAGGCAAAGTGCGTTTGGGCGGTCCTGATGCAAAACCAGAGTTTCCCACCTTCGCTTGGATTGCCATGCTCATCAGCGCTGGTATGGGCATTGGTCTCATGTTTTGGAGCGTGGCAGAGCCGATTTACCATTTCCAGTCGCCCCCAGCTTTGCTCGGCGAGATTCCGCCTAACTCGGCAGATGCCGCCAAACAGGCCCTGGGCATTACCTTCTTCCACTGGGGTCTGCATGCTTGGGGCATTTATGCCTTAGTTGGTTTATCCCTCGCATTTTTCACCTATAACTGGGGCCTCCCACTGACCATTCGTTCCGTTTTCTTTCCCCTGTTGGGCGAGAAGATCTATGGCTGGCCCGGCAATATGATTGATATCCTAGCCGTTGCGTCCACTTTGTTTGGACTAGCAACATCCTTGGGCTTTGGGGTACAGCAGGTCAACGCCGGACTAAATTTCCTGTTTGGCTTAGATACCAGCACTACGGTTCAGGTCGGATTAATCGCCATCATCACGGGCTTTGCTACAGCCTCAGTCGTCTCCGGTCTGGGAAATGGAGTACGGCGACTGAGTGAGCTGAATATGATTTTGGCCGCCACCCTGATGGTGTTTGTTCTGTTAGTAGGACCCACCTTATTCATCTTCAACTCCTTTGTGGAGACGGTAGGCTACTACGCCGCTTCCCTACCGACGATGAGTTTCTGGACAGAAACCTTTTCGGGTACTGACTGGCAAAATAGCTGGACTGTCTTTTACTGGGGATGGTGGGTCTCTTGGTCACCATTTGTTGGTATCTTCATTGCTCGGGTCTCCAGGGGACGGACGGTTCGTGAATTCATTCTGGGCGTTTTGCTCTTGCCCTCCTTGCTGACGTTTTTGTGGATGTCAGTCTTTGGCGGCACAGCCCTCAACTTTGAACTGGGCGCTGAGACCAGTGGCGTCATTAGCAGTGCCGTCAGCGAAAACGTTGCAACGGCTCTGTTCGTGATGCTGGAGCAACTGCCGCTAACCGGGCTGACCTCCTTTGTAGGCATTCTCCTGGTAGTCGTATTCTTCGTCACCTCTTCTGATTCGGGTTCTTTGGTGGTCGACAGTTTGACCTCTGGCGGCAAGCTTGAATCACCCATACCGCAGCGAGTTTTTTGGGCGGTGATGGAGGGCGTCGTGGCAGCTGCCCTCTTGTTAGGAGGTGGATTGTCGGCCTTGCAAACTGCAGCGATTACCACGGGCCTACCCTTTGCCATTGTGCTGTTGGTGATGTGTTACAGCATCTACAGAGGTTTGCAGTACGAGCACGATGTCATTCACGTCAAGGACAAGCTAAAGGAGTCAGAAGCTGCAGAAACGGCGATCGCCCCTTAATCGCCTCAGCTTCTCATCTCTCGGAGAGATCCTCGATGGGTACTCTTGGATCTCTCTATCGGGTTCTTAATCCTCAAACACGGCACCATCCCTAGCAAACTCTATCGGTTCACCTTTCGCTAGGAGCTTGGTTTGTCATGACCACCCATTTTGATGCAATCGTTATTGGCGCTGGTGGCGTCGGCAGCGCAGCGGCCTACTATCTGGCCAAAGCGGGGCAAAAAGTATTGTTGCTAGAGCAATTTGAGCTCAATCATCAATACGGCAGTTCCTATGGCTTTTCGCGGGTTATCCGATACACCTATGACAATCCAACCTACGTCGACCTCATGCGCGACGCCTACCCCCTCTGGTTTGCCTTACAAACCGAAGCTGGAGAAGAGCTATATATCAAAACAGGTGGATTGGACTTTGGATTTCCCGATGTCGATACCTTTCAGCGGTTAAAAAGCAGTTTAGACACCTCTGGTCTGGACTATGAGCACCTCACTCACTCCGACATTGCCGAGCGCTATCCACAATTTGCCCTATCTGATGGCATGGAAGGGCTGTTTCACGCTGAGTCCGGCTTACTCAAGGCATCTCGCTGCGTCTTGGCCCACATTCGACTGGCCCGGGCCCGAGGGGCAACCGTTGTCGACCAAACCCCCGTCTTGAAAATCACACCGACAGAGTTTGGGGTTGAAGTGCAAACCGCTCAGACTACCTATGGGTGCGATCGCCTCGTCTTAACGACCGGCAGCTGGGCTAGAGGACTTTTAGCGGCACAGGGCATCGAACTGCCGCTCAAGATCATGCCCTGTCAGCTAGGCTTTTACCAACCGCAGCAGCCAGAAAATTTTACGCCAGATCAGTTTCCCGTCTTTTTTGCCCATATGAATGGCGACTATGGCGAAATGCCCTATGGAATTCCCCATAAAGATGCCAGCATTGGCCTCAAAATCACGACATTTTATGGCTGGCAAACGGTTGACACCCCCAGCGAAGTCGATTACACCCCGAGTCTAGACTGGGCCGAGCGTATCCGCACTTGGGCGCAGCAGTATATGCCCACTGCAGCGGGGCCTCTGTTATCGACTCGTCGGTGTCTTTATACGCTGACTCCGGATAAAGATTTTGTGGTAGATTGCCATCCCTACCATCCTCAAGTTGTCATTGGTGCTGGGTTTTCAGGCCACGGCTTTAAATTCACCACATTAATGGGCAAAATGCTCGCTGACCTTGCCGTTCAAGGCAGTACTCCCCACGACACTAGTCGGTTCAAGTTGGCTCGATTTCAATTGGTTACAGCATAGTGCTTACGGCGGCGATCGCCGTCTCTAAACTGATCACGCGCAGAGCCTGACGCGCTATTCCACCATTCCTCAACTATTTTCGATAAGATGCCAGGGGATAGTCAGCGGATGATGACAATTTTTATGGTTCCCCATGGGCAGGAGACCGACAAGCAGCCCCTACATGTGGCGATTTCTGAGCAGCTCAAAGCCAAAATTGAGTCCGGGCAATATCGCCCCGGTGAGCGCTTGCCTAGTGAGTTTGATCTCGGTGAAATTTTTGAGGTCAGTCGCACAACCATTCGTAAGGCAATCGCCAATTTGATCCAGCAGGGGCTGGTCACCACCCAGCAGGGTAAAGGGATTTTTGTCACAGAGCAGCACAAGATCAGCTTCTCGATGTCAAATCCCCTCATGTATTTCGACGCTGCTCTTAAGCAACAGGGCTATGTTGGTAGCGTTCAGTCCCTGCGATTTCAGCTGACCCGACCTTTGCCAGAGGTACAGCAGCAGCTGAGACTGGGCGATCGCACCAAGGTTTTTTGGCAAGAAAAGATCTATTACGCCGACGAAACGCCGATTGCTTTAGACATTACCTATTATCCAGAGGCGATCGGCGAGGCCTTGGGAGACGAATTACAGCGGGGCTTTACCTACAGCACGTTAGTTGACCGAGGCATCCACTTAAACGGTGCCAAAGTCAGCTTAGAAAGCATACCTGCCAGTTATGAATTGAGTGAGTATCTCGCCATTCCTTTAGGCATGCCATTGCTGGTCTTTAACTACGTCGCATTTCGAGCGGATCAGGTCCCTGTTGTGTGTGGCAAAACCTTATCTCGTTCTGACTGGACCTGCTACACCGCCGAGATTGCTCAGGTTTAACCCGGATTTGACCAGTCTCCTGGTCGCAGCACGGAATTGGCCCCAAACGAAAAATTCCCTCTGTCCTAAACAACCCTTTAAATGCAATAACAGTTTCTTGTTGGGAATAACAGATACGTGCGGCTGCCGATTAATTTTAGTTGCGGTAGCTTCTCTTGATTGACACATCAAATACGATAGTTTCAGATATCCATGTGGGCATTTCATGCCCACCTACTCTGACATTGACAGCGATCAGTCAGATTGTAATCGCTGTTTGAGGTGGTCACTCAAGGAGCTGCGCGAAGCTAGGCGAGCTTTGCCAGATGCCGCCCAAGCCTGTAGTGCATCGACCTGTTCTTGGGCAGTCCGCGCTAATGGCACGATTTGGCTGGCGGCCTCTAAAATATCTTCCGTAGTGAAGTCACGATTTTGGCTAAATCCAATGTGCATCGCTTCAACAATCGCCTGCTCGATTTCAGCACCTGAAAAGCTGGGCGTTTCGTAAGCCAGGCGCTCCATGTCGTAACTTTGTAAGTTGTGGGCGCGTAAACGACCTAGATGAACTTCGTAGATCGCTTTGCGTTCCTCTTGAGTAGGAAGTCCCACAAAAAAGATTTCATCGAAACGACCCCGCCGCAGCAGTTCTGGAGGCAAGGATTGAATGTTGTTAGCCGTCGCCACTACAAATACTGGAGACGCTTTTTCTGCCATCCAGGTAATGAAAGTCCCAAAAACCCGACTGCTAGTGCCAGCATCACCGCGACCATCGACTCCGGCAAAAGCCTTGTCAATTTCATCAATCCACAGAATACAGGGTGCCAGCGCTTCAGAAATTTGGATCATTTGCCGCGTTCGGGATTCTGACTCGCCAATCAACCCGGCAAACAGCCGACCGACATCTAATCGGAGGAGCGGGAGATGCCAGTGATGGGCGATCGCCTTAGCCGTCAGAGATTTTCCAGTACCTTGGATGCCTACCAGCAGCAAGCCACGGGGATAAGGGAGGCCATACTGTCGAGCTTTGGCGGAGAAAGCATTACCTCGACGTAGCAGCCAATCTTTGAGATTATCGAGACCCCCAATCTCAGAAATTTGCTCCTTTGCCGGATAGAAGTCCAGGATTTGAGTCTGTCGAATAGTTTGACGTTTTTCCTCCAGGACTAGCTCAATATCATCGGGGCAAAAAGTTCCCCGAGCGGCAATTCCCCGGGCGAGAACTCGCCGAATCCGCTCCATGGATAACCCTTGACAAGATTGCACCAGCGCATCCAAATCAGCAGAGGACAGTTGAACATTTAAGCCGTCTAATAAGCGCGTCACCTCGGCGCGGATTTCCGTCACGTCAGGGAGCGCAAACTCAATAATGGTAACGACCTCGGTTAAGTCGTCGGGGATTTGCACCTGAGGCGCTAGTAGGATGATATTTTTGGCCTGGGACTTTAACCGACGGGCCAGGTTTCTCAGTTTTCGAGAAATGGCAACGTCCTCTAAAAATCGATGATAATCGCGGAGGACAAACAGCGCCGCGACAGACTCTGATAGCTTTTCAACCTGCTCGAGCGCTTGCAGCGGATTACGCCGAGCCACGCCCTGATCGTTTGGGTTACCACGGTAACCATCAACAAAGTCCCAGGTGTAGAGATTGCGGTTGTTTAGCTGTTGCGCCACATTCGCGATAGCCTGTTCAGCCCGTTCTTCTTCCAGCGTCGACAGATAGATGACGGGATAACGCGCCCGCAAGAATAGCAGTAATTCGTCTTGGAAGCTCATGTCAATCTCTGGCTGACAATTGTCTAGCGTTTCTTTCGGATTGCCTAGGCCTATGGGCGGGGTGATTCGTCACTGGTCAGCTGCTGTTTAAGCGCTTCTAACACTGACCAGCGCTCATCTACGACAGGACTGGCATGCGGCTGAGGGGATTCAACGGTCAACCCCTGACAGTTAGCATCACAAACCTGCCGTTGCGGCAGTTGCAAACAGATCTGCTCATAAATCCAAGTTTCAGGATCAAAGTATCCGTAAGGCGACAGACTCTCCACTAAATCCTCAAGGCTTACCTCCTGCTCCAAGGGTAACCCCTGAGCAGCCGCAGCAGATTCATCTAACCAGATAATCTCATGGGCATCGACTACGACCCGATGGTTGTATTGCTGCAAACAGCGATCGCAAGATAGCGTCACAATGGTAGACGCTGTCCCCTTGACTTCCAAAAAAGTCGTGCCGTGCCGCATCGACACTTCAGCCCTAACCGGGGTCAGCGTCTTCAAATCATCGAAATCGACTTCAAACTGCAGCGATCGAGTCCGATTGACCGCATTGAGCAGATGTGGAATGTAAACCGCCGGCATTATGTCACTCCTCAACTCTGCCAAACATTTTGAACTCGTCATGCAACTCTAGTCAGACTCAGTATTAGAATCTGCTAACTGACGCACAACCAACCGTCGATCAGGTTCACGACCTCGACTAAACGTTTCCAAGCCTTCATACGAGTTCAGAAAATGATGCACCTGCCGACGTTCAGCTGAAGACAGCGCTACCATTTCAAACTCTTCGCCAGTTTCCTGAGCCGTTGTAGCAGCTTCCGTTGCGAGTGCCATCAGTTCAGACTTACGCTTAGTTCGATGCCCCGCCAGTTCAATCGTGTAGGGCTGCTGCTCGCCCGGGTCACACCCTAAATTCAAAGTCGTGTTTGCAAGGTACTGAATCGCATCTAAAGCATGTCCCTGCTCGCCAATCAGCTTAGCTATCTCCTGATCCGATAGCTGAGCATCGCGAATGATCAGCCACAAACTCGAGCCAAACTCATCATCAACTAGAGAAGCATCAACTTTAGTCTCTATCCCTTGAAAAGCCAACAGAGACTGCAGCCATTCAATCCCTTTCTGTTCCGGATTTGCCATTGTTGTCTACGATGCCTTTTTCTTCTTTTTAGAGCGCCCAGGCTCAAACGGTAGCGTCTGACGACTATCGTCCGACTCATCATCAGACTGCGCATCGACAATCTTTTGAAGGTTTTCCGGCAAGGGTTCTCTAGAAAGAATAAAACTCTGCAGAGTTTGAAAGATGTTGGCAATCACCATGTACATCAAGACGCCGGCTGGCAACGGAAAAAATAAAAACATCCCCGAGAAAATGATAGGCGTAAACTTATTGATGGCCGCTTGCTGAGGATTATCGCTGCTCGACCCACCTTGTCCAGAGAGCAGCTGATTGACATATAAGCTGACGCCAAAGGTCAAGACCATGAGTAAAATATCCCAGTGGATAGCACCATCATCGCCTCTAACGCCAACGCGTCCTAATGCCTCAATAAATAGGAAGCCCTTACCTGCAGCTAACCCAGGAACCTTAACTTGCAACGTCACATCACCCGGAGCGATCGCTTCAATCGTCCCATCCTCAGCGATGTTGACTAGCTGTTCACCCTTAGTAACCTCAACGTAGGGTTGAACATCAGATGCACTGCTGTACCCCTGTGCGATTTTTTCTAAGGACTCGCCCTGCTCGTCCTGAATCTGAAAGTCTGTCTTTTCGCCAACTGCCAGACGATTCCCCCCTGGAATGGTGACCGACATCGGGAAATGCACACCATCAGTCACATAAATACTCTTGGAAGACGTAGAAAAGGCCTGAGGCTGAATCTGCTCGACCTTATCGGAGGTAAGAATTTGTAAGTTGACTGGATAAGCAACATCGGCAAAGGGCGATCCTCGCAGAGTCGCGAACAAAGCAAATAAGATCGGCATCTGCAGCAAGACAGGAAAGCAGCCTGCCAAAGGGTTACCAAATTCTTTGTAAACTTTGCTCATTTCCTCCTGTAATTTCGGAGGATCATCCTTATAACGCTCTTGAATTTCTTTCACCCGCTTTTGCATGACGGGTTGAGCAACTTTCATGCGCCGCATGTTTCGAATTGACCCTGCATTTAGCGGGTAAAGCGCAAACCGAATCACCAATGTCAAAGCGACAATCGCCAAACCGTAGCTCGGCACAACCCCATAGAAAAAATCTAGGATTGGCAACATGATGTTGTTTGAAAGGAAGCCGATACCAAAATCCATTCGCGCTCTACCTCTGTGGGCCTATCTAATGTACGCTGCGTCCGAGTAAACCTCTAATAGGGTAACTCCCAGAGGGGCAGTCTGAAACCTCGAGACGATTCAGTCATTAGCCTAAGCTACTTCACACCTAGCCTCGTTACGGTTTTCACCCCAAGAAAACAAATTCTACTCACGCATTAGGTGCCAATTGCCCCACTGGCGGTCTGGGCTTTAGCAGGTAACTTCTCGCTGATGTAGTCATACACTTCACGGAACTTGGGCACGGCCCGGAGCTCTAGCTTGCTGCCATCTTTGAGGGTCACCACCATATCCCCCCATAGTCCTAATCCACGGGGCACAGTGACGATTTTCTTCACTTCTGAATAAATAATGTCAGAGCGAGTCCGCCCCATCCAGCCACCAGTAATGGAGATGCGACGGCTAGTAATGCGATAGCGTAACCACAAGGCCCGGACGATCGCACCAATAGTCAAGGGAATGCAGACCAATGTAAAAGCCAACAGCACATTAATAATCAAGTCGCCCACATGGGGACCCCCTTCGTAGAAAACCTCCTCCTTAATGCCCTTCTAAAACCTCAAGATCTAAAAATAACTTTTCTAATTCTCGCAGAAATTGCCAATAGTCGCACTGGGTAGCAGCACTGCGAAGCACCACTACCACCCATAAACCTGGCGACAACTGCGGAAGCAGTGTTTGCAGTGCTGCTCGAACTTGCCGCTTTAACCGATTACGAACGACGGCCCGCTTGCTGACTTTTTGGCTAATAGTTATGCCAAAACGGGAGCAAACTGTTGAGGTCGAATCTTCTGACACGTTGAGGACTCTGACCACTAAGTGCCCTGTAGATGCTTGTCGACCGACTCGATAAACCTGCGAAAACTCTCTTGTTCGATTGAGTCGATGCTGCTTAGGTAAAGCCACTTTGGCATCTGCCATTCAGCGTCAGCCTGCACTTCAAAAGCCAGGCGAGTAGTTACCAAGAAATCAAGCGTTGTCCGCGTGAGGACTACGGAATCGAGAAAGACACGAAGGAATGCCTTAGACGGCCAGCCGAGCCCGCCCACGACGACGACGATTTCGGATTACGCGACGCCCCGTAGCGGTCCGCATGCGAGCTCGAAAGCCCGAAGTCCGCTTTTGCTTACGATTTGTTCCACCTAATGTTCTTTTGCTCATGATCTTTTCCCTTTACTTCAATCTCTGCTAGTTAGCGCTGCAGGCACTTCAACAAGGCAATAGGATATCGGCCTTCGTTTCTAAAAGCGGCTTCCCATCGTAGCATTAACCCAGAAATCGTGAAAGCATCGCAGAAGTAACCAGAACTTTTCCCATACACAGGCAAACCCTTTAGGCTCTGTGCATGGGCAGTTTGAGCGTCTCGGGGCGTGAGCGAGGGGGCCGAGACTGTAGCTGTTCGGTATATGAAATCTACTCGGCAGATACCTCCAGTGGCCAAATCCCCACCAGTTCCCGAAGAGGACCGCCCTGATAAAGCGCATCGAGATAGAAGTAGAAGTTGTTATAGCGATTGGGGTTGCGGACCTCGTGGAAAACAACCACAAAGCTGCTATTAGGCTCTATAGGATCAATTGGATAAATCTCAAAGGTATTGGTTTCTTCATCGTAGACCACCTCATCGACGGGAATAGTCGCCCCCCCGCGCCCCGATCCTTCGCGTAGCTCTACTCGAGCTTTAGTAAAGTATCCACCTTGGTCTTCAAACTCTTCCGGATACGTAATTTGCAGCTCCAAGATTTCTTCATTCACCTTACGCCCTGCCACTTGCAGGTAGTAACGCGCATCCGGGCTGCGGCGCTCATTGTTATCAATGAAGTAGCCCAGACGGTACTCTGAATCAACGCCACCAAAAATCGTAAAACCACCCGTCGTGCTTTGCGCGATCGCACTACTGCTAGCGATTGCCAAGCTAGACGCAGCAAAAGCTCCCATCAAACCCCGATGTAGCCATTTCTTAAGTGACATTCGTGACCTCCCAAAATCGCATGCTTGCTATTGTGTGCCTATTTTCAGAACGATACCTAGCACCATCAGACTCTAATGAAAGTGTCCACTCTCGGAAACTTTGCGCTCACCAAACGAAGAATGACAGTGACTAGCCTGAGATTCAGGCAAGAAATCAGGTGCCCACACACCAATCTCAACTTGACATTTTACATGATCAAACCCGCTTCACCAGACTACTCAAAGCTTCTGCGAATCGGATTCATAGAGGCGCCCTCTACAATCAAATTCTCCTAAAAAATAAATCTCCAGCCTCCGGGTAGGGTAGCGATGGCTGTGATAGTTAGGCTTATAAATCGCTGGAGAGTTTGATCCCTATACCCATTTAGCCCTTTTACATTGATTCAGACTGCTTCCTTAGGTGATCGCGAATCAACATGTCGACCTTTGATCCATATTCTTAACCCATACTTAGATCCCCCAAGTATTGAGCAAAAAAGTATCAACACAGGCCAGCCATTAAAATCAAAAAAATATCGCAAGATTGCATTATGCCTACCTCGTACAAGCTCAATGAATACTCCTTTAAAGGAGGTAGCTTAAAACAAATTAAAAGCTGTAAAGACTTGTGCAACTTCAGCCAATAGCTACAAGCTCAAAAAGCAATATTTTTCACCTAAATTGCACTTACGCATTCTCAATAATCAATCAAAAGCCTTGAACAAACAGACAAATATACATAACGTCAAGACGCCACGGATAGCCACGGCTTTTAGGGATACTGGACGGCAAAATCGCCAAAGAAGCAACTAGGAAGCATTGTTATCCAGGAGATATCCCCTTAAAGTCATTTAACAAACAATGCTTTTTAAGTAGCTAATGGCAGCTTTTCCAAGCATTAAACGATTGCCGCGACCGGCCACCAAAAACCAAAAGCGAGCATATTTTTTCTCTCAGAGCACTATCGTCCCACTCGATGAGATGGCTCCCAATCACTTAAGCCATCGATGAAGTATTCAAGCATCGTTAAGTTTCGTTTCGAAAATAAACACCAAAACTCAATAAACTCTCGGAGAATGTAAAAAAAGGCTGATCAACATTTTGATTTTGGACCTGTCACGCTAAAAAGAACTGCAATGAAGCATGATTTTGGTGGTCATTTGTGTCTAAGTGTGAAGCGAACAGCTTTAGGGGTCGTCGTTGACAGTCGGAGTAGCCACAAGGACTTGGGAGTGTAGGAGTCCTGTAACGCTAAGTAAACAATTGGCTGGCTAAGATGCAGAGGCAAATTAGTAGCCAAAGCAGACATTTAAATCACCGCATTGATTCCGGCAAGTAAAGACGGTTTTGCCGGTAGTTCAGGAGCTGCAGTCGGCCTCATCTGGCATCGCTCCTGCGGAAAAGGTATCGCTGGGAAATCCCGGTTGCAGGTTTTGCCGAGTGAAGTTTCCATCATCGTTAGATCGTCCTGCAGAAGATTAGGAGAATGATTTTATGACCGTTGCGATCGCATCTGATACGACAGCGCCGTCGGATACTCATCCCAAGATGCGGGTGGGCATTCCCAAAGAAATTACCCAGGGAGAAAAGCGCGTTGCCGCAACCCCCGATACTGCTCAAAAGCTACAAAAGCTCGGCTTTGAAGTTTGGATCGAATCAGGCGCGGGCATGGCGGCAAGTTTTCCCGATCGGGCCTATACCGCAGCGGGGTGCCATGTCGTTCATGATGTGGTCATGTTGTGGGCCGAGTCTGACATTATTCTCAAAGTGCAGGCACCTCACTGGCACACTGGGATCAATCAACACGAAGCCGAACTGTTGCGTCCCGGTGGCAAGTTGATCAGCTTTATTTGGCCGGCCCAAAATCCGGAGTTGCTAGAGCAGCTTTCGCAAAAAGGGGCAACGGCAATGGCGATGGATGCCGTCCCGCGGATTACCCGAGCCCAAAAGCTCGATGCCTTGAGCTCTATGGCCAATCTGGCGGGCTATCGGGCGGTGATCGAGGCAGCGAATCAGTTTAGCCGAGGATTTACTGGCCAAATCACAGCGGCGGGCAAGATTCCCCCTTGTAAGGTGCTCGTCATCGGGGCGGGCGTTGCGGGCCTGGCCGCCATTGGTACGGCGCGGGGCTTAGGGGCGATCGTTCGTGCCTTTGACACCCGCCCCGTGGTCAAGGAGCAGGTAGAAAGCCTCGGGGCAGAATTTCTGGAGCTGCATTTCGAAGATGATGAGAATGGCGAAGGTGGCGGCGGTTATGCCAAGGTGATGAGTCCGGCCTTTATCGCGGCGGAAATGGCGTTGTTTTTAGAACAAGCCAAGGAAGTTGACATCATCATCACAACGGCGTTGATCCCTGGAAAGCCCGCCCCCCGTCTCATTACCCAAGAGATGGTCGAAGCGATGAAACCGGGTTCAGTAATTGTCGATATGGCTGCGGAACAGGGGGGCAATTGTGAGCTCACTCGCCCCCACGAAATCTATGACCACAACGGCGTCAAGGTTGTAGGGCTAACCGACTTGGCCAGCCGCATGGCCAACCAAGCGAGTCAGCTCTATGGCACCAACTTGTACCATCTGCTAAATGAGTTGGGTGGCGCTGAAGAGCATCATTTTGACCTAGAGGATGATGTGGTGCGTCAGGCTACCGTCGTCCATGAGGGCAACGTGATTTGGCCAGCACCGCCACTAGAGCGTCCCGCACCACCGGCCCCCACCCCAAAAGTGGTCGTCGAGACGGACGCTGCGCCGAAAAAGGCAAATCCGCTCAAACAGTTGATCTGGCCAATTTTGATCAGCGCCGCCTTAGTGGGGGTCGGGATTGCCGCGCCGGAATCTTTTATCTCGCACTTCACGGTCTTTGTGCTGGCGATCTTTTTGGGCTGGAAGGTGATTTGGGACGTTACCCCCGCCCTGCATACGCCATTGATGAGTGTGACGAATGCCATTAGCGGCATCATCATCATCGGCGGCATGTTGCAAATTTCTGGGCCACTGACCTCCACCGTGACAATTTTGGGGGCGATCGCGATTTTTGTAAGCACGCTCAACATCTCCGGTGGGTTCTTTGTCACCCAGCGCATGTTGAACATGTTTCGCAAATAGGCTGCATCCCTAACCAACTCGACACAGTACGCAGGATCTTCTGAATATGTCTAATAATCTGTTGACGGTTGCTTACATTGCAGCCAGCATTCTCTTTATTCTCAGCTTGGGGGGGTTGTCAAACCCCGAAACGGCCCGCCGGGGCAACCTTTACGGCATTGCCGGCATGGTGGTGGCCTTGGGAGCCACGGCCTGGAGCCGCCAAGTCACTAACTATGGGGTGCTCTTGGCGGCGATGGGACCCGCCATCTGGATTGGTGGTCTGCTGGCAACCCGCGCGGCCATGACCTCCATGCCGCAGCTCGTGGGTTTGCTTAATGGGTTTGGCGGTTTGGCGGCAGTGCTCGTCGGCTACGCCAGCTTTCTCAATCCCGATGCCTCCCTACAGGGCATCGACTTCACCATTCACAAGGTAGAAGTTTACGTCGGCATCTTCATTGGTGCAGTGACCTTCATCGGCTCCCTGATTGCCTGCGGTAAACTCCAGGGCATTGTCTCTAGCAAGGCGATCGTGTTGCCGGGGCGACACATTCTCAATATTGGCTTGTTGGCGGCGGTCGTGGGGCTGGGCTATCGCTACATGACCGTGGGCGAAACGGCGGCCCTACTGCCCTTAGGCATCATGACGGCGATCGCCGCTGTTTTAGGCATCACTTTGGTGATTGCGATCGGCGGAGCCGACATGCCAGTGGTCATTTCCATCCTCAACAGCTACTCCGGCTGGGGGGCAGCGGCGGCGGGCTTTATGCTCAACAATGACCTGCTGATTATCACAGGTGCTCTGGTGGGCAGCAGCGGCCTCATCCTCAGCTACATCATGTGTCAGGCGATGAACCGCTCGTTTGCCAATGTGCTGCTCGGCGGCTTCGGCAACACCAACTACCAGGGCAAAGCCGTCGAAGGGGAAGCCACTTCCACCTCAGTGGAAGAGACCGTAGAGCTGCTAAACACGGCTAGCAATGTCGTCATCGTGCCCGGCTATGGCATGGCCGTGGCCCAGGCGCAGCACGCCGTGGCCGAAATCACCCGCATATTGCGCGATCGCGGTACGCAAGTGCGCTTTGGCATTCACCCTGTGGCGGGGCGGCTCCCCGGTCACATGAATGTGTTGCTGGCGGAAGCCAATGTGCCCTACGATATCGTGCTGGAAATGGAGGAAATCAACGGTGATTTGCCGGCGACTGACGTGGTGCTCGTCATCGGTGCTAACGACACGGTCAACCCCAGTGCGCTAGAAGACCCCGACAGCCCGATGGCTGGGATGCCCGTATTGGAAGTGTGGAAAGCGCAAAATGCGATCGTGCTGAAGCGCAGTCTCTCCGCCGGTTACGCCGGCGTAGCAAATCCCCTCTTTTACAAAGAGAATACGTCGATGCTGTTTGGCGATGCCCGGGCAAATGTCATGGCGATTTTAGAACAGCTCAACCGTGAGCAGTCTAGCGCTCCAGCCACTACGCTGGCGATCGCCAGCAAGTAAAGCTTGCCACGGTGTCAATAGGTCATTTTTGGAATGCCCCCGGCTCAGCTAGTGTTTCTGAGTGGGGGCATATTGCTGAGACTGCCGAAATTAGAGGCGACGATAAAACAGTCTGAGGAAACCATCTTGTGCTTTCTGCCCCATCAAGTCCTTTGCATTTGGGCTAACATCAGCGGAGATTTACGAACCGATTCAAACCTCGCTGGTGTGGTCAGAGCTCACCATTGATCTGGTTGATTAAGCTTTAAAGCGCTCTACGACAGAAACCAACACCGCTGCTGCCAACTGGCTGATGGAGTACGATCGCTAGCTTCATAAAGTCCCAAGGTCGCTCTATTGAGAATTTAACCACCGCCGCCGCCAGTGACCCGTTGGCTGTAGCGATGACTGGGCTTGCTCTTGCGATCGCCGCCGCTGAATCGTGTCCGCATCATCCCGCAGAGACGGATCGCGATAGGGAATGGCGGCCCGCGTCTGGAGGTGTTCGCGCTCCTGCGGCGAGAGGTCAGGCAAATCGGTATTAGTGTGACGGGCAAGGGTGCTGGGCCAGCGACGACCCGGGGCCGCCAATGACCCGATGTGCAGCCCTGCCAGTTGCAACGCGGTGCGCACCGCCGCCGCACAGGAATAGGTCACAAGCACCCCCTGAGGATGTAGACACTGCGCTACCAGCGTCAGGAACTCCGCCGTCCACAATTGCGGACAGCGGGGGGGTGAAAAGGGATCCAGAAAGATGACATCGGCCTGAAATCCCCCCCTTGCCAGCGGTTGAATCCGTTGCCGGGCATCGCCAATGAATAAATCCGCCTGTAGCGACGTGCGGAGCCGCTGCTGCTCTGCCAGCTTTGTAAGGGCCATCTGCACCGTATCCGGCCATTCCTTGAGCAGCCCCTGAGCGATCGCTGCCCTGGGCACTCCGGCATCTAACTCTAAGCCAACGTGCTGAATTGGCAGACCTTTATCCTGGGCCCAGATGGCCTCTAGCGCCGCCGCCGTGTTGTATCCCAGCCCGTAGCAGACATCTAAAATTGTGATCTGCCCCTGGGCTTGGGCCCGCTCAACCAGCCCAGTAGCTAGCACATAGGTGCTGCGGGCTTCTTCGTAGGCTCCGCTGCGGCTATGAAACCACTCGCCAAAGGCCTCTGAATAAAAGGTCTCGCTGCCGTCAGCGGTGAGTTCAATCGGGAAGGCATCCGTTTGCATGGCAATCTTTAGCAAAACCTGAAAGACTGATAAAAGATCCTAACTGCATTCTTTCGAGAGATACGGCAGAATGGTATTGATTAAGAAACATTTCTGTTGTTAAAGTCTTTTTCTACTAAGGAGCGCTCAATGGTTGTCGCTGCACCCCAATTGCAAAAACGCCTCACCATGCAGGTAGAGCCCAACATCGCGGCGGACACTACGGCTATTCGCTCCCTTGATTGGGATCGCGATCGCTTCGACATTGAGTTTGGCCTGCAAAATGGCACCACCTACAACTCCTTCATCATTCGCGGTGAAAAGACAGCCTTAGTTGATACCTCCCACGCAAAGTTTCGAGATCTCTATCTCGATGCCCTAAAGGCACAAATCGATCCCGCTGAGCTTGACTACATCGTCATCAGCCATACCGAGCCTGACCATAGCGGCTTAGTGCGTGATGTGCTGACGTTAGCGCCTAAGGCAACGGTGGTCGGGGCCAAGGTCGCTCTCCAGTTTTTGGATGATTTGGTGCACCAGCCCTTTGAGCGCTTACAGGTCAAAAGTGGTGAACAGCTGGACTTGGGCAATGGCCACGTTCTGGAATTTGTTAATGCGCCTAACCTGCACTGGCCCGATACGATTTTCACTTACGATCATCAGAGTCAAGTGCTGTTTACCTGTGATGCCTTTGGGTTGCACTATTGCAGCGATGCCGTTTACGACGAAGACCTCGCCGCGATATCTCCTGACTTTCGCTTTTACTACGAGTGCCTGATGGCCCCCAACGCGCGGTCGGTGCTATCCGCTATGAAGCGCATGGACAAGTTGCCCGAGATCACCACTGTCGCCACTGGTCACGGTCCGCTGTTGCGGCACCATGTAGGCGAGTTGACAGATCGCTATCGCCGCTGGAGCCAAGAAAAGAGCCAGGCAGAAACGCTGGTTGCTGTCTTTTACATGTCTGATTACGGCTACAGTGATCGCCTCTCCCAAGCGATCGCCCGTGGCATCACTAAAACTGGCGTGGCGGTAGAGATGCTTGATCTGCGATCCGCTGATCCCCAGGAAGTGAACGAACTAGTAGGGCGGGCTCGGGGCTTGGTCATCGGCATGCCTCCGGCAACCGGGGCAAAAACGGCCCAAACGGCGCTGGGAACGATTTTTGCAGCCGTTCATGATAAGCAAACGGTAGGGCTGTTTGAATCCTACGGTGGCGACGACGAGCCAATTGACACCCTGGCTACCCGGTTCCAAGATCTGGAGCTGCGCTCGGCGTTTAACCCTATTCGGGTCAAAGACACCCCTGATGAGGCCCTCTACCAACTCTGTGATGAAGCGGGCACTGACCTAGGTCAACTATTAGGTCAAGCTAAAAAGCTCAAGAAGCTCAAATCTCTCAACGCGGAAATGGAAAAGGCGCTAGGGCGGATTAGCAGCGGCCTCTACATCATGACCGCGAAGAAAGGGGAGGTTTCCAGTGCGATGCTGGCTTCTTGGGTTTCCCAAGCCAGCTTTGAACCCCTAGGCTTTACCGTGGCTGTGGCAAAGGACCGGGCGATCGAATCTTTGTTACAGGTGGGCGACACGTTTGTGCTCAATATTTTGGAAGAGGGCAATTACTCGGCTCTGATGAAGCACTTCCTAAAGCGCTTTCCACCGGGGAGCGATCGCTTTGCCGGCATTCGGACGCGCCCCGCTCAGAATGGTTCGCCGATTCTCGGCGATGCGCTAGCCTATTTAGAATGCACGGTCACGAGCCGTATGGAAGTCAGCGATCACTGGATCGTTTACTGCACCGTTGACGAGGGGAAAGTATCTGATCCTGAAGGCACTACGGCGGTACACCATCGGAAGGTCGGCACCTACTATTAATCGCGATCGCCCCGGGTGACGTTGAGGTTTCCACCCGGCGAACGTAGGTCGGCCCTTCGCTGAGGCACCCTTGCGATTTCAGAGATAACTCACCTGTGCGCGAGCTACACCAGCCTTGGCGTTGACTCCTCTCCATATGGCGCTGGGCCACCGAGCCCACAAAAGGCTTTAAAGCAGCAGCGCCGCCCTAAGTCATTAGGGCGGCACTGATTATATCTGCTTAGGATTAACGCTTAGTCTTCGTAAACGCGACACTCATCCGCATCGGGATTGTCGTCACAGTACTTCTCGAGGGAAGACTTTTTGGGGCCAGTTTGACGCTGGTGAGAGGCCTCAGCTTGCAGCTCTTCGACTGCATCCCAAGCAGCAGCGCACTCAGCGGAGGAGGCGCCAGATGTATCACAAGTGTTGCGTGCTTCTTTCAACTCTTCTTGAATTTTGTCTTGAATGTTGTTGCTCATAAGAACCTTTATTAGACCGTTCTCCAACTTGATAACGCATTGCCAACTACAAAATTAGCAATACCAATGTCCTTAGCTAGTTTAGCGCTTTGCTTTGGCTAGAACGGTGTAAACCATGGCAAAGATTTGCATAGCGGCTGACTCCGTATAAATACTGCAACATCCCTCAATAGAGGGGTAGCAGAACTCTCAACTCCTTACAAACTAATGCTTAACTAGGCCTAGCTGTAGGGGTAAAAACCTCACTTTTAGTTCGGTTCTATTGAGTGAATACAGCTTATATTCATAGCTTAGCCCAGCTATTCTCCATCCAAACCAACCTTAAGCTGGAACTCAGATTACGCCATAAGTCAGAATTAACTGCCGGGGTAGAAATATCGGCCAAAGACGCATTTCAGCAATGAATACCATAGATTCAAGTAAATCAATATTTGCTAATTTATCTGGAAGCCGCTTAAACTTGGTGAACTTCGGATAAAGAACCCGTAGAATTGCGTCGATTTCTGTAAGACGATTTGCTTAATTGGCCTTAGGGTGAAATAAGCTTCACTAAACAGCAGCAGTGCAACCCCCATTTTTCTGATGCCTGAAACCTCCGGATCGATGCAGTGGGTTAGTGCCCTCTCAACCAAACCATCTTTAGAAGCGGCGGTGCGAGACATTGCCGAACAAGTCAAGGCACAACTCCAGCAGCCACCTGATTTGGGGTTGATCTTTATTTCAGCAGCTTTTGCCAGTGAGTTTGCGCGTTTACTGCCTCTTCTGAATGAAGCGCTGCCTATCCCCTGTGTGATTGGCTGTAGCGGCGGCGGCATCGTGGGGACTGCACCAGCAGAACCAGCGCGGGAAATTGAACAACGTCCGGGCTTGAGTCTCTGTGCGGCAACGCTACCCGGAGTGACCATCCAGCCCTTTGCACTGAAAGAGGAAGCCTTACCAGATTTGGATAGCCCACCTGATGCCTGGGCCGAAAAGATTGGCGTGGCTCCCGCACAAAACCCGAATTTCATTCTGCTAGCGGATCCATTCACGGCGAAAATCACCGAGCTCTTGCAGGGGCTAGATTTTGCCTATCCCGGCACGGTCAAAATCGGTGGTTTGGCCAGCATCAGCGGTGTACAAAGAAATAGCGGGCTGTTTATCAACGGCACCCTGCAAACGGAGGGATTGGTGGGGTTGGCACTATCCGGCAATCTGGTGCTAGATGCGATCGTGGCTCAGGGATGTCGGCCCATTGGTCGACCATTCCGGATCGCGGCGGGCGATCGCAATATTTTGCTAGAGCTTGAAGAGATTGACGACTTCGGGGGGGAAACTCAGCTGCCATTGGAAGCGTTGCAAGACATTCTCCAAGACCTGAGTGAAAGCGATCGCGAACTTGCTAGAGATGCGCTCCATGTTGGCATTGCCCAGGATGGCTTTAAGCAAACCTTAGAGCCTGGCGATTTTTTGATTCGTAATCTTTTAGGCATTGATCCCCGTTTGGGAGCTTTAGCCGTTGGCGATCGCATTCGAGTTGGGCAGCGCATCCAATTTCACCTGCGCGACGCCCGCACGTCTGCCGACGACTTAGAAACTTTGCTCATCCGCTATCGTAGCCAGCACAAACTCGACGAAGAGACTCCCATTGGTGCCCTGATGTTCTCCTGCATGGGTCGCGGCGAGGGGCTTTACCAAAAGCCGCACTTTGACTCCCGCTTATTTCAGGAATTTCTAGGCGAGATGCCGCTCAATGGCTTCTTTTGCGGCGGCGAAATTGGCCCCGTCGGGAACACCACATTTCTACACGGATACACATCGGTTTTTGGTATCTGTCGCCCAGCCCCCGACTCCAATAGCTAATACTTGGCCCCAGGGCTCGGATTACATCTCGCTCACGTCAGACGCTGAGGCCTGTAAAACCGCCATCACCTGCTGATGCAGCGTAGCAATTTGGGGATAGTTATCCACCGCTCGCTGATAGCGCACTGCCGCTTCGCTGGACTCATCTGATTCTAAGGGTAGCAAGTCATGAGCCTTTTGCAAGAGGCTATGAATTTCATTGGGTGATACCGGCTCCTTAGAAGCAAAGGACTCATCAATGGTCGCAATGAACTGGGAAATGGGTCGGAGCCAAGCAAACCACTCATCATTAACAACCAACTGAAATAATTCCATCTTGGAGGTGACCGGGCCGTGAACCCGTTCGTAGCTGTCTTGTTCCGCATCTAGGAGCGCTTTGTGTAGTCGCAGCATTAGCGGGCGTAGGGCCTTGAGTTTTTCGTAGGCAGGCATCGAACCAAAAGTCGAATCAGTCATGCAATCAGGCAAGCGTTCTACAGTCTGTATCATCTTGTCACATCTTGCGGACAGGGTTCACCGACATCAGCTTGAGACGCCACAGCGATCCCTGGCCAATACGTAGACAGTTTGCGGTCAAGGGCAATGACTCCTGACCGCATCCCCACATCTAGGCTGCTGTCTAGGAAAATCCTGTTTTTTTTAAGGCTCGCCCCATCACGTTACATTTGGTCAGTCAGCGGGGAAGCTAAAAACTGAAACATCGAGTTTGATATTTCGAAGAGAGGCTCCGCGCATGATGATCAATCCTTTGGGCACCCTGGCGATCGCCACTAGCTTGTTGACGACCGGGCTCTCTAGTCCAGCGCCTGCGGCATCCACCTTTGCCGAGCTATGTGCAGCGCTACAGGACTATCGCCCCCTGCCAGAGCTCGACGGAGCAGCTGCTTGGGACACAATGGATGCTCTTTTGGCTGCGGTTGCAACCGAGGACTGCGCCGCGGCTGAAGCCAGGCTAGCCATGGTAACTGACCTCCACCCGCCGAGCTTGACGACAACGCCAACCGAGGCTGGCTTGGCCATCGACCTGCCCATTATGGTTGACCTGCAGATTATCGCGATCGCCGCCCCGGCATTAACGCGCCTCGACTTGAATGGCAGCGTGGTCAGTGAACTGGATGCGATCGCTGAGCTGAGCAATCTTCAAGAGCTTCATCTGGCGAATACTCAACTGACTGATCTCACTCCCTTGGTCAGCCTGGCACGTCTCAAATTCCTGGATGTGAGCCACAACCAGATTGCCTCCATTGCTCCGCTGGCCGATATCCCCACATTGCGATCGCTTAACTTGGCCTTTAACCCTGTGACCGACCTCAGCCCCCTTGGTGAAATCTACACAGTCCGGGCCGATGAAGAACCTTGGCGACTACTCGATCTCCGCGGCTTAGACTATGACCTGAGGACCTGTCCAGGGGTTTTAGGCGATGTCTGCGAAGGCGACATCTACGAGTGAATGGCCTCCAAACACAGCGGCGATCACAGCACTTTTGACACTACGATCGCCGCTAGCTGTGTCCTGATGCCTAGGATCCCTGACGGAGCTTGTCGAGCACGCTTTGGTCTTCCATGGTGGTCGCATCGCCCACGATATCTTCGCCGCTCGCTAGATTCCGTAGGAAGCGACGAATGATCTTGCCCGATCGCGTTTTGGGCAGCGAGTCAGCAAAGCGAATATCCGCCGGTCGGGCGATCGCGCCGATTTCTTTCACGACGTGCTGTTTCAATTCACCTTTCAGGTCATCGCTGGGCGAGTGAGTGCCCTCCAGAGTGACAAAGGCAAAGACCTCTTCGCCAGTGATTTCATTTTTGCGCCCCACGACGGCAGCTTCGGCCACGGCAGGATGAGAAACCAAGGCTGATTCAATTTCCATCGTGCCCAGACGGTGACCGGAGACACTTAGCACATCATCGACCCGACCCATCACCCAAAAGTAGCCGTCCTCATCCCGACGAGCCCCGTCGCCAGCAAAGTAGAGATACTGGCCGTCTTTGGGGGGAATGTGCTCCCAGTAAGTGCGACGGAACCGTTCATCGTTGCCGTAGACGGTGCGCATCATACTGGGCCAGGGATGCTTGACGACTAAATAGCCCCCCTCGTTATCGCCAACAGGGTTGCCTTCTAAGTCCACCACGTCTGCCAAAATGCCGGGAAAAGGTTTGGTTGCCGAACCAGGCTTTGTTGGCGTGGCCCCCGGTAGCGGCGTTAGCATGAAGCCGCCAGTTTCCGTTTGCCACCAGGTATCCACAATCGGACAGTTACCGCCGCCAATGGTGTTGTGATACCAAATCCAGGCTTCGGGGTTGATCGGTTCACCCACGGTGCCCAAGATGCGTAGGGAAGAAAGATCGCGGGCTTTTGGTTCCTGATCGCCCATTTTCATAAAGGCGCGAATTGCCGTAGGTGCCGTGTAGAAAATATTGACGCCGTACTTTTCCACAACATCCCAAAAACAGCCGGGGTTCGACGGACGGGGCACCCCTTCATACATTAGGCTGGTGGCCCCATTCGATAACGGACCATACACGATGTAGCTGTGGCCAGTGATCCAGCCCACGTCAGCCGTACACCAGTAGACGTCTGTATCCTTATGGTCAAACGTCCATTTGAAGGTCATATGGGTGTAGAGGTTGTATCCCCCCGTTGTATGCACCACGCCCTTGGGTTTACCGGTGGTGCCGCTGGTGTAGAGGATGAACAACATGTCCTCAGCGTCCATTTCCTCAGCGGGGCAGTTGCCAGAGGCGCCGGGTTTGAGGTCATGCCACCAGTGGTCGCGCCCTTCCACCATGGGAATGTCTTCTTTCGTGCGCTGCACCACGAGAACGTTCTCGACACTCGGTGCCGCATCGTTTTCGAGGGCCTGATCTACCGCTGCCTTGAGGGGAATGACCTTATCTTTGCGGAAGCCGCCGTCAGCAGTGATAACGAGTTTGGCTTCGGCATCATTGAGGCGATCACGCAGCGCATCCGCACTAAAGCCTCCGAACACGACAGTGTGGGGTGCCCCAATCCGGGCACAGGCCAGCATGGCGATCGCCGCCTCCGGAATCATGGGCATGTACAGCCCAACGCGATCGCCCTTTTGCACGCCTAAGTCTTTCAGTACGTTCGCCATCTGGCAGACTTCGCGGTGCAGTTCACCATAGGTTAACGTCCGTGAGTCGCCGGGTTCGCCTTCCCAAATGAGTGCTGCCTTGTTCCGCCGCCAGGTGGTGAGGTGGCGATCCAAACAGTTGTAGGAAATATTGATCTTGCCGCCGCTAAACCATTTTGCAAAGGGCGGTTGCCAGTCAAGTACCGTGTCCCATTTCTTGAACCAGTGCAGCTCCTTTTGGGCTAAGTCAGCCCAAAAGGCCGCCGGGTCCGCAGCCGCTTTGTCATTAAGTTCCTGGTACTCTGCCATGCTCTTGATGCGGGCATGGTCGGCAAAGTCAGCCGGCGGCTCAAACAAGCGCTTTTCATTCAGGATGGATTCGATCGTCGGTTGAGACATAGAACGTGATGTGAAACTGCGAAATCTAAGGGCAATGCTGATGGTCAGCAGGCTGCCTCTCAAACTTACTGTGTTTTTCAACACAGAAAAATTAGTCTGTGTGAATTTTTAACGTCGGGTTAGCCAGCGATCGGCTCTCTTGGCGGTGGAAAAAGTCCGGTCCCATATCCAGAATTCCTGGCGGCCGATATCGTTCTGACGTTGCCTGCTCAAACCCGCATCTCGGCGTTGTTTGGCCTAATTGCGGTTACTGTGGTTGCGATGAATCATGTTCAATCGGGAAAGCAAAATCAAAGGAAGCAAGCTAAACCCTCACGGTTGACCCCAGCAACCAGCCCTTGACGACCCTATGCTTAAATCAGCGGCGCTATGCAGGAACCTCCATCATGCCGATTCGTCCGTTTTCTTCCTTTCGTCATCGCAATGCGTTCCTCTTCCTGGTGGGGCTTTTGCTTCCAGGAGTGGGTGCTTGCTATGAGCAATCTTTATCTTGGGATGCCCTGAAGAGTGAAATTCGGCGGGAGTTTCCGACGGTTGAGCATATTTCGGTGGCGGAGCTAGAGCAGCGCCTAATCGACACAACTAGCGACCAGATGCTGATTGTCGACGTGCGTAGACCGGAGGAATTTGCTGTGAGCCACTTACAAAACGCCGTTAATTTGGAGGATCCAGCGGCAATTGTGGCGCTAGCGGAGCAGACCCAAGCCGACCAAATCGTGGTTTATTGCTCGGTGGGCTATCGCTCCGCCAGAGTGGCTGCAGAGCTGGAAAATCAAGGGTTAGATGCAGTGGTCAACCTTGAAGGCTCGATCTTTGCGTGGGCTAACTCACAGCGCCCGGTCTTCCAAGCGAGCAAACCAGTGGGCAAAGTTCATCCCTTTGATCAAACGTGGGGGCAACTGCTGGATCGGCAATATCACCCCGAGGAGCAGTGAGTGGGCTGTCGCATATCTGGTGTGATGGTTCACCGGCTGTGCCAGACTATTGACCAGGTGAGATTGCAGGTGGGCAAGGCGGATGAACATGTACCGGTCAACTCGGAGACAGGCGATCGCGGGCTTGGGCTTGTTAGCTGGAGCATGGCCATTTGCCCAGGCGCTGTCGGCACGAGCAGCTGAGGCAGAGGTTATCAAGCCGCCACGGTTGCGTCCAGGAGACGAGGTTGGCATCATCAGTCCGGCGGGGGCCACCTTTAATACCAGTGACTTAGATATTGTGATGGATGCCGTGCGCGGACTGGGCTTAGTGCCCCGTCCAGCTCCCCATGTTTTGGCGCAATATGGGTATCTGGCCGGGCAGGATCGCGATCGCGCCGCTGATGTGAACGAGTTTTTTGCTGATTCAGAAATTGCTGCACTGCTGCCCATACGGGGAGATTGGGGCAGCGCTCGCATTTTGCCCTACCTCGACTATGACCTGATTCGCCGCAACCCAAAGGTCATTACTGGCTTTAGTGATCTAACGGCGCTACTGCTAGGCATCACTGCCCAAACCGGATTAGTCACTTTTCACGGTCCGAATGGATTGACCGCTTGGCGACCGGACCAAACTGAGCCGTTTCGGCAAGTCTTGTTTGAGGGGCAGGCGCAAACCTTCGCAAATCCCCTGGCAGCGGAAGATCGCGATCGCCTGATGCAAACTCGCTTTCGCGTTCAAACCATCACTCCGGGGCAGGCCCGTGGCAAACTCTACGGTGGCAATCTATCGGTCATCGCGGGCATTGTTGGCTCCCCTTACTTTCCGGACATGACTGGCCACATCCTGTTTCTCGAAGATGTGGGTGAATCAATCTACCGGATTGACCGGATGTTGACGCAGCTAAAGCTGGCGGGCGTTTTGGATCAGTTGGCAGGATTTATCTTTGGTCAGTGCACCAACTGCGGGCCTTCAGGCGGCTATGGTGGGTTGACGCTTGAGCAGGTGCTGGCCGATCACATTGCGCCCTTGGGCATTCCAGCTTGGTCAAATGCCGCCATCGGTCATGTGGAACCGATCCTCACGCTGCCCCTGGGCACGGAGGTCACGATAGATGCAACGACGGGTCGCATGACTATGACTGAGCCGGCCGTCGCATAGAGATTTTTCAGCTATTAGAGAACCAAGAGCCTTGCGCTAGCGACGAATCAAAATCACTTCGATTTCCAGGTCGTCGTAGTCATCTAGCTCGGTAATGTCTTCGAAGCTGATTTCGTAGCGATCGCCGTTGGTATAAATCGACTTTTGCACCCGAACCGCCCGCGCATTGCGAAAGTCGAGCACTTCGTCCAAACGGTTATCGCCTTCAAAGTAATAGGTGAAAAAGCCGTTTTCAGCGCCCAAAGAGAACCACTGCGACGGGTCATTATTTTCCACCTCGTAAACAACGGTGGAATCAGGGGGGAGCATATAGGGCGATCGTGGCGGGGCCTGCTCTTTATAAACCCGTAGTCGCTGTTGGTAATCAGCTTCCCCCGAAAGCACGCGGAACCAAACCTCATGGCGCTGATCAGCATCAGCATTCCATAGGGCATAGGCTGTGGCATCGGGCTGGGAAATATCGAAACTGTGCACTAATTGTTGGAGAGGAGGAGGGGTGCTGCTAGTTTGCGCCTGTAGCGATCGGGACGATACGGCGATCGTCATGAGCACCGTAGCAAGAAACAGTGAGCCGATTTTATGGGACCAGAAGCGCTTGTCCATCTCCTAAACTCCTCATATAAGCGTTGCTGACATCAAAGATAGCTCGCCCATAAAGTTTTGAGCCATCTCGCTGATCAACCAAGCGTCGCTATCCCACAGCAGCGCCAGATTTTCTCTTCATTTTGCCCATGTCCCTCTCCCACGACATCCCCCTTTGGATACTCATTGGGCTACCTGGTAGCGGTAAGTCCACTTGGGCCCAGGCCATGCAACAAAGCAGTCCATCATTGAAATATATTTCAACCGATCGCATTCGCAGGGAGCTGTTTGGCGATGAGGCCATCCAAGGGCCGTGGCGGCAAGTCTGGCACCAAGTCCTACAGGAATTTCAACTGGGTGTTCAACAGGCATCCTCGGCGGGCGGTGTCGGTGCAATCTATGACGCGACCAATGCTCGTCGCCGGGGGCGACGCCAAGTGATAGCCGCCGCTCGCATCGTTGGGTTCACCCGACTCCTAGCTGTCTGGTTAGACCTGCCGCTAGAGATCTGTCTACAGCGGAATTACCAGCGATCGCGGCAGGTTCCCCCTGAAGTCATCCACGGAATGGCGCGTCAACTCACGGGAGCACCGCCCCACTGGCAAGAGGGGTTTGACGCCGTGTATCGCACATTGTTGCCGACAAAATAGCGACCTAACCTGGCGTACAAGACTCAGGCTATGTCGAAGTGCTAAAGACTGTTGACCACCGCTTTCATCGCTTGGTCAACCTGGGGATACTGATACTCAAAGCCCTCGGCCTGAAGATGTTGGGGAATGACCCGCTGCCCCTCCAAGACTACGATGGCACCATCTCCCAACAGAGCCTCAATAACAAATTCCGGCACAGGTAGCCAAGACGGTCGATGGAGGGCTTGCCCCAAGGCTTCACAAGCTTGCCCCATGCGTACCGGATTAGGAGCCGTTGCATTATAGACTCCCTGCATAGAATCATCTGTAAGGGCACGAAGCAAAATCGCCACCAGATCATCTTGATGAATCCAGGAAAACCACTGACGACCAGTACCAATAGGTCCACCCGCAAATAGCTGAAATGGGGTCAGCATCTTTTCCAGAGCGCCGCCGTCTCCCAACACAATGCCAATGCGCGGGATGACCAAACGCACGCCCAAATCCTTGACTTTTTGAGCTTCTGCCTCCCAAGCACGACAAACTTGGGAAAGAAAATCGTCATCCACAGGGGCGCTAGTTTCGTCAAAGGTCGCCGTCTCACTGGTGCCGTAATAGCCGATCGCGGAAGCACTAACCAGCACCTGTGGTCTTGACTCCGCTTGGGCGATCGCTTCTACCAATTTGGCCGTACCGACCTGTCGGCTATCGATCATGGCTCGCTTATGGGCTGGGGTCCAGCGCTCTGAAATGGGAGCCCCGGCCAGATTAACCACCCCATCACAGCCTGAGATAGCCGCCTGCCAAGCCCCTGAAGTTTGTGGGGTGTATGCCACCAGCGTTACCTGTGGATAGGTCGACTCAGGAAAAAGCCGCCGAGCTTTAGCCAGGTTGCGGGTCAACACGAGAACCTCATGGCCTGCCTGCTGTAGCTTTTCGACTAACCGGCTACCGACAAAGCCTGTGCCCCCGGTGACTGCTACCTTCATTGACCCCCGACTCCTTAATGGTGAACTGTCTTTAACCTACCAAATCGCGACCGAGGGGTGGGCATTCGCCGCTGTACTCAGTCACCGCAGGAGTTCGCTTGGTCCTAGCCGGGTTCCCCATAAGCCATGCCATTGGCCTCAGCATAGCGATGCATAAACCGCATAAAGCGCTCCCAATAGTCCTCGCGATCAATGGTAAGGGTGCATTCCACATGCTTGAGGTCGTCCCCCTCGGGCCCCGAAAAGATGAATTTCACCCCAGACGGTTCAATCGTAATGACCCCTTCACTATCGGTCAGCTTCAGAGCTTTAGAAAATCGACTGCGAAAACTTTGAAACTCTTCGATCGCCTGGAGCCGCTCAAACACCAGCAAAACCGTACGAGCGCCAGTCGCCTGGTCCCGACGCAGGCTGACATTGCTGATCTCTTCAGGAATGCCGTCATAAAATTCGACGGTGGGAGTGGCGTCTGACATAATCGCTTGCTTCAACTCAGAGTTTCAGTATACCGACTGGGAGCTACTGCCCCAGTCGATAGCCCTTGCCATACACAGTGTGAATCAATGGTGGCGTGCCCTTGGGCTCAATCTTGCGTCGTAACAGTCGCATCTGAGCCGCCAAAACATTGCTAGCCGGTTGCTCAGTGTCTGCCCAAACTGCCTGGTGAATTTGTTCGCGTGTCAAGACTTGCTCAGGATGACGTAAAAAGAAACCTAGGAGCTGGGTTTCTTTTTCTGACAGCTCGACCGTTTGCCCCCGGCGATGGGCTAGTTGATTGGCCTCATCTAGCTCTAAATCTTCGTACTGCAGCTTGGGCGATCGCGGCGGCGTTTCCAGAATTGGTGGACGCCGCAGTAAGGCCCGCACCCGGGCGAGCAACTCCCGCAGCTCAAAGGGCTTAACGAGGTAATCATCCGCTCCGGCATCCAACCCGTCCACGCGATCGTCAAGGGTATCTTTAGCCGTCAGAAACAATACGGGTGTAGCATCACCCCGCGATCTCACCTGTTGACAGATTTCAAGGCCGCTACAGTGGGGCAGCATCCAATCCAAAATCAGCAAATCATAGTTTGTTGACGTCGCGAGTCGGACCCCTGATTGACCATCAAAGGCCACATCAACCTCGTACCCCGCCTTAAGCAACACTCGACTCAGTGGGGTAGTCAGTTCGGCTTCGTCATCGACCAGCAAAATCTTCATGGACAGATTAGCTTTGCCTGAACGCGTTCATTCCAGCATACGGTGACGCTGAGAGCCTGACGCGCCCAAACAGCGGCAGCACACTGCCCTACCCCAACCAGACAGTTCCTCAGACAGTCATCTCTTCGAAGCGATAAATGACTGCACCAGACTCGGGATGATTGTCAACCCCAACATAACCAGACCGGGCCATCTCCTTCAGCAGGGTTTCAACCTCTTCAAAGCCTAAGCCGGTTTCGAGCACTGCTGCCGTCACTGATAAATAGCCGCCCGATTGCTTGGCTGCCCGTGTCAGCTTCACCATCTTTTCTTCGCGGGTGAGCGGACGATGGGGCTGAGCAGTGGTCAAGGGTTGGTTGAGCAAATCGTAAATATTGTCGCCGTAGTGCGATCTCAGACGCCGCAGCTCATGGTCTTCCGTCATACCAGGCACTAAGAAAACGTCGATGAACTGGCCGAAGCCAAACAAACCCAACGTAAAGAACCAAATCAGCCCGCTAGTGATTTTGCCGTTGTAGAGCCGATGTAATCCTGAAAATCCGAAAAAACCACCTAACCAAAGCAAATAAGACAGGGTCAGCCGCTGACGGCTTGCAGACGACGCCATTGCAATATTCCTTCCAAGATTGAGCAACTTGTCGATCTTAGTCAACGCCTCAGTCACAGGACGGCGTACTTCCCCCAAGCCGGGAGTAGGGATCTTGCGCCATTGCGCACAACGCAAACAATCGTTACATTATTTAACAACAGGTCAGGCTTTTGAGGCTTGACAAACTTAGAGCTGGTTCTGCCGCTCTAGCCTCTTCATCAACGAGTGTTTCCAATGCAGATTGTGCAGCTCTTAAAAAGTTACTCAGGCGGCCGGCGCGACTTTAGCGGCGTTGACTTCCGAGAGGCTTGGATGCCTGGATTGCAGCTAAATCAGGCGATCCTATGCGGTGCTGATTTGACCGGCAGTAACCTCAGCCATGGTATGCTGCAAGAGGTTGACTGCTCTCGGGCCATGCTCTGGCGGGCAAATTTCACCCATGCCAAGCTGACGCGATCATCTTTTCAGGGGGCCACGCTGATTCGCTGCCAGTTAACCAACAGCGATTTGCGCAGCAGCTCTTTAGTAGATGCTGACCTACGGCTTGCTGACCTGAGTGAAGCCAATCTGACACATACCGATGTGCGCCATGCTCGGCTGTGCTACGCCAACTTGACAGGGGCCAACCTCCAGGGCATCGATTTCAGAACGGCTGATCTCACTGGTGCTGCGATCGCCCATGCCAACCTGAGCAATTGCCGATTTAGCCGTGAGCAAATAGAGGCGTTGGGATTGTCTCCACAGCGATCGATCCTTGCCGACTCTCGAATGGCGGTTTAGTACTGCTCATCGCTCAAAGCAACATATCGCTGCGCCACAACTGGGCGCGGCACAACAGCGCACTAAATTGTGAAATGAGTCGTTTATGCTCTGGGGTCGGTGATTGGGCAAACAGCTCAAATTTCACGATGACCTTCGCCAGAATCTGCGCTTCCCGTTTAGGCACGCCTTCTCTCACTAGCTTTTGCCAATAGATAATACTCAGACTGCGAAAATCGTTGGCAATGTCAATCGCGGGGGCAGTTACCGTCATTGCGCTCATGTTTGAAGGGGACTCATCTAAACTTCACACAATTAATTCTTCACGAAGTGACCGGTCTTTTCCGTGATTACACGGGAGACTTTTCGTGACGTTGACAGTTTCCAAGCGTGACTAAAAAAAGTAGCTGCGGTGACAAACCTCAGCCGAAGACTCTGTACGGCGTCATGCTTCCGTGTGATCGCCATCACTCATCAAGGATTTAACCCCGCGGTCGAAACGGCACAACCCGCCGCCGAAAGCTTTCAAAATCAATGACTTTGGAGCACTGAGCAGTATCCCAAACCTCATGGGTTAGCTCCCGTAGAGATGGTAAGGTCATCAACTGTAGCTGACCCACATGGCAATCAGCTTTGGCAGCGACCCGCACCACCTGGGGTTCAGTGTTTCCTCGGACTTGGACCCAGCTCACTTCGCCATTAGCGATAATTAAGTGCTTGTCATGCAAGGCGCGATCGCACCCCGTGCCTTCCAAAAACGCTAAAATTTTGCGAATTGTTTGTAGTGACACCTGACGTCGCAAATCTCGAATCGCCCGCAGCTCCAAGATTTGCTCCCAAGTGTAATGTACCTGAGGGGCAGCCGGTGGCCTGGTCGGCGATGGGACGACGACCCCCGTTTTTGCCAAATATGCTAGCCGGGCATGACTGGTACGCGTTAATATGACGGTCTCACGGCGGGTAAAATGCTGCATCAGTGACCCTCACTGCAATAGATCGCCGCAATCACCCACGCCAACCACCAGTAACCTAGCGACTGTCGCAAAAACCCAGTGGCCGATCTACGCCATAGGAAAGCAGGGGCGACTGCACTAACAGTCGAGCGATGAACCCTAGAAAAATCGGTAAAGCTTAATTCCACTGTACGATAGCCGCCGCCGAAACTCATAGATACAAATGCTCCATTAGCGCCATATATGGCGGCCTACATTTCGCCAAACTCCGCATGTAGGGGTAGTTATCGGCAATCATAAAGAGATATAGCGATTTTTATCATCTTTGCAACTGTCTCAGGGTAGCGGCAGCAGCTTAGCCGACCTGTTGCTGTGACAAGATGAAAAGAAGACACCCATAGTAATTTATGAACGGGCAGCGACAAGTCATTGTGATCGGTGGAGGGGCAGCCGGATTTTTTGGTGCGATCGCCTGTGCCGAAGCGGCCCCCCACGCCCAGGTCACCTTATTAGAAGCCGCTGCCACTCCGCTGGGCAAAGTCCGCATCTCGGGCGGGGGACGGTGCAATGTCACCCATCACTGTTTTGATCCGGCGCTGCTCGTTCAGCATTATCCACGGGGGGGGAAAGCTCTGAGGGGAGCGTTTAGCCGCTTCCAACCGCAGGATACCGTGGCTTGGTATCAGCGGCGGGGAGTGCGCCTCAAAACTGAAGCAGATGGGCGCATGTTTCCGACCACAGACGACTCTGCAACGATTGTGGACTGCCTAATGCGGGAAACTCGGCGCGTGGGCGTCACCGTCCGCACTAAAGCCGCTGTCAAGAGCATCCACAAAATCGCCCGGGGCTTTGCGGTGCAGCTGCGATCAGGAGACTCTTTAGTCTGCGATCGCCTCCTACTGGCGACTGGTAACAATCCCCAGGGATATCGCCTAGCCGCCGACTTAGGCCACACAATCCTCAAGGGCGTGCCCTCCCTATTCACGTTTAATGTGGCAGATCGGGCGCTCCATCAACTAGCTGGGGTCGCCGTTGACCCCGTTGCGCTGAAACTGTCAGTGCCCTCAGTGAAGCATCCTCTGAGTCAAACAGGACCGCTGCTGGTGACCCACTGGGGATTGAGCGGTCCAGCGGTCCTTAAGCTCTCAGCCTGGGGGGCTCGACTGCTACACGAGAACCAATATCGAGCGACGTTGCAGGTCAACTGGCTGCCGGCCCTCACCAGCGAGCAGGTACGCGCCCAGCTCATGGCAGCAAAACAGGCCGTGCCCAAGCGGGCGATCGCCAATCATTGTCCCTTTGAGTTGCCCAAGCGGTTGTGGCGTTATTGGATCGAACAGGTCGATCTAGACACCACCACCTGGAGCAACTTACCGAAAAAAACCGCCAACCAGCTGGTAGAGGCCATGAACCGGGGAACCTTTGCCGTTCAGGGCAAAGGGATCTTTAAAGACGAATTTGTCACCTGCGGGGGCGTCAAGCTCGCGGAGGTCGATTTCAAAACGATGGAAAGTCGCCGCTGCTCGGGGCTGCATTTTGCCGGTGAAGTGCTTGATATTGATGGCGTCACCGGCGGCTTCAACTTTCAAAGTGCATGGACCACAGGCTGGCTAGCCGGACAGGCGATCGCCGCCGCGCTGGCGGAAACGTCCCTGCCTTTAAAATGAAAAGTCGAGCTGCCCTTTTCCGAAGAAGAGTTCAGCTCGACTTGTGCTCAAGGAGCACACGCGAGTCTACAGGATGTCTACATAGTCACTCAGGGGCTTTCCAGCAACAACGGGGAAAAGTTCAGTTAAATTCAGGTGTTGACCAGAAAAATTGGGGTGTTGCCGACGGCTAAACCAGCCAATCCCTTGTCCTGCAATCAATTCAGCCATTTGAGGTGATGCGATCTAGTGCCTGGCAAACAGCCTCGGCAGCACTGCAGTCCCCCTTGCCACCGTCCCCCCGCAGCCAGAGCCCTAGAGACCTGCTTAGGAAGGATATCTACATAACATCTCAGGCTGGCTCGACCTCGTAAGCTCTACTCATGTCATTGACTGGAAACTAGGAGAGGCCATGTTTTTTAGCTGCTTTTTTCCCGATGAGGAGACTCGCAACAAGTACCGCGCTCACAAAATCAGCATGCTGAAGGCGATGCGTGACTCCTTGGAAGCACGATTGGCCGCTTTGAACGCCGCGATCGAGACGTTAGAGCGGCAACAAGGAATATAGCAGCGCTGGTATGAGAACGCGGAGCGGTTGGCCAGATTAATGGTCCATGATCGCCAGTCCCCAAAATTGTCCATGACTCGGCTAGACGACTCTATTGCACCGGTGCTCGCGATCGCCCCATGCAATTCTAGGCTTCGACTCAGCAGTTTCTCATCTCAGTGCGAAAGGCTAAGAGCATGGAATATTTATCCGCGATGGATGAGGAAGCTATGTTACACACCGAAAAGACCGCCGGCAGAGTGCCCCTAGTGCTGTTGTTGTTGCGCCTGGGGGTCTTTATCGTGATGTTGGTTTGGGCGCTGGACAAATTTTTCAAGCCCGAACATGCCAGCCAAGTATTTGCCGCGTTTTACGGTCTCCAAGGACTTGGTACCGGCTTGATTTATCTTTTGGGGGCCATTCAGCTACTGATTGTGCTGGGCTTTGTGGCGGGGTTTAAAAAGACCTGGACCTATGGTGCCGTTTTGGTCATGCACGCCCTGTCTACGGTTGTCTCTCTACCACGCTATTTTGACCCGTTTACATCCCCCAACCTGCTGTTTTTTGCCGCATTTCCCATGTTGGCGGCCTGCTTTGGCCTGTTCTACTTACGTGACCTCGACACGCTGTGGACCATCGACAAACCCAAACGTCAAAAACAGATTAATGTTTAACCAGATCACATCCACCGCTGCTCACGGTTGCAAATAGTCTTGTAGGGCTTTGACGCCCAGCGTGTTGGTTTGCAACGAGCGAATGGCCGCGGTAGTAGCATGGGCCGCGGCGATGGTCGTAATCGTTGGCACTTTGTAAGCCAAGGCAGCGCGGCGAATCTCGTGGTCATCTTGCTGCGCTTTGTCACCGATGGGCGTGTTGATAATGAGTTGAATCTGGCCATTTTTGATCAGATCCACAATGTGAGGGCGACCCTCATGCACCTTCAGCACCGTGTCGACGTCTAAACCATTTTGCTGGAGGACTTCCTGGGTACCGCTGGTGGCAACGATCTCAAAGCCAAGCTCCATTAACTGCTGCACGACGGGAACGACCGCTTTTTTGTGGCGATCGTTCATCGAAACAAATACCTTGCCGGATAAGGGGAGTCGCTGATTAGCGCCCAATTCCGCTTTGGCAAAGGCTCGACCAAAATCAACGTCTAACCCCATGACCTCGCCGGTCGATCGCATCTCCGGCCCCAGAATGGTGTCCGTACCGGCAAAGCGCTCAAACGGCAGCACAGCCTCTTTGACTGAGATATGACGGGGCACGACTTCTTCGGTCATCTGGAGCTCGGCCAGGGTTTTGCCAGACATCACCTGTACCGCTCGCTTGGCTAGGGGAACCCCCGTTGCCTTGGAGACAAAGGGGACGGTGCGCGACGCCCGAGGATTGGCTTCAAGAATGTAGACCTGATCGCCTTTGACCGCAAACTGAATATTCATCAAGCCCACCACCTGCAGTCGTTTGGCGAGTTTCACAGTCCACTCGCGGATAGTGGCCAGCGCGGCTTCGGGCAAGCTGATCGTGGGAATCGAGCACGCCGAGTCGCCGGAGTGAATGCCGGCCTGTTCGATGTGCTCCATAATGCCGCCAATCACTACGTTGCCAGTCGCATCGGCGATCGCATCTACATCCACTTCAATGGCGGATTCCAAAAACTTGTCGACCAAAATCGGGTGATCAGGCTCCACCTGCACCGCATAGGTCATGTAATATTCCAGTTCTTTATCTGAGTAAACAATTTCCATCGCTCGGCCGCCTAAGACATAGCTAGGGCGCACGACTACGGGGTAGTCGATCTGGCGGGCGATCCGCAGCGCCTCATCGGTGCTGCGGGCAATGCCGTTGGCGGGCTGCACGATGGCCAATTTCTGCAAAATTTGCTCAAACCGTTCGCGATCTTCAGCCGTGTCGATGGAGTCGGGAGAGGTGCCCCAGATTTTGGTCTGACTGTCGCTATGCTGCTCCAAGTAAGTCTGCAAAGGCACAGCTAACTTAAGCGGGGTCTGCCCGCCAAACTGAATGATGATGCCCTCGGGCTGCTCTGCCTCGATGATATTGAGCACATCTTCTTTGGTGAGTGGCTCAAAATACAGGCGATCGCTGGTGTCGTAATCGGTAGACACGGTCTCAGGGTTGGAGTTGACCATGATGGTCTCAAAGTCATCCGCCTGTAGTGCAAAGGATGCGTGGCAGCAGCAATAGTCAAACTCGATGCCCTGACCAATGCGATTCGGTCCACCGCCGAGGATCATCACCTTGCGGCGATCGCTGGGCTGCACTTCGGTTTCGGCTTCATAGGTAGAGTAGTAGTAGGGTGTGTAAGCTTCGAACTCCGCAGCGCAGGTATCCACGGTTTTATACACGGGATGCACGCCCAGGGCTTGGCGGCGCTGGCGCACGTCATCTTCAGTGGAGTTTTTGGCAAAGGCAATTTGGTGATCGCTAAACCCCTGCTGCTTCAAGCGATACATCTGCTCAGTAGTCAAGGCCGCCAAGTCAATCCGCTTAAGCCATTTTTCTGTTGCCAGCAGCGTCGCCAACTGATGTAAAAACCAGGGATCGATGCCCGTCAGCGCATAGATTTCATCGAGCTCTAACCCCAACTGCATGGCATGGCGGACGGAAAAGATGCGATCGGGACTGGGCGTGCGCAGTCTGGAGCGCAAGGTCGACAAGTTGGGCAAGGTTTCCCGGCGATCGCAGCCCCAACCGGCGCGGCCTGTTTCCAGTGAACGAAAGGCTTTTTGGAACGACTCCAGAAAAGTACGACCGATCGCCATCGCCTCCCCCACCGACTTCATCTGGGTCGTAAGCACGGCTTCCGTCCCCGGAAATTTTTCAAAGGCAAATCGCGGCACCTTAGTCACTACATAATCGATAGTGGGTTCAAAGCTGGCGGGCGTCTTTTGGGTGATGTCGTTATTAATCTCATCCAGGGTGTAGCCCACGGCCAGCTTGGCCGCAAACTTGGCGATGGGAAAGCCCGTTGCCTTGGATGCCAGGGCAGAACTCCGCGACACTCGAGGATTCATCTCAATTACGATGAAGTCGCCATCAACCGGATTCACGGCAAATTGAATGTTGGAGCCACCGGTTTCCACCCCAATTTCCCGAATGATGCGAATAGAGGCATCGCGCAATCGCTGGTATTCTTTGTCGGTCAGCGTTTGGGCAGGCGCAACGGTAATTGAGTCGCCGGTATGAATGCCCATGGGATCAACATTTTCGATCGAGCAGATGATCACCACGTTATCGGCGAGGTCGCGCATTACCTCCAGTTCAAATTCTTTCCACCCGAGGAGCGACTGCTCGATGATAATTTGGGACACAGGGCTCGCATCCAACCCCGATTGGGAAATTCGCTCAAACTCCTCCTGGTTATAAGCGATACCGCCCCCGGCTCCCCCGAGGGTAAAGGCCGGCCGAATGATTAACGGAAATGCCCCGATGCTGGCAGCCACCGCTTTTGCCTCGGCCAGGGTCTCAGCCAACCCCGACGGGCAAACGGCCACCCCAATGCGCTCCATCGCCTCTTTAAAGAGCTTCCGATCCTCTGCCTTTTCGATCGCGCCGAGCTTAGCCCCAATCAGCTCCACCCCATACCGGTCAAGCACCCCGCTCTTAGCCAAATCCACCGCAATATTGAGCGCGGTCTGGCCGCCCATCGTTGGCAACATGGCATCGGGACGCTCTTGCTCAATTACCTTAGCAACCAGCTCTGGCGTCAGTGGCTCAATGTAGGTGCGATCGGCCGTTTCGGGATCGGTCATAATTGTTGCCGGGTTAGAGTTCACCAGCACCACCTCATATCCCTCGTCACGCAGCGCCTTACAGGCCTGAGTCCCGGAGTAGTCAAATTCGCAGGCCTGGCCAATGACAATTGGGCCAGAACCAATCAACAGAATTTTTTGGATATCGTCGCGGCGGGGCATAGGCTTGTTCCACACTGGCAGGGATTACCGAATCCAAATCATTCTATATGCCGATGTTGATCCCTACTCGGGGTTATCTAGATTTGATGGGATTTGGGTCCCAGTCGCGACCGGCTGCCATTTCTACGCGTCACTTCGCGGCAGTTCACCTGGCTGGGTTAAAACTGGTCGGCCATTGCGCCCCCCAAAGTGCGGCAGGCGCTTCGGCCGATCCCTTAAAATTTGCATGGAAGTAGGAGATGCTGAAGATACTTCAGCAACATTCTCTAGATCAAGAACTGGTTTGGGAGATCAAAAATATGGAAACGGTAAACTGCGCCGAAGTCTGCCAAGACGGCTGCGTTTTAGGCGACAAGTGCCCCAACTTAGAGTACAAAGCTCAAGCCTCTAAATTTATTGAAGAAACATCTTTAGACCAGATGCTCTCGATGGCCGACGAAGCGGTACGCCGCAAGATTATGGAGCGCGCCTCTCAGCCCCCTAAGTGGGTTTTGCCGGAGGACTAGGGAGATCGGAGCAGCTAGAGGCTTGGCTTGCCAGGCCACATCGCTGCGCGGCTCATCCATTGGCGCTGGCTAAGACCGTCAGCGCCGATGGGTCAGTTGCCGCCACCCTCGCCGTTTCCGCTAGCGGAAACCAGCTCCGACAGTTCCACCGATGGTGAAGCCTCATGGGCTGGCACCATGACCATGGTGGGCGCTTCCGACTTATATACCGGCAGGTCAAACCAAAAAGTCGTGCCGCAGCCTACTTCGCTCACCAAATGTACTTGACTGCTGTGCTTTTCCACGATGTTTTTGACGATGGAGAGGCCCAGTCCCGTACCTTCTAGGGTGTGGACGCGATTTTCGACCCGAAAAAAGCGATCGAAAATCGCGGCCTGATCTTCCAACGCAATCCCGATACCGGTATCAGCAATCTCAATGCGGATAAATTCATCGATGCTGTCGGGATGAGTTTGCTCTGACAGTTGATAGGCCCGAATCATCACCTGACCGCCGGCTTCAGTAAATTTCAGCGAGTTACCCACTAAGTTGCCAAAGACTTGTAGCAAAAGGTCATAGTTGCCCTGGACCGGCGGCAAATTGGGCTCAATTTCATGGTGAAGGGTGACTTGCTTATCGCGGGCATTGAGCTGATAGGTGCGCAGCGTCTGCTCAATCGGCTGGGCCACATCCACGTCACAGAGCTGATAGCGACGATTGGACTCCAGTCGGGAAAGATCGAGAACATCATTGACCAGCCGAGTGAGGCGATCGGTCTCGTGATTAGTGGTTTCTAAAAACTCTTGCCTTTCCTCAGGGCTAAGGTCGTCGCCGTACTCGTGCAGGGTCTCAATGAAGGATTTGATGTTGAATAGGGGGGTACGCAGCTCATGGGACACATTGCTAATAAACTGGCTCTTCGCTTCGTTGAGCGCGACCTCACGGGTGACATCTTGAACGGTAATGGCAATGCCCTTGACGTTTTCTCGCGATTGGTCAAATACGGTATTTAACATCACCCGAATGGTGCGATTGGTAGGCTCACTGAGCACAATCCGAAACTCCATACCCTCTGACTCGCCGGATACAGCCATAAAGAGGGGCCGCGTCAACTGTACTCGAACGGCATTGGGGAAATGCTGCAGCACCGTATTGCTCGAGAGCTCGCGCCCCTCCCAGCCAAAAATTCGCCGGGCGGCTGGATTCACCAGTACGATGTGCATGTCCGTATCGAGCAGCATCGCCCCATCGGCAATGGTAGAAACCAGAGTTTCTAACTTGGCCTTTTCCGCGGTCAGTTCCTCAATATTCTGCTCTTCATAACGCTCTAGGCGCTCAGCCATGTCGTTGAAGCTATAGATGAGCTCACCGAGCTCGCCCCCCAAGGGCAAATCAATCCGTTGCTGAAAGTTACCCGCCGCAATGTTTTTAACCCCGGTTAGCAGCTCCTTAATCGGTTGAGTAATGGTCAATGCATTAAACACCGCCCCCAAAATCACCATGGCCCAAATCGAGACAAATACGGCCACCGTGACATCGCGGGTCAGATTAGACGACGCGACTACAGTCGGGTTGGGATTGATGCCCAGGGCAAGCACCCCAAGATAGTTGCCGTCGTACTTAATCGGCACAAACACATCTGTCACCTCCCCCGCCGGCGTGATGTGCTGTCTCACCAGGGGCAAGTTAGCGTTTCTGGCATACCCATCGGGGAGCTGCATCCGACGGCGAATCGTGAGTGAACTCTGCACCGAATCATCGGAGTAGGGAATGCCAAAATAAATGGCTCCGTCTTCGTCGGCATAGAGCATGTAGCGGACGCTGGATGTGCTCTGGTAAAAGCTGTAGGAAAAACGGGCCAACTCTTCGCGATCGCCCGCATACACCAAGGGAGAAACATTCGCTGACAACAGTAATCCCAAATCGCGACCAAATCGGGTGTCATTGAGCCGCGCATCCTGCTGAATCGAATTGACCGCCCAAAAGGTCAGCCCACTCATCAATAGAGACACCACCAGCGTAGCCCCTGCCAGCAGGCGCGTTTGCAACGTAAAATCGCGCCACCAGCGCATCAAAACATCGCGAATTTTCGAAAGCAGGGTGATCAACTCGGTCTCCGCTAGCCAAAGCAGTCACGGTAGTTACCGGACTTCTCTAAATCCTATCGTTTGATAGATAATCAAACCGCTTTTATTGTGGCACGTCGGCTAAAATTGGCGAACTCATCACCCCTTGAATGCCATGGCCTACGTGTCTCCGCTGATCGGGACGAAGCTGCTGCGGGAAACCCTGGCGGTAGCGCTACGAATTTGGCAAGACCTGCTAAGACGCCGCCGCAGCTTAATTTTCTGGGCGATCTTTCCGGTCTTGATGCTGGTGATGAATGGCCTCATTTTGGCAGAGCGGGCTCAACTCACCACGGCTGAGGCCTATGAACAGGCAGCGGCCCCCACCTTAGTCGGAGCGGCCTTGTTCTTCAGCTGCCTTGGGGGTAGCGTTGCCACGGTGGTCTCAGAACGGGAGCAGCAAACGCTCAAGCGCTTATTTCTCTCGCCGCTGAGTGGCATCTCTTACTTTTTAGGCATTTTCATAGCGCACTGCGGCATCGGGTTGCTGCAGACAGGCTTGATTGGGGCGATCGCCCTCGCGGTTGGCGCACAATTTCCCGGATCGCTGGGGTTGGCAGTGGCGATCGTGCTGCTTAGCATTGCGGCCTACGTTGGCCTGGGGTTTGTCTTAGGCACGCAGCTAGCCCGCCGCACCGAAGATGTAAATGCGTTGGTCGCAGCCTTTGGGGTGCCTCTACTGCTGCTAGGGGGGGCTTTTTTGCCGATCAGTCTTTTTCCAGATACGCTGCTCACCTTAGCCACCTATAATCCTGTCTACCACATGATTTCAGCGCTTCAGGGGGCGGTCACCGACCAAGAAACCCGGAACGAAATCCTGCCACACCTCAGGTTTTTGGTGCTGTTTGCCCCACTGATGGTGATCGCGGGCTGGGCGTCTTATCGACGAATGCTACAGATCGAGCGCCACCTGTAACGAACCCAAAGACGCTTTTGCAAAAAGTTGATTAAAACCGTAGCAGGCTTATCACTTTAGACAGAAATAGTAGTCTATTTGTCAAATCCTTTTTACATTTTGTAAGATATTCGTAACTAATCGCAGCGGATGTCCGCAACTGCGGCTAAAACGGACCTAACTTGCACAAAGTTCTGTTTCGGATCCTTTGCGAGGGTTGTTTCTCAAGTTGGACGAATTAACCATGAATGAAGACACTCAACTTACCCTGGAGCAAAAATTTAGTCTCCGGTCTTTTGAGACACAGGTTGACAAGATGAGCCGGGAGCAGGCTCAGGAATTCTTAGTCAAGCTGTATGAGCAAATGATGATGCGCGAAACCATGTACAAGAAGTTCCTCAAGCACGAGTGGGGAATTGACTCCGCGGCTTAGGCTCGTCGGTTTCATCGGCTAATTTAGGAGGCGACCTCCTTCTCTTGCCAGGTTCTGAGAGAACTTTGCTGGGGTTGTCGGGGCGTTTACCCTAACTTTCTACTTATCTTAAAATTCATTTTTTCTTGGCTGTAGCCAGTTATCTCTAGACCGCTCACATTTAATTAAGCTATTCAAATTACAGATATTTAACCTGGTTTTTCTATCCGATCGCCCATTGCAATCGCGGTTTCCGGCGATCGCTTTTGGTCACGCTTGCCGGTGGCCCTAACATAGGCAGTCCCTGGTTAAGGCGGCGATACAGACACTTCCAGTGCGGTCCTCCATCTTTGGGTAGGTTTACAGACTTTGATATGCGATCGCGGTTACATTGCTGTGGGGGCTCAAATAGATCATCATTAATTACGGCGTTGCCCCGTGGAGTCACCTTTGATGTTTGAGCAAGCCCTGATCAGCACAGATTTTTCCGACGGTCTTGAGCGGTTGGGTTACACCATTCCTAGCTTGGTAGACAGTGGAATTAAGCGCATCACATTCTTTCATAACGTGGCAGTGGAGACCGATCGCAGCGTCCCCAGAGTCGACGAGGCCAAAATTGATGCAGCCCGTCAAGAGCTAGAAGCGATGATTGCGCAAGCCCCCAGCGAGGCCGAGGTCAAAGTGGTGGTAACGGGGGGACAGCCGAGCAGTAATATTTTGCGGCAGATTGAATCTTCGGGGTGTCAAGTGGTCTTTTTGGGCACACCCACCCGCAATATCTTGACCGAAAAAGTCTTTGGCAGCACCACGATAAAGCTGATAGAGAAAACAACGGTGCCAATGATGATTTTGCGCCCTCAACTGGTCTCTACGTTTACGACTGAAGAACTCTCAATCCGCTGCCGCAACTTGTTTCGTCGATTGTTGATTCCCTATGACGGCACCGATGGTTCGATGGACTTTTTGGAAACGCTGAAGGCGCAAATCCAGAAAAATCCGCCGGGGGAGGGCCATCAGTATTGGCTACTATGGGTGATCGATGCCAATGTGCGACGCGAACTGCGGGGCGATCATCCATTGCAGGAGGCTCAAGAGCGCTTGCATAAAGTCGCGGATACCCTACGGGAACTGAATCTCAATGTCGAAGCTCTGGTGACGGAAGGGGACCCGCTGCAGGAAATCTTAAAGACGGCGGACAGATGCGACATTGGAGCGATCGCCACCTCATCACGCGGCATTGGCGGGCTGCTGCGCTGGTCAGTGCCCAGTCTAGCTCGGGAGATTTTGCGCCAGAGCTGGCACCCGGTGCTCTACTTTCCTAAGGCCAAGGCAAAATAGCCACAAAGTCGGCGGATTGGCAAGGCGCGGGGTGGACGATTTTGAACGATGGGTTTCAGTCGGCGATCGCCCAAACGTCAATCTTGAAGCAACACCGATGGCACTGAAGCGGCAATCTGTCGTAATGTAGCTCGCAGCCTTTGGTCTGCCTGAAAACCGGCGATCGCAATTCCGGGGTCGGGGATGTTAATTACGCCAGCGCAGGGTGAGGTGTTTAGTCTGTTGCGGCGCGATCGGCGGTTGGATTAAGCCACTCATCATTTCTCGATGAGTGGCGATAGCGTAACCCCCAACACCCCAGCACGACTAACGAGTGAGCGTAGTTTCCCAAGTCTCCCGCCATGCGCCACAATGGGGGGCACGTTTCACTCATTTGTCTGAGTTGCACCCATGTCAAATAGCGGCAATTCCTCCCAAGTAGCCAATCAACTTGCCGAATACGCTAGCAAGGTTCTCCAGCCCGGTGGAGTTGCCGTTGGCGGAGCCTATGGTCTCTGGGAACTATTCGTTCAGGATGATGCGGGGAAAGCAATCGCCGCCGCTCTCATTGGGTTTTGCATCTCCTATGGCGGGCATTTACTCAAAGATTGGCATCAAGGCAATCAAAAACGGATGCAGTCGGCGGGTGCCGCTATAGAAAAAGTCTTCAGTGGCACGATTGAGCAAATGTTGGCCAAGGCCACCAAAGCTGAGGATGCCTACCTATTGCTGCAAGTGCTAGATTGTCGCGACTATCGCACCGCCGGCATGGGCGATCGCGGTCAGGGCATTTTAGAATTGCCAGAAGTCTTTGTCCCACTTGAGCTCGATTCGAGTTCCATTCCAGCGGGGTTTGAGCAGTTGGCACGATTGCCGGATCTAGAGCAGTGGCAGCGCGAACTCGATATTTGGTACTTCCTGCGTCAAGCAACGGACAATCGCGCTTATCGCCAACTGGCCATCATTGCCTGGGGTGGTTACGGCAAAACCACCCTGCTCAAGTATCTGACTTATATCTTCGGCACCAGGCAACACGAACAGTACAACGTCCCATTTCTGATCCCGATGTTGTTGCCATTGCGGCAATATCGCGATGCGCTCACCGCCGAACCGCCCCCCGACTTATCCGGATTAGTGCAACAACAGCGACTGAAGCAACTGCAAGAATTAGATGTCGACAACAAATTAGCCCGTTTACCCGCGACCTGGGCAGTGGATGTGTTGCGCAATGGCAAAGCGCTGGTGATGCTGGACGGGTTCGATGAAGTGCCCAATACAGAACGCCCTGCCCTCAGCCAGTGGCTACATCGGCAAATGCAGCGCTTTAGCGAGTCTACCTTTATCCTGACCTCGCGCCCCACGGCTTACAAGCAAGATTTTGCGCAACCGTTGCGGACCAAGCTATGGGTGCGGCCCTTTGAGCCCAAGCAGCAAACCCGGTTTGTTGAGCAATGGTATTTTTGCCAGGAACGGCAAGCCCGAGGCGGACGCAACACCCCCGAAGTGCGGCGAGCCGCCAACCAAGGTGCTGCCAATTTACTCGCCCAGGTGCAAGACCCCCATCGCCCCGAACTGTCTAAACTCGCCAAAAATCCCCTCTTGTTGAATCTTCTTGCCATTTATCACCGCAATGGCGAACAAGGGGAAGAATTGCCCCGCCAACGAGCGGAGCTATATCAGGATATTTGCCAACTGCATTTGAAGAAGCGACCAGAATTTCGCAAAATTGCCCTGCCGCTGCCGCCCAATGCCCGCCAAGAAATCTTGCAGGAAGTAGCACTCGCGATGATGCAGCGCAAACGGCGGCTGATTGAGGAAGAAGATTTGTTAGCCCTGGTGACTCAAGCCCTGGATGAAGCCAAGCATCCCATCACAGCGGCAGAATTTCTCCAACCGATTGTGGCGGTGAGCGAACTGATCGTGAAACAGGGCTTGGAAGGCTATGAATTCGCCCATCTCAGCTTTCAGGAATTTCTGGCCGCTGCCCAAATCAAAGCGCTAAAGCAGGAGGAACTGCTCTACCCCCACCTGAGCGAAGCTAACCAAACTAGTGCCAATGGCGCAGAAGAACCCTGGTGGAAGCAAACCATTCTGCTTTATGCCGCCCAACTGCAAAATCCGACTAGCCTGATTGAGGAGGCGATTCGCCAGGGGGCGACGAATTTAGCCTATGCCTGTTGGCAAGAGACGCAATATTCCCTGCCCCCCGAACTGGAAGCAAAACTGCAAACTCAGGTGCAAACCTCGCGCTACGCCAAACTGGAGGCGTTAATGCAGCAGGGCAAGTGGCGTGAGGCGGACGAGGAAACCTACCGGTTAATGATCACCACCGTAGGCAAGGAAGAGGGGCAAAGGTTTGACAGTGAAGACTTGGAGACCTTTCCCTGCGAAAACTTGAAGGTGGTCGACAGTTTATGGGTGAAATACAGCGATGGTAAGTTTGGCTTTAGTGTGCAAAAGCAAATCTGGCAAAAATGTAACCGTCCTGTAAGTGGTCGAGGTAAAGATTGGGTGCCCTTTCTAATAAAAGTTGGATGGTCCTACCCTGATGGCCGGCAAAAAGAATATGAGCTTCTCGCAGCTGATCCAGAACTATCTCCATCAGGTGAATTTCCGAATTTTATGGTCTTCAGTCCTCCCTCTAGAAAATTGCTGCTTGCAACTTTTATGACAGACATGAAAGGAATATTTTCTCGCGCAGAAACGTGTGGTCCTTGAAGGATGCTGTCTCAGCCATCCCTTATCTGGTACCTGTAGTCAGGTCGTATCTGTAAATAGCAGAACCGCAATGTCAGGGGGGGTGGGCATCAAACCAACCACGCATACCCAAACGTGTTGATTCGCCTGACGGTCTTTGTAGGGGCGCACTACCCGCCCGACCCTGGATGCGCCCCCCCGGCCCAACGATTCGCAGCAGACTGGTTGGGGAATCCTGGCCTTATTCCCAGTCGCCCATGCCCATGCCATACAATCCCGATAAACACCACCGTCGGTCCATTCGCCTCCAGGGCTATGACTATTCATCCACCGGGGTCTATTTCATCACCCTCTGCACCTTTCAACGTCAGTGCCTATTCGGAAAGATCATCGACGGCACCATACAATTGAATACATTTGGCCAAATCGTTGCAGAGGAATGGCGGCAATCCAGCAGCATCCGGCAGGAAATTGAATTTGGTCAATGGGTCATCATGCCGAACCACCTACACGGCATTGTGTTGATTAATCCCGTCGGGGCGCACAACCGGGTAGGGGCGCACGGTCGTGCGCCCCTACGGATGGGAATTGCACACCGCAAACCCCGATCGCTGTCATCATTCATTGCCGGATTTAAATCTGCCACCACCAAACGCATCAATGCCGCCCGCAATTCGCCCAGAACCCCGGTTTGGCAACGCAACTATTACGACCACATCATCCGCAATGAAGCATCACTGCAAAGGATTCAGCAATATATTCAAAACAATCCTGCCACCTGGCAAGATGACCAACTAAATTCGTCTAATCATCAAAGGTTTAGCAGCCGAGAGGCTGAAAGCGATCATCCACAGTGATCAGTCTGCAACCGAGGCCGGTCATCGCCCACTAACCCTAAGATTTATCTCTCAATGATTGGCGAATGCCCAGGTGGGTTGGCAGCTATGCAGTCTTAGGTCAGGATGTGAAACAAGCTCTCAAAAGGCCCCTTCCGCATCATATACAGGTGTCCCCATGACTCATCATTTTCATAAAATAATTTCGTGGCTAACAGCCATGGTGTTGATGGGGATATCCCTACTCAGCCCGATTTTGTCAACCTCACCTGCTCTGGCAGCCATCCGACAGTTAGAAGAGGCCACAGGGCAAATTGTTTATCAGTCGCGTCAGGCAATCTCGGATCAGCATGGCGATCGCTGGCAGGTAATCGCCTTCAATCGCCTACGCCCGGATGGCAGTAGTCACGTTTATCTACGACTTGTCGGGTTTCCCGGCAGCGTGACTATTGATCGCACCCAACCACTCCAGTTAATTAGTTCGATGCAGCAGATTTTCACGGTTCAGGATGCATCCAGCCACATCTTTACCAATGAGTCAGCCCCCGAACCCCACATTGGGCAGTATGACTTGCAAGCGATCGCGTCACAGTTGCCGACCGCCATACCGATGCAGCTAGTCCTGCCGACCGTGGGTCAAGAGGCCATTGTGCTGGCCCTATCCCCTGGGCTAATTCAAGAATGGCAAACTGTAGCAACCCATAACTGAGCCAGACTGGCAGCCCCCTTCCTATCCCTTAATCCTTAGGGAATAGGGCTGAACGCTCATCACAGCAAATGTAATGTTGGCGAGTCACGATACCCCGCCCTTCTATCGATACAACTGTAGGCAGCTATGGATACGAAAGCACTTTTAGCCCGGTATCAAGCCGGCGATCGCGATTTCTCTCAACTCAAGCTGTTAGAAATTGAATTGCTCCAGCTCATGTTCAACCAGGCAAATTTCAGTCACTCTGACCTGCGCCAGTCACGACTAGGGCGCACCCGTTTCATCCAGGCTAACTTTGAGCAAAGCGATTTGAGCGAAGCGCTCTTGTGGGGCAGCAACTTGAGTGAGGCCAATTTAGTGCAAGTCCGGTTGCGAGAGGCCGATTTGAGCGGTGCGGTCTTGACTAAGGCTAATCTGACCGAGGCCCATCTGCTAAAGGCAAGTCTCAATGGCACTAACTTCAGAGGGGCCAACCTGTCCGGAGCCTGCCTTATCGAAGCGGATTTGCGATCGGCGGCGGATCAGCAAACTAACTTGCAAGGGGCCAATCTACAACGAGCCAATCTCAGCTATAGCAAACTGAACGGAGCCAATCTGCAACGGGCTGATTTGTCCCATGCGATCCTCTGTCGCGCTCACCTGAGTATTGATTATCGGCCTGGAGCAGTGCCCACTGACCTCAGCAAGACCAATTTGCAGGGGGCTGATTTAAGCTACGCCGACCTAAGCGGCGCGAATCTAGCCGAGGCCAATCTGCAAGGGGCCGACTTGACTGGAACAATATTGAGCCAGGCAAACCTGCGCCATACCGTCATGCCAGATGGTAAGCGCCACGATTAGCGTTCCTGGCTGCATCCACCGTAGGACGACCTGAGATGCAGTAAAGCTTTCTCTTGATTCCCCTAGGCAAGGGGATCTCATGGCTAAGACCTGTCAGGGCAACATCCAGTGGGCATTCTGGCGATCGCTGGTAGCGGGTCGCCCAGCAGAGCTACAGGCTAAGTGATGAGCCTCAGCTTCTGAGCTTTACAACGTGGTGATGGAACGTTTGCCACATCAGCAACCGAGCAACTTTTATACAAGGAGCCACTTGATCAAGGATGAGCTCGAGCCGGCTAGCAATGTAGTTTCCCATGACAAGGGACGGCGACAGCCAGGGGAGCGCCGCCACAATTTTTGAACCTAGGGCTATCGCACCTCATTTCTGGTGGCTTCGGCATCGATGGGACGCATCCAATAAAGCCTTAGCAAATCGCCCACAGTGCCGGCAATGAGAGAGGCTTTACGGAGAAATTTCCACAGCTTAGGAGCTGAACCTTGCGCCATGTCTTTGAGCTTCAAATTCCGCTCTGCACAGCGATCAAGACGCCGAAAAAATTCGGGATGATCGACGTTGAGGATGACCGGAAACGCCCGGACCGAAGTACTGTTCGTCTCTCGCACGACGGCTCGATCGAACTCAGTTGCATTTAGCCCCAGCATCTCGTAGAAGTCGGTCCGCTCATGAACCGTCAAGCTGTGGGTGGCAAACACTGACAACAGGAAAAATCGGCTCCAGAGGCGAGACTGCCAGGTATTCCACATGTGGGATTGCGATCGCAACAGCGCTTTGAAGATGTCGCCATGGCGGTTTTCATCCTGACACCAGCTCTCAAAGTAATTGAACAGCGGATAAAAGCGGTTTTCAGGATGCTGTTCTAGATGTCGGTGAATCAGGATATAGCGCCAGTAGCCAATTTTCTCGGAAAGATAGACCGCGTAGATAACCCACTCCACCGGGAAAAAGGTGTAAGTGCGCCTTTTCGTCAGCTTGGCCAAATCTAGCGAAAGGCCAAAATCTGCCATAGCTTTATTCAGAAATCCTGCGTGACGAGCTTCATCACGGGCCATAAGTGAGAAAATTTCCGCGAGGAGGGGATTGCGACCCTTCAGTTTACGAGATAGCTCTTTGAATAGGAGAAAACCCGAAAACTCTGAGACGCAGGAGCGCTCTAGATAATCAATGAACGCCTGACGCTCTTTACCTTGGATGGCGTCCCAGTTGCCTTGAAAGGATTCGTCTCGCACAAAGTGATCGCGGTTGTAGTCAGCCCGCATTTCTGCCAGCATCGCCTCGAGGTCGACTTCTCCAGCTGACAGGTCTAGACTTGCCGCTTTTTCAAAGTCAGTTGTGTAAAAGCGAGGGGTGAGAAGAGTCTCTTCAACCGCAGATTTTGAGCTCGATACCGACTTTGCAGATGATGACGCAGTACTGACCATGCAGTCCTCCAAGCGAAATAGCTTTGATAACCAAACGGCTATCAACTAGAAACAGACTATATCACTTTGGCCCCTAGGCGCGATCGCCCCTTTAAAGCTTCAGCTACGCAAACGGACCTAATCTGCCATCGCTGGGGCTATCAAAAGGTCTATTTTGAAGATTTAGAGACTTTTCAAAAAGTTTCTTCATCCTGCCATACCCAGTCCTTCTCGCCTGAGCAAGATATGAAGTTTTGACAACAAAAGCCATCATGAGGTTTCATAACCGTAGAGTAATGAAAGCAATATCCCCAGCTAGCGAATTCGACTTGCAGGCTATAAGCAGGCTGTCCTCAAGTGCTGCGGCTGTCTACTCTCCCAGTCGGTTTAGCCACACTCCGGGCCCACGGGGTGCATCCCGTGGTTGCCCTGCCAACCGCAAATGCGTCTGACAAATTCACTCTAAACCTTTCATTTAATCTTGCCCCTATGACATCACTACCGGCATTGAAAATTGGTCAACACACGGCTCGCTATCCCATCATCCAGGGAGGGATGGGCATCCGCATTTCAGGGGCGAGCTTAGCCGCTGCCGTCGCCAATGCGGGCGGCATTGGGATTATCTCGGCAATAGGGTTGGGGCTGAGATCGCCCTATTTCGATCCGTTAGAACCCAGCCCCAAAAAGCGCCACGAAAACCTTCTAGAAGCTAACCGTTTAGCGCTGATTGACGAGCTCCAGAAGGCTCGAAAAATTAGCCCTCACGGCATTATTGGGATCAATGCGATGGTGGCCGCTCACGGCTACGAAACGCTCGTAAAAACTGCGGCCCAGCATGGCGCAGATTTGATCATTTCCGGCGCAGGGCTACCGCTACCGCTGCCAGGGCTGACCGCCGAATTTCCTTCTGTCGCGCTGGTGCCGATTGTCTCTAGCGTGCGCACCGCCAGAATCATTTGTCAGAAGTGGCAGCGTCAGCACGATCGCTTACCGGATGGGATCGTGGTCGAAAATCCTCGCTCTGCTGGCGGGCATCTTGGGGCAAAGGTTGATCAGTTGGAAGACGAGACTTTAAACGCCTCAACTGTTATTCCCAACCTGGTTAGTTATCTCCAGCAAGACCTGAAAGTCGATATCCCCATCGTCGCCGCTGGCGGCGTCTGGGATCATGCCGACATTTTGCAAGCCCTAGCTTTAGGAGCGAGCGGTGTACAAATCGGCACGCGGTTCATTACGACTGAGGAATGCGACGCCGATCGCCGCTATAAGGAATTTCATTTACAAGCGCAGCCTGAGGATGTCGTACTGGTCTCCAGTCCTGTGGGACTGCCGGGGAGAGCCTTGCGTAATCCCTTCGTAGACAAGCTCTTGGCCCAGGACGCTGAAATCACCCAGGAGCCCTGCCTGGCAAACTGCTTAAAAGCCTGTCAGTATCGCGATCGGCGCGAAACCTACTGCATTTTGCGGGCCTTGGATCAGGCATCACAGGGTGAAATTGAGTCAGGGCTCATTTTTGCCGGTAGCAACGCCGGTCAAGCCAAGCGCATTCTACCCGTTGCGGAGCTCATGGCGGAATTAACGCTCTCTTCGTAAACGGAGTTGACGATGATATTTTCTACGCCTCCGGCCGAACCGGGGTCAGCGCTGCCAGCGATCCCCGCTGACCATCTCAACCTCATGGGATACGTTGATCGCTCAGAGGTAAATGGGCCTGGCTATCGCGCCGTCGTCTGGGTGCAAGGGTGCCGGCGGGCCTGCCCGGGTTGTTTCAATCCTGAATCTTGGTCTTTTGCGCCCAATCAGATTGGGCCTGTTGACAACATCCTTGCCCGCATCTTGTCTGAACCCCGCAACGACGGGGTGACTTTTTCCGGCGGGGAACCGTTTTGGCAAGCTCCGGCGTTAGCTAAAATTGCTCGGTGGGTCAGGCAGCAAGGACTCACTGTCATGTCGTTTACTGGCTTCACTTTGGAGCAATTGCGGGCAAAAGCGGCCCCCGCAGGAACCAACGCCTTGTTAGCAGAGTTAGACGTCTTAATCGACGGCCCCTACGTAGAGTCATTGGCGATTCATGATCCAACTTCGCCAGTTTCCTCTAAAAATCAGCACGTGAATGTGTTCAACCCGGATCTAAAAGACCGCATCACTTGGGCCAGCGATCAGGTAGAGGTGCATATCCTAAAGGATGGTAGCCGCATTGTGACAGGGTATCGAGGAAGTCTAAAGGATGGGCAGCAATGACGTTGGTCACGATCAGTTCTCTCAGGGCATGAGCAATACTCACCCCTGGCAAACCCGCGATCGCATCCTGCAGCTTCAGACTCGATGGTTCACGCTGATCGGTGAGCATCTGGAGACAACGCCGGGCACTGTCCTGGAATATTGGCGGATCGAAAAGGTGGATTCTGTGATTGTGCTGCCAATTTGGCGGCAGCAGTTAATTTTGCCAGTTGCGACCTATCGGCCCGGCGTGGGCAAGTCCACCCTAGATTTTCCTGGCGGACGATGCCCCGAAGACCAGCGTCCGGCTCAGGCGGCGATATCCATCTTGCAGCGAGAGTTAGGCGTTGTTGAAAACGCCATCGATCATCTGGTGCCGCTCAACTCAGCCGGATGGGCGGTGAACAGTTCGTTTTCTAACCAGCGGCTCTACGGCTTTGTAGCGCATTTACAGTCCGCCAGTGACATCCCTGAAGCCGGCATCGAAACGACCTATCCGGCAGACTCTCAGGGCATCCGGTCATTGCTGCAGGTGCTGGAATGTTTGCAATGCCGGTTAGTGCTCCGAGAATGGCAGGCACGATATTTAGAAAAGGAACCGTCAGTAGACTAAACGGCCCATGCTCCAGGTTCACCGGGTACAGGCAGGCTCTAAACGACCTCAAAGCCTGCTGATTTCCAAGCGCTCATACCACCTAAGACGTTGATCACCTCAGCCCAATTTTGCTGCTGAAGCAAACTTGCTGCTACCGATGCCCGGTATCCGCTACCACACACCACTGCGACCGGGCGCTCTTTGGGGACTTCATCCAATCGCTTCGGCAGCTCCGCCCCGGTAATGTGAATCGCATTTTCAATGTGTCCGGCATTCCATTCCCCAATCTGACGCACATCTAGCGTCAGCAAATCAGTATTGCGCTGCTGCTGTTCTCGCAGGGTGTGTACCGTCCACTGGGTCAGCAGCGCCAGCTCTTTTGCCGCAACTCGCCAAGCCATCATGCCCCCCGCTAACCAGCCCTGGGGCAAATCGTAGCCAATTCGCAGCAACTGCCAGCAAACCTCCCAAAGGTCTTGAGGGCGCTCCAGCACCAAAATTAGCGGCGTATCTGGTGGCAGCACGGAACCAGCCCAGGTAGCAAAGGATGAACCAAGCCCCACATTCACGGCCCCGGGAATATGATTTGAAAAGGCTTCGGGCGATCGACAGTCCAACACAATTGCCCCCTGCTGTCGCCATTGGTCAAACTGACTCACGGTTAGCGGGGAGGGATCGGTAAGGACTCCGAGTAACGAGGGCCCTTGCTGATTAGCCTGACGCATACGGGGCCAATAGGGCGGCACGGCAGGCAGCTCAGACAGATCCATACACTGCTGGGTAAATTCGTCTTGGGCCGCAAGATTTGCCAGCATTTTGTTCATGCGGCGCTCGTAGCCAATCGTGGTGGAGAGGCGACTGCCAATGCTACCGCCGCAAAGCGAACCGGCCACATGGGTGGGGTACACCTGCACATAATCTGGCAGCTTGAGAATTTTCTCTTGCAGGGTGTGACACAGCTGTCCGGCGTGCTTGCGAATGTCGTCTTCTGAACCGAGCAGATCGGGACGGCCCACGTCATCCACTAATAGAGCGCCCCCAGACAGCAGCAGCACGGGTTCTTCTCCGCGATCGCGATCGGTGACCAGCCAGCTCATATGCTCTGGCGTGTGTCCTGGGGTTTGTAGCGCTTCAAAAACAATTTCCCCCATTTCTAGGCGATCGCCATCACTCATGGCGCGAATGGGATAGTCCAAGTCGGCCCGAGCACTGCCGATGAGCTGAACGTTGCCTCGCTCTGGCAGTTCACAGATCCCTGTGAGGTAGTCATTATGCTGGTGTGTATCCGCTGCATATCGAATCTGCATCCCCTGAGCTTGGGCCGTTTCAAAGTAGATATCGACATCGCGGCGCACATCCAGGACTAGCGCTTCGCCAGTTGTTTCTGATCCCACAAAGTAGGAAGCGTGGCCTAAGCTTTCGAGATAGAACTGTTTAAAGAACATGGTTGCGTCCCAAATATCGCAAGAAAATTGTTCCAGCATGACCGGGGCAGAGAGTTGGCGCAGCATCAGAGACAGGCACAGTCTGAACCCACGGTCGTGTAGCTATGCTGATGGTTCGGTCTTGGAATGGTGCTCGATGTAGTGCACAAAGAACTGCTTCATCTGAGGATGGGCATCGCAGTCAAAGCCGTTTTCCTGGCCTTTTGCCATCGCTGCTTCAGCACCCATATTGTTCCGCGTTGCCATATATATCGGCGCCATGGCCCCCGATCTCATGCCACTTTTACAGTGCGTCAGGGTAGGTTTCGGCAGTTCATCTAAGGTCTGCATCACCTGGTCAGCCAATTCCTCCGTCATGTCGCTAGGGTTGACCGGAATATTTTCGTAGGTCATTCCAGCCTGTTCAACCTGTGTCGGTTCATCAGACAAAGTGCCCGTTTCCTGGGGCGATCGCAAATTCAAGACCGATTGAAATCCAGCATTGGCCACCTGCTGAATCTGCTCGGGGCTGAGTTGACAGTCGGCAACGGCAATATCAGCGCTCAGGGATTTAACAAAGCTCATAGTTTTCTTGAGTTGATTCAATACATTCTTTTGTCTCTGCAATCAGCACATGGGCTAAAACTCAGTGCTGTCCTCACCTGTGGGAGCCCCAGAAGCTTTGCTGGCAAGCAAAACAAACCAAGGCGTCCATCATGATTCAAAGCTTGACGTGACTATCTGACAGGCCTCCTCATCGGAATAATCGGCAATTTTGCCACCGTTCAGAAACCGCAAAGTTTTTACCGAAAAAATCTCAGGACCATAGACAGCTCTCACAATCAATGACGTTGGCGCCAAAGTAGTCAACATCGCCTCAGCAACTAGGTTTAAGGGTCTACCGACGCGGGCCTTTTAACTTCCAGCAAAAGGAAGAGCAGTGTTTGCAACCTAGGACAGATACCTGTTTTATTGCGATCGCCCGTTAGCCCGTCATCAGTTTCCTGAGCCGTAGTATTCGTCAGGTATTTTGCCTTGGAAGCCAATGTAGTTATAGATGTTGCAAAACAGCAATGGGGATTAGGAACTCCACGAAAGTGAGCATAAATACAAACGAACTGGGAGCGCGGCGGCGGCTTCATAAAGGATGACGCCAAGGGGAAAATGATTTCTGGGAAAATCACAAACCCTAAACAATAACTACTGATGCTGCAGGTAGTGTAAGGCCAGCCAGCAACTCAGGACCGAGAGAGCAACTTCACCGCTGAATCAACACAAAGATTGCGACTGCCAGCACAAAATAGCCAAACCCTTTCTCAAGCTGCTTGGCACTAACAAATCGATTCAAATAAGATCCCACCAAAATTCCTAAACAAGCGGCGGCGGCAAAGGGAAGCAGTAAGCCCCAATCAATCGGCACGTGACCAAAATATCCAGCAAATCCGGTCACAGATTTGAGGGTGAGAATAATCAGTGATGTTCCCACAGCCTCTTTCATTGGGGTTTTGCCCAACAACACCAGCGCCGGAATAACGAGAAAGCCACCACCAATGCCAATAAATCCGGTGAGTACCCCTACAACTAAGCCTTCTACTGGAATAGCCAACCATTTTGGCACGATGGCGTGCTGATCATGAGGCTCAACCTTCTCTGAAAGGGCTTCAGATTTTCCGGAGCCTTTGCGAATCATCATGACCGAGGCGACCAGCATCATGATGCCAAAGGTGACAAGCTGAATCGTTGGGGTAACAAACGGGAACGATGCGAGCCTTGCTCCCAGATAGGCACCAACCATGGCAGCCGGGGCAAACATCGCAACAATACCGAAATTGACATTACCCTGCCGCCAGTGGGGAATGGCTCCAATCAAACTGGCTACCCCAACGATTACCAGCGTCATGGCGAACGCTGATTTGGCAGGTACTGCCATGATGTAAATCAGCACGGGTGCAGCCAGGATCGAACCGCCACCGCCAATAAGTCCGAGACTGATTCCAATACAAACAGCCAGCAAATACCCAACAACGGTGATTAACATAGGCTGACATTTCCCAATTAGGGTTAAACGTGGCGATCGCGGCATTCGTGGCATGACCAAGGGCATGATTTGCATCACCCAACTGCCATTTCGAAAAAGACACTAAGGTTCGCAAAAAATAGGACGTTCCCAAGAATGTCCTTCCAGATCGACCTATTGGTTCCAGGGCATCTGAGCTAACAGCATCCCCAAAGCGCAGGTATCAGTAATCCCAGCAAAGACCAGGCCAACACCGACAAAGCCGCTAAGCAGCAAGAACCAAGGCGATATGAGCGCCCCTAAAATAGTGCCAATCACCACAAATGAACCCGCAACAATTTGTACCTGGCGGAATATACTAATGGGCGCGTTCTTGCCGGTTTGGGTAGGATAGTTTGCTGCTTCCCAAGCCAGTAATCCGCCTTCTAAATGCGTGACGTTTGAGACTCCCGCCTTGAATAGTTTCTGGGCGGCCTGAGTAGAGCGAGAGCCAGTTCGACAGTACAAAACAGTCGATTTATCAGCGTCAAAAGGAACACTGTCTGGGTCAAATTTTGACAGTGGCATTGGTATCGAACCTGGAATCTTTTTGCCGGCATGCTCAACGGACTCACGCACATCCACTAAATTGACGGATTGCTGATCGAGCCGTTTATTCAGATCTACCGGACTCATTTCATACAATTCCTGCTGCCCCACCCAAGGCGATAACGGGCTCGGGTCTGCTTTACTCACACGGGTCATTCTCGTCTCCTCATCTAAGTACTTGCTAAGAATGAATTGTTGGCATCTAGCTCGTCACAGGTACGCTGCCGCATCGCTCATTAGCCGGAACTGCTTCCATGATCTTCTTTGGATCTGGCAGGTCCAAATTTTCCATAAACTCAATGAACTGATCACGCGTCCGCCCCGCAAAGCGAGGATTCCACGCCTTTTCTTCGGCAATAGTGGATACGCTATGTCCTCGATAATCATGGGCCGGATAAACGAGGGTGCTGTCTGGCAGGGAAAACAGGTTTTGAGTCACTGAGTCATAGAGTGTGCCGGCATCACCACTTTGAAAATCAGTCCGTCCACAGCCTCGGATGAATAAAGCGTCGCCGGTCAGAACTCTGTCACCGTTTACCCAGTACGCCAGATGGCTGTCAGTGTGCCCCAGAGTCGCGATCGCTTGAATCTCAACACTGCCAACCTTGAGGCTGTCCCCATGACGCATCAGACGGCTAGCGCAGGAAACTTGAGCATTTTCTGGCACAATCCCCTCACAACCTGTCAACTCTCGCAGCTTACCGGCACCCGTAATGTGGTCAGCATGAACATGGGTATCCAAGCAATATTTCAAAGTCAATCCCAACTCATTCAAGAGCTTGTAGTCTCGCTCCACCTGCTCAAGCACTGGATCGACTAGCGCAGCTTCCTTGGTGTTGAGATCAGCGATCAAATAGGTATAGGTCCAGGTTTCTTGGTCAAACAATTGCCGGAATAGCATCACTTTTCACCTCGTTCAATAGAAGCCAAGAGCAGCAGGGTGACAGACAAACCCGCAACCGCCCCTTAAACGCTTCAACAATCTCATTATTCATCATATCACTATATAGTAATTTAATTTGCAATCATGCGGTTGTCAAGCGCATCTCTAGGCTCAGCTCCCTTCCCAGACATGCAAGTATGACTGCTTAACTATGGGGCGAAACACCAACTATCGCCTGTCGTAGATTCAGCCCTAGGTTCACGTATGGCCCCAGGAAAGCTAAGGCTGGACGCCAAGGCCCCCTCCCTCAAGCGACAATAGATGTCAGCCAACTGCGAGAATTCAGCATTCCTTCCGCCATGGTTCCATGTCACCCAGCCCCAGACATGCCCCTGACTTAGCGTGAGCCAAAGCATCCAGTGGGTTGCTATTCACAGCAGATTGGTGAGGGCTTTGACTGGAAACCTAAGGAACTTTTCGCAACTGAGAGAGCTGTTGGACTCGCTGACTCTGTTGCTCAGCCTGCAGAGTCAGGGCGTCACAAACGAGGTCGCACAACTCAAACAGAAAGGGGTTGGCGATACTGTAGTAAACACATACGCCACGCTGTTCTCTAGATACCACCTTGGCTTGAGTCAACATTTTGAGGTGCTTAGACACATTCGCCTGCCCTAACCCCGTTTCCTCAATGATTTCAGTCACGTTTTTAGCTCCCATCTTGAGAGCACAAACAATTTGCAGCCGACTCACTTCTGACAACACCTTAAAGAAGTCAGCCATCAAGCCCAATGCCTCTGGAGTGAGTTTGGACATGCTGCGTTCTTCCGATCTGTTTTGAGGGGCAGCGGTGTTATCGGCTAACTTTGTAGGCATAAAAAGGCTTATTAGTCAGTTCACAACATGACATTCATTACTATATTACTTCATAGTAGTTCGGCATGTAAGCAACGCGGCTGTTAGGACCCAACAAACGCATCCCTGAGTCAAAAGGACTTGGAGCAGATGGGCGTTGTCCCCTACCGCTTGGAGGCACTACGTTGTTTCTCGATGTTTCTAGGACTGTATTAATATCCATGAGCTCCGTGGACCACAGCATAGATTGACATTGCAGCTATCGTTAGGCCTCCTTCTACAAACCCAATACACATTCGCCAATGGCGATCGCAGATATCACTGAGGTGGCTGATATCCATATAGAAAGCCGCTGAACCCAGACGCTTTGCTAGCGCTTCAGCAAAGCCAATCACCTTTTTGTTGGCAGCGAAATATCCCAGAAAATAAAATATACAATTGATGCCAAATTCATTTTTTTGCTAATGATAAATTCAGATTGGATAACGGTAAATGGCTTAGTCAAGCCAGGGCATCAGATTGCTTCAGGCAAATCAGAAAACAGCCCCTACGAAAAAGGTAGCCTGGAAATTCAGTTGCCTTACTTTCAAAAACTTGGGCTTGATCTTAAAGAGTTTTACTTAGGCACCATCAATGTTTCTATCACACCCTACACCTGTGAGCTAGTCAGGCCAAAATTCACCTTTGAGCTAGTCAAATGGCATGCCGACTATCCAGCAGAGACGTTTTCTTTCTCTCCCTGTATCGTTGCGCATCATGACAAAAGCTTTCAGGGTCTTGTCTACTATCCGCACCCAGAAACTAAAATCGGGCATTTTCAAGATTCTTCAATTATTGAGGTTATTGCGCCTCTTTTTTCGGGAATGGAATATGGCGATCGCTTAACTTTACAACTCAATCCGCAAGAGATTCGGCTAATCAAAAACGAGCACAAAGCAAACGCGCCATCAAGTTTTTGACCAGTAGATCGCTGCAACGGTTTTAGGGTTTGACGACCTACCGATCGCAGAATGGATGTCGGTGAGTAGACATTTTGGATCGCACTTAAAACTCTATTTCAGCCGCCTGCCTTAACAAGATTGCGTACAAATTTTCAGGAATGAAAGATGACAGAAGCCATTATTTGCTTAGGAGAATGTTTAGTTGATCGCCTCTTTGAGGTGGGTAAAAATCCCCAACAGACTTCAAAAAAGTGGACCGATTATCCTGGTGGGGCACCGGCTAACGTCGCTACCGCGATCGCCAAACTCGGCACCCCCACCCGTATGGTGGGCTGCTTGGGTCAAGATCACCTAGGCGACTGGTTGGTTCAAGTCGTAGAAGGCCAAGGCGTTCGGTGCCAGATGCAGCGAGTCGCCACGGCCCCAACTCGGATCGTCTTGGTGGAACGGGATGCAACCGGCGATCGCAAGTTTGTAGGCTTTAGCGATCCAGATCCAGCTACCTTTGCCGACGCCCAGCTCACCCCCAAATGGATTGACGCTATCGATTTTACTGGAGCGGATTATCTGGTGATGGGCACGCTGGGATTGGCCTACCCCAGTACGGCTAGGGCGATGAATCGAGCACGGACTAAAGCCCAACAGGCCGGAGCAAAAATTGTCATTGACTTGAACTGGCGTCCAGTGTTTTGGCCCGACGCCGCGATCGCCGCTGAAACCATCCGGACATTTTTGCCCGCTGCTGATTTACTCAAACTTTCCCTCGAAGAAGCCCAGTGGCTGCTAAATACCGACTCTGCCGCTGAAGTCTGCCAACAGTTCTCTAATTTGCAGGCGGTACTGCTCACCGATGGAGAAAATGGCAGCACCTGCGCCACGCAACACCACAGCGTATCGCTACCGGCCTTTGCGGTGGACAGCATCGACACGACCGGAGCTGGAGATGCCTTTTTGGCGGGAATTCTGCAGCAGCTTTGTCAACGTGGTTGGGAGAGCTTGCAGGTCACTAGTGAGATTGAAGAGATTCTACGGTATGCCAGTGCAGTCGGGGCGTTAACAACGACGAAGCCGGGGGCGATCGCCGCCCAACCGTCCCCCCCTGAAGTCTATACATTGCTACAGTCCTATTCCTGCAACTAGATTTCCCTGCCGTATCATGCCGTCCCAATAAACTACCTGTACAGCGATCGCGAGCCGCAAACTGGTGGGTCCCGTTTCAATCGCCGGCTTGCCTATGATGAGAGCCTTTCTGGCACCTCGGACTTTGCATCCTCCTACCCTCCAGATCTGGAGCGGCGGTTGCCCTCGATACATAAACCAGTTGCCGGCGACAACCTGGAACACCAGCCCTGTCTGACTTGGCCCAGATAGACCGATGCGGGCGACCTTGAGACTGCTAACACCAATCAGAGGGCTTGAGTTTTGCTCTAAGGCTCAAACCACAAGCCTTGCAAACATTGCCATACCAGGCTCCCAGGTCAGTCAACGTCGAACGGGCCTTACAGGATTCGAACCTGTGGCCGACCGCTTAGAAGGCGGTTGCTCTATCCACTGAGCTAAAGGCCCCCACCCAGTCAAGTGTGTTTTCACATCACAAGACTGACTCTATTATCTACCCTCTGGCAAAATCAGCAACCATCGAAGGAACTGGTGCAATCGGCCAATAGCAGCTGATGCAAAGTTTCCAGTATTCGTGCTGGCGAAACGTTGCGATGGGCTAATGTAAGGTATCACTAATGTATGGTTAGTTGCCTTGCTGCTCTCAGCTTTGAGAGTTGCGTTTGCCTAATCAGAATGAGCTGTCAGGGGCGATCGCCCCTGAAGTTTTCTGAGTTGATACCCCAGACACGAATCGCTGCATCATGTTCATTCTCAAGCGACAGGATGTTGACATTAAGAACGTTCAGCATCCCAGTAAGGATCAGCCTATTCCTATTTTGTATTATCAGGGGCAAACGTTTCGGCTACTGAGTGTGTTTGCTGCTGCCCAAGAAGAAGAGGCCATGGCCCTGTGGCGCGACCTGACTGACAACCGAGGTAAAGCCTGCGTATTACTGGAAGAAGCTCAGCGCTTTAGCATCTGGGGTAAAATCCGCCTCGAGGCCCTGGGTAATGAGGCCGGACAAGAGACGGATCGTCCTGCGGATCAATCTCTGATTCAGGGATGCCTGCTCATTTTGCAAGCGCTGTTCATCGACATTGAAGACCTCCTCGGCAGCAAACAAGCCAATTTATTTGAGCAAGAAATTGCCAGTGCGTTAATGCAGTGGCGCTTTCCCCATGTGAGCTCGGAAAAAGCCGTTAGTCATCTCCTCACGATGGATCCTCTGGCTACCCAGGTTCCTCCTTGGGAAGAGCATCACTTGCTGCGTCTACTCGAAGAACTGCATCGATTGGGCAAAGATGCCTTCGGCAATGCCAACTTTACCGAACGCTCTCTGGATGCTCTGGAAGATTTATCTGCTGGCGATCGCCAGCAGTTCACTTCATGGCTATCGACCTCGCCCCCTGGCAAGCTGTGGCAGTAATCCAGCTCATCACAAAAGATTCAAGCATTTCTCTCCGAAGCTTTTTCGCACCGTGCCGCTGCAGCCCGCAGTCCCTAATCAGTCGCTTTATTGCGTGCGGCAGGTTTTTTGCACCAAATTAGCCATATTGAGGTAAAACAAGACCTACAGGCTGCACTGAGGGGTTCACGTTAGTCATTTAACGGCTGGCGGCAATCCATGCAAAAGTCCTGTTTTGTCGTGTGCTCTGAGGAGACGTTTCCATTGAGCAAGCAGTCTTCTACCACAGCTTCGTTTTTGTCCAACAACATGCTGATTGTGATTAGCATTGTTTGGGCGTTGATTGCCGTTTCTTGCTTCTTATTTTTTAGCTATTTGCCAGAGGGGGCCGACTCACGGCCAGATTGGTATCTCAACAGCATCACCGTGATCGAAACGGGGGCTTTTCTGTTCTCCAGCCTTTTGTGCTTTCGAAACTGGCAGAGTGCGCAAATTGTCAGCGGTCGTAGCGTCTGGCTGACAATCGCGATAGGGTTGTTACTATACGCCGCTGGCAACCTGTTCTATTATCTCTGGAACAATGTTTTTGGGCTAGATCCATCGGTTTCTTTGGGCGACTTTTTCTACCTGTTGTCCTATGTGTTTTTAGCCAACGGCATGCTTCGCGCGGTGTTACCCCGACGGTTAAATCTTGACGCTAAGCAGTGGGGGGTGGTGGCGGTGATCGGTGTCTTAGGGATTGCTTTAGCCGTGTTCCCTAGCCTTGGCGGTGGCGGTGACGTGGCGATCGCCCCCCCGACCTCATTTACCGAAGCGATCGGGCTTGAGGCTCCGGCTTGGGCCCAGGAAACGCCCCCCGCCGAGACGCCCCCCGCTGAACCGGCTCCGGCAGATCCGGCAGCGCCTGCCCCCGAAACTTCGGCAGATCCGGCTCCGACAGATCCGGTAGCCCCTCCTGATACAGTCCCAGCCGACTCTGCAGCGGTGGAAGCCGCTGACACGGCCCCCGGCTGGGCTGTCAGTCTGGATGCTTTTTTAGAGCCGTTTGAAGATTTTGTGGGCTATCTCTACATTGCCGGGGACTGTCTGCTGCTTGTGGTGGCCGCAACCTTGCTCGTAGCCTTTTGGGGCGGCAGATTTTCTCAATCTTGGAAGCTCATCGCGATCGCGGCTTTTTGTCTGTACATTGCCGACATGTTTTTTGCCTATCAGGCCAACTACATCGAGGGGGCCGTTTGGGAAGTTTTTTGGACCTTTTCGGCCATTTTCTTTGGGCTGGGGGCCGTGGTTGAAAACGCGATTTCAGCCCGATCACGACGTAATCCTCGACGGCGGCGAGCTTAACCCCATATCATCAGAACTGTCGGCATTGGTCAGTGCCCCTTAATGGGCGATTACCCGAGTTCCTCGCGGCTGACCTATTGGGGCCGCCATGGCAATCATTGGACTCAGAGCACAGATCACGGCTCCGCATGTTAGTGCATTTATTCCATTCAGTTCTGATCTATCAGGCATAAGTCGGTCACAGTCATGCCTGGTCAGCATGCTGGCGATCGCTGGTGGAGAAGCGTCAGGCGAATGTATGGTCTGCATCCTGGACCTCGCTGATGACTTTGTCTGTGGGCATCGGTTCAAGTTGCTGATGCCAATCGAGTGATGAGCCTAAAGCTCTGGAACATAGACATGAAAAATTGGCCGTGTCAGCAGCAGCGCCACCTCTATTCAGGGATAGCATTCGAGTCAGGCTTTGACCACAAGTTTGGTTAAACCCTATGCCTTCCCGGAAAAATGCTGATAAAACCAGCTCCAATTTCAGCGAACCCGGCAACCAGGGCAACCTTCGCGAGACCGTCATGGGACCGCAAGGGGAAAGAAAAGATTAAGGACAACTGGCGCAAAATCCACTACGGTAAACAACGAGAACCTTATCCCCCTTGTGGTCGGAAATTAGTTGCCGCAGTTTTCCTCAGCGCAGCCATAGGAGCCCTATCGTGACCCCTGATAATGAGCCACAATTGGAAAATGACTGGTTAGTGGCTGAACTCCAAGACACCCTCGACGAAGATTATGAGCTCGAGCTCGAAGATGCCCAGCTCTCCTTAGAAATCAAAAAGATCTATCAAGGCAAACACCAAGACACGCTGCCGCGACAAGATTATTTCTTAAATCTGCTCAAACTGCAGTCAGAGCTGATTAAAATGCACGACTGGGTTCAGGAGACCAACGCTAAGGTCGCCGTCATTTTTGAGGGGCGAGACTCCGCCGGTAAAGGCGGCGTGATTAAACGCATTACCCAGCGGTTGAACCCTCGGGTTTGTCGGGTTGTAGCCTTACCTAAACCCACAGAACGGGAACAAACCCAATGGTATTTTCAACGCTATGTGCCCCATCTGCCCTCCGGCGGAGAAATCGTTCTCTTTGATCGCTCTTGGTATAACCGGGCCGGTGTCGAGCGGGTCATGGGGTTTGCGACCCCCGATCAGGTCGAAGCTTTCTTCCGTGATGTGGTGGAGTTCGAGCGGATGTTGGTGCGCTCTGGCATCATCTTGATCAAATACTGGTTCTCCATTGCGGATGATGAGCAGCAACTCCGCTTCTTGATGCGCATCCATGACCCATTGAAACAGTGGAAGCTAAGCCCAATGGATTTGCAGTCTCGGGTACGGTGGGAAGACTACACTAAGGCTAAAGAAGAGATGTTTGAACGGACTAACATTTCGGAAGCACCTTGGTGGGTGGTGCCTGCCAACGACAAAAAACGGGCCCGTCTCAACTGCATTCAGCATTTGCTCAACCAGGTGCCCTACACAGAGGTGCCCCACGAGACGATCCAGCTGCCAAAGCGGGTATTTAATACCGACTATGAACGCCGGACTTTACCAGATGAGCTCTACATTCCCGAATTTTTCTAGCTTATACCCAAGAACTATTTGAGTCACGTTAGCTCTGGTGATGAGGATAAAAGACTGCGATCGCGCCCACCCCGCTAGCAGTCTTTGTCCTCTGACCGCAAAACTCAACAGTCAAGATTGTCAGTCAAAACTGGAGTGAAGTCTAGCCAATGGACTGGGGCTGAGGAAAACGGCCTCACGGCTTGCCATGCTTAGGAGTTGAATATGTCACGGGAAAAGTCTTTGTTCACTTGTCCCATGTGCTCAGCATAGACAACCATGCCGCCCCGAGCCGCCCGTTCTAGCTTGGCAATCGCGTTAGACGAGACTGAGCAGTCGTACGTGTTGATCTCAATCTGATCGCCAAATGTAGCAGCGCATTCCTCCACTCGGCGGTGCCACACACACGTCCAGACATCCAAATCAGCGGTAAATCACCAATTGCACTTTGATCGGGCATCAGTTCCCCGAGATACTCTACGTCACCAATTTTATCCAATGAGGCCATTGAGTCGTCCCGGTTAATCTCAGCCCACAAATACCGCGATCGACCGGAGTAAGCCAAGTCAGTTTGACTAAATTGCGTTCGGTTTCACCTTCACAGTGACTACGAACAACGATAGCTCTCGCACCATCCCCAATTTGTTAATAACTGATACAGGATAGATGAGGAATTGCGTCTAAAGTAGGGTATCGACAGTCGCAAAAACGTTTAGCAATTTCCAATCGGTTCTCTAGTTCATCCTGATAAAAGCAGCATTCCTAATATCAGACGAGGATTCACAATATGACTTTATTTTCTAGCGACAGTGTACTAGTGCCTATGGACTTTTCCGATGATGCCATCAAAGCACTGAAAAACACTTTGGAATTCATAGACGATCCTCAGAAAATTCACGTTCTTAACGTTTTGCCATCGCTTGAGGCAACTGAACCAGGGGTTATCTGGCAAACCGTTGACACCGACACTCGGGTCAAAAAAGTCGAAGAAACCTATCAATCGCACTTTCCCGAAGCCCCCTATCGGGACATGACATTTACTATTAAGATTGGCAACCCTAGCTCAGAAATCATCGACTATGCTAAGCAAAATGATATTGGTTTGATTGTTATTCCTTCCAGTGGCAAAGCTGGTTTATCAAGATTTTTTATGGGTTCTGTCGCCGAGAAGGTTGTGCGGTTTTCCCACTGCCCAGTGCTGGTTATTCGCGAATAGCCTGTAGCCTACAGTTCTGGTTGAAAGAACAGCATTTCTTCGGCAAATAGGGACGCTCTATAGGGTTGTTGCCAAGATCTTTGAGTTTGCCTAAAACAGACCTTACAAGTTCTTTTTTTTAGTATTTTCGACCAGCGCGACTGACTCATCATCTGGATCAGCCATTGCTATGAGCAGCTATCAGAGGCATTAGGCAACCTGATTTTTGCCCTGCATTTTCAGGCGCAAGAATTTTCTGAGTCGGCATTGCCGCCAATGCCCAACTTCTAAACTCAGATCAATATGGCTTTGCGAACAGTGGGGTGCTCTCTTCTCACTTTTTCACCTGCGTAGACGACGGGCATACAGTTGGCGATCGCCACAACCCGAACAGGATGCAACTCTCCACTGCTACCCCGCTAATTTCCCCGAGCTGCCTCTGTTGACATTCTCGCAAGTGGGCAAAGATAGACCTGTAGAAGACCACTAAATCACGACTTCTACCCATTTCGCCAGCCTTAATTTCGATACCCGCTCGGGTCGATTGAACCGGTATGTAGCTTTTGCATGGATGCTATCGACGTTAGCGTTTGTCGTTCAAAGTCGGAATTCCTAGGATCAAGACAGATCGAAAGACCAAAAATTTTTGACTGGAGCACATTATGTTTTGGCTCTCTATATTGAATCTCGCACCAGAACTTGAGGAAATTTCCCAGGATGCATCCCCGTACGCATTCATCAAAAAGTTCTGGCGCTTTTGCAATACCTACGGTGAATATCAGTCGTTACCACCGAGTCAACGTCGTCAGTTTATCTGTACACAGACCCACGACTCAGCAGCGAGTCCCTCAGAGCCGTGCTGAAACATTGGCAACAACGGAGGCACGAGACGCGGGGTCTACTCAGATGAGCTGTTGGCCATGGCCATTTCTTCATGGGTTGGCATTTCCCCTGAGGTTAGTCGCCGCCAATAGTCTTTAAGGTCATCGGCAAGTTCATTTGACAAGATATAGCAGCCCAGCAGGTTAGGAAACGCCATGCCTAGCAGCATCAAATCGCTGAAGTCAATAATCAATCCTAAGCTGGTTAGCGTTCCTAAAAATGTACAAAAAACGTAAACGATTTTGAACACAATAGAACTACGCTCACCAAACAGGTAGGTCCAGGCTTGGATGCCGTAGTAGCTCCAGGAAATGATGGTAGAAAAGGCAAATAAGCAGACTGCCAAGCTCAGCACAATTGGAAACCAACCAATGACAGACTCAAACGCACTGGAGGTCATAGCAACCCCCGTCAGACCGTCGCCGCTATCTTGATAAACACCCGTAATGACGATCGCGATCGCGGTCATATTGCAAATCAGAATGGTATCAATAAAGGGCTCTAGTAAGGCGACGATCCCCTCACGAATGTGCTCTTTGGTGCGAGCGGCCGAGTGAGCAATGGCAGCCGACCCCACCCCCGCTTCATTGGAAAAGGAACTGCGGCGAATCCCCTGAACAATTACGCCGACGATGCCGCCAGCGATCGCCGTAGGGGCAAACGCCTGGCTAATAATTGTGCCCACTGCCGCCGGTACCTGTCCTACGTTCACCACAATCACAAACAGGCAGGCAATCACGTAGATCGCCGCCATGGCCGGTACCAGCTTTTCCGCCACTGCGCCAATGCGGCGAATCCCCCCGATGATGACAAAGGCGGCTAGCGTCGCCAAAATCACCCCAAAGATCCAAGCCGGCAAGCCCGGAATTAGGCTGCTAATTGCCGCATAGGCCTGATTAGACTGAAACATATTGGCGCCGCCTAAACTGCCGCCTAAGCAGAGAATGCAAAACAGCACCGCTAAACCTTGGCCCAAAGGCCGCATTCCCTTATCCGATAGCCCTTTGGTCAGGTAATACATCGGACCACCCAGCACCGTGCCATCGGCAGCGATGCGGCGATACTTTACCGCGAGGGAGCATTCAACAAACTTGGTCACCATGCCGCAAAAACCGGCCATGGTCAGCCAAAACATTGCCCCCGGCCCCCCCAATTGAATCGCAACCGCGACCCCGGCAATATTGCCCAATCCAACTGTGCCCGACACCGCCGTGGCCAATGCTTGAAAGTGGGAAACCTCGCCTTCGTCGTTGGGATCATCAAACTCACCCCGCACCACGTCGACGGCATGTTTAAAGCCGCGCAGATTGATAAAACCCATGCGGATAGTGAAAAAAATAGCGGCCACAAACAGCCACAGTACAATAAAGGGAAATCCGTTTTCTCCTCCAACTTTAAAGAATAGGAGAGTCGCCATCACGTCAACGATGGGCTTGAAAAACGCATCTACGCCCGTGACGGTATCATCTTGGGCCCACCCGGGCCAGGCGGCAAATATTAAAAACAGGCCGGTCAAGCCCATCATCCAAAGCGGGTTGCGAGGGTTAAGGATCCCCACTAAATTGGTCGGCGAGGCAGTCATTCCTTGACTCTGCCTAAAATCTTTTCTCATATGTCTGACTCAAATTTCTCTTACGAACAGATTCACCAGCATCGCAAACTTAAAAGCTGTCAACACAAGGATTTTTGCTCACCTGCTCTTTTAATCAACGGCGACCCAAAAACGGTTTAATACTTTTTGTGCTCCCTACGAAACAATTAACCAGAGTCACGACTCAGTCGCTTTCCCTAAAAAACAGCTCGCTGACGCTGCGAGCACAGCTTCTCTCTAGGAATCTTTGAGAACGATTCCATAGAGAACTGGAGCCTCCGCAACTAACCCTCAACATGGATCAGCAAGCAAAGCAGCGCGTGAAAGAGTCAACCTTTTCCCTGCAGCTGAGTCGTTGGCAGCAACTAAACTATGGAGTTATAAATATCAATTTTTCGATGGTCCCACTGTTAATTTCGACACGTTAAATCGTACGAGCTTTCACAATCGAGAAACCTCAATGGGGTTGGCCCTCGGGCCAAATTTCGTCAATTTCTACAGCTTGCTGTGGTGCTGTAAAGAGCTCCCAGACAATCCCGTTGCAGTCAGTGTCTGCGGTCATCTGCTCAGCCGTGTCATCTTCCCATCCTAGATGACGCAGGTTGCCGGGTTGACATGCCAAATCTTGCCGCACCGAAAAGTTCAACGTGTCGGTACGCCACAGCGCATAGGCCGCTGGTACAACGACCGTAGGTTCCATGCCCAGGCGTTGAGTGTAGTCTTCAATAGTGGCCGCCAAATCTTGGGTCGCGATCGCGATGTGAAATCGTCTCATGGATTAGTCGGGCTTCGTCACAGCAGTAGCAGGGGCCGCAATTACCTGCCAGCCGTCAGGGGTCGCCTGCCATACGCGAATAAACTGTAGCGTACTTTCAAACGATCACCGGACAAAGGTATCCACAATATGAGCAGTCACAAGGCTGCGGCTTGCCTTAAAGGTTGATCAACCAGTTGGGAAGCGTCATGGCATCGATGCTGATCTGACCGGGGCAATGGGTTTCAAGATCATCCTGCCGTGGCAGTGCGGTCCTAGGCTGCCCCCATTCAGCCCCGCCGTGTCCTTATCATAAAAGGGCTGATTACACAGGTCTAGCGCATGAAATCAGCCGGGTATAGCTCAACCCCGAGGAAAGTAGAAAGCTCTAGGTGAGCCAACTCGATAGTTGTTGGCATGATGCTTAGCCCTCTAAATCAAAAAATTGCATGGCGATCGCTACGCAGTCGGCTAAAGCCGTCGCGGGAAGCGTTGCCACAACCACTGCCAGACCCACTCCACCCGGACTAGCAGCCAGTCAATGCCGCGCAGCAACCACATCAGCGGCGGATCCAGGTATTTTTCCGCCAAGACTTCAACATTGATCCAGTCCTCCGCAGCGGCTTTGACTGCGATTCCCGTCCCATCAGAGCGTAAAGCACGATTGCTCTGTGCCTGGGGTAGCGTCGTGACCGGCTCATTGAAGTCAGCAGCCAACCCCGCCCAGAGTAAGGGGGGTGTATTGCCATCTGCTGGAACGCCCTCAGGGTAATCAGTCTGCGGCAACACAGACAACATTGCCGGGTCAAACAACCACTGACGAATGAGCAAGGTCCGGGCGGAAAAATAGGTCTGCAATGGCGACAGCCACGATCGCGGCGGCCGACAGTGTTCGCTGAGGCCGGGGCCAGATGCCGCGGGGAGCAATGATCGCGGCGTTATGCCTCGCAGGAAACGCGGGGGCGATTGTCGTGACAACTTTAACCGAGTTTGCACCGTGATCCAGGCAGCACGACATGATTGGAACCGGCGATAGTCAATCAGCCAGCTTCGCTGGGGCAGCAGCAGTGGTGGGGAGTCGATTCCTGGCTCCAGTGTTGGCAGTAGGTCCAAGGATGTCGATGCAGATTCCGCTCGCTCTAACCGATGCGCCGCAGTCGGTAGGCTGGACTGCAGCCAAGCGATCGCCGCCACCAATACCCGCATTGGCCAGCCAACGCAGGAAGGTCCCGCTGGTAATGGCTGAGTCGAGGGCGACGCAAGGGTTTGCCGTTGCCCCGGTGGGGACATCCGCAGGCAAGCGGCGATCGCCGCCGCGATCGCCGCTTGTTGCTGTGCCGACAAACAATCCAGTACCTGATTGGTAGTGCTGACCAAGATGACAGCTCGACTTTGGAGGCAGCTCGCGACCCCTTGAATTTGGATAGTGCCAGGCAGTTGTGAAGCGGTCACAACGGGGATGGGGATCGTTGTCGCCGCTGCCAAAGTGTGACGCTGACTCGAGTCCAGGGCTAAAATTTCCTCGGTCAAGGTAGTCCGAGGTATGACAGTAGCCAAGACCTGAACGATAGCCCAGTCAGCTGGCCAGATTGGGGGCATACGCCGCTCTGGAATAGGGAGGATAAAGCCCAGGCGCTGTCGCCAGACCGTCGCTACCGCCTGAGCTTTATTCAGAGCTGTGCGGGTCGTTTGCCAGGCAGTATAGGCCGGATAAAGCGCCACTTGGGTCCACAGTAGCGCCGGCGCTCGACAAGAGCGGACATAACGCGCACCCGATACTTTGAGGCGGCGCCAGAGTCGCACCGCACGCATCATCATCTGACTCTGAAAGGGGCGTGAGGGGGAGGCCATCACGAGAGCTCACTGCTACCAAGGCCCCAATCCTATCAGATCAGTTGTCGCCAACTATTGGGCTTCGTTGCGATCGGTGCGACCCAGCGATCAGTAGGGTGGACAGGAGAGCAATATTCACACTAGGATCCAGAAACTGCGTCGAATTCTGCCGATAGCAGGTCAATCCCAGCTCATCAGAGCGGGGGCTGTATTTGCCAACAGATGTCAGTGCCATCTCAGGTTGACGCTGCGTCACCCAAATGCGCCGCGATCAACGGCGAAAGGATTGTAACGAAACGTCAGTATTCGCCCAACGACTCAATCGACTGAGCTATCTAAGGCTTGCGACCGCTTGAGCCTGACTGGGAAACGAGCAGTCCAGCACTAAGCAATCAGTCTTGGCGATGAAAGGACCATGGACTTCGCCGGGTGGGCGGCTGGCATAGTTGCCGGGCTGCAGCCACCGTTCAAACGCGCAATCGTATAGCTGACCGGAAATAATGAAGATCTCTTCCGGAAAGCCATGCACCTGCGGTCCAAAGGCAGTCGTATCGGCCCCGGCATGAAACCGAGTCAGCCGGGTAAAGTCACCTGTCACAGCATCGACCGCGAGAAAAATCTGTTCGACCATGCCGTCCGTACCTTCTACGGCTGTCCAGCGGTGAACGTGCTGAGCAGACAAAGGGTTCCAATAGGGGGTCGTCGTTTTTGCCATCGGATCACCAGTTTCGATTAGCCAGCCAACTCGGGAAAATCAAGTTAAGTGAAGGCCACCATCAGCCAGCACAATTTCCCCGGTGAGATAGGAACTGGTAATGAGCATAGCGGCAATGTGGGCAATGTCTGCGGGCTGGGCGCTGCGCTGCATGGGCGATCGCGTTTTCCACAGATCGTGGGCTGCAGTCCACGTCTGGCTCATAGGGGTGTTGACCAGTCCCGGAGCGATGGCATTGACACGAATCTGGGGAGCCAAAGTCAGTGCCAGTAGTTGAGTCAGGTGATTGAGGGCAGCTTTGCTCACCGCATAAGGGATAGACGCGCCCTTAGGACGAAGGCCCGCATGGGAACTAATATTCAAAATGCAGCTGGGGCAGTCGGGGCTGGCTGCCTGTCGCAGGCTAGCTTCTGCCTGGGTAATCAATGCCCAAGGGGCAATCACATTGACGTCATACAGAGCACGCCAAATGTCTGGGGGCGCCGCCGGTAGGTCAGCATGGGCGATCGCCGCAGTCATACCCGCATTATTCACCAGCACATCTAAGCGGCCATGGTGAGATAGCACCGCGTCAATTAACTGCGAGGCTGCAGCCGTGTCAGCAAGATCAGCCTGGGTGTAAGAAGCGTCGGGGCAGCTCGCCGCCAAAGCCTCACCCACCGCCACTGAAGACTTAGAGTGAAAGGCGATCGCAAATCCATCCGCAGCCAACTGCAGGGCGATCGCCCGACCAATTCCCGACGTGGACCCTGTAACCAGCGCGACTCGCGGTGAGGGAGACCTCATGTTAGTTTTCTCCTGACCAACCATCTCCTGACCAACCATAGCGATCGCGGCCACGATGGGAATAACCCTTACCATTCGTGCTGGCACTCGTTGCAGTGAAACCGAGGCGTCTCCGGAGACAAGTCACACCCTCCCAGGACAATCATCTGCCCATACGGTGGCTCCAGTCGCTCAACGTCATCGTTTGGCAAACCATATTGAATGCTGGCCGTATTTTGGGCCCCGCACTAAGGACGAGGGCTTTGATGGATAGCGCCCCATTCGCGTTGCCGGGCTAACTTTTCCGCCTGCCGCCGTTCGGCAGCTTGCTGAGCCCATCGGTGCTTTTTGCTGTGAATTCCCTTGACCATCGCAGATCTGAGGCATTAATTCTAAATTGTCGTGAAGCAAGTCAGCACGACAACCAATAGGGCCCTAATGGGCTGAGCTCGCTTCATATAGCTCAATCGGTAAGTCATCGGGGTCTTTGAAAAAGACAAACCGCCGTCCGGTATATTCATCCGTTCGAATCTTTTCGACGGCGACATTAGCGGTCTCAAGTTTGTTGATCCACGGCTCAAGCTGCTCCACTGCAAAGGCTAGATGCCTGAGTCCCTGGGCCTCCGGTCGGGAGGGCCGGGGTGGCGGAGCGGGAAAGGAAAAAAGCTCGATTTGGGAACCGTCGGGTAGGGCTAAATCTAGTTTGTAAGACTGCCGCCCAGCCCGATAATTTTCGGCCACAATTTTGAGCCCTAAGATTTGGGTATAGAAATCCCGAGAAGTCTCATAATCTGAACAAATGACAGCCACGTGGTGAATGCGGAGCAGATTAACAGGAGGCATGGTGTCGCGGACCAAATATCCCGACTGTAGCATCAGCGCACTGCATCAAGCAGAGAGACGCGATCGCCTCGACCGGGTGCCGGCAGCAAGAATCCGACCGGAATAATGGGGTCGGGCCGTTGACTCGGCTGGCTGTTCAAGTATTTTTTCGCTATGCCGCAAGCGGCGGTGCCCGGCAGTCTTCGGGTACAGTCTTCTTGGACGCAAAAGCCGAACCATAAAAAGGGAGTAATTCGTGATTGTTATCCACCACAATCCTGACTGCGGCACATCACGCAACGTACTGGGCGTGATACGAGCGGCTGGGTACGAGCCCGTCGTGATCGAGTATCTCAAAACCGGGTGGACGCGACCTCAGCTGTTAGGCCTCTTTGCCGCCGCCGACCTGACAGCTCGCGCCGCCCTACGTGAAACCAAATCACCAGCTGCGGAGTTGGGTCTTTTGGAAATAGGGGTTGGCGAAGAGACAATCTTAGCGGCCATGTTGGAGCATCCAATTTTGGTCAACCGCCCGATTGTGTGTACGCCTAAGGGAGTTCAACTGTGTCGCCCCAGCGAAGCGGTCCTAGATTTACTTGATCAGTGGCCCGCTGGTCCCTACGCCAAAGAAGACGGTGAGCTTATCATTGACGCCGCAGGGCAACGGGTCGGCTAGATGGTGGCAGACCCGACGGAAGCGCTGCTATGGAGTCTTACCATCGGTCATAACCCGCATCAACGCGGCTAGCAGCCGGGCGTTATCTGACGACGACCGGACTGCCAGGCGAAAGTAGCGATCGCCCAAAGCAGGAAAACTCAGACAATCGCGAATCAAAATCTGATCGCGCTGGAGGAGCTGGCGCTGAATTTCAGAACCAGGAAAATCACACCGGACCAGCAGATAGTTCGCCCTGCCGGGCAAAGGATACAGCCCTGGAATTGATTGCAAACCGGCAAAAAGCTGTGGCCGAGCTTGGGCAAGCCACTGCCAGGTTTGCTGCTGAAAATCCTGATCGTCTAGGGCGATAGCCGCCGCCGCCGCTAAAGCATTCACCGGCCAAGGGTCGCGCCACCGCTGCCAGCGCTGGAGTCGGTCTGGGTGGGCAACGGCATAGCCGAGCCGCAACCCCGGTAAGCTATAAAACTTGGTCAGCGATCGCACTACAACTAAATTAGGCCACTGGGCGATCTGGCTAATCAGACTCGACTGCTCCGCCGGGGGCAAAAAGTCCATAAAAGCTTCATCAACCACCACCAAGGCAAACCGTTGCAGTAGCTGAATCAGGGCCGCAAGAGGTATCGTCAGCCCCGTGGGGTTATGGGGCGTATTCAACAGTAACCCGCAGCGAGCCGGGTCATGGTGTATACCAGCGGTCAATAACGAAACCCAGTCAACCGCTCCCCGTTCTGCCGCTGCCAGCGGCATGGAAATTGCTTGGACTGAAGCCCCAAACGCCGCCAGCGATCGCCCATAGTCACCAAAGGCCGGCGTCAAGAGATAGGTTGCGGTCAGGGTCGCTAAGTCCCGACCGGCCCAGGTCAAAAGTTCTGCAGCCCCATTGCCAGGGAGCACCCAATCAGAGGTCAACTGATGGTGACTCGCAAGCCGTTGGCGCATCGCCGCGTAGTCAGGGTTAGGATAGCGAGTCAACGCTGCCAAAGCTGAGTTAATCGCCGCGATCGCCGAGGGCGGCGGTCCGAGGGGACTAATACTGGCGGAAAAATCAAGCAAAGCAAAAGGGGAACAGCCAGCCACCGCAGCAGCCCACTCAAGGTTCCCCCCATGGTTTGGTCGATTCTTAAATAAACTATCTACCAACGAAATTAGAAGCGGTTTACTTACTCACCATTTCTTTGAACTGTTTACCAGCCGAAAAAGCCGGCACCTTCGTAGCTGGAATCACCATCGTTTCACCTGTTTTAGGGTTGCGTCCTTCGCGCTCTTTGCGGTCCCGACGCTCAAACGACCCAAATCCGACCAAAGTCACTTTGTCACCGCTGGACACAGTTTCCATGATGGCTTCGATCGCCGCCGTCAATACAGAGTCAGCCTGCTTTTTGGTCACGCCAGACTTCTCTGCAACCTTATCAACCAATTCACCTTTATTCATGTCTGTGAGTCTCCTCTTGGGGGAATACGGATAGTCAGAGGGCGATCGCTAGCCACCGAACGGGGCCAACCTTGAGCATCCTTGCCCAAATCGCTGAAACCCCTGACATCCCGGAATTTCACAGCCCCATTCTAAGGGCAACTTTCAAAATATGGATCGTTCAAAGCTTTAATTTATGTGGTTTTGGGCTTTTTTTAACGAAAGGTAACGTAGTTCCAAGGGTTTCAGCCCCTAAAAACTCCAAAAAAAATGGCCAAAGCCCCTGTCAAACAAGGGCTCCAGCCATCACACCAGAACCAAACAAAACCACGCTGATTTTTGCCCATCGCCCTAACGATTTTGGCTGCGCTCTAAGAGTTGCTGCACCTCTTCGCTCGGAGTATAGCTATAGCCATAGGTCGACTGATCCGAATCATCCAAAATTTCGGGGGTCAACAGTACAATCAACTCTTGCCGGGAAGTATCATTCACCGTGCTGCGGAACAGAGAACCCAACAGGGGAATATCGCCCAAGATGGGGACTTTAGCCACGGAGGTGCGATCGGTCTCTTGGATGATGCCAGATAGCACCAGCGTTTGCCCATCTCTCACCCGCACTTGACCTGAAGACAACTGTCTTTCGGCCAGCAAGGTCACAAAGGCGTTGGAAACCCCAGTAAAGCTAAAGGTCTCGATCCCAGAAGGGGCAGAAATCGACGGTGCTACCGATAGCGTGACAAAGCCGTTGTCATCAATACGCTCGACATCCACCTGCAAGATCAAGCCCGCTGGCTCCGTTTCAACCTCAATGGTTTGAGACACCGTGCCCAAATCACTCACTTCTTGAGAGACTTCAAAATCAGTAACAACCTCTTCGGTCAGCTGCACAGAGGCGACTTGTCCCTCTTGCACAATCAGGGTCGGATCAGTCAGGATTTTGCCGCTACCCTCTTGCACGGTGGCGAAGAGCTGGAATAGAAAATCATCGGAAATACCCGGAATACTGCCGCCTAGCAGTGGCACACTGCCAAAGGGAGCTGCACTGGGAACTGCCGTCGTTCCCCCCGGCGTTTGGTCACCGAAGTTGATGGCCCCGACCCCCCCTAGCACGCCAACATTAAAGTCGCCAGCCTGGAACGAGAAACTCGTACCGAACGCATCCAGCGCGTCTAGATCAATATCAATCACCTTGACATTGATAGCCACCTGACGGCGTCTGAGGTCAAGGCGAACGAGCTGGGCGGTGGCTAACTCAATCAGTTCCGGCTGGCCCACTAAGGTAATAGAATTTGTCCGTTCCTCAGCAATGACCTGCAGGCCACGAAAGATGGGATTGCTGTCTTCGAAATCCGCTCGCTGCACCTCAATTCGCTCTTCGGTGGTCGTTTGGGTCTCAGTCAACGGTGGGGCCCCCTCAGAGACTTCGACGGCGCTTACCGAAGTTACCTGCCGCTCTCGGCTAACGGCGCTCTCAGCCCCTAAACCGACCAAAAAGTTACTGGCAACGGTTGCATCAATTTGGTTTAGGCGCAGCGTTCTCACGGTGACGTTTTGTGCCGATACCGGCAAGCTCGGGCCAACGTAGATAGTACGTCCGACACGGTTAGCTTGGAGCCCAGTTACCCGTAGCACACTGTTGAAGACATCCTGCACCGATTCGTTCTCGATATCAAGGGTAATGGGCGGGCCTTCACCAGATCCAGCACTCTCACCGTCACCGCCCTCTTCACCAGCATCGATAAAGACTAAGTTGAGCCCGGCGGCCCGAGCGAGTAAGCCCAAAACTTCTCGGGATGGAGCATCTCTCAACACCAACCGGGGAACTCGCTCCGCCGTCCCCAAGTCGATCGCGCCAAAGTTAGGAATTGTCTCTGATACAGCTATATCGCCCACCGGGGGGGGCACCGCCGCAGGAAGAAATGGTGGCGCTTGTTGCACTTCGGGGGCCGGTACCGGCACGCCATCAATCACCACTTGAGGATTGGGCACCAGCACATCTGGGTCAGGCTCATCTGGCACCGCTTCGACCTCAACCTCAACGTCGACGTCGGCCTCCTCCTCAGCCTGAGAAATCACTTGCTCGGGGGGAATGAGCGGCGGCTCATCCCCCGGTACGGTCTCAATCTCCGTAGGCACGGGCGTACTGGCTTGGGGCGCTGCCCCCTCCGTCTCTGTCGCTACATCAATAATGATGCCGCCGGTATTGGACGTGCCAACCGTGCCCGTAGGGATGCGATCGCTGCCGTTTACTGTCAACCGCACGCTGTTGCCATCGAGGGGGGCAAGGGCGATCGCAGCAATGCCCGGGGCCGGATTTTGCTGGACAAACTGACTCCCCTCAGGCAGCTGTAATTGCGTACGGACGATATCTGCCCGTAGCGTACTGCCCTGGTTGACCGCAAACACCTGGGGCGTATCACCCGCCTCGGTTTCCAAAACGATTTGCGCCCCACCATCCGTGGGAATCACCTGCACATTGGTGATGACGGTCGAAGTGGCCCAGCTAGGCTGCGCCACGGCGGCTAGCAGTACACTACTGGCTAAACAACTGCCATATCCTAATAGTCGTTTCACGGTTCCTTCTCTCCTCACGTAGGTTCTGGATGTTAATAACGGTTCACCCGACCGTCAGCACTGACGTTTCATATCCGACTCGCTATGCGCCTTCCGCAGGGGCAGCTTCCCCTTCCGCAGGCACTTCACCCTCACCCTCCGCAGGGGGTTCTGGCTCCGGTGGGATCGGAGGCTCCCGGGGATCGCCCAGCGGCACCAAAACTTCCATCAAGAAAGACGTTGATAGGGGACGAACGCCTAATTGGTTGAGCTCCTCCTCGGTCAGCTCCCCCGGGGGAGCCGCAAAATCTTGATTAAACTCTCGAATAATCAACAGCGGCTCTAACCGTTCTAGGTTGTAGAGGATATTTTGAGTCTGGTTAAACAGTCCACGGAAGCTGACATTAACCAACTGTTTCTCGAGCTTGCCTGCCAGTTCTGGCCCGTACTCCTCACCAACGGGCTCTGGCAAACCCACGGGGTCAAAGCTAAAAAGCTCCGAGGTAAAGGCCTGACGCTGGGCAACAGGATCTTCAGACAGTTGTTGAATGACCCGGTTTACCTGCTGCTGACTGAGGCCAACGGACGTCAACGTGGCGGACTGGGCCTCTGACAAGTTACCGGCGATCGCACCGGCGATCGACGCATTACTTTTCTCGATCTGTTGGTTGGTATCCAGCAGTAGCGTATCCAAGCTTGTAGGATCACCTAGCAAGCTGTAAATCCCTTCTCGCTGGGTCAAGACGCGATCAAGCTCGGCTTGGACTTCCTCAACTTGCTGCAGATTCGCCGCCTGATTCGCCAGCGTGTTTTCCTTTTCCGCGATGCGGGTTTGCAGTTCCGAGAGTTGCGTCTGCACCGGACTCACCAGCCGCGTAAAGAGGAAGACCGCTCCGCCAATGCCCAAAACTGCCAGAGCAATGCCCTGCACCTTAGGCGTCAGCTCAATCCCAAAGGCAACCGGATAACTCGGGCCGTCAAGATCCTCAGCGTCATCAATTGGAACAAAGTCATCCGTAAAGGTCATGGCGTCTCGATTACTCCTGAATCTCGAAGGGCACGAATTCGGGTCGCCAGGCCGACGGCACCCTGGCGATCCAAAATGTCTAGTAAGTCCGCCGAAGGCACATCTGAGAAGTTGCCATCGATGGTGAAATCAACCAACACCTCCGGTCGATTGGGAGGGGACTCGGGACAAACTCCATCCACTTCTGGATCCAGTAGCTCGTCGCGCTTTTGGGAAGTCGCAATGGTGACGCTGCTAGAGTCCAGCAGTGGTGATCGCTGCATGGTCAACAAAAAGTCATTGATGTCATCAAACGAGCAGGCCACCCCTTGAATGCTGACTCCGCCGGCGGGTGGTGGCGCTTCGCCTTCGGCCGCGCCGGGCGCTGGGGGCAAGGTCGTGCCCGCCGTTTGCGAAACCGAGGTCACCTGAATGCGGGTTGGAGTACGATCGCGGAGCTCTTTCAAAAAGGCTGACCACGGCCGAATCTGGTTGAAGACGTTCACAAATGCCTGGTTTTCCGCGTTGACCAGCTCAATTTGCGTGCGCACTGTCTCAATTTGCTGTAGCTGCTCGTTGAGGGTGGCAATTTCTGCATCGAGTTCCGCCTCTCGGGCCTGCAGCCGGTTAAGCTGCGTCTGCAAGTAAAACCAGTAGCCCCCCACCAGACCCAAAGCCGCGATCGCCACCAGTAAACCCAGCAGTAAGGGGGTTCGACTGCCGGTCGGTGCCGGAGCCCGAGTCGTCTTGGTATCGACGGGCCGAATTTCGCGATCCTTTAGAAAATTGACATCTAAACCGTACATCGACTAGACCTCCCTCAGCCCCAAACCAATCACTGTTGCCAACCCTGGCCGGTCTTCCACCTCGATATCATCTGCCGCATCTAGCGACAGCGCCGCTACCGGATCGATTTGGCTCGCCGGCAAACTCAACCGCTGGGCAAAAAACTCATCTAGTTGGCCGATCGCCGCCCCTGGCCCGGCCAGTAACAGTTGCGCCACTTCCATGTCTTCTGCTTGATTGAGATAAAAGTCAATGGATCGGCGCAGCTCATCCGACAGCTCACCCAAAATCCGCAACATGGCCGCCGTCCCAGGATTGGAACCGCCCCCTGTGATCGGCTGGGGCGACCCCACCGTATCCATCGGCGTCGTCGGCACCGTCATCCCTCGAAGCAAATCCGTATTGCGTGAAGGAGGCAGATTCATCGCCCGACTGAGGGACCCTTGAATCTGAAAAGTCCCAATGGGAACCGAGCGAGAAAAGTGAGGAATGCCATCCACCACGATGGAGATTTCAGTACTTTCAAAGCCAATATCAACAATGGCCGCAGCCTCTTGAGGGGTAAACTGCCGCAACTGATCCCGAATGGTACGAATTAAGGCAAAGCTTGAGGTCTCCAACACCGCTAGATTGATACCCGCCTGCTGAAAGGTATCAATGTAAGTATCGGTAATTTCTTTACGAACCGCGACCAATAAAACTTGGACCTTTTCGATGCCATCCTCATCCACAAAAAAGCCCAGCTTTTGATAATCCACATCAGCTTCTTCTCGGGGAAAGGGCAAATACAGGCTGGCCTCTTGGTTAAGCACCATTTCCCGGAGCTCATCTTCATCGAGCTCAGAAGGGACGGGAATCACCCGCGTAATCGCCCGTCCAGGAATCGCCGTCGTCGCATATTTCGCCTTAATTCGACCGTCAGTCAATCCAGTCTGAATCGCCTCGGCCACGGCAGGAGAATCAAGAATTTGCCCTTCTTGAAATGCCCCTTCGGGCAATTCTACCGACGATCTTGTCTCAAGCTTGAGCTTTTGCCCCTGTTTACGCACTTGGGCGATATTCACTCGCTCAGGGGTAAGCTCAACACCCACACTCTGGCGCTTAGATGAAAATAGGGACTGAATGATATTCACCGCCGTCTCCGTTTATGCCTTCGTCATCAAAACGAATATTCTGCAACGCGCCATATCAACCATCGGGAATACAGCGATCCACAAAATTGCGCTGACGTATGGTACACAATTTAAGTCAGAATTTCCACAGCGATAAACAGGAAACAAACCTTAAAAATTAGGCTGTGGCTCCACACATCGATTTCATTGCCAAAAGGATGTCTGTCCACCTTAATCCTGCTTCACTAACCGTATCGTTCCAACCCACACTCGCTGCCGTAGCCCCGGCAAAATGCCCGCTTCCCTGTAGATCACACATCGACTTAATTCGATCTATTTTTAGACCCATCAAGTTAAATAACTGCACCCTTACTTAACAAGTCGCTGGCCCAAAGACCGTCAAAATTACTCTTGGACGACTCCGTCAACGATCGTTAGTTATTGTCCTCAACCTCGTTATTAAGACGGCTAGATAAGATGTGTCACCTGAGATGTTACACACAATTCCGAAAAGTGAACCAACTAATATAGGAAAAATCTGAGAAAATCCATCTTTTGCATTAAGGGGTAGGGAAAATATGACTGAAACGACGAGCGAATCGACACCAACCGTCTGGGGAACCCCCCTGTTGGCTGATGCGAAGACCCTATTGCTGCTAGGCTCAGGAGAACTAGGACGCGAGGTGGCAATCGAGGCGATGCGGCTGGGGATCGAGGTCGTCGCCGTTGATCGCTACGCCCACGCCCCAGCCATGCAAGTTGCCCCCCGATCGCACGTGATTGACATGCTGGCGGGCGATCGCCTTCGCGACATCGTCGAGCAGACACAGCCAGACCTGATCGTGCCGGAGGTTGAGGCGATCGCGACCGAGACCTTGGTCGCCCTTGAGCAAGAAGGCTGGACTGTAATTCCCACGGCTAAAGCCACACAACTCACGATGAACCGTGAAGGGATTCGACGATTAGCAGCAGAAGAACTCCACCTCCGCACCTCTCCCTATCGGTTTGCCGGGTCACTAGAAGACTATCGAGCTGCCGTGGCGGCAATCGGCTTGCCCTGCGTGGTGAAACCAATCATGAGTTCGTCCGGTAAGGGGCAGAGCTTAGTGCGATCGCCCCAGGAAATCGACGCCGCTTGGGACTATGCCTATAGGGCCGGTCGCGGCAAGACCAAACACGTCATCGTGGAGGGCTTCATTCAATTTGACACAGAGATCACGCTCCTAACGGTACAAGCCCATGACGGCACCCACTTTTGTCCGCCCATTGGCCACCGCCAAGTAGCAGGAGATTACCGAGAATCGTGGCAGCCCTGCGCCCTCCATCCTGCAACCCTCAAAGATTGCCAGCAGATGGCCGACACCATCACCGCGGCACTGGGAGGTCGAGGCCTATTTGGGGTAGAGCTGTTCATCGCTGGTCCCCCCGATCAGCCACAGACTGTGTATTTCAGCGAGGTCAGCCCCCGCCCCCACGACACCGGCATGGTGACCATGGTGAGCCAAAACATGTCGGAGTTTGAGCTACATATACGGGCCATTATGGGCTTACCCATTGGCAAGATTCAGCTTTGGCAGCCGGGGGCCTCGGCGGTGATTTTGGCCCCTGGCACTAGCGATCAGCCTCGCTACAGCGGCATCGCCGAGGCGCTCACCGTGCCAACCAGCAAGGTCCGACTGTTTGGGAAACCCCGCTGCCATCCCCAGCGCCGCATGGGGGTCGCTCTGGCCCTGGGAGATTCCGTTGAGCAAGCCCAAGAGAGAGCGATCGCCTGTGCCAGCAAAGTGCAAGTTTTGCTTTAGGCTTTTAGGATGCCCTGGGCACTTTTCAGCTCAATCTTTATCGATCCAGCGACAGTGCTGGCTCTTTAGTCCCTTTCTACCCCCCCTCGCTATGTCCACCCTTCCTCGCTTTTGGTCTCGATTTGGTTTGTTTTTGCTGCTGGGCTTATTGATGAGCTGGCTCATTAGCTGTGGCAGTCCGTCGACCACGTCCAATACCGGCGATGGGGGCACCCAAGAGGTCGAGTTTTGGACAATGCAGTTGCAGCCCGACTTCACGGACTACTTTAATGAGCTAATCGCTGACTTTGAGGCTGAGAACCCGGACATCACCGTCCGGTGGATCGATGTGCCCTGGGGCGACATGCAGAGCAAGATTTTGACGGCGGTGTCCGCCGGGACCGCCCCCGATGTGGTTAACCTCAACCCTGATTTTGCCTCGCAGCTGGCCAGTAAAAAGGCTTGGTTGCCCTTGAACGATCGCATTTCTGACGGAGATAAATCCCTCTATCTCGACAAGATTTGGCAAGCTAACTCCCTAGATGGCGATAGCTTTGGCCTGCCGTGGTATCTCACCACCCGCGTCACCCTTTACAACACAGAACTGTTTGAGGCGGCGGGCATAACCGACCCCCCCACCACCTATGCAGAGCTCGCGATCGCCGCCCAGCAGATCAAAGACGCAACGGGCAAATATGCGTTTTTCATCTCCTTCGTTCCCGAAGACGCCGCCGATGTACTCCAGTCTTTCGTGCAAATGGGGGTTCCCTTGGTGGATGCTGACGGCAATGCCGCTTTCAACACACCAGAAGGGACTGCAGTATTTCAATACTGGACCGATCTTTATCAACAGGAGCTGCTGCCCCGCGAAGTGCTCACCCAAGGACACCGGCGGGCCGTGGAACTTTACCAGGCCGGTGAAACAGCCATTCTTGCTTCCGGTGCCGAGTTTCTCAGCACCATTGAGAAAAATGCCCCCGACATTGCGGCTGCGACCGCTAGCAGCCCCCAAATCAGTGGCGCAACCGATAAGAAAAACGTCGCCGTCATGAATTTGGTCATTCCTCGCTCCAGCGATAGCCCCGAAGCCGCCCTCAAGTTTGCCCTTTACGTCACCAATGATGAGAACCAACTGGAGTTTGCGAAGGCCGCCAATGTCCTGCCTTCAACCACTACCGCTTTGGACGACAGCTATTTTACGGAACCCGCCGCCGATGCTGAGCCCGTGGCGATCGCCCGGTCGGTCAGTGCACAGCAAATGCAGGACGCTGAAGTCTTAATTCCCGCAATGGAAGATGTCAAGACTCTGCAAAAGGCGATTTACACCAATTTGCAGGCCGCCATGCTCGGCCAAAAGTCTGTCGATGAAGCCATTGCCGCTGCCGCTGCTGAGTGGGATGCCCGCTAGTGACTCGAGCATCCGCCCGCAGCGGATCTGGACTTTTCAACATGTCCACTGCTCTTTCCCCAACGACTTGATCGCAGTCAGATGACTGCCGTCAAGCAGAGTTTGGCACTCCAAAACGACCTTAGCCAGGACTCACGCAGTGGAACTCTTGCCCCCTTATCTCTAACGACAGCCGGGGATGATCTAGTCAAGGGCAAAAGTCTTGTGGGTGCATCAGTGCGGCTGCATGATGAGGATGGTATCGATCCTCGCCATGCATTGGTCAACAAAGGACTCACTCTCAGACCTTCAGCCAGCAACCTTGACGGCTATGGATGACGCCCATCTTCATTCTGTCATGGACCACCAGCGAGCTTCCGCCACCCGCACCCTGCCCATAGTCCCTTCCTCCAAGCGAACGCTAGCTCAGCGGTTGAGCTGGCTCGGTAGGCAAACGCACCGTAAAGGTACTACCGTGACCGACCTTACTGACCACCTCAATAGTGCCGTGCTGCAAGTCAACAAACTGCTTGACGATCGCCAGCCCCAGCCCAGTGCCAGGGATGTTGCTGACGTTGCGCCCTCGATGAAATGGCTCAAACAGATGCCGCCGATCAGCAAGGGGAATGCCAACACCCTCGTCTTGCACCTGAATAATCACAACCCGCTGACGCTTTGCTAGCTTGAGGCGAATTGGCTTCGCGACAGCGGTGTAGCGCATCGCGTTAGACAGTAGATTGCTGAGAATTGAGCGCAGCAGGCGGACATCGAGGTGCACAGCCAGTTGGCGACTGCGGTGTACGAGTTCAATCGGCAACTGGGAGCGATGGTACTCGTGCTCAGTCAACAGTTGACGGCAAAACTCAATCAACTCCAGCGGTTCAGGAGCAACCTCGAGAACTTTAGCTTCTATTTTGCCGATGACCAAGATGTCGTCAATCATGTCGGTCATACGCTCAACATTTTGATTGATAGCCCATAGGTAGTCTCCCTTTTCCTGGGCACTGAGTTGCGTGTCATAGCGGCTCAGTGAAGACACCGAGAGGGCGATGTTATTGAGGGGATTCCGAAACTCATGGCAAACCATTGCCACAAAGCGCGATCGCAGTTCGCTGAGCTCTCGCAGGTGTTGGTTGGCTTCCCGCAGCTTGGCCGTTCGCTGCTGCACTTTCATCTCCAGTTCCTCATTGGTCCGCTGCAAAATCGTCTCGGCCCAGCGCCTTTCGGTAATATCGCGAAAGGTCACCACCGCGCCAATCAGCCGTCCTTCTTCGTCATGCATCGGCGTACTAATGTATTCCACCGGAAAGCTAGTGCCATCTTTGCGCCAAAACACTTCGTCGGTGACCCGCCGGGTACTCCCGTCTTGAAATGCCTGATAAATCGGACAGGCCTCTCGCGGATAGTGCCTCCCATCGCTATGGGAATGATGCAACACCACATGCATTGATTTGCCGATTAGCTCTTCTATTGGCCAGTCAATCATCGCCGCCGCCGCTGGATTAACAAAGGTCACACGGCCCTCAAGATCGAGGCCATAAACCCCTTCGCCCACTGCGTTGAGAATCAGCCGATGCTGGCGGCGAAGCTGCTCTAGAGCTTGTACAACCGGCTTAGTCGTCGGTGACGATAGGGCCGCATCAGACTTCAATAGCGGATCAACATTAGACATGGGCTGACTGGCTAGCATCTTTTCCTAGGCGATTGTACTAGCTAGTCGCCATTAATCCGTTGGATTTTTCGCCAGCAAGAATGTAACCAAAGATACTACGAAGCAACATCTTAAAGCTTAAGAAGAAAGAGGTAATAATGTTCGACTCATCGGTAAGTCAGCATCCTCAATCAGACCTTTTCGATTTCTTCTATTAGCTCTCTTAAGCGTCATAGATTGAGCCCAGGTTGTAAAACTCTCGCTAGCCAGCCATGCGGTTGAAACAGTCCGGATCTGTATTTGCAAAGTGCCACTCCGCCACTTCAATACTCAGAGACTTTGGTTTGAATCTCTCGTTAAACTGACATGAAAACGGTTTTAATTATCGAAGACGAGCTTCAAACTCGCAATATTTTTTTGAAGTGCCTACAGTTTGAGGGATTTCAGGCCCATGGTGCCAGCAATGGAATTGACGGCATTCGATTGGCCCAACAATATCAGCCTGATTTGGTGGTTTGCGACATCATGATGCCTGACATAGATGGGTATTCAGTCTTGTCTACTCTCCGACAATCTCGAGAAACTGCCGTCATTCCGCTCATTTTTTTGACGGCAAAAGTAACGATGACGGATCTGCGTCGCGGCATGGAATTAGGAGCGGATGATTATCTCACTAAGCCTTGTACAGTAGATCAGTTTTTGTCAGCCATTACCACCCGACTCCAGCGCCATGCGGAAATCCATAGCGCCCTCAAGCGGCCCTCAAAAGCGGCTCCAATCCCTGCCCATCCTACCGCTCGGGCTACTGCCGCAACGAGTTGCAGCAGCATTTTTCCGGACTGTGCCAAATTAGCGAAGGTCTTCGAGTTTATTGAGCAGCATTACTGTGAGCCGATTAATTTAAGTGATGTCGCCAACGCGATCGGCTACTCACCCGCCTATTTAACAAACTTGGTGCAAGCAGAAACTGGCCTAACCATTAAACGTTGGATTACCGAACGACGCATGTTTCGAGCTCGCCAGCTATTACAAACAACTTCGGACTCGGTAAAGCTCGTCGCTGAGCTGTCAGGATATACAGACGCCAGCTATTTCACGCGGCAGTTTCGGAAATTCCATGGCGTTTCGCCACAGGCTTGGCGAAATAGTAGCGTCCACTGTAAACAGACAACAGCTTAACGCCCTCGGAAAATTATTTTTCTGTATCAGAAGCAACGAATCGACAAATGTTTTTCAATCTAATAATCAAGTCCTAAAGAAAATCCAATTTACTTCTAAAAATGGTCCTATAACTTATTGAAAACACCTGTTATATTGCTTAACTAATTACCAACCGCGATCGCGATGGAATTATTTTTCTCCAGTTCCGAGTAGTTAGTTTTAGCGGGATATCCCTATGGTTTTGACTTCGGCAGCAGACACTTTTCAGGCATGGAAAACATCCCAAAATGGATTTGGGAAACTGTCAAACTTACAGGCACTTTGTAATGTTTGCGGTGGACAGCATTCCAACATGGCCCACTGGGAGTTTATGCAAACGATGCCCCAGGATCCCGTTGAGATGGTAGATGACTTCGTCAAGATGGGCCTGTTCAAAGAGAATCAGCTCCGTGCTGCTGATTCTGTCAATGCTTACGAGCTGAGGCAGGCGCTTTTTCTTAAGCGAGTGGGCCGCGGTAATCCGAAGCGGGAAAAGCTCATTTTGGCACTATGCGAGCAGGCCGGTGGACTAGACAATGCTTTTGCCGCCGCCTTTGGTCCGCAAGCCGGTCTATTCTTCTCAGACACGGTTCGAAATAGTGCCACCGGCCGTCGAGAGTTTTTGCGCAATATGGCTGTAGGTGCAGCACTTGTGACCTTGGCCGGCTGCGGCACCGGGGGCGAAGAACCCGCCGCCACCGAAGATGATGCCGAACCCGTATCTACGGACGGGTTGGAAAAAACGGACCTGCAGATTGGCTTTATCCCCATCACCTGCGCTACGCCCATCATTATGTCTGAGCCCCTGGGGTTCTATGAAAAGTACGGCTTCAATGCACAAGTGGTGAAGATGCCCAGTTGGGGCGCAGTCCGTGATTCAGCGATCGCCGGTGAGCTGGACGCTTACCACATGCTGGCCCCCATGCCCATTGCCATGACCCTCGGCTTAGGTTCTGGAGCCTTTGGAGTCAAGCTGGCCAGCATTGAAAACATCAACGGCCAAGCCATTACCGTCGCCGAGAAATACAAAGGGCAAATCAACGGTCCCGCTGACTTTAAAGGCTTTACGATGGGCGTGCCTTTCCCTTATTCAATGCACAATCTGCTACTGCGGTATTACTTAGCCACTGGCGGCATCGATCCCGATGTCGATGTGCAGATCCGTCCCGTTCCCCCACCAGACAGCATTGCTCAGTTAGTAGCGGGTGATATTGACGCCTATCTCATGCCGGACCCATTCAACCAGCGGGCAGTTTACGAGGGTGCTGGCTTTATCCACATGCTGACAAAAGACTTGTGGCCCGGTCATCCCTGCTGTGCCTTTGCGGCCAGCGATGAGTGGATTAACGCCAACCCCAATACGTTCCGCGCGTTAAACAAGTCCATTATTGAGGCCGCTGGGTACGCAAGTGATCCGGCCAACCGAGTCGAGATCGCCGAGGCTATCTCCGAGCGCGCCTTTCTCAATCAGCCGACAGAGGTGGTCGAAGCCGTCCTCACCGGTAACTTCGATGATGGCAACGGCAACACGCTGAGCGTACCCGACCGGATTGACTTTGACCCCTACCCATGGCAAAGCTTTGCTAACTGGATTTCAAGTCAGCTAGTGCGCTGGGATTTGCAAGGTGACGGGGTAGCCCCCAAGGCGATTCCGGAGCAAGGCTACGACACGGTCGGCAAGGATGTCTTTCTCACTGATTTGGCTCGAGAGCTGGCCCAGGAATTGGGACAAGAGCCGCCCGAAGAAATTTACCGGACGGAAGAGTTAATGTTTGACACCTTCGACCCGGCGGCGCCTGAGGCTTATGTGCAACAACAAATTGACGAGTATGGCGTTTAGTACTGTCGGTTAGGAGATATGTAGTATGACTGTCAGCGATACAAATACAGGGGTCCCCTATTACGGGGGAGAAAAGGAGTCGCTTTTCTTTACCGAAGGCGTACGGGCATTTTTGCTCTTTGTCGGTTCATTGGTTGCCTTCTTGCTGTTTTGGGAAATTGGGGCTCGGGCTGAATTATTTGCCAAGGGTATGCCAACGGCGTCTGAAACCCTCAAGGAACTCTGGTGGTGGAGTACCCATCCATTTTTCAATAACGGGCCCAACGACTTAGGCATTGGTTGGAACTTGCTGATTAGTTTGCGGCGGGTCGCGATCGGCTATTTTCTGGCCTCGATCGTAGCGGTACCATTGGGCATTTTGATGGGGATTTCGTCCATTGCACGACAGGGTTTCAACCCCTACGTGCAGCTATTGAAGCCAATTTCCCCCTTGGCTTGGTTACCCTTGGGACTTTACATCTTCAGGGATTCTGAGATCACAGGGGTGTTTATCATCTTCATCTCTAGCATTTGGCCCACGTTAATCAATACGTCGTTTGGCGTGGCCAACGTTGATAAAGATTATTTAGATGTTGCGCAAACCTTGGGTGCGTCTCGGCTACGCACCATATTTAAGGTCATCATTCCTGCGGCTTTGCCTAACATCGTATCGGGGTTGCGCATCAGCATGGGCATTGCTTGGCTAGTCATCGTAGCAGCAGAAATGTTGCTGGGTACCGGATTAGGCTACTTCATCTGGAATGAGTGGAACAACCTCTACATTCCCAATATTTTGGTCGCCATCTTTATCATCGGCATCGTGGGGCTGATTTTGGACAGCATCTTTGCGGCGGTGGAACGGTTTGTTGTGTTTGGTCGAAACTCGTGAGTGTAGCACCCGTGAATTCAGTTACTCCGACGGATACCTATTCGTCTACGGCGCAATTGTCGATTCGCCATGTGACCAAGGTCTTTCGGGGCAAGAAGGATCTCTTCAGCAAGCTATCAGGTAAGCGTAGTAGAGATTTTGTCGCCGTTGAGAACATTAGTTTGGATATTGAGCCCAATACCTTTGTTTCAATCATTGGTCCGTCGGGCTGCGGCAAGTCTACCCTGCTCAACATGATTGCGGGTCTCTCTGAGATTACGGCGGGTGAGATTTTATTCAACAATCAGCCCATCACGGGTCCTGGACCCGATCGCGGCATGGTTTTTCAAAACTATGCTCTGATGCCCTGGATGACGGTAGAGGAAAACATCCGGTTTGCGGTGGAAACGGTGTACCCCAAGTGGTCGCCGAAGCAAATAAACCGCACCATCAAGGAACACATTCAACTCGTCGGTTTGACCGGAGCGGAAAAGAAGCATCCCCATGAGCTTTCTGGCGGCATGCGGCAGCGGGTAGGCATTGCCCGAGCGCTGGCCTTTAGCCCCCAAATTTTGCTGATGGATGAGCCCTTTGGCGCTTTGGATGCCCTTACCCGAGGATTTTTGCAGGATGAGATTGAGCGCATTTGGGAACAGCAGCGCAAGACCGTCATCATGATTACCCATAGTATTGAGGAGGCGCTATTGCTCAGCGATCGCATCGTCATGATGACGCGAGGACCGGCAGCCCGCATCGACGAAATTTTAGAGGTCCCATTTCCCCGCCCTCGCAATCGAGAAACCCTCGATCAGCATCCGGCTTATCACGATCTCAAGGCGGAAATGGAAAGTCATCTGTTCCGTGAAACGCGCGCAGTTGAAGAGGCCCGCATCAGCGGCAAGTAAGTTGGAGACGCCGCCCAGAGAAAGACATCCGGTGCCATTAGGTCATCGGGCTGTCCGTCCTGGCTACGAATGCCCAATTTCGGGTGTAACTTTTCTCAGTTTTGTTGATGTAAATTAGAGGATCTAACCATGGCCATTCCTGAAATTACTGAAAAGCTTTTGGCTGCTAAAAAGAAATCTGGCTTGACCTTTGCTGACTTAGAAGCCAAGGTAGGTCGCGATGAGGTGTGGATTGCCTCCGTCATTTATCGTCAGGCTAGTGCGTCGGAAGACGAAGCCTCTAAAATCATCGAAGCAATCGGGGCCGATAAGTCGTTCGTAGAAGCTTTGATGGAGTGCCCCACCAAAGGCTCTTTAGATCCCATCATTCCTACCGATCCCTTTATCTACCGCTTTTACGAAATCATGCAGGTGTATGGCGTGCCCGTGAAGCAGGTGGTGCATGAGCACTTTGGCGACGGCATCATGAGCGCCATTGATTTCTCCATCGATGTAGAGCGGGAAGAAGACCCCAAGGGCGATCGCGTCAAAATCATCATGTGTGGTAAGTTCCTGCCTTACAAGAAGTGGTAGCACCTCGGCGTTGGCGCTGGCTGTTCCACCACTGTATGTCCACCCCCCTTTGACAGCTTTAGGCGATTCTCCGCTGGCATGAACGGTGGGAGTGGCAGCTTTCAGGGTGATGCTGACGGTAGAGCATTGGCCACGGGCACAGCGCTGTCGGACAGCACTGAGGAGCTTAAGGTTGTTTGGTCTAAGCGTATGTATCTGGCTCATGGCTGTTAGCAACCCGCTGGCAGCCATTTTCTCTGAGCAACAGAGTTGAGTGACAAGGCTGATTTTTGGAGTTTGAGCATGACTGCATCGTCCCGTAAATTAGTGCCGCCATTTGATCGCGACATTGCGATCGCCAAAGTTCGTATGGCTGAAGATGCCTGGAACAGCCGCGATCCTGACCGCGTTTCGATGGCTTATACCGAAGACAGCTTCTGGCGCAACCGGGCAGAAATTTTTCAAGGCCGGGAGGCGATTCGGTCATTTTTGCGGCGCAAGTGGGATAAAGAACTGGACTATCGCCTCGTGAAGGAAATGTGGGCCTTCGGCGAAAACTGTATTGCTGTTCGGTTTCAGTACGAATGGCACGACGATGCTGGCCAGTGGTATCGCGCCTACGGCAACGAAAACTGGGAATTTGATGATGCGGGGCTCATGCGTCGCCGCGAAGCCAGCATTAACGACCGTCCTATAGCCGAGGGCGATCGCCGCTTCTTTTGGGATGTTTCAGCCCCCCGCCCCCAGGACCATCCTGGACTCATCAACTCCCCCGAATAGTGGCCTTGCCCCAAGCCCTCAGTTGGGCCACGGCAATCTCAAGCCGAGGACTGATGTAGCGCCTTATTGAGATCGCCGTAGCCGATCCAGTTCGCTTTGCAGGTCGGCGAGTTCGCGGCGGAGACTTTCCACATTCTGACCGGGCTCCGGGTCGGGTACATCAACCGTGCCATCGGTGCGCGATCGCTGCTGGTAGTGGCCGGCTTTAATGCGGGCATATTCGTTCGAATAGGCCCACTGCTTGAGATAGCTGAGCCGATCTACCGGAAACGGATGACTCAGCATCGGCCCTTGTCCAGTACCGTTATAAAGCAGAAATTTATAGACCTGGCTGAGACCATCTTCATCTAGGTTTTTGTACGCTTCCGCCTGCTGCTCAAAGGCCTCGAAGCTGAGCTCATGGGCAAAGCGACCACTGCCGCCCGCAACCCGCATCATGGTGCTACCAACCAATCGCCAGTCATCGGAGGCCAGGAGTGCAGCGCGATCGCACGACAGTTCAGCCATGCGCCGCCATTCGTAAAACGCATAAATCAAACCAGTGCTGATCATATTGCCAATCCCAAAGGTCAGCTCGCCGATGACGGTGGCGGTGTTCATGGCCCAAATCGCCATTTGGGTCAGCGTTGTATGGCCACACTTGACGTGACCTAATTCATGGGCGATTACCGTGCGAATTTCCTCCTCACTCAGCAAATCCAACAGCCCCGTATGTACCACGATGCAGGGGTGATCTTCACCAATGGCATAGGCATTGACCTGCGGATTTTGCGCGACGAACAGGGTCGGCTCAGGCTGTACATCCAGCGCCTGCACGCATTCACGAAACATGTGATAAAGCGTGGAATATTGCTGCGGGCCGACCTGCACGTTATTGCCCATGAGCGAGACAAACTGCGGGCGCTCGTACATAAATTCCACAAATTTGCGAGCGACCAAATCAAACCCTGGAAATGCCCGCAGCGCCGCTTCGGCTTGGGCATCAAGGGGATGACGAAACGCATCACGGCTAATTCCTGGATAGGCCGGCATAGGCAATCCTTATATAACGGGTCGGTGTCTCTAGTCTAAACAATCCACCTGGGGTCGTTTCCGGGAGAGCCAGGGAATGAGTTTGCGATGCTGGGTAATACTAACACTCTATAATAGCGCTACAGATTTGAAGACCCCCCCGCTGTCGCTGCCCCCTGAAAAAGGGGCTTTGAAGAATCTATGGGTAGTCGTGATTTGCAGAAATAGTATTAAGAGGGACTCGATAGCAGGTTGCAGAGGTAGGGTAGTGAGGGCAAATCGCTGACGCTGCGGGAACGGACTTCGACTGTCACGCCGAGAATCCTTGTAGATGATCGAGTTCGGCATAGTCAGGTAGGGTCGTCTCAATCGCCTGCCCCCGACGAATAACGACGCGATCGCCCTGCGGTCGAGAAAAAAGCTCATTAAACGATCGCGCTTTGAACAGTACTAAATCAGCAGGTTGCCCCACACCGATGACCCCAGCATGGGAGAGCTGCATCAGTGCGGCCGGCGTGCGTGTAATCGCCCGGGGCCAATCCCCCACTGGTCGGTCTAAATGACCGATGCGGGTGCTCTGGGTCAACACCTCTAAACCATCCAAGTCGCCATAGGCATAGAACGGATCGCGACAGTTGTCACTGGCGATCGCCACGGGGATACCCGCCGCATGCAGTTCGTGCAGGATGGTAACGCCACGGTAGCGAGGTGTGCGTGACGGCTGCCGGTCCTGCAGGTAGAGATTGCACAGGGGCAAACTGACGACCCCAATATCAGCCGCCTTGAGCAGGGCTAAGGTCTCAGCAATTTCCGCCGCCCCATGTATCGATAGAGCACAGCAGTGTCCGCAGACAACTGGATTTTCAAACTGATGTCGCAGCTTCGCCTCAGCCACTTGATTGAGGGCGTGATCGTCTGGCTGCAAACTCTCGCTGACATGAATATCGAGGGCAAGGTCATACTTTGCCGCCAGGTCAAACATCCGGTCAAGCTGTGCCTCTAAATCAGGATTGGGATAGGCTACCCCCCCTAAAAATGCTTCATTCTCAGCGACTAACTGGGCGAGCGATTCCCCTGCATCCGTCAAATAGTAGTCCAGAGAAACAAGGCAAACCGTCTGCACCGTCAGGCGATCAGCCCAGGATTGTTGGAGCGATCGCAAAACCTGGATCGCGGTTTGGGCCATCTCGCCAAACGCATCAAAATGAGTCCGGATGGCTTTGGTGCCATGGGCATAGGCACACCGCAGGCTAAACTCCATCCGCTGGTGTAGCTCTTCCGCACCCCACATGGCGTGATCGGCCATGACAGCCGCTAGCGCACTCTGAAAGGTACCATCCACGTTGCCCTGGCGCGGCCAAATGTGACCTTTATCTAGATGGGTGTGCATGTCGACAAAGCAGGGAAACACGAGACCGGCGTTGAGATCAACCTGCGGAGCGTTCTCGGGAGCTGTGCCCACCGGCGCGATCGCTGCAATTTGTCCCTGAGATAGATAAATATCAGCCGGGACTAGCGCTTCCAAAAAGGGTGCTTGAGCCAACGACGCAATGACACTGAGGTGGCTAGCCGTGTCGTCGAGGAGCGTTTTGGGCAGGCGGCTATTGCACAGCCAGTAGTCACTCGTAGAAGGCGGCATAACGAAGGGAGCGAGCGCCATGACGGAAATACCCAAGAAAAATCAAGTTAGCCACAGCTAGGGCTGAGGAGCATTGTCAATTTACCATCGTCTAGCCGCCGACCGCCGCGGGGCTAATAGTCTCGCTGTACGGCGCTTTCATGCCAGTGGCGTAACAGGCGATCGCTCAGCCAAGTCAGTCCGACGAAAATCATCACCCCCAGCACAGTGGTCATCCCCAAGGCGGCAAACATGCGAGGAATCTGGAGCTTGTAGCTTGACATCAAAATTTGGTAAGCAATACCCGACCGCGCGCCCCCAGTACCGGCGACAAACTCCGCCACCACCGCCCCAATCAACGCGAGCCCGCCGCTGATCCGCAGCCCCCCGAGAAAGTAGGGCATCGCACTGGGCAGCCGGAGATAACACAGAGTTTGCCATCGCGACGCACCATAGAGATGAAAGAGGTGCTTTAAATTGCGATCGGCACTGTTGAGCCCCAGCGTCGTGTTAGAAACAATGGGAAATAAAGCCACAATCCAAGCGCAAACCACTAGAGCTGCCAACGTATTGTTCTTGAACCAGATGATGATCAGAGGCGCGATCGCCACGATGGGAGTCGTTTGCAAAATCACCGCATAGGGAAAGAAGCTCCGCTCAATCCATTTGCTTTGGGCAAACACCACCGCCAGAAACACCCCCGATACGGTCGCCGCCAAGAACGCCAGAACCGTGATTTGTAGTGTGACCAGCAGTGAAGGGAACAGATCGGGCCATTCTTCAATGAGTGTGGTGAACACTAATATCGGCCCTGGTAGCAAATAGGGAGGCATCGCCAGCAGCCGCACCAGGGCTTCCCATAGGATCAGTGCTAACACCCCCACCAGCAGCGGTGCCAGTACCTCAGGTTGCCACAACATTGACCATCCTGTCCGGGACTGCCCCTGGGCTGTCGGCTCAGGGCGCGGCAACGGTTTGACTAAGGGCGATCGCGGTTCTTTAAGCATAGAATTTTCCAAGGCGCTACTGAGATTGAGATAAGGGCGGTGCAGCATCCACTTCACCCGCTGCCAGGTGCTGGGCAATGTCGCGGCAATACTGGTTGAACCGAGCCGACGTGCGAAAATCATCACTGCGGGGGTGCGGTTCGTTAATCGCCACCTCAGCGATAACTCGCCCCGGCTGGGCGCCCATAACCACAACCCGGTTAGAGAGATAAACCGCTTCGTAGATGTTGTGAGTCACAAACATTACCGTCCAGTGATAGGTTTCCCAAAGGTGCAAAAGTTCGCGGTTAAGGCGACTGCGGCTCATCTCATCTAACGCGCCGAAGGGTTCATCCATCAGCAAGACATCGGGCTCCATTACCAGGGCCCGAGCGATGGAAACTCGCATCTTCATTCCCCCAGAAAGCTCTCGGGGATAGCTATGCTCAAACCCTTGTAACGTCACCAGATTGAGTGCCGATTGGATCCGGCTCCGGCTCCCTCTCAGGGATTGACCTTTCAGCTTGAGCGGCAAATGCACATTGTCTACCACAGTGGCCCACGGCATCAGCGCGGCATCTTGGAACACAAATGCCAAATCGCGATCGCCTGCCATTCCCGGCGTTTCAATATGGCCAGCACTGGGAGGCACCAATCCTGCAATCAGCTTGAGAATCGTGCTTTTGCCGCAGCCTGAGGGCCCCACAAGGCTGACAAATTCCCCTGGAGCAACCGCCAAATCAATAGTCTGCAAAGCCACGGTGCCACTGGCATAAACCTTGCTGACCTGATGCAGCGCGATCGCGAGAGGCGGCACCAGTGTATCCATCAATCATCCCCTCTCACAAAATCCCCTCGGTCAAGACTGATAGTAGTCGGGCCCTTTGTTTACAAAGTCCAGCGTAAAGGCCTGGCTATAGTCCACCTCAGCCTCCAGAACTTCCGCCTCTACTAGTTTGTCGTAAAAAGATTGCCAGCGCTCATCCGTCATACTGCCGATGCCCATCGACTCCGCATCGCCCGAAACCACGATGCCGTATTCCTTCATTTTCTCGATGCCGTAAGCAATTTGGTCATCTGACATCTCTGGATTGTCTTGTTTAATCAGCTCATTCCCCGGCGTCGGGTCATCATTTAGATAGCTGTACCAACCTTTGATTGATGCATCCACAAATCGCTGCACTAAGTCGGGGTCATTATCTACCACCGCTCGCCGAGTCTCAATCGTCGTCGAGTAAGGATCGTAGCCATAGTCTGCCAGCAACAGCACAACCGGCTCAAATCCCCCTTCCTTTTCAATGGCGAGGGGTTCAGAGCTGAGATAGCCTTGCTGTGCCGAAGTTTCATCCGCTAAGAAAGGACCTGGATTAAAGTTGTAGGGGCGCTTCATATCTTCGGTAAAGCCATACTTCGCCGCCAAGAACGGCCAGTAGGTAACGTTTGCCGCTGCGGAAATATAGATGGGCTTACCCCGCAAATCTTCTAGGGACTGAATCCCCTGATTGGGATGGGCCACCAAAATCTGTGGATCCTTCTGAAAGATCGAAGCCACAGTCACCTTGGGAATGCCTTCTTGCACCGCCTGGAGTGCATCGGAGCCGTAGCCCATAAAAAAGTCAACGCTCTCTCCCATGAGCAACTGGGTGCCGTTGACTTGGGGGCCGCCCATCTTGATCGTGACCTCTAGACCATAGTCGGCGTAGATGCCGTTGGCGATCGCCTGATAAAACCCGCCGTGCTCGGCCTGAGCATACCAATTTGTCCCAAAGGTTACCGCCTGCAAATCCCCCGTGCCAGTATCAGCCGTCGGTGCGGGGGCATCAGACTCGGAGGCCGTCGGCTCATTACTACTACCACAGGCAGCAATCAAACCAGTGCCCACGACCAGCGAGCCGTATTTAATCAACCGGCGGCGGCTAAACGATGGAGATTGCGGCATCCAAAACTGACTCAAGGCGCTCACCTCTTTCAAGCTGAAAAATCTGTCTGTAACGAAGCATTCCCATTGTGAATCAAAATTAGCGGGCAGTTCGGCAAAACCTTAACGTTGCAATAGACCAGCCTCAACTTGGGTTTGAACCCAGGCCACCACCTGCTCACCAAGCCTGATATTTTCCAGCCGATCAATTTCTCGGATGCCGGTAGGGCTAGTCACATTTACCTCGGTCAGGTAGCCACCAATGATATCGATGCCCACAAACATCAAACCGTCGCGCTGTAAGGCCGGGGCTAGCTGTGCTGCAATGTCGCGATCGCGGTCGGTGATCTCCACCTGGGCCACCCGGCCCCCCACTGCCATAATGCCCCGAAATTCACTTCCCGTAGGAATCCGATTGACCGCACCAATGGGAGCACCATTGAGCAAAATCACGCGTTTATCGCCCTCTTTGGCAGCGGGCAAATAGGTTTGAACCATTACGGGCTCTATGCCTTGGCGGGTGCTGATCTCAATCATGGAGTTGAGGTTGCGATCGCCCTGTTCTAAAAACAAAATGCCTTCTCCCGCTTTGCCCCCGAGCGGCTTGAGCACCGCGCGGCCCCAACGCTCCACCGTCTTTTGAATCACGGCCTTATCACGGCTCACAATGGTTTCTGGAATCGCCTGGGTAAACTGAAGCGCATACATCTTCTCGTTCGCCACTCGAAGTCCCTGGGGAGAGTTCATCACCAGCGTCTTAGCCGGATCGACATAGTCCAAAATATACGTGGTGTATAAGTAGGGAATCGTCACCGGCGGATCGGTGCGCATCATCACTACATCCATCTCGTCTAACGGCCGGTATACCAGTTCACCCAAACTGTACCAATCGGGCTCAGCTAGCCAGACGTTATTGCCGAGGGTTACAGGCTTCAGGGCAACTGATTGCATGCGCGCAAAGGCCCGCCCCGCTTCCACCCCAAGCCAGTCGGCCTGCGTCATCCACACTTCATGGCCCCCCTGCTGTGCGGCTTCCATCAATGCCACACTGGTATCGTGTCCTGGATCAAGCCGGTGAATGGGATCAATAATAAACGCGAATTTCACGATCAATGTCCTTTGCTAAGCCCTGCCCGATTGTGACATGTTTCGCAAAATGCGCGATCGCTGCCCCGCTCACCATTCATACTGCCAAAGTCACCCCAGCCCGCGATGACTCAGTCGCTTATTCATCTTCTGGCAGATACTTTTCCCAACCGTGCTGGTGCACACAGTCCAAAAACTCATCGTAATTAGAAATCAGTTCTCGTAAAGAGAGAGTATTGATTTTTTTCGTCTTAGACTGGGCTTCTCGGTGCTCCAATCTTAGATAGCCCAAGAGTCGATCCACAGTCTTTTGGTGAGCGTCACCATCCATCAGGTCATCTTCGTAGATGACTGTTTCATAACCTTGAAAATGTTCTAGAACTTGATTTTCAGCTGCTTCCAAAACAAATCGTCTTTCGACCCAATGCACCAATTCCTGACAGTCAATAGTGAGTTCGAGATTAATCTTCGAGTTGTCATACTTGTGATAAATACTACGTCGCTTAGCGATAATATTTGACAGGGCATGGCTAATTTTGTTTTCCCTTTTTAGGTAAACAATTTTCCAGCCTTGAGCACACAGACTTTGTAAAAAATAAACGGGATCGACAGAACGTTGACGATCCTCCGTTAGGTGGTACAGCTTACTGTGAAAAATGAAATGCTTAGGGGAACATTTCGCCAATCCGCGAACAAAGGGAATCGGAAAGAGTACTTCTTCTTGAAACTCAGTGTTGAGTAGCTCACCATGTTCCTGAAAATGACCAGTTGAAGATAGTAAATTCTCCAGTAGGGTACTCCCCGTTCGTCCCTGGGCAAAAATAACCACCCGAATCTGATCATCTTTAAGCGATTTCGTAGTGTCAGCCCAATAGGCTGTCATTTCTACCAGACGGGAACGTTTACGCTTGAGATTTTGCTTCAGCTTTTGCTTCAACGCTGAGAAAGGAGACTGTGGTTTGATCGTCGTCGTCATCGGTTTATTGGGCCATGGTTTAGAGGGAGTTTTGGTGTCACCAGTGACTCAGCGTCTCGGCTCTAGATGTCCGGCTTGAATAGCTTAAGATAGCTGAACCGCCACTTTAAGTCATCTGATTATTGCTGTAGATAGTCACCAAGAGGTTTCTGTTGAGGGCTTCTGTATCTTCTACATATGGATTTTCTAACCATAAAGTTAAATACCGGAAATGTTACTCCTGAATTGTCATCAGACAGTCTTTTGAATTCAATGATACTTATCCGCCTTTTTACCTACAAATGTTGAGTGCTAGGTCCCAGCATGGCTACAGTTTTTCGCTGAGCGGAGGCAACTGATGAGCGGTGCGTTTGGTGTACCACCAATTTTGCTCTGCTGCTGGCAGGCGGGCAGTATAAAGCGTTGTCACAAAGGGGGTGCCGCGATCGCCCTGCCCTAAAATTTCCACATTGTACGAGGGAAAACGCCGCGTTGCCATATCGGGGACAAACCGCCGACCGATACGACGCCAGCTGGGTTCTTTGCTGCGCCACTGCAGGCGACAGCAGGGCCAAGGTAGCTGCTCGCGATCATACAGGCGGCAACAGGGACCAATGACCCGATAGGTCAAATGCGCTCCAGGACTCTGAAAGATGTACCCAGAGGACCAAGGATGCACGGCGTTCTGAGGCAGAGGCGGTATCATCGAAATAGACATTATGTCCATTTGTGAACGTCTTTTACGAGATCTATCATGTCAGAACCCATTACCACTGCGGTGAGCGATCGCATCTGCAATCATATGAATAAGGACCATGCTGATGCAGTCTTAATGTATGCCAAGGTTTACGGCCAGACAGAGTCAGCGACTTCAGCCACGATGCAGTCCATCGACTCTGAGGGAATGGATCTGATGGCAACTGTTGATGGTAATCAGCAGCCGTTGAGAATCCCCTTTGATCACACATTGTCAAGCGCAAAGGAAGCCCACCATGTATTGGTTGAGATGTTAAAGCAGCCGGGCGCAACCGCCTCCTCTTCAAACGAAAGCTAAGTGCCTTCCCTGCTAGTTGCCCCAGACTTTCTGACACTACTTGACCATGGCCCAACACCATGCGGTCTGTATTTGTATTCTCCGCCCAGAAATTTCATGAGAGGTCGCGTTTCCGGATGACAGTCACAATTAAGTTTGTCCCCGATGACGTTACCGTCAATGCTGAAGTCGGCGAGCCGCTCCTGCAGGTTGCTGAGCGCGCAGGTGTTACCATTCCAACGGGTTGCTTGATGGGGTCTTGTCATGCCTGCGAAGTCGAGATCGACAGTCAAGCAGATCCCATTTGTGCTTGCATCAGCGCTGTGCCGGCGGGCAAATCGGAGCTTACCATCAACCTTTACGTCGACCCCACTTGGTAATAGGTTGACTGCGCATCTTAGATCTTCAGGCAATCCATCGCCCAGGTTATCGGTACCGCTGGAGCGGGCACGCTATGGACAGGGTTCATGGTTAAGCCCCAGGGGATGTTACCTGCACCCGTTGGGGTACGGTTCTACCCACCTGTACGCTTAGCACTAATTGCTAAATTGATACCAACTGTTACGAAAGATATTGGCAGATTTTTGTCAACGCAGTTAGTCTATCGCTAGCCGATTGAGGTAAGTATTGTGAACAACTCGTCAGGCCAAACTCCCGCCTTTTGGGAAGGCAATAAGGGCAGCAGCAACGCTCTGTTAGAGTACGTTCAAGCTATGTCTCCTGAAACCGTTGCACAGCTTTCTCGTCCTGTTTCCCAAGACGTGATGCAGGCGATGGAGCACAACATCATTGGCTTATTGGGGGGTCTGCCCTCGCAGCATTTTGACATTTCGGTCACTACCAGCCGCGAGCATTTAGGCCGCCTCCTCGCTTCCGCCATGATGAGCGGTTACTTTTTGAAGGGGGCAGAGCAGCGTCTCGCCTTTGAAGAGTCTATTGTCTCCGCCGGTTCCACCAGCGAAGAGGCAGAATAGGGTATGGTCTGTGAGAACGCGCAGACCTAGCCTCCGTGACTGAACCCTTTTTATCCGTAGATGGGCAACCAAATTGCCGCGATCGCTCGGCCGAGTCTTTGACAGCTCTGCCGAGCGATTTGCAGATGTCTATGCAGCGATCGCTGTTGGTGTGGTATGGCCAGCAGGGGCGACAGCTACCCTGGCGGAAAACCCGCGACCCCTACGCCATCTGGATCTCTGAAATCATGCTGCAGCAGACCCAGGTCAAAACCGTTTTGCCCTATTACAAACGGTGGTTACAGCGGTTTCCGACCGTTCAAGCATTAGCTCAAGCGGATCAGCAAACTGTGCTCAAAGCATGGGAAGGGTTGGGCTACTACGCCCGCGCCCGCAACCTGCACAGGGCCGCTCAAATTGTCGTTACAACCTACCACGGCGAATTCCCGCAGGATTTCGATGCAGTGGTAGCCCTCCCCGGAATTGGTCGTACAACCGCTGGGGGAATTTTGAGTGCGGCATTTAACCAGGCCACGCCAATTTTAGATGGCAATGTCAAACGAGTATTGGCCCGATTAGTGGCATTACCCCAGCCTCCTCGCAAAGCCTTGCCCCAGCTTTGGTCTTTATCAAGCGCGCTGCTGCCGGTAGACAATCCCCGCGATTTTAACCAGGCTCTAATGGATCTCGGGGCAACGGTGTGTACACGACATCGGCCCGCGTGCTTGGTTTGCCCTTGGCGATCGCCGTGCAAAGCGTACAATCAAAACGTTCAGTTGGAGATTCCCATGACCGAAGCCCGAGTCCCGCTGCCCCATAAGCTGATTGGTGTCGCTGTTGTGTGGAATGAGCAGGGCCAAATTTTGATTGACCGGCGACCCCAGCAGGGGCTACTCGGCGGCCTGTGGGAGTTTCCCGGTGGCAAGATCGAACCCGATGAGACCGTGGAAGACTGCATCCGCCGTGAATTGCAAGAAGAACTGGCCATTGAGGTAGCGGTCGGCGATCGCCTGATCACAATTGACCACACCTATACCCACTTCAAGGTGACACTCAATGTTTTTCACTGTCGCCATGTGGGGGGCGATCCTCAGCCAATTGAGTGCGACGAGATTCGCTGGGTAGAGGTAGATGAATTGGAGCAGTACCCTTTTCCCAAGGCCAATAGCCAAATCATTGAGGCCATCAAGCAGCAGCGTTCAGCGAGTTAGTCGCCCAGCGAGTCAGAGCAAGATTCATCACAGATGTGCCTTAGCGAAGTCTGTGATAAGTCAGCCTATTGCTACCAGGGATCTTCTAACAAGCTGTCGGGCAATTGGGCGGCGGCCCCTGGCTGGGCTTGCAACGCCTGTAGCACGGCGGCACTCAGGGTTTGTGTAATCAGTGCATAGCCTTGGGCACTGAGGTGAATGTGATCGCGGTATAAAGCTTCGGCATCGCCGGTATTTTGAAAGTCAGCCAGGAAATCGACGTAGGTAATTTGCTCGGTTTTCATAAATTGCGTGACGCGCTCCCGGGCGGTGATTTCGTAATCTCGGGAACCGGGCGGCACCACTTCCCGCAGGAGGGGCGTCATGGCGATGACTAGTTGGCAATTGGCTGTTTGCGTAATCTGATGGAGCTGGCGAATGGCTTCTAGGTTTACGCCGACACGATCGCCCCCCTCCTGATGCACAGCTTCTAGTTCAGGAATGGGGGGCGACTTGAGTAGTCGGCTCAATAACTCGACTATAGCCAAGGGGGGATACTTCTTGGGATAGGCGCGATCGCGACCGACCTGTAATGAAGTGGGAGCCGTGGCAAAAAGGTCGTCGGTATTGAGCAGGAGTACCACCATCTGAGCATCAAACGTGCCAAATTTTGCCAGGTAGGCCAGCTCATTCCGCGGTCCCCAAGAATTGGCCGACGCATTAAGTACTTCGACTTGCTGATAAGTATCTGGTATCGCCACCGTCAAACGTTTCTGCAGACGAGCAGACACAATCTCAGACTGGTCGGTCCACCAACCGCCATTGGCGATGGAGTCTCCCAAAAGCAGAATCCGCAAGGTATCAGCGGCAGGTTGGGGCGCGATTACATCTCCCCGCATGGAGTACTGATTGATTTCTAAGCGATTGCCAAAGCGCTTGGTGCGCTGGTTGGGAGCCAGTCGGTAACCCACCTGGGGATCAGCAACATACAGGGGAGGACGACCAAACCCAAAGAAAGCTCGCAGTGCGATTTCCAATGCAGTCAGACTTAGAACAATCAGCCCTGCGATAATCAACGTGAGTTTCACCCGCGCCAGTCTCCCTGAGGTGCCTTAACAGTTTAGAGGATGCCCGATAGACCTCAATAGTAGTCGCGCCCCTTCTCCCCAAAAAGTGTTCTGCAACTAGGTTGTCGCCAACATCGCCATTGCAGTCTGAGCATGCATTGAATGACGAGCGGTGTCGTCCACCGCAAACGAATCGCAGGCACCGTCGCACTATATTTTGTTTATATGATTCTTTAGCTGTGTGACTCATATCCGGAAATAACGCCCCTAATTTCGCAAGGTCATCATTTTCCATGGTCATCTCGACGCTCTGGATTCCGGATTCCACAATGAGGTTCAAGGACTAATTGGCATGCAGAAATCGTTGTGTTTATTTGGCGCGATCGCGTTTGGCATTGTCTTGCCCCAGGGTCATCACTATGCCTTTTTGATTCGCTACTTCATCATGCTGATTCTGTTTTGCTCACTGCTGGACTTACAAATTGATGCCAAATCAGCCCTGAATCCACGACTGGGTACCATCATTGCCATGATGATGGCGATCGCGGGCATCACAGCCTGGGTCGGCAATTGGTTTAGCACCGATTTAGCCCTGGCGGCTTTTATGATTGCCATGGCTCCTACCGCTGCCGCAGCTCCCGTCATGACCCGTTACCTGGAAGGTCGAGTGGAGTATGTTATGTCTTCCGTTGTAGTGACCAATAGCTTTTCGGCGGTGGCACTACCGCTTATCTTGCCCCTCTTAAGCCCTGGGGAACAAGCTGGATTCAACGTCTCTGGGCTGGCCAACACCCTAATAGTGGTCATGCTGCCCTTGCTCGTGACCCAAGCCCTGCAGAAAGTCTCTCCTGGCTTGGTCAAACAGTTGCTGGTGCTCAAGGGCGTCGGCTTTTACTTTTGGATGGGAGCCATTTATTTAGCCACTGCCAAAGCAACTTACTTTATTGAAGCGGAATCTAGCTCGTCACTCAGCATTATTGTTGAAATTGCAGCGCTCTCTTTGCTCCTATGCGCCATCAACTTTGGTCTGGGGCGCTGGCTCGGCGGCTACGACTGGGGGCAGGAGATGGGGCAATCGCTAGGGCAAAAAAATACGCTATTTAGTATTTGGATTTGCCTGACGTTTCTCACCCCAGAGATTGCTCTGGGACCTATGTTTTATATTGTTTTTCAAAATCTCTATAACTCTTATCTGCTGGCTCGCCAAGCCCGGTTGCAACAATCGGCCTAGCTCACACTTGAAGCGTGGTTGATTGCGAGGCAAAGGTTTAAGGCTAGGGCAAGGGTCCCAGGCGTACTACATCAATATATACAACAAGTATGTACTCTCAGATTTACTACATCCTGCGTTCGCGGCAAGACGGGCGACACTTGGCAGCCAGACCTGACGGGCCTGACAGTCAGCAAACCTATTTGCTCATATTTCAGGCAGACCACGAAGCACTGTCTTACCTCAGCGTCCACGCCCCAGACATGCGCGATCGCTTTTCCATCGAGTCGGTAACGGCCTACCAATTCAAAGACACTTTGAACCATTGGGGATTTGGCGGCATCGGTTTCGTCAATGATCCCGCCATTCCCAACATCAGTTTTATCGAGCGATCGCAGGTTATGTAGCGGGACTCAGCAATTTCTGTAGGGCCGGCTCCGGGGCGAGCACTGCCTGGGGATCAATCGCCAAGTATTGGGCCAGCTTGAGCAGAGGTTTCAGCATAGCCGTCGCTTGAGTGGGAGGTTGCTGCCGCAAAAATGTCAGCCAACCGGATACCTGCTGCCAATACAGCTCTTGGGAACGCACGAGGGAAATCCCGCCCAATTTTTGGCCTAGGCAAATCAGCCGACACAGCCAGTCGACATCCTCCAGAAAGTTCTTCAAGGTTGGATTATCCAGCAGGTGTCGCAGCGATCTCCAGATGAGGCCCTCCAACATGCGCTGGCTCTCAGCACTGGAGCAGTCACATTGAAACTGCTGCGCTTCTTGGGCAATCGCCTCTAGCTGCACCAAGTGCACCGCTTCATAATGTAGTGGCTCCTGGTGCAAGTCCAGCGTTTCTTGCTCGAGCAGTTGTAGGCTTTCCCAGGCCCGATGCCGGATGGCCACTTCCGCCGCCACCTGAAGTTCCTGAGGAACAGCCAAGCCATCTCGATGAAACGCTTTGATTAAGCTGTAATTATTGCGATAGACCTGGTCATAAAGCTGATCGAGCCGCTGGAGGGTGTCTTGGCTCAGCAAACGCATAATTCGATGGCGCTCCTCCGCAAATAAGGTTTGCAGATTATAGGTCTGCTCTCCGAAAACCTGACTCATCTTGAGAATCACCTGAGCCGCACTGCCGCTGGCAAACGTCTCCAAAACAGTATCCTTCGCCCGTTGATAATCAAGGCGGCGACGAAATCCTTGCACACAGCAGTGAAAGTCCCAACCGCCCAGATGCAGTACAACGAAACTCAATACCGAGCGATCGCAGGTGACATCAGAGGTGATTTTGAGCCGCCCAAACGCGACGGATAGCGGGCCCATGCGCTGCACCTGATAGTCAAACTGATGAATGGTGTAACTGTAAAGCCGCTGTTGTGACTGATATGGCGTGAACAGCGAGCTGATGGCGTAGTGAGCCACGACCTGTTCCAGACTAACCTGAGCGGGGATCGCAAGCTGTCGATAAACCCCAGCCGCATTGCCAAATTGAGGCACGTTGCTGAGACCTGGCTCTAGCTGTTGAATAAACTGAGCCTCTAGTTCTACGCCGCTGACTTCCCCAGCCAGCTCGATTGCCCGCGCCGCATACCGCAGGACCTGCGTCCCCTCTGGGCGAGAAACCTCATCAAAGAACCACCCACAGCTGGTATACATCAACAGTGCATGTCGCTGCATTTCCAATAGCCGCAGGGCTTCAACTTTTTCAGCAGTCGAAAGCGTGTGGGACTGATGGGCTTTGAATAACTGCTGTCGGCTATTGTCAGTGCGCTGGCGAATCACCGCGACATAAGCATCACGCGCCGCCCATGGATCCTTGAAATATCGACTGCCATACTGCTCAAAAATATCTACCAGTTGATCGCGCAGCCAGTCTAGGGCATCTCTGAGGGGACGCCGCCACTGCTGATGCCATGTGCCACCCCCACCACAGCCACAGTCGTCCTGCCAGCGATCAACTCCGTGGGAGCAGCTCCAGGCCGTGACTGGCTTCAGCACCGCTTCCCAGGTCGGCGGATTGCTGTGGAGATAATAGGCAAAATTGGTCACCGTCCAGCCCCAGCGGGGAAACTCTCGCGTAACGGCATAGGCCAGAGACTTCTCCGCCCCCCCCCGATGGTGGCCAAAGGTTTCTCCGTCAGTGGCAACACCAATAATTTGAGCTGCCCGGTGATCCCCCCGAATGGCCTGCCCAACACGCCCTGCAAAATGCTGCGATGAGCCCAAAACATCGTTGAACCCCATGTCGCGGGAAATCGGGCCGTCATAGAAAAAGATATCGATGTAGCGCTGCGTGCCATCTGCCCAACGACTCGGCAGATAACAGCGATAGGGGCGATTGGGATCAACCTGCCCACCTCCCACCTCATACCAGTCCGGGTAGGGATTATCCGCCGTAGGGATCGGCCGACATCGCTGGACTTGAGAGGGGGCCAAAATCGTAAATTTGAAGCCTTCGTCCACTAAAGCTTCGAGGGTCGGGTAATCGACGGCTGTTTCCGCTAACCAGATGCCCTCCGGTTCCCGACCAAAGCGCGCTTTAAAGTCAGCTTTACCCCAACGAACTTGAGTGCGCTTGTCGCGATCGCTGGCCAGCGGCAAAATGATGTGGTTATACACCTGGGCGATCGCATTGCCGTGCCCAGCTAGTCGTTCACAGCTTTCGCGATCGGCCTCTAAAATCCGGCGATAGGTTTCGGGATCATATTGCTCTAACCAACTCATCAGCGTTGGCCCGATATTAAAGCTGATGTGGGCAAAGTTATTCACAATGTCTATCACTTCGCCTCGCTCATTCAAAATGCGGGCGTAGGCATTAGGGCGATAGCACTCATAGTGGATGCGCTCATTCCAATCATGGAACGGAGCTGCACTTGGCTGACATTCAATGGCACCTAGATAGGGATTTTCGCGGGGCGGCTGATAGAAATGTCCGTGAATACAAACGCAGACGCCCGTAGCAAGCTGGGGATCAACGGTTTGGCTTGTGACCGAAGCCGCCGGCAGTGATGTGCGAATATCGCTCATAGAGATGAAATGGCACTGGGGATCAGTGGCAATAGTTGGGTCAGGGTAGAAAAATATTGATCAGCCACTTTGCACGTGGCGAGTTATTCAAAAAATTAAAAGCTGTAAAAGCTGAATGAGGATGTAACTTCTGGATCGAATGAGTAGACTTTATCGGCCGGCTATGTGGGCAGTTCCCACAGCGGCGGCATTCACCAGAATCAAAACCTGTACATACTGCAACTAGCATGACGGAAGTTTGACTCATTGGTCACTTTCATCACATTCTGTAAACTCCTAGAGTCGTGGGCAAGCAGCCGCTTCGAAGCCTCCCATACCTCGCAATATTTTTACTCTCCACTGATGGGAGCATTGATTCATAGGGATTTCACCGACATACAGGAGCCGCCTCCGAGCCCCAGACACCTTGCCAGAGGAACTGAGTGATGAGTCTTTTGGTTAGGCTTTCATGAACCTTTTAAGTTTTTTATCGTGCTCGGGGAATAAAACAATTGCCATTCGTGCCCAGTCCTCAGCGTCTAATCATGGTCATTTTTCCAGACTAGTCCCATGGTTGTTTAATCCCATTTGGGATCGTCAACTGATGGCCGAGGCTTTGCTAAAAATTTACTGGTGAAGTGTTTAGAACGGCGGAAATTTGAGAACACTAGGCACGAGCACACATTATTGATCCGGGAATAGTAGCCCGTACCTTTTATGATGCAGTGGCCCTCAATTAGCATTATCGTGCCGACTTATCAGCGTGAAGAGGTCTTGTGCAGCACGATCGCTGATGCTTTAAAGCAAGACTATCCTGATTTCGAAGTGATTGTGGTCGACCAAACTCAAGACCACAACCCCGAAACTCAGGCCTACCTAAAGTCGGTCGCCGATAGCGATCAAATTCAGTATTACCAGCTGGACTGGGCAAGTTTACCTGGAGCTCGCAACTATGGCGTTGAGCGATCGCGGGGGGACATTATTCTCTTCATCGATGATGATGTAGAGCTGTCCGCCGGCTACCTCCAATCCCACGCGAAGGTCTTTGTTGAGCAAGAAAAAGTGGGGGCTGTAGCCGGGCGTGTCTTTGACCGGATGAAGCTGGCAGATGATCCCAACCTCTCGATTGATTATTTACCGTCTGAAGCCATGGATCCTGGGATCGCCTGGTATCACATTGATCTGGTGCACACCACGCAACCGCAACAGGTCATTAGCGCCCGGGGCTGCAACATGTCATTTCGCCGTGAAATTTTCACCAAACACGGCCTGCGGTTTGACGAACGCTTTCGAGGTAACGCTGTTAGGGAAGAGTCAGACTTTTGTCTCCGCCTGCGGCAAACCGGCTACATCATTTGGTACTCCCCCGAGGCCAACTTAATTCATATTGGCGAGGAGTCCGGCGGCTGCCACGATATCAGCACGCGATCGCTGTCCTACCAAATCACCTTTTATCACAATCACTTTTTGATGGGGCTGAAAAACCTTAGCTTCGTTCAAAGTCTGCGCCTCTATGCCAAACTGTTTGACTGCCATGTGTTGGGCCATCCTCCCTGCAACAAAAGCGGCTCTCCGATCAAAGTGGTCACTCGGTTTGGGTTTTACTGTTTGGGCTTCCTGGATGCGGTCGGCACTTTGATCAAAACCGGCAAACGCCATCGCGTTTACACGACCCCTTCTGATACCGCCATGTCCCTGTCTGCTCAATATTGATTTGCCTGCTCACCAAGGACACATAGCCCATGAGAGTTTTGGTTGCGAGCCATACCTACATCGTTGATCTGAACTGCGAAAAATTTCGGACTTTAGCCCAGCTAGAGCCCGATCTCGAGGTCACCATTGTCATTCCCCAACGGTGGAAACCGGGCGGTGTACAACACCGCATTGTTGAAAGACAGGCCTGGCAAGATGGCCGCTTTCGCGTGATCCCCATCGCTAACTTGAGTCAAAACAACCAAGGCATGCTGACCTTTGGCCTGGAACTGGTCAAACTTTTACGGGATTTTCGGCCTCACGTTATCCAAGTAGAGCAGGGCTCGAAAGGGCTGGCCTATACCGAAATGATCACCCTGAATCGGCTCCTGGGACTCAATGCCAAAATGCTTTTCTTTACCTGGTGGAACTTGCCCTACGAGTTGAAGTTTCCCATTTCCCTATTGGAAAAGTACAACCTGGCAGGCACCCACGGCATAATTTCGGGTAACCAGGATGGAGCCGATATCCTGCGTGATCGCGGCTACGCCGGCCCGATTCGAGTCATGCCCCAGTTGGGCGTTGATGAAACCCTCTTTCGCCCCCAACCTCAGCCGGAATTGGCGGAGTCGGTCGGGATCGCTCCAGAAGATTTTGTGATTGGCTTTGTGGGTCGCTTTGTCGAAGAAAAAGGTCTGCTCACTCTTATGCAAGCGCTCGAGCAGTTACAAGATCATTCCCATCCCTGGAAATGCTTGCTGCTAGGGCGAGGTCCCCTGAAAGCAGACTTGCAACAGCAAGCTGTGGCTGCTGGGATCAGCGATCGCCTGCACTGGGTAGAGAGTGTGCCCCACGACGATGTGCCCCGCTACATCAATCTCATGTCGACGCTGATCTTGCCATCGGAAACTACCTACAAGTTCAAGACAATGACTTCGGTCGGCTGGAAAGAGCAGTTCGGCCACGTGCTGATCGAAGCAATGGCCTGCCAGGTACCTGTCATTGGCTCCGATTCAGGAGAGATCCCTCACGTCATTGGCGAAGCGGGTTTGATCTTTCCAGAAGGCAAGGCTGACGCATTGGCAAACTGCATCCGCACACTGATGGAGTCTCCCGAGACCCAGACTGAGCTCAGTAAGCGGGGCTATGACAAAGCGATGGAGCAATACACCAACCGCGCCCTTGCCCAGCAGGTTTTGGCCTTTTATCAGGAACTGGTGGCATGACTCAGCCCTTAAAGGTGTTACAGATCGTGCCGTCCATTTCTTTGGTCTACGGGGGGCCAAGTCAGATGGTGCGAGGCTTTTCCCAGGCGTTAGCAGCAGCCGGAGCCGAGGTCACAATCCTCACGACTGACTCTAATGGTGATGTGGACGAAGCACCCTTAGATGTGCCGTTGGGGCAGCCAGTCAAAGAGGAGAACTATCAGGTTTACTATTTTCGCTGTGCGCCCTTTCGCCGCTACAAATTTTCAATCGACCTGCTGCGCTGGCTATGGCACCATGCCCAGGACTACGACATTGTCCACATCCACGCTTTATTTTCGCCGGTAAGTTCCCTCGCTGCAACTATCCTGCGGCAGCGGCGCGTGTCCTATCTCATGCGTCCCCTAGGAACGCTTGATCCCGCCGATTTGCGTAAAAAGAAGCAGCTCAAGCGCCTCTATGCCGCTATACTGGAACGTCCAAATCTAGAGGGCGCAGCGGCGATTCATTTCACGAGCGAGCAGGAAGCCAAGATCTCTGAGCGCTTTGGACAGACACCCCTGGTGTGGTTCTTCCGTTGGGGGTAATGCCGCCACCGCCCGCGGCCCAAGCGATCGATATCTACGATAGCTTCACCATTCCCCGCGATCGCCCCATCATTCTTTTTATGTCCCGACTTGATCCTAAAAAGGGGATCGATTTGCTATTGCCGGCGCTAGAGACCCTGCAACAGTCTCACGTGGATTTTCATCTGGTGATTTGTGGCGCGAATCCCCAGGATCGGGAGTACGAGCGATCAATCTATCAGCGGGTCGAGAGTTCGACACTGCGATCCCAGGTCACCCTCACTGGCTTTGTTGCAGGTGACCTGAAAGCGGCCCTCATCAAAACCGCCAATTTGTTTGTCTTGCCGTCCTATTACGAAAACTTTGGCATTGCTGTGGCAGAGGCCATGTTGGCGGGGCTACCCGTCGTCATCTCTGATCAGGTACACATTTGGCAAACGATTCAGCAGACTGAATCGGGTTGGATTTGCAACTGTAGCGTTAACTCGCTGACCCAGCAACTGCATATGGCATTACAGTCGGCCGAAGAACGACAGCAGCGGGGGGACAATGCCCAGCGTTGCGCCAAGGAACACTACAGCTGGGAGGCTATTGCCGAGCAAGCGATCGCGATTTACCAAGACATCAGGCAAGCTGGATAAGTGAGTGATGGATACAATAGCTCAGTTCACGAGTCTACGGCGCTGTCGTCCATGAGTCCCAGCGTCTGTTCCAAAATATTGACCGGCACCTCATAGAAATACTGCTGGCGAAAGCGTTCTTCTTGTACCACTGTCAAAAAATTCTGGGCAATGCGATCGTACATAGCTGTGGATGACACCGTCGGCGAGGCGGTCACACTAATCTGTGCGTTACGCTGCTGCACTCCACAGCCCAGCTTTTGCAATGCCGCCAAAGCAGCCTGTAGCGTGCGATCGCTGAGTCCTAACTTGTCTTTAAGGACTGACGTCGGGCGACTTTGGCCAGAGCGAGCGAGATATTTGGCAATACCCAGTAGTTGCTGCCACTGCTGCTCAGGCGCGAATGGTGTGGGAGGTGGATAGGCCAGAGTCACCATTTCCCTTTCCGCTCGATAGGTCGAAAAGTCTGACCAGTCAGTGGGGCAATCTAGCATCGCGGGAGGGGAGAATGAGCCGGTCACCTCAGCCCGGCGATCAACTAAAAGCTGACGGGGGGAACTGATGGCTGGGCTCGATCCCGTAGTGGGGCAGAGATCAATCAGGCGAACCTCGTAACGTTTTTTGTAGGTGTTGACATCTAGTTCCACCACGATATCGTAAACGCCTTCAGGTAGATCGGCGCGCCGATGCCCCCACCAGTGCCCAGGAAAAGTCGCCTGTGTTTGGGGATCGACGATGTCGAAGCTGAGTTTGTGATAGCGCTGTTTGCCCCCGCGGCGATCCGTCAGGGTCTCTTGCCAAACGTTGGCGATCGCAATTCCAGTCAGCCGTAATTTAGGAATGGGGTTGCCCATGCCATAGGGTTCCAATACTTTCAGGGCCCGAAATAAGTCTCGGCCCAAATCCGCGACTTTCACTGTACTGTCAACAGCTAACGCTGGTTTTTGGGTCAAATCGGCTGTGGGTAAATGCGATCGCACAGCTCGATTTAAACCATCTGCTAGCAATGATAGGTTGTCCACTGGCAGGGTCATGCCCGCCGCGAACGGATGTCCACCAAAGCTCGTTAACAAATGGGACTGGGCCTTGACCAGCTCATACAAATCGATTTGGTGAACAGACCGAGCTGATCCTCGAGCCATCAACGGTTGACCAGAGACAGCCGTGGTTTCAGTCTGAAATAAAATGGTCGGACGATCATATTCTTGGGCAATTTGGCTGGCGACTAATCCCAGTACCCCTGGCGACCACTGGGGATCACTGAGCAAAATCACCTGCGTCGTGCTGAGGTCAAGGGCAGCCAACTTGGCTGCGGCTTGCTGGGCAACCGAGGCCTGTAGCGCTTTGCGACGAGTGTTGGCTAATTCGGCTTCCAGCGCTAAGGCCTCGGCGCGAGAGCGGTCGCGGCTGGTGAGTAACTCGACGCCAAAGCCAGCATCGCCATGGATTCGGCTCACCGCATTAATTCGGGGTCCTAAGCCAAAAGCCACATCAGAAGGGCGATCGCCGCGACGCTTACACAGCTCCAACAGTTTAGTGATCCCCGGTCGCACCCCTGCCTTGGCCTGAGCTTCTAGGGTTTGCAGCCCTTTCTGGGTTAAGTAGCGACAGTCACCTCGCAGGGCTACTAAGTCGGCGATCAGCCCGATAGCAACTAAATCTAGTAGGGTTTCAAGGGATTGTTGGGGCACCTGGGGCAGTCGGTCATACAAGGCTTCGATCAGTTTGTAGGCAACCGCGACGCCCGAAAGCTCCCGCAGGGGATGGTCAACTGCGAGCTGGCGTGGATTAATGAGCGCGACCACGGGGGGACGACGCTCAGCTAGCGTGTGGTGATCCGTCACAATCACCTCCATCCCCATAGTTGCGGCATAGAGTAGTTCAGCCGTAGCGGTGCTGCCGGTGTCACAGGTAATAATCAGGTTGCATCCCCACGCCGCCAAGCTTTCCAAGCCACTCAGCGACAGTCCATGGGATTCTGTAAATCGATTGGGAATATAGTAACGGAGACGTTCAGTCGGGGAAAAAAACTGTCCTAGCCCCTCCCATAACACCGCCGTTGCAGTCAAGCCATCGGCATCGAAGTCTCCCCAAATTGCCACTTTTTCGGTGTTGGCATAGGCTGCGCTCAGGCGCGCGATCGCTTGGTCCATCTCCGCCCCAAAGGCAAAAGGAGAGGTGGGTTGATAGTCATCGACATTGAGGCCACCACGAATTGCTGATAGTTCTCGCCAGCCCCGTTTCCACAGCAATTGGGCGATTAGAGGAGCATACTTCTCAGTCTTGCCTGCCGCAGCAACCCATTGAGTGACCTGCTGTTGCCAGCTATCGGGGGGCACAAGATGGGCCATTTGCCACTGAAAGCGAGGATAGATTGTCTCAGCCATCGATTCTCTCTCGCCGCTCAAAAATCAGCCAATTCATGACTGGCTACAACTTGATGGACTGACCATTGGCCCATCATTTAGTTGCGGCGGATCATGATGCTTACACCTTGCCACATTAGCCAGTAAACGCAATTTTTGACTAAGCTCAAACAACCGTAAAGATGTCAAGGATTTTGCCGGTTTTTGGCTCTCGGCATTTAAACTAAAAGAAGTCGTTTATTGAGTTACTCCAACCATCTGCTAAAGTTGCCCAATCATCTTTTGACGTTTGCCCAATCAGGCGATCGCCAACACGCTCGTGGGCATCTGTCCTAAAACTAAAGCCCGTTTGAATGTCATTATTGAGGAGTACTGTTTCATGCTTCACCGCAAGATTTATCAACTTTGCTGTGAGGGTAAAGAAGTCTGGATTTTCTTACGGGATCAGCAGCGCTGGCTCGAGCGCGCCACTATTTTAGACATCGAAGGTGACCTCGTAACCGTGCGCTACGAAACCGACGAAGAAGATGAAATTTGCTCCTGGGAAGAGCTCATTCGCTTAGAAAGCATCGGTTCCATCATGCAGCGATTAGCCACTGTTCCCCGTGGAGAATTTGATTTTCCAGTGGCTGAAGACTGCCCCGATACCGAACAACTTCCTGACCCTCGTCACCGCGAATCTAATCCCGATTAATCCTGCGGTGGCATTGGAATTCTCGTCAAAGCCTATGCTAGCGTCCCCATCGCGATCGCCAGCATAGGCTTTTTGTCTTTATCGCCGATTTGATAAAGACTTAGAAACTCAGCCAGGGACTGCCCCCATGCTTACGGCAAACCGCCCTACGCTGCCACTAGCTATAACGGCTCTGGGAATCCGGTGACTTAGCCGCAAACTCCGGACAATAGCCCTCTGCGGCCACTGGAAATCCATACATTGGTGACTCCGCATTGTTACAGCGTGGTTGCTGCCAATGACAACAGTTGTAGCAGCACTGCACCGCAGCACTCATCGTAGCCAAAGAGCTTGACTGCCGCATCAGGGATTGTTGACTCAAGCCTCGAACCACTAGATCATTGCCCTGCCAACGAATCTGGACTACACCAGTATCAGCGATACGATTCCAACGGGGATCTTGTCTCAGCTCTGGTGGCAGGCTAATGAACATCCCCTCATCACTATCATCAATTTCTCCTTCAAAGATAGTTTCTGGGGCGGCGGGCTGTAAAAAGGTATCGCCAATAGGCAGAGCAACCGCCTGATTAGCAGAGGGCAGATGGACTTTGTAGCGGCTCTGCAGGTCTTCCAAATTGGCCAAATCCGCCAGAAAATTTGGGGACCCATTAATAAACAAGAGATGATGCGGCCGTACATTGTGGATTAGCTGTGTCGTGCCAGCGCCATCACTATGGCTGCACAGCAAATAGGTGTCAATCAGCGCTTTACCCTCATCAAATTCCGGCCCTAGATGCTCCAACCATTCCAAGGTGGGCTGATAGTGCAATTCCTCATCTAAACCAGCATGAATGACCCGGCTAGCTAATTCATCGGGCAAAAAGATTCGCCAAGGGGTCTCTCCCCAGCGCACCAACTCACTCAGGTCAGCATCTTGGTAGCCAACCACGATAGTGGGCTGGCCGGGCTCATGGGGCAATTTGTCCGGTAATCGCTGAATCCGCGGCAGGATGCGATCGTCCCAAAACAAGGGCTGATGACGCGCAAAATTCTGAACATTGCTAGGTAAATGGGGCAGCAGATTGAGGTAAACGTCACAGGCCTGGGCAATCCAGCCGTCGACCCAAACGGTAATATCTCGCCCGGTAAAATGATGGTGACTGCGCAAAAGCATCAATAGCTCTTGCCCTAGGCCCATCAGCGGCACCGGCAACACAATGTTATGGCCAGCTGCCAAGGCCTGATTGATTTGATCAGCAAGCCGATTTTCCTGTTGGCGGCGATGGGGATATCGAGCTGTCCCTTGGCTGCCTTCAACAATGAGCGCGTCTGGCTTGAGGCCGCGCAGTTCATTTAACGGCAGCCCTTCCACCAGGCGCGAATTGGAAAGAAAGAAGCCACCTATATAAAAAACCTGATAGCTTCGCTCTGAGGCTGTATAGGTCATCAGCACACAAGCCGCACCGGGCAGGTGACCCGCTGGCCAGAGCTTAGCAGTCAGACCAGGGGCCAGCTCTACAGAATGGCGCCAAGGCAGGCATTGGCAAAAATCTGCCCCGTTGGGCAATGGAGTCTCTGACCAATTTAGCGGCAACAGATCGGCTGTAGCTTCCGTACAGTAAATGGGCAACTCTGGCCAAGCGTGGTGTAGCTGCAATAGCGATCGCCCGTGCTCAGGAGCAGCATGGGTGCAAAAAACAAAATCTACGGGTGCCGCGCCATCTGACTCGACCTGTAATGCATCTAAAGCCGTGAGTCCGCAATCTAACAGCACACGGTAGGGGCCGATGCTTAGTCGTAAACAAACCCCTTCATCGGCGTGGCCAACACCGTAGGGAAAACACGATAATACGCTCACCAACTTTTACCTGATGACCCGACAAGGAGTAGTACAAAGCTTGAGCTGAGCAGGATACAAAAAGAGCCTTCAGAGCTAGCGGCTCCGACTGATTGCCGTATCCAGCTAAGTCAGATGAACTTTGCCAGCCCTAATCACTAGTGAGCAGAGCCATTACCGTGGTAATTGTCAGTGTCATAAAAACCGTTGCGAGTGCCAAAGAAGAGACAGGCAACGACAAACACGCCGGTCAGTACTAGTAAGATTGCTTTGATATCCATAAATTAAACGTCCACGTTAATTAAGCGATCCTGCTGAGCAGGCTTTCAAAGAGGGAGGTTGCCAAACCATAGCAGCGGCTCTGACCCTTTGTATTTACTGTTCTTCATTAATCCTACCAACGCACTTTAGGGAATTCATGAAGCTTTACAAGTTGATCAGTTACTTTGGTCGCCCAATCACATGTATCACTTGAGTCCCATGGCATCACGCTGTTGAGCAATCAACGGAACTTGGTGAGGCAATCGTGGTCTGAGATAAAGCCGGGCAGCAAGGGCTGCCAAATGTTTATACACTTTTAATATGTGACGAGAACAACTAAGCCACCTGATTTGTAGCTATGACATCACAGCCATCCGAGTCAACGGTGAAAGCAGAGACTTGCTTTGCCACCGGGCAACTCGCTTTTGAGCGGGGCAACTATCGAGAAGCCGTGGCCGCTTTTGAGGAGGGCAAGCAGCTAGCCGGTGGGGGCACGCTATTGGGCGGGAGCATACAGTTATGGCTGATGAATGCTTACTCAGCTGCTGGTCGCCATCAGGACGCGACCGCCCTAGGCGAAAAACTCAGTAAGCACCCCGATACCGAAGTGCGGAAACAGAGCCGCCGAGTCTTAGAAATTTTGCAAGCACCCCGCCTCAACCGGCGGGCTGACTGGTTGACGCCCATCCCGGACTTGAGTGAACTCGAAAACAGTCAGAAAAAGGATTTCACTATTCATAACTACTCGCCAAAACCAAAGTCCGGATCTAGCGTCGCTGTCCCTGAGCCAGAAGATTTAACTCAAATTAATACCCAAGATAATGGGTTTTTGTGGGCAGCGATCGCGGCTGTGCTACTGATGTTTGCCGGCCTCTGGTGGCTCGCGTAAGCCTATATGCCGCAGTTGCCAAAAATCACTTGGCCACCTTCAGACGTTCGGCTACTTGCTTAAGCCGCTGAAGCTGAGCTTCCATATCTTGTTTCGTCCAGGTGGCCGCAAAGGTGTTGAAGCCAAACGCCACTAACGGGTTATGGATCGTAAACTCAAATCGATTGACTAACTGAGTGCCGCCAGCATTGGGCTGACACTCCCAGCGATCGCGGCCGACAAAAAAGCCCTTAAAGGCCCAAACAATCAGTCCCGGACGTCGCTCGACCACGGTGCTCACTAGCGTTGGCTCCAGTAGAGGAACCTGCACCACAAAGCGGCTCTTGCCCCCTAGCTCTGTATTCCAAGTTTCTCCCCAGGGCTCGCAGCGCAGCGCCGGATTTAGCCACTGATGCATGAGCCCACGATCGGTGATGCAATGCTCTACCAACGTTGCACTCGTTGCAATCTGAATGGATTGCTCAAATACCTGAGTCGCATTTGCCATCACCCCACCCGCACTCACAGTCAAATACGCCTCTCAATATAAAAGATTGCATCGTGATCGAGCAGCGCTACCCAGCTGCAAGCTGTCGCCATTGGGAACGCACTAAACCTTGATGACAACTCAAGTGGTTAGCAACTCAGAAAGATTGCGGAAACGAGCATGAAGCAATGTGGTTGCAGCGTCCTTTGACATGTGAACATCAGCGCTTGAGATCAGTGATCTAGTCACTGGATTGCGATGTCGACTTCTGAAGGAATATCTGTCTAAAGGGTTCTCTGAACTGACTTACTGAGTTCGCAAATCGTGAGGTGCAATCAGGTCAACGTCATTCAAACGAGTTATGGCCGCCGTCATCAACAGGTTGTTGGCCACTAATTTGGGTAGTCAAGTATCCCCGTCGAGGCGGATTGTTAACTAATTGCTCAAATGTAGTCTGACAAACCCTAAAAAAAATTTGCGAGGGTTGTATTAATAGTGATTTCACGCAAATATAGCTGCAAGAGCGAACTCGACGGCCTCTGGGTCAATCAGATGATGATTTGTGGCCCAAAACGACTCGAACTAGCCCCAAATTCGTAATCTCAGAAACCATGACAGTCAGTCTCAACTTTTTACATGTACACCCATGGTTGACACCCCCTGTGGAGATGCCGAGGTCCCATGCACAGGTC